>NZ_JBVIVK010000013.1:105613-251881 GCF_055595715.1 Streptomyces sp. NPDC040410
CGCGGCCGCCGCCGAGACAGCCATCGACACCGCCGAAGGCACCGAAGCCAAGCCCCGGCGGACTCGGAAGACCGCGGCGACAGCTGCCGCCGACACGGCCGAGGGGGCGGAGGCCAAGCCTCGGCGCCGTACCCGTAAGGCCGTCGAGAGCGTCGATACCGCTGGTATCCCGGCCCAGGCCACGCAGGAGCCGGAGGCCGCGCCGCGGCGTCGGACCCGTAAGGCCGCGGCCGCCACGGCCGCCACGGAGCCCGTGGAGAGCTGATCTCCTGTCCGACGGCCCGGTCCCACCCTGCGTGGGGCCGGGCCGTCGGCGTTCCTGGGGGCCTGCGCGGGGTCGCTCGCCCCCGCCGCCCCTACCCGTCCCGTCCCAGGGGCTCCGCCCCTTCGACCCCGCCGGGGGCTCTGCCCCTGGACCCCCGCCCCTCAAACGCCGGAGGGGCTGAAGCCAAGGGGCTGGAGCCAGGGGGCTGAGATGCGGTCCCGGCCCGACCGGTCCACTCCACCGGCCGCTACCCTCTCTCCGTGAGCAGCCAAGTCTCCTTCACCCCGCCGCCCAGTGCCCGTTCGTATCCTCTGCGGACCGCGCGTGGCGAGTTCGCCGTCGTGGATTCGCCCGTCCCGCCCGGTGTCGAGGCGAAGGGAGTCGCCCTGCTGGTTCCCGGGTTCACCGGGAGCAAGGAGGACTTCACACTGATGCACGAACCGCTCGCGGCGCGCGGGTACCGAACCGTCGCCGTGGACGGGCGGGGACAGTACGAGTCCGACGGGCCAGAGGACGATGAATCGGCGTACGCGCAATCGGAGTTGGCGCGGGACGTGCTCGCACAGGCCGAGGCCCTGGACGCTCCCGTGCACCTGCTCGGCCACTCGCTCGGCGGGCATGTCTCGCGCGCTGCCGTTCTCCTCGACCACTCCCCCTTCGTCTCGCTCACCCTCATGTCGTCGGGCCCGGCCCGCATCTCCGACTCCCAGCAGCAGCGCGTGAAGCTGCTGTGGGACGCCCTCGCGGTGATGAACATGGCTCAGGTGTGGGAGGCCATTCAGGCCATGGGCCCGCCGGAGGAGGTCGGCGGGCCCGCCAGCGGCATCGGCGACCCGGCCCTGCTCCGCCGCCGCTGGCTGGGCAACAAACCGGCACAACTCCTCGCCACCGGCCGCCAGTTGTGTTCCGAGCCGGATCGTGTGGCCGAACTCGCCGCCGTCCCGCTCCCGTTCCACGTGCTGTCCGGCGCCAGCGACGACACCTGGCCGGTGACGCTTCTCGACGACATGGCCGTACGGCTGAGGGCGCGCCGTACCGTCATCCCTGGTGCCGAGCACTCCCCCAACGCGGACCAGCCCCTCCCGACGTCCCACGCCCTCGCCGACTTCTGGGACAGCACGAGCCGGTAGCCGGTCCGGTAACCGGTGTGGAGGTCAGTACAGCGTCTGCAGGTGCTCCCAGAAGCCGTCGCGCAGCGCGCGCCGCAGGTCGGCCTGGCCACGGAGCGAGTACTGGAGAAGGACCTCCGCCTCCACCAGCAGGTCCTGGTCCACCGAACCCGGCAGGTACGGGTGTCCGGGCAGCAGTTCCACCAGGGACTCCCGGCCCCGCGCCGCCAGCCACTTCGCCGCGATCTGCGCGCCGACGAAGCGGACGTCCTCCCGTGTGGGCCTGCTCGTCGTCGCCTCGTATGCCGGTGCCGTCCGCCGTGCCACGTAGGGCTTGAAGAAGTCGAGGTCGAAGGTGCGCTGACTGTCGACCTCCCACAGCAATGGTTCCGCCTGGTTGCGGCCCTCCGGCGCCTCGATGCCCCAGAGGTGCACCCGCGCCCCGTACCCTTGCGCCGCCTCCACCGCCGACACCAGGTCCTCGTCGCCGCCCAGCAGAGCCGCGTCGCTGATCGCCCGGTGTCTGGCCAGTGACTCGAGGTCCGTCCGGATGAGCGAGTCGACGCCCTTCTGCTGGTTGTTGGCGTTGAGGTTGCCCAACCGGACCTTCACGTCCGGGAGTTCGGCGATGGACTGCTGCTCCGCGGTGTGGATGCGGCGTCTCGCGCCGTCGTACCAGTAGACCCGCAGCAGCCGGCTGTCCGCGAAGATCGTGCGGGCCCGGTCGATGAGCGCCTCGATGAGCCCTTCGGCGTCCAGGTCGAAGGCTCGGCGGTCCTCCGTGCCGGCGATGAGACGGCCCGCGGCCGCGTACAGATAGCCCGCGTCGACGAAGATCGCATGGGTCGAGGGCGTCTTCGCCACCTCGGCGAGCATGCGCTGGAGCAGCTCGTTCGTGCGGTCGATGCGGGCGATCAGCGCCGCGAGGTCGTCGTTCATCGCCTCCATTGTCCCGGCGGTCACGCTGCGAACACAACCGATCCCGATCGGTCTCGTGGAGTTGCCTTACCGGTCAGTAGTTAGACGTTCGAAAAATTTCCTTAGCGTAGGGAATGTTTGTAACACGCAGCTCGTTGAATACGTATGGAACACGGGCACCGATGCTCCGTGGGCCACCACCAGTAGTTCTCCTCAGGAGGATGACCAGACGAAGGGAGAAGCCAATGCGCTTCGAAATCATGCGACTCGACGATGTCGACGGCACGCCCGTGGACAGCACCGTCGTGGACGCCGCCTCCGTCAACCGTATCGTTCAGCAGGCTGCCTCGATCGGACAGCGGCTGTGGATCCGGCCGGCCGGGACCCCGGCCTCGTAACAACCAGGGTCCCAACACAGGTTTCAGAGCCCCCGTACGGCATCGACTCCGACGCCGTACGGGGGCTCTGCGCATGCCGGAAGAGGGCCCTCAGCTCCCTTGGATCACCTGCGTGACCCCATTGATGATCTGCTGCACGGCGATCGCGGAGAGCATCATGCCCGCGAGCCGTGTCACCAGGACCACGCCGCCGTCCTTGATGACCCGGATGATCAGCAGCGAGTACCGCATCACCAGCCACAGCACGGCATGGATGGCGAGGATCGCCGCCCATACCGACACCTGCGAGGCGACACTGTCGGCCTTCTGCACCGCGAGGATGACGGAGACGATCGCGCCGGGCCCGGCCAGCAGCGGCATACCCAGCGGCACGAGCGCGACGTTGACGTCCTTGGTCTGCTTCGGCTCGTCCGTCTTGCCGGTGAGCAGGTCCAGCGCGATCAGCAGGAGCAGCAGCCCGCCCGCGATCATCAGCGCGGGCACGGACACATGCAGGTAGTCGAGGATCTGGTGCCCGAGGAGTCCGAAGACGGCGATCACTGCGCCGGCCACGCAGACGGCCTGGAACGCCATACGCTTCTGGACCTTGCCGGGCCGGCCGGCGGTCAGCGCGAGGAAGATCGGGGTGATCCCGGGGGGATCCATGATGACGAAGAGGGTCAGGAACAGGGAGCCGAAGACGGCGACGTCGAACATGGGTGAGTACAAGCCTTGCAGGAGAGACACGGACGTGGACGCGCGGAGGTGCGGCTCAGGCCCCGCCGGTCCCCGGCACCGGGAACGCGCCGGTCGCGCGCCGGGTGATCTCCCCGTACACCTCGGGGTCCGTCGTGTACTCGCCGAGCGAGACCGCCTTCCGGCTGCCGTGGTAGTCGCTGGAACCGGTCGCCAGCAGCCCCAGTTCCCCGGCCAGGCCGCGCAGCCGCCCCCGCGTGTCCGGGTCGTGGTCCATGTGGTCGACCTCGATGCCGTCGAGCCCCGCCGCGGCCATCTCCGCGATCGCGGACTCCGGCACGGTCCGGCCCCGCTTGCTGGCGGCCGGGTGCGCGAACACGGCGACGCCGCCCGCGCCCTTGATCAGCCGGATCACCTCGAAGGGGTCGGTCTCGTGCTTCTCCACGAAGGCCCGGCCGCCGTTGGCCAGCCACTCCCGGGTGAACGCGTCGCTCACGGTCGGCACGACGCCGAGCTCGACGAGCGCGGTCGCGACATGCGGGCGGCCGACCGAGCCGTCCCCCGCGATCCGCGCCACCTGTTCCCAGGTGACGGGCACACCGAGCTCCTGGAGCCTGGCGACCATCCCCCGCGCCCGCGGCACCCGGTCGTCCCGCACCAGCTCGCGCTCGGCGAGCAGCGCCGGCTCCTCGGGGTCGAAGAGGTAGGCCAGCATGTGCATGCTGACGCCGTCGATACGGCAGGACAGCTCGGCACCGGTGACCAGCGTGAGCCCCGCAGGGAGCGCGGCGATCGCCTCGGCGTACCCGCGGGTGGTGTCGTGGTCGGTGAGGGCCACCACGTCCAGACCGGCCGCGGCGGCGTTGCGGACCAGCTCGGCCGGGGTGTCCGTGCCGTCGGAGGCCGTGGAGTGGCAGTGCAGATCTATGCGCACGACGCGGCTCCAGGCGGTGACGGGACGGAAGGGGACGCTCCAGCATAACGGGAATCCCGAGCCCCCTGTCACACCCGCAGCGGCCCAGCGCCCCCTACAGGCTCCCAGAGGGCATCAGACGCTCTCTCAGGGTTCGAGCAGCCGGGGCGACAAGGCGCCGCACGGCACGAGTTCCACCTCGGCCCCGGCGTCCCGCAGGTCGGTCAGCACCAGCTCGTCGTACATCAGCAGCCCCGACTGTTCGGGCCAGACGACCGCCCACAGCCACATCCCGAGCGCCTCGCCCGCGAAGACGGCACGGTCGCCCGGAGTCCCGGTGACGTGCCAGAGCGGAGTCGGACGGCCGGCGGCGAGGAGCTTGGCCTGGGCCGGCTTCTCGACGTTCATGTACGGCCCCGGGTCCGGGCCGTCGATGCCCGCGTACCGGGCGCCGAGGCCGACGCCGAGCTCCTCGGCCACCAGGATCAGTTCCCCCATGCCACCGAGCGGACCGGGTCCGGAACAGGCCACCGCCGTGGCACGGCCGCCGCTGCGGTCGTCGCCCGCGCAGGCCACGCCCGTGAACAGCCAGCCGACGGGCAGCGGCCACGGCATCCACACCGGCACCTGCGTGCGGTGCACGACGACGTCGAGAGCCTCGACGCTGGGCGGGATCACGGGCTGCACCGGATGCACGGTCCCGTGGACATCGCACTGCCAGGTGTCGGCGAAGAGTCCGGGAGCCCTGACCCGGCCACCACACTTCGGGCAACTGGGTTCGCCCCTCATAGGGCCCCACGGTCCTACCCCTGCTGCCCCACGTCAAGGACGATCACCCGTCCGGACCGAAGCGAGTCAACTAAGTGCAGGTTGCATTAATCAGCTGGGCCGAGTTGTCGCATGCCGGCGCGGCGGCATCCGACCGCGGTGCGGGCGGGCGCCGGCGCGGCGTCGGCTCCGACCGTGCCGGGTGCCGCCGGCCGCCGGCGTACTCGTCCTCGTTCCACGGCACCACGGGTGTCACCGTCTTTGCCAACTGACGCTTCCCAGGCACGGGTTGGTGAGCTTGCTCACTCCCCCGTCAGTCCAGCGGGACGGACCGGCGGGACGGATCCCTGAGGTCCGTCCCGTTCGCGAGCCAGCGCTCCTGGAGCGCCGGGGCACCGTGCACCCGCTTCCAGGCGGCCTCGTTCGGGGTCATGGGCAGCAGCGGCAGGAACCGTACGGGGTCGAGTGGCTCGTCGAGTTCCAGGTCCTCGACCAGGCCGCCCGGCTCGGCGACCAGCACCGAGGTGAACGAGGCGCCGGGCCACAGGGGTTCACCGACGTCGAGGGAGGCTCCGGGAGCCACGACCACACCCTCGACCTGGGGGGAAGCGGCCAGCACGGCGAGCGGGCGGAGCACCTTGTCGGTCTCCGCGAGGCCGGCCCGGACGGACAGGATCAGCTCGGCGCGGGGCCCTTTGACCGGGTCGGCGAGCACCGCGGTGGGGTCGCTCATCGGCTGCGCGGACATGCCGAGCGTGGCGTAGCGGACGAAGGCTCCCTCCTGGCCGGTGTCCTGGAAGCGCAGCACCTCGATGCGGTCCGTACCGAGGAAGGTGACCGCGGCGCGGGCGTCCGGCTCGCCCAGCGCGGTGCGCAGACGGGCCTCGACCAGAGGAAGAACATCAGCCATGCGGCGAGCATAGAACTCGTCAGTACCGGGCAAAGCAGCGCCTTGACACTTCTGTCGGCTGATACTCTTGCCCGGTGGTTCGGGGCAGCACGCAGAAGCGTCGCGATCGAGTCCCGACGCCGATGAGACTCCCCTACGGGGGCTCCCCTTCACGGGGAATGGATCGTCCCTCACGAGGGACCGGCCGGAGGAGGTGGGGCTGCAATGGACCGAAGTCGACCGTGCAGTACCACCCGCTCTTCCGGCCGCTGATGTAGCTGCTACGGCTCTGGTCTGGCTGCCACCTCTCGCGTTCGCGTCACAGCGGAAGAGCACTTCGTTTCGTTATTGCCTGATCTGTCTGATCTGTCTGTCTGCATCAGTACCTGTATCAGTAGCGAAGCTCGCCACCGCGACGGTGCGGTGCTCCCCGCTTTGTGGACGTGCCAAACATCCGCAGTCAGGACGTCCCCATTCCGGGTAGTTCCACCCGTTCGCCGGCGGCCTCTCGTTGCTCGCTCGCGAAGGAGCCAGCCATGTCGATGATCCGTGACCTGCGTGCCGTGGTCCGCCCGTCCCGCGTCTCCCTGCGCAAGGACAGCAGCGCGTACGACACCACCCGCGACCCCTCGACGCCGTCCGCCGTCGTCGACTGCGCCGTCTACCGCGACGGCGCCCGCGTCGCGACGCCGAAGCCGCTGACCCCGCACGAGGCGATGCGCCAAGTCCGCCGGGACGGCGGGTTCGTGTGGATCGGTCTGCACGAGCCGACCGAGGCCGAATTCTCCGGTATCGCCGGTGAGTTCGGGCTGCACCCGCTCGCCGTCGAGGACGCGGTCCAGGCCCACCAGCGGCCCAAGCTGGAGCGGTACGACGACTCCCTCTTCACCGTCTTCAAGACCATCCACTACGTCGAGCACGACCGGCTCACCGCCAACAGCGAGGTCGTCGAGACCGGCGAGGTCATGTGCTTCACCGGACGGGACTTCTTCATCACCGTCCGGCACGGCGGGCAGGGCTCGCTGCGGGCGCTGCGGCACCGGCTGCAGGACGACCCCGAACTGCTCGCGAAGGGCCCCTCGGCCGTGCTGCACGCGATCGCCGACCATGTCGTCGACGGCTACATCGCGGTCGCCGACGCCGTGCAGGACGACATCGACGACGTCGAGACGGAGGTCTTCTCGCCGGGGCGCAAGGGCGGGGTCTCGCGCGGTGTGGACTCGGCGCGGATCTACCAGCTCAAGCGCGAGGTCCTGGAGTTCAAGCGGGCGGTCTCGCCGCTGCTGCGGCCCATGCAGCTGCTGAGCGAGCGGCCGATGCGGCTGATCGACCCCGACATCCAGAAGTACTTCCGTGACGTCGCCGACCACCTGGCCCGGGTGCAGGAGCAGGTCATCGGCTTCGACGAACTGCTGAACTCGATCCTCCAGGCCAACCTCGCGCAGGCGTCCGTGGCCCAGAACGAGGACATGCGGAAGATCACCTCCTGGGCCGCGATCATCGCCGTACCGACGATGGTGTGCGGGGTGTACGGCATGAACTTCGACTACATGCCGGAGACACACTGGAGGTTCGGTTACCCGGTGATCATGATGGTCACCGGAGTCATCTGCCTGGGCATCCACCGCACTCTGAAGCGGAACGGCTGGCTGTGAAGCCGCCTGGATAGGCTGGGACCATGACAAGCGAGCTGCTCGACCAGGCCCTCGTCGAGGAGGCCACGAAGAAGTCCGGCCTCATCTGGGTCAGGGGTCCCGCGGGCCCGGCCCGGGCGCTGTGGCACGTGTGGCACGAGGGTGCCGCGTGCGTGGTCGGCGACGGGCCCGGTGAGCAGCCGCTGCCGGGGCTGGCCGACGGGGCCGGCGCCGAGGTGACCGTCCGCAGCAAGGACAAGGGCGGCAGGCTGGTGTCGTGGGCGGCGAAGGCCGTGGAGCTGACGCCGGGTTCGCCGGAGTGGGCGGCGGCCGTCGCGGAGCTCAAGGGCAAGCGCCTGAACGCCCCCGACGGCGAGGCCATGACGGAGCGCTGGGAGCGCGAGTGCCGGGTGCTCCGCCTGGAGCCGACAGGAGTGCGGGCGCCGTTGCCCGCCGACAGCCTGGCCGAAGCGCCGCTGCCGTCGCCCGCCACGACACGAGAGCCGATGCCGGCGGGTCTGCCGCGGCTGCTCGTGAAGAAGCGGCGGAAGTAGAAGAACAGCCGGAAGGACAGAGAAACAGGCGGAGGACGAGAACAGGCGGAAGGACCGGAGTCAGGACGTCGGCAGCTGCTTGCCGTAGTCCACCGTTTCGTTCTTCGCCGGTTCCCGCACGGCGAAGTCCTTCCCCCAGTCCGAGAAGCTGAGCGTCCCCGCGCGGCCGGCCCGCACCAGACGCAGCGGATACGGCGTGCCCTCCAGGGAGACGTCCAGCGTGCCTCCGGAGCCCTGGTCGCCGGCGATGCGGATGGTGCGGACGCCCGCCTGCTCGTGGCGGCCGTCCGTCGCCAGCTCGCCGTGCAGCGTCAGCAGACCGTCGAGGAGGACGTCCTTGTCCGTGAAACCGCTGAACTTCTTGTACGACGGGTCGCCTTGCGGCACCTTCACGAACTTGCCGTCGAGCTTGTCGGCGGCCGCCGGTTCCGCGTCGTCGCCCGCCTGGCTCCAGAAGCTCGCGTCCGCCTTCAGGTACAGCTGCTCACCGAACCGCAGCAGCCGGAAGGCCATCCCCTTCGAGGTGACCGAACCGCTGGCGCCGTCGGCCTTGAGGCGCATGTCGAGTCTGTAGGTGCGCCCGCTGGTGACCACGGTTCCGGAGAGACGTACCGCGTCGGCGGACTCGGCGGCCGTACGGGTCCTGGACTGGATCTGGGCGGCCGGGAGTTTGCCGACCCCGTTCGTGCCGGCGTCCGGGTCGTCGCTGCATCCCGTCAGCCCGGTTCCCGTCACGGCCAGGGCGCACACCGCGCCCGCCAGAGCGGCCCTGCGGGTACGGCGCCGGGGAATCGCAGTCACAGGTGGGGCTGCCTTTCTGAGAGAGTCCGGGAGCGGCGTACGGCAGCGTACCGGGGCTGTGGCGGCCGGGCGGAGCCAGTGCGTCCGGAGCGACCACCAGGGCGTATCCGAACAGGACGGGCTAGCCTGAAGCCCATCCGAGCGGGCAATTCGGAAAAGAACCACACTGCGTAACGCAGCTCGAACCCTGTACGAAAAGGAGGCGCGGCCATGGCAGCGGGCGCCCCCCGGATCTTCGTCTCGCACCTCGCCGGCGTCGCCGTCTTCGATCCGAACGGCGACCAGGTGGGCCGCGTGCGCGATCTGGTCGTCATGCTGCGGGTCGGGCGGCGGCCTCCCCGGGTGCTCGGCCTGGTGGTCGAACTCTCCACCCGGCGCCGCATCTTCCTTCCCATGACCCGGGTGACGAGCATCGAGTCCGGCCAGGTCATCACCACCGGCGTGCTCAATGTCCGGCGCTTCGAGCAGCGGCCCACCGAGCGGCTCGTCTTCGGCGAACTGCTCGACCGGCGCGTCACGCTCGTCGAGACCGGCGAGAAGATCACCGTCCTCGACGCGTCGGTGCAGCAACTGCCTGCCCGCCGGGACTGGGAGATCGACCGGGTGTTCGTACGGAAGGGTGGCAAGAGCGGCGCGTTCCGGCGCAAGGGCGAGACGCTCACCGTCGAGTGGTCCGCCGTCACCGGGTTCTCCCTGGAGGAACACGGGCAGGGCGCCGAGAGCCTGCTTGCCACCTTCGAGCAGCTGCGCCCAGCCGACCTCGCGAACGTCCTGCACCACCTCTCCGCCAAGCGGCGCGCCGAGGTCGCCGCCGCCCTGGACGACGACCGTCTCGCCGACGTGCTGGAGGAGTTGCCGGAGGACGACCAGATCGAGATCCTCGGCAAGCTGAAGGAGGAACGCGCCGCCGACGTGCTGGAGGCGATGGACCCGGACGATGCCGCAGACCTGCTCGCGGAGCTGCCGGAGGAGGACAAGGAACGTCTGCTGACGCTGATGCAGCCGGACGAGGCAGCCGACGTGCGCCGGCTCATGGCCTACGAGGAGAAGACCGCCGGCGGGCTCATGACCACCGAGCCGATCGTGCTGCGGCCGGACGCCACCGTCGCCGACGCGCTCGCCCGCGTACGCAACCGCGACCTGTCCCCCGCCCTCGCCGCCCAGGTCTACGTCTGCCGCCCGCCCGACGAGACCCCGACCGGCAAGTACCTCGGCACGGTCCACTTCCAGCGGCTGCTGCGCGACCCGCCGTACACCCTGGTCAGCGCGATGATCGACGACGATCTACAGACGCTGCGGCCGGACGCGGCGCTGCCGGTCGTCGCCGGGTTGTTCGCGACGTACGACATGGTCGCCGTGCCCGTCGTGGACGAGGCCGGGTCGCTGCTCGGCGCGGTGACCGTGGACGACGTGCTGGACCACATGCTGCCGGAGGACTGGCGGGAGACGGAGTTCCACCTCGACGAGGGTGAGGAGGTGGTTCCCCATGCCCCATGAGCGGTCTCATGAGCGCGAGACGGTCCGCGAGCGGACGCCGGCGGGCGCCACCGCCACCACCCGGCACCGCCCCCGGCTCGACCAGCCGCGGCCGCCGCGCCGCCGGCTGCTGCCCGAGTGGGACCCGGAGGCCTTCGGGCGGCTGTCGGAGCGGGTCGCCCGCTTCATCGGCACCGGGCGGTTCCTTGTCTGGATGACGGTCGTCATCATCCTGTGGGTGGTGTGGAACGTCTTCGCGCCGCGCGACCTGCGCTTCGACAACTACCCGTTCATCTTCCTGACGCTGATGCTGTCCCTGCAGGCCTCCTACGCGGCCCCGCTGATCCTGCTCGCGCAGAACCGGCAGGACGACCGCGACCGGGTCAATCTGGAGCAGGACCGCAAGCAGAACGAGCGGTCGATCGCGGACACCGAGTACCTGACACGCGAGATCGCCGCCCTGCGCATCGGCCTCGGCGAGGTGGCGACCCGCGACTACATCCGCTCCGAGCTGCAGGACCTGATGAAGGAACTGGAGGACAGGCACGACGGCCACCACAAGCGCGTCGTATTCCCGGCAGAACGGCCGCACGGACGTGACGTAGACGACCGCTGACAGGCTTCCCGGGGCCCCCGTGCGGCGCCGTACCATCGTCCTATGGCTACGGAAGACGCGGTGCGCGAAGCACTGGCGACGGTGAACGACCCCGAGATCCAGCGACCCATCACCGAGCTGGGGATGGTCAAATCGGTGGAGATCGGTGCGGACGGAGCGGTCGCGGTCGCCGTGTACCTGACGGTCTCCGGCTGCCCGATGCGCGACACGATCACGCAGCGCGTGACGGAGGCGGTCGCGCGGGTCGAGGGCGTCACCCGCGTCGACGTCGAGCTGGACGTGATGAGTGACACGCAGCGCAAGGAGCTGGCGACCGCACTGCGCGGCGGCCAGGCCGAGCGCGAGGTCCCGTTCGCCAAGCCGGGCTCGCTGACCCGCGTGTACGCGGTCGCCTCCGGCAAGGGCGGCGTCGGCAAGTCGTCGGTGACGGTGAACCTGGCGGCGGCGATGGCGGCCGACGGTCTGAAGGTGGGTGTCGTCGACGCCGACATCTACGGCCACTCGGTGCCGCGCATGCTCGGTGCCGAGGGCCGTCCCACCCAGGTCGAGAACATGATCATGCCGCCGTCCGCGAACGGCGTGAAGGTCATCTCGATCGGCATGTTCACCCCGGGCAACGCGCCGGTCGTGTGGCGCGGCCCGATGCTCCACCGGGCGCTGCAGCAGTTCCTGGCGGACGTGTTCTGGGGCGACCTGGACGTGCTCCTGCTCGACCTCCCGCCGGGCACCGGCGACATCGCCATCTCCGTGGCCCAGCTGGTCCCGAACGCCGAGATCCTGGTCGTCACCACCCCGCAGCAGGCGGCGGCAGAGGTCGCGGAGCGGGCCGGCTCCATCGCCGTGCAGACCCACCAGAAGATCGTGGGCGTGGTCGAGAACATGTCCGGCCTGCCCTGCCCGCACTGCGACGAGATGGTCGACGTCTTCGGCACGGGCGGCGGCCAGCGGGTCGCCGACGGCCTCAGCAGGACCACGGGCACGAACGTCCCGGTGCTCGGCAGCATCCCCATCGACGTCCGCCTGCGCGAGGGCGGCGACGAGGGCAAGCCGGTCGTCCTGACGGACCCGGACTCCCCGGCGGGGTCCGCGCTGCGGGCGATCGCGGGGAAGCTCGGCGGCCGGCAGCGCGGCCTGTCCGGACTGTCGCTCGGGATCACGCCGAAGAACAAGTTCTAGGCGGTACGCACGGAAAGAACCCCCGGGGCAGGGTCGTCCCAGGGGTTCTCTGTGTGTCGGGTCCCGTGGGTCTTCCGGGTGTCGGTCCCGGAGGCTTCGAGGTGGCCGGTTTCCGGGGGTTCTCCGTGTGTCAGGTCGTGTGCTGGTTCACCGGATTCGCCGGGCGGTCCGTCACGGGCACGGGGCCGGTCGGCCCGCCCCGGCGACAGCACCGGCCCCCGTCACGCGTATGCCGAGATGTCCTTGATCATGGCGAAGCCGAGACCGTACGCGCTCATCCCTCTGCCGTACGCCCCCACGTGCACCCCTTCCTGCGTCGACCCGGCCAGCACCCAGCCGAACTCGGACTCGCGGTAGTGGAAGGGCGTCGGCACGCCGTCGACCGGCAGGGACAGCGTGGACCAGGCCGGACCGGCGAGATCGTCGGCGAGGGCCCAGGCTGTCTCGGTCTGCTGCTCCAGCCAGTCGTCGCGCAGCGAGTGGTCCATCTGGCCGGGCCAGGTGAAGGACAGCAGCCCCACCCCCGCGAGCCAGGCCGCGGACGACACCGACGTGGCCTCCAGAACGCCGGTGCCGTCCGCGCTGTGGCGCATGGGGTTGGCCGCGACGGTGACCACGACGGCGTACTTCTCCCGCTCCTCCGTCGTCTCGTTGCGCACGGAGGGCTCGTCGCCGTGCCCGATCGAACCGTGCTCGACGGCTCCGTCGGCCGACGTACCGACCTGCATCAGCCAGCGCGGCCCCGTGAAGGCCTCGTCGAGGCCGTACCACGGGAAGGGGGCCAGCAGGTAGCCGTCGACCGTGCGCCGGGCTGAGGGCACCTGCTGTGCGCCCTCCGCGGCCGGCGCCTGCGCGACCGCCTGACTCGTCGTCTCCATGTGCCGGGACGCCTCCTCGCTCTCGTCGGACCGGAGGGCCCGCCCCCCTTCGGGCGGCGTCGCTCGTTTGCGTACGGTCCGCACAACAACTCGGCAGCATAGCCACCCCGCACCGGGCAGCCGGGAAACCGACCGCCACGTAGGTCGCTCAGAGGGGTGGGTTCAGGCCGTGGGAGGCTCCGTCCGGAGCATGAAACGCGTCACCTCAGGCGGGCGGCGACGCGGCTCAGGTGGCGTCCGCGTCGAACGGCGGGCGGTCGTCGGGGATCTCGGGCTTCTTCGTCATGTCGAGGCCGCCGCCGGAGGAACCGGAGGAGGACGACGACACCGCCGAAGAGGCCGAGGACAGGTCGGTGTCGCGGCCGTGGACCGCGTCCGTGACCTCGGCCATCTCCTTCTTCAGGTCGAAGCCGTTGCGGATCTCCTTGAGCCCCAGCTCGTCGGTGTCCAACTGCTTGCGGATGAACGTCTTGGGGTTGAGGTCCTCGAACTCGAAGTCCTTGAACTCCGGGCCGAGTTCCTGCCGGATGTCCTGCTTGGCGCTCTCCGAGAACTCGCGGATCTTGCGGACCGTCCGCATCACGTCCTGGATGACCTTCGGGAGCTTGTCCGGACCGAAGACGAGCACGGCGAGGACAACGAGCGTGATCAGCTCGAGCGGTCCTATGTCATTGAACACCTGAAGCTCCTTGCGATGTCCTCGGTCCTCGGCCCTCGGTGGTCTGTGCGGTCTTCCGTGGTCCGGGCCGCATCCACGGTACCCGGCGATCCCGTACGACCGGTACTGTCCGGCTCCGGGTGCGGGTCGGCGCACGGCTTTCCAGGTTGTTTGCCTTGTGGAACCGGGGGCGGGACGGCCGAGGCGGCCCTGCTGTGAGGTCGCCGTGATTCCCACCGTCGTCAGCGTCCGTCGGAGGAGCCGAGGACCAGCGCGATCTTCTCCTCCTTGCCGTCGCGCTCCAGGGTCAGCTCCAGCCGGTCGCCGGGGCGGTGCGCGCGGGTCTTCACGATGAGCTCGTCGCCGGAGTGGATGCGCTGGCCGTCGACCTCGGTGATGACGTCGCCGGGTTTGATCCCGGCCTCGTCGCCGGGGCCGCCCTCGGTGACCGCGGGTCCGCCGTCGACGGCCTTCGTGCCGACGCGCGCGCCGTCGCCCGTGTAGTCCAGGTCGAGGGTGACACCGATGACCGGGTGGGACGCCTTGCCGGTGTTGATCAGCTCCTCGGCGACGCGCTTGGCCTGGTTGACGGGGATCGCGAAGCCGAGCCCTATGGAGCCGGCCTGCCCGCGGTCCGGGGCGGAGCCGCCGTCGGCGGAGCGGATGGCGGAGTTGATGCCGATGACGCGGGCCTGGGCGTCGAGGAGAGGGCCGCCGGAGTTGCCGGGGTTGATCGGGGCGTCGGTCTGCAACGCGTCCACGTACGAGACGTCGCTGCCGTCGCCGCTGTTGCCGCCGGCCGTGATGGGCCGCTCCTTGGCACTGATGATGCCGGAGGTGACGGTGCCTTCCAGGTCGAAGGGGGCGCCGATGGCGACGACGGGGTCACCGACCTGGACGTTGTCGGAGTTGCCGAGGGTCATGGGCTTGAGGCCGCTGACGCCGGTGACCTTGACGACGGCGAGGTCGTAGCCGCTGTCCCGGCCGACGACCGTGGCCCTGGCCGTGTCCCCGCTGTTGAAGGTCACGGATATGCCGCCGCCGTCGCCTGCGGGCTCGACGACATGGTTGTTGGTGAGGATGTGACCCCGGTCGTCGAGGACGAAGCCCGTGCCGGTGCCCGACTCCTCGGTGCCGGTCACATGCAGGGTCACCACACTGGGCAGCGCCCGCGCCGCGATCCCGGCCACGCTGTCCGGGGCGCGCCCGCTGGGCTCCGCGCCGGCCTGCGGCAGCTCCACGTCCCCGATCCCGCCGTTGCGCTCCAGATACGCCCCGGTGGCCCCGCCGACGAGCCCGGAGACGAGCGCGAGCAGCACGGCCCCGCCGACGAGCCCCTTCCGGGCCCGCCTGCGCCGCTGGTCCCTGGGGGCGATGGGCGCGCCGTTCTGCTGGAGGGGGGCGGGGACGGGAGCCCAGGGGTCGTAGTTCTGCCAGGGGGTGCTGACGGGTGGGGTGGGGGCGGGCGCGGCAGGGGCGGGGGTGGGCGGCGGAGCCTGTACGCCGGGGGCGGGCAGGGGATGTGCCGTGGGCGCGAGCATGCCAGGGGCGGAAGCGAACGCAGCGTGCGCCGGTGTGGGGGGCGTTACGGGCTGCGGTGCGCGAGGCGTCGGCAACGCCGTGCCGTGCGCGGGCGTTGCCGCCGGGTGCTGCACCGGCGGAGCGGGCGCCCAGGGGCCCGGCTGGCCGTACGGCGGGGTGCTGTAGGGGTCACGGTCGTGCAGGGGCTTGACACGCTCCGCTTCGGGCGCGGCGGGCTGCTCGCCCAAGCGGGCGGCCGGCTGCTCGGCGGGCGGCGCGGCGCGCTGCTCTGCGGCGGGCGCGGCTGATCGCGGCGGCACGGCAGCTCCTGTCGGTGGTACGTCCGCCGCTGTGGGCCGTTCCAGCACGTTGTCGTCCTGGGAGGAAGCCGGCGCCGCGTCGCCTCGGGCGGCCGGGGCGGGCCGCCCGAGTTCGAAGTCACCGTCGTCGTCACGCGGTTCCATCCCCGCAGCCCCCGCGCCCGGCGTCACCTCGTCCGGTGTCGGTGCGGCCCCCTCCGCCGGCCCCGCGGGGTCCTGCGGCCGAGGACGGCTCCACCACTTCGCCTTCGTGGGCTTCCCCTCGTTCATGCTCTCCCCACAGCTGGCCACGGCACGGCACAACTCGTCGGCGGTGACCGTGGTTCGTCGACTTCCCTGGATTCAACCAGGTTCGCGGACCACTGCGCAGAGCCCGGTCAGCGGGAGGATGCGGAGGAGGAAGGGGAGGAAGGGGAGGACGTCGCGTCGGGGACGGGTTCGGCGGGCGGGCCGGAGGCCGTGAGGTCCGGGGCGGACCACGACGTCAGGGTGAGCGGCGGGGTGGCGGTGAGCGGACGTATCAACGGTGACATCGCGGCCGCGCCGGCCACCACGGGCGCCGTCAGCCTGTGCGCGGCATCCTCGGCCCGGGCCACGGTGGCGGCCGAGATCCCGGGCAGCAGCGGTGCGGAGACCTCGGTCGGGGCCACCGCGGTGTCGCCGAACGACCGCTGGCCCTGTCCCTGCGCGAGCAGCGGGCCGACCCCACGGCGGCGCTGGTTCTCGGGTGCGGTGGCCGCTCCGGTGTTCTGGGGGCGGGCCGGCGTCGCATTGCTGCCAGCGCCGGTGCCGCCGCGCGCGTCCGTGGCCGTGTCGACGGGTGTGCCGGTCGTGACACCGCCCAGTGCGATCGCGGCCAGGGACACGGCCCCGGCGGCGACGAACGCGAAGCGCATGCCGCGCGAGGCCGAGCGCTCGGCGTCGTGTCGGCTGACGTCATGGATGCGGAAGCCGTCGGCCGCCGAGGCGGCGGCCGGCAGCACGGAGGCGTGCGGGCGGCCGGGGACGTAGCCGAACTCGAAGAGCTCTCCGCGTTTCAGTCCGAAGACACCGAAGACACCGGCGGTTCCGGTACGTGCGGACAGGCCGTCGCCCCCTCCCCCGCCCAGCGGCGCATCGCCGCCGTCGGTGTCACTCCCTCCGGAGAGCCCCTGCAGGCGCGCCAGGAAGCTCTCCGAGGGCGGCGGCGGGGCCGCCTCCGCGAAGACGTTCTTCAGTCGGCGCTGCGCGTCCGCCTCCGCCTTGCACTTCGGGCAGGTGGCCAGGTGCGCGAGGACGCGGTCGCGCGACTCATGACCGAGCTCGCCGTCCACCAGGGCGGCCAGTCGGTCTCCCAGGTGCTGTTCGGCCAGGAGCCGCTCGGCGGGATCGGGTCGTGTTCCACTCACGCGGTCGCGCCCCCTCCCCCGAGAGCGGGCACCCGGGCCATGAAGGAACGGCGCTCGGCACGCGCCTCCGGTGAACGGTGCGCGAGGGCCTTGCGCAGCTGGGAGCGGCCGCGGTGGATGCGGGAGCGGACCGTGCCCAGCTTGACGCCCAGGGTGGCGGCGATCTCCTCGTACGACAGTCCCTCGATGTCGCACAGGACGACCGCGGCGCGGAACTCGGGGGCGAGGGTGTCGAGAGCCTGCTGGACGTCCGCGTCGAAGTGCGCGTCGTTGAAGATCTGCTGCGGGGACGGCTCGCGGCTGGGCAGCCGCTCGGCCGCGTCCTCGCCGAGAGCGTCGAAGCGGATGCGCTGCTTGCGGCGCACCATGTCCAGGAAGAGGTTGGTGGTGATGCGGTGCAGCCAGCCCTCGAAGGTGCCCGGCGAGTACGTCGACAGGGAGCGGAAGACCCGGACGAAGACCTCCTGGGTGAGGTCCTCGGCGTCGTGCTGGTTGCCGGTCAGCCGGTACGCGAGCCGGTAGACCCGGGCGCTGTGCGTGCTGACGATCTCCTCCCAGGCAGGGGGAGTCCACGCCGGCCCGTCCGCGTCGGTCGTGAAAGTCGCGGTCTGGGCGTCAGCGGCGTGACTGTGGTCAGCAGCGGTGTCGTTCACGGATTTCGGCCTGCCCGCCGATCCGAGGAAGCGCCGGAGCACTCCTCCCCGATCCACAGGTGCAGCCGCACCTCCCCTGTCGGCTCTGGTGGTGTCCAGTGGAGCCCCTACCATAGCCACCTCGCCCGTTAGCTCCGGATAAGCGGTTTTACGAGAATTTGATCTGTGCTGATACGGCTCGTGCGGCTGCGTCAGCACTTGTTGGACCTCTTGCTCGTCATCGTGATCCAACCGTGTCCCCCCGCGTCGTTTCCCACCCTTCTAAACGCCTGGTCCCATCTGCGGGTTCCCGGCAGCAACGGATACAGTCACGCCCAGGCAACCACGGGGACAGGAGAGGGTCATTACCGGCAACCGGCAGACGAGCTGGGCGTTCGCCGACGCCTATGTCGCCGAGGACGAAGCGCTGCGCTGGGCCCGCGACCGGGCCCGTGACGCGGGGCTGCGCTCGGTGTCGCCCGGCACGGGCGCTGCGTTGCGGTTGCTGGCCGCCTCCGTGGACGCGAAGGCGGTCGCGGAGATCGGTACCGGCACCGGCGTCTCCGGAATCCATCTGCTGCACGGCATGCGGCCGGACGGGGTGCTGACCACGGTGGACCCGGAGCCGGAGCACCAGCAGTTCGCCCGCCAGGCGTTCCGCGCGTGCGGCTTCGCCAGCAACCGGGCCCGTTTCATCCCGGGCCGCGCCCTGGACGTGCTGCCGCGGCTCGCGGACGCCGGCTACGACCTCGTCTTCTGCGACGGTGACCGCCTGGAGTTCCTGGACTACCTCGCTGAATCGTTGCGCCTGCTGCGACCCGGTGGCCTCGTCGTCTTCGAGGGCGTCTTCGCAGGCGGCCGCACGGTGGACTCGGGGCCCCAGCCCACGGAGGTCCTCAGGCTGCGGGAGCTGCTGCGCGCGGTGCGCGAGAGCCAGGATCTGGTGCCGTCCCTGCTGCCGGTGGGGGACGGGCTGCTGTGCGCGGTCAAGCGCTGACCGAGCGGTGACACCCGGCGACAGAGAGCGACCCCGGCACCACGTGGGATGCCGGGGTCACCGAAAGGGTATGGTCGCTTCCGCGTCAGCCGACGACCTTCTTGAGGGCGTCGCCGAGCGCGTCGGCCTCGTCAGGGGTCAGCTCGACGACGAGCCGACCGCCGCCTTCGAGCGGAACGCGCATGACGATGCCCCGCCCCTCCTTGGTCACCTCGAGCGGGCCATCACCCGTTCGCGGCTTCATGGCCGCCATGCTCGTTCCCCTTCCTGAAACCAGCTCATCGTCAAAGCCGACGGCCCTGGAGGGCACGCGGATCCTGTGGGGACACGCGACACCGGCATCGAACACATTGCTTCCAAGCCATTATCCCGCATCTCAGGACCCGATGACCAACATCAGTCGGCATCGCTTGGGCAACGCGCGCGAGCAAAACCACTCAATTCGGCGATGTGACTGCGATACTGCGCGGCCGCACGGACTTCCGCCGGCCGGATGGAGTCCGGAATTCTTTGACGCAGGTCACACGTTCGGTCCGGCCCGTCGCCGGTGATCTCCGCCATGCTGTCCTTCGAAGACAGGGACGTACCGACGGGTACGCCGAGCCGCTGCACCGGAGGGGATACGCCATGGCCGACACCGTGCTCTACGAGGTGGACGACGGGCTCGCGACGATCACGCTGAACCGCCCCGAGGCGATGAACGCGCTGAACGTCGCCGCCAAGGTCGCCCTCCGGGACGCGGTCCGGTCCGCGGCGGCCGACGACGCCGTACGGGCGGTCCTGCTGACCGCCGCCGGCGAGCGGGCGTTCTGCGTCGGGCAGGACCTCAAGGAGCACATCGGGCTGCTGGCCGCCGACCGGGATGCCGGCACGGGCCAGACCATGACCACGGTGCGGGAGCACTACAACCCGATCGTGAAGGCACTCACCGGGATGCGGAAGCCCGTGGTGGCCGGGGTGAACGGGGTCGCGGCCGGGGCCGGCTTCGGCTTCGCGCTGGCGGCGGACTACCGGGTGGTGGCGGACACGGCGGCCTTCAACACGTCGTTCGCGGGTGTCGCACTGAGCGCCGACTCCGGGATCTCGTGGACGCTGCCGCGGGTCGTGGGGCCCGGGCGCGCCGCCGATCTGCTGCTCTTCCCGCGGAGCATCAAGGCGCAGGAGGCGTACGAGCTGGGGATCGCGAGCCGTCTCGTGCCGGCCGCCGAGCTGCACGACGAGGCCGAGAAGGTGGCGCGGACGCTGGCCGAGGGGCCGACGGTGGCGTACGGGGCGATCAAGGAGGCGATGGCGTACGGGCTGTCCCACTCCTTGGAGGAGACGCTGGAGACGGAGGACGAGCTGCAGACGCGGGCGGGGGCGTCCGACGACCACGCGATCGCGGTGCGGGCCTTCGTCAACAAGGAGAAGCCCCAGTACTCGGGCCGGTGAGTCAAGGGGCGGCAGCGCCGTGGGGGCTGCGGGGCCGCTGTGGCTGGTCGCGCGGTTCCCCGCCCCCCTCAGGGGGCGCTCCGGGCCACGCACGCTTCCAAGTGGTCGTCCACCAGGCCGCACGCCTGCATCAGCGCGTACGCCGTCGTCGGGCCGACGAAACGCAAGCCCCGCTTCTTCAGGTCCTTGGACAGGGCCGTCGACTCGGGGGTGACCGCCGGGACGTCTCCGAGGGTCCTCGGGGCCGGTCCCGGGGCGGGCGCGTGGGACCAGATCAGCTCGTCCAGCTCGCCCGGCGCCCAGTCGGCCAGCACTCGCGCGTTGGCGAGCGTCGCGTCGATCTTGGATCGATTGCGGATGATGCCGGCGTCGGCGAGGAGGCGCTCACGGTCGTCGTCGGTGAAGGCCGCGACCTTCGCGATCTCGAAGTCGGCGAAGGCGGCGCGGAAGCCGGGGCGGCGGCGCAGGATCGTGATCCAGGACAGGCCGGACTGGAAGGCCTCGAGGCTGAGGCGTTCGAAGAGGGCGTCGTCGCCGTGGACCGGGCGGCCCCACTCCTCGTCGTGGTACGTCACGTAGTCCGGGGTGGACAGGGCCCAGGGGCAGCGCAGCGCGCCGTCCGGGCCGGCGAGGGCGGCGCCGTCGCTCACTGCTGCTCTCCCCGGGCGCGCCACTGCCGGTCTTCCGGGGCGGGCTTCTCCATGGAGACGTGGGGCGCGGCCTGCGCGCCCGCCAGCGCGGACTCCAGGTCGGCGATGCGGGCGTCGCGCTCGGCGAGCTCGGCGCCGAGGCGGCTGAGGGCGTCGTCGACGTCCCCCATGCGGTAGCCGCGGGCGGCGAGCGGGAAGCGCAGGTTCTCGACGTCCGCGCGGTCCACCGGGCGGTCCGGCGGCAGGGGGTCCTGCAGCCGCTCGGGGGCGGCCTCCGGCAGCGGGCCGTCGCCCTCGCCGCCCCCCACCACCGCGAGCGTCACCGCGGCGACGACCACGGCGAGCGCGACGACCAGGAACAAGAACATAACCATCGCTGGGGTCCCCACCGTCGGATGTGTCGGAGTCGGATGTGTCAGGGTCCGATCGTGCCATGCGAGTCTGACAGTTAGGGTCGCAGGCGGCCGGAGAACCGGTCGTACCCAGGTCGTACTAGGAGAGGTCACAGCGGATGCTCAGGCTGGGCAGGCGCGCATTCGAGGCGCACGAGCCGGTGATCATGGCGATCGTGAACCGCACCCCGGACTCCTTCTACGACCAGGGCGCGACCTTCCGCGACGAGCCCGCCCTCGCCCGCGTGGAGCAGGCGGTGGCCGAGGGGGCGGCCATCATCGACATCGGCGGGGTCAAGGCCGGACCGGGCGAAGAGGTCACCGCTCAGGAGGAGGCGCGGCGGACGGTCGGGTTCGTGGCGGAGGTGCGACGGCGCTTCCCCGACGTCGTCATCAGTGTGGACACATGGCGGCACGAGGTCGGCGAGGCCGTGTGCGAGGCGGGCGCGGATCTCCTCAACGACGCGTGGGGCGGCGTCGATCCACGCCTCGCGGAGGTCGCCGCGCGGTACGGGGTGGGGCTGGTGTGCACGCATGCCGGGGGCGCCGAGCCGCGGACGCGGCCGCACCGGGTGACGTACGACGACGTCATGGCCGACATCCTGGCGGTGACCCTGGGCCTGGCCGAGCGGGCCGTGTCGCTGGGGGTGCCCCGGGAGTCGGTGCTGATCGATCCCGGGCACGACTTCGGGAAGAACACCCGGCACAGCCTGGAGGCGACGCGGCGGCTGGACGAGATGGTGGCGACCGGGTGGCCGGTGCTGGTGTCGCTGTCCAACAAGGACTTCGTCGGGGAGACGCTGGACCGGCCCGTCAGGGAGCGGGTGGTCGGGACGCTGGCGACGACCGCGGTGTCCGCGTGGCTCGGGGCGCAGGTGTACCGGGTGCACGAGGTGGCGGAGACCCGGCAGGTGCTGGACATGGTGGCGTCGATCGCCGGCCGTCGGCCTCCGGCGGTGGCGCGCCGGGGGCTGGCCTAGCTTTCGAGCAAGGGCCGGCCCCCGCACGTGGTCGGGGCCCAAGGCCCTGTCGTCACATTCCCGCCTGCCCCGCGACGCCACGCACGCTCCCCCACTGCCTTGAGGGCGTGGGAGGTGCCCCCCACTCGCGGCAGCGGGCCCCGGCCCGCGTACAGCCGGTACGAGGGCCAGGGCCCGGCACGCCGAGAGCACGCACCTGACGCCGCGGAGCCCGCCCTCCGGGCGGAGGACGGGAATTCGACGACAGGACCTGGGCCCATGTGCGTATGCCCCGATGCGAGCGGATTCACGCCGATGGGCCGGTTTCGCCACCCTTCGCGGTGGCGGAACCGGCCCATCCGGACCAGGCGTGGCGGGTCAGTCGCGCGCGGGCTCCACGGAGTCGACCGCGGCCGCCGTACGGTCGAACCTGCCGTCCAGCTTGGCGACGAGGCCGGTGACCTGGCGGGCGATGTCGGGGGCCGTGAGGCCGATCTCGGCCATGACCTCGGCGCGGGAGGCGTGGTCGAGGAAGCGGGGCGGGATGCCGAAGTCGCGCAGCGGGACGTCGACGCCCGCGTCGCGCAGGGCCTGTGCGACCGCGGAGCCGACTCCGCCGACGCGGGAGTTGTCCTCGACGGTGACGACCACCCGGTGCCGCTCGGCGAGCGGGGCCATGGCCTCGTCGACGGGCTTGACCCAGCGCGGGTCGACGACGGTGGTGGTGATGCCCTGCCTGTCGAGCAGACCGGCGATGTCCAGGCACATCGGCGCGAGGGCACCGACGGAGACGAGCAGTACGTCCGGGGTGTCCGTGCCGGGCTCGCGCAGCACGTCCATGCCGCCGACGCGGCCCACGGCCGGTACGGCGGGGCCGACGGCGCCCTTGGAGAAGCGGACCACGGTCGGCGCGTCGGTCACCTCGACCGCCTCGCGCAGCTGGGCGCGCACCTGGTCGGCGTCGCGCGGCGCGGCGAGTCTGAGGCCCGGGACGACCTGGAGGATCGACATGTCCCACATGCCGTTGTGGGAGGCGCCGTCGGTGCCGGTGACACCGGCCCGGTCCAGTACGAAGGTCACCCCGCACTTGTGGAGGGCGACATCCATCAGCACCTGGTCGAAGGCACGGTTGAGGAAGGTCGCGTACACCGCGAACACCGGGTGCAGACCACCCGTGGCCAGGCCCGCCGCGGACACGGCGCCATGCTGCTCCGCGATGCCGACGTCGTACACGCGCTCCGGGAAGGCCTTGGCGAACCTGTCCAGGCCGACCGGCTGGAGCATGGCCGCGGTGATGGCGACGATGTCCTTGCGCTCCTTGCCGAGCTCGACCATCTCCTCGCCGAACACGGACGTCCAGTCCGCGCCGGAGGTGGCGATCGGCAGGCCCGTGTCGGGGTGGATCCTGCCGACGGCGTGGAAGCGGTCGGCCTCGTCCTGGAGAGCGGGCTGGTAGCCGCGGCCCTTCTCGGTGAGGCAGTGCACGATGACCGGCCCGCGGAAGCGCTTGGCGCGCGCGAGAGCGGACTCCAGGGCCTCGATGTCGTGCCCGTCGATGGGGCCGACGTACTTGAGCCCCAGGTCCTCGAACATGCCCTGTGGGGCGATGAAGTCCTTGAGGCCCTTCTTGGCGCCGTGCAGGGTCTCGTAGAGGGGTCTGCCGACGACCGGAGTGCGCTCCAGGAGGTCCTTGGTGCGGGCCAGGAAGCGCTCGTAGCCGTCGGTGGTGCGCAGGGTCGCGAGGTGGTTCGCGAGGCCGCCGATGGTCGGCGCGTACGACCGCTCGTTGTCGTTGACGACGATGACCAAGGGGCGGTCCTTGGCGTCGGCGATGTTGTTCAGCGCCTCCCAGGCCATGCCGCCGGTGAGGGCCCCGTCACCGATCACGGCGACGACGTGGTCGTCGCGTTCGAGCACCTGGTTGGCCTTGGCGAGGCCGTCGGCCCAGCCGAGGACGGTCGAGGCGTGCGAGTTCTCGATGACGTCGTGTTCGGACTCGGCCTGAGAGGGGTAGCCGGACAGGCCGCCCTTCATCTTCAGCTTCGAGAAGTCCTGGCGGCCGGTGAGCAGCTTGTGGACGTAGGACTGGTGTCCGGTGTCCCAGAGCACCTTGTCCTTGGGGGATTCGAAAACCCTGTGCAGGGCGATGGTGAGCTCGACCACGCCGAGGTTCGGGCCGAGGTGTCCGCCGGTCTTGGAGACCGCCTCGACGAGGAAGGTCCGGATCTCCTCTGCCAGCTGGTGCAGCTGCTCCAGGCTGAGCCGGTCCAGATCGCGCGGTCCCCTGATGCGGGTCAGCAGCGGCACCCGTGCCTCCTTGCAGTAGAGCTGATCGAGCTGTTGCCGGGCTTGTCGAGTCTAATGTTCCGCCTTTGTGCCCGACGCCCGGGCGGTGCGTCATACGTCACGCGATCGGCTGTACCCAGGATGTGCCCGTCTTACGACATGACTGTTGCCCGGTACCCCCATTGGTACCGGGCAACAGTGGCTCCCCCAGGGGGCGTGGGCGCGACCGGCCACGGACAGCCGGCGCTCGCAGAACCCCACGCACCCCTGGGGCGATGGGCTCACGCCCGGCCGGAGGCCTTCTGGGACCTGCGGGACACCGAGTCGATGACCACCGCACCCAGCAGCACCGCACCGGTGATCATGTACTGAATCGACGTGTTCATGTTCAGCAGGTCGAGACCGGTCTGGATCGACTGGATGACCAGCATGCCCAGCAGGGCGGACCAGACGGTGCCCCGGCCACCGAAGAGGCTGGTACCACCGATGACCGCCGCCGCGATCGCCAGCATCAGCGTGTTGCCGCCACCGGCGTTCAGCGTCGCGCTCTGCGTCTGCCCGGCGAAGAACATGCCGCCGACCGCCGCGAAGAAGCCGGAGATGGCGAACACGGTGATGCGGATCACGGGCACGTTGATACCGGCACGGCGAGCCGCCTCGATGCCACCGCCGACCGCGAAGACCTTGCGGCCGTACGTGGTGCGCCGCAGCACGAAGTCGACGATCACCAGCGCCGCCAGGAAGATCACCAGGGAGTTGGTCACACCCGCGGCCTGGTTCAGCACGTACGCGGAGACGAACGCGGCCACCGCGAGGGCACTGACCCGCACCACGATCTCGCTGGTGGGCCGGAACGGAACCCCGGCGGCCCGGCGGCGGCGCTGCTCGATGAGCGAGCCGGCGAGCATGGACGCGACACCGAGGCCCGCCAGCAGGTAGGCACCGATCACGGCCTGGTCCATGAAGAACGAGGCCTGGCCGAAGAGGTGCACCGGACCCTCGTCCGGGATGTTGATGGTGCCGCTCGCGCCGAGCAGCCACAGCATCAGACCGTTCCAGCCGAGGAAGCCGGCCAGGGTCACCACGAAGGCCGGTACGCCGATCTTCGCGAAGAACCAGCCCTGCAGCGCGCCGATGGCCGCACCGATGACGAGCGTCAGCGACAGGGCGAGCCAGGCGTTCCACCCGTGAGTGACCACGTAGACGGCGAACAGCGTGGACGCCAGGCCGCTGACCGAGCCGACCGACAGGTCGATCTCGCCGAGCAGCAGCACGAACACCAGGCCGATGGCGAGCATGCCGGTGGCCGACATGTAGTAGCTGATGTTGGACAGGTTGTCGGCGCTGAGGAAACGGTCGTTCTGGAGCTGGAAGATCGTCCAGATGACGATCAGACCCAGGACCACCGGCAGTGAGCCGATCTCGCCGCCCTTCACCTTGCGCTTGAACTCGGTCCAGTAGCCCTTCAGACCCTCTTCGCGGATCAGCAGGCGCGGGTCGACGACGGTGACCGCTGCGGCCGTGGGGTCGTCGGAAGGGGCCACGGTGTCCTGGAGCGCCGGGTCCTTCTTCACTGTCTTGGACGTGTCGCTCACTTTGCCGCCTCCGTGGTGCGACGCCCCGCACGGCGGGTCACGGCGTTGTCCGTGGCACCGGTGATCGCGGCGATGATCTCTTCGTGGGTGGTGTCCTTCACCGGGAAGGACCCGTTGTTCTTGCCCAGGCGCAGGACGGCGACGGTGTCCGCGACGGCCTTGACGTCGGCCATGTTGTGGCTGATGAGGATGACGCCGAGGTTGCGCTCGCGCAGCCGCTCGACCAGGTCGAGGACCTGCGCGGTCTGCTCGACGCCGAGGGCGGCGGTGGGCTCGTCGAGGATGACGACCTTGGGTTCGCCGATCAGCGCGCGGGCGATGGCGACGACCTGCCGCTGACCGCCGGAGAGGCTGGCGATCGGGATGCGGACGCTCGGAATGCGGATGGAGAGCGTGCTCAGCAGCTCGCGGGAGTTCTTCTCCATCGTGACCTCGTCGATGACGCCGCGGTGCAGCAGCTCACGGCCGAGGTAGAGGTTCCCGACGACATCGAGGTTGTCGCACAGGGCGAGGTCCTGGTAGACCGTCGCGACGCCGAGTCCCTGGGCGTCGTGCGGCTTGTTGATGCTGACCGGCTTGCCCTCCCACTCGATGATTCCCTCATCGATGGGGTGCACACCGGCGATCGTCTTGACCAGAGTGGACTTTCCGGCGCCGTTGTCGCCGACCAGTGCGACCACTTCTCCGGCGTGGACCTCCAGCTCTACATCGGTGAGGGCCTGCACCGCACCGAAACGCTTGGAGACTCCGCGCAACGCCAGCACGGGCGTAGCGGACACGTGAACCATCTCCTTCGCCGCCTGACCGGCGGGGATGCCGCGCTTGTCGAAAGGCGCGGAGGGCTGTGCCGAAAGGCACTGGTTTACAAGATGAACATGCGCGCGGCGGGTGCCTTTTGGCAACGGCTGCGCCGGCTTCCGTCCGGCGCCCGCCCCGCAGCGGGGTTGAAGGTGGGGCGGGCGCCGGACAGGCTCCGCTGCCACGAGGCGCGTCCTGCGGGTCGGCCGACTCCGCAGGACACGCCCTGGGCGGCGATTACTGGAGGCCTGCGGCCTTGCACGCGCTGGCGTAGGCGGCGGTGCAGATCTCCTGGACCGTGTACAGCTTGTCCTTGACCACGGTGTCGGCGATGTTGTCCTTGGTCACCGAGACCGGGGTCAGCAGCTGCGAGGGCACCTTGTCGCCGGAGCCGCTGGTCAGCGTCTCGGTGGCGAGGGACTTGATGTCCTTGCCCTCGAGCAGGTTGACCGCGAGCTGGGCGGCCGCGTCGGCCTCGGGCTTGAAGGCCTTGTAGACCGTGCTGGACTGGGTGCCGGCGACGATGCGCTGGATACCGGCGAGCTCCGCGTCCTGACCGGTCAGCGGGATACCGCTGATGCCGGCGCCCTTGAGGGTGGTGGCGATACCTCCGGCCATGCCGTCGTTGGCGGCGTAGACGCCCGCGATGTTCTTGGCGCCGAGCTGCGTGATGGCCGCCGACATCTTCTGGGCGGCAACGCTGTCCTTCCACAGGCCGGACTGCTCGTAGGCGATGTCGACCTTGCCGTCCAGCGCCTTGTGGGCGCCCGACTTGAACTGGGCGGCGTTCGGGTCGGCGTCGTCACCGTTGATCATGACGACCTTGGACTTCGCCGTGGCCTTCGACCCCATGGCGTCCAGCAGGGCCTGGCCCTGGAGCTCGCCGACCTTGACGTTGTCGAAGGAGACGTACGCGGAGACCGGGCCCTGGGCGAGGCGGTCGTACGCGATGACCTTGACGCCCTTGTTGACCGCGGCCTGGATGGAGGACTTGATCGCGGCGGAGTCCTGGGCGCTGATCACGATGACCTTGACGCCCTTGGTGACCATGCTGCTGACCTGCTGGGCCTGCTTGGCCGCATCGGCGTTGGCGTTGGCGTAGTTGACGGTGCAGTCGGAGCAGAGCTCCTTGACCTTCGCCTCGAACAACGGCCGGTCGAACTTCTCGTACCGGGTGGTGACGCTGTCGGGCAGGAGCAGACCGATCGACTTGTTGCCGGAGTCGCTGCCGCTGTCCGAGTCGTTGTCACCGGCCTTGCCACATGCGGCCACCGAGACGGCGAGCGCCCCGGCGACGACGGCGACGGCGGCACGACGCATACGCGTGTTCACTTCAGAAACCTCCCTGACGAGGCCGCGTCGTTGCGGCCGAGGTGGCTGGAAGTCAACTCGGCCACGCGTGCGACGTCAAGAAGTAAATACTTAACGAGATGGCAACGGCGTCATGCGTTCTCTAAGTGAACGCAGGCGTCACTGCATGCAGCGTGCCGTCCAAAAGGGTCGAATCGCCCATCTCGCTGAGCGCGAGGGCAAGCGCTCCGAGCACCTCCGCACGGCCCCCAAGTGCCCCCGGAAGAACGGACAGTTGACGTGCCGCACTCGGGATCGCATAGCGGCCGACAGACTCTCTTATCGGCCCGAGCACCAGCTCACCGGCCTCGGCGAGATCACCGCCCAGGACCACCCGGCTCGGGTTCAGGAGATTGCAGAGATTGGCGACTCCACTGCCGATGTGTCGGCCGACGTCGGCGATCACCCGACGGCAGCCCGGGTCCCCGTCCCTGGCCAGCCGAACGACGCCTTCCATGGTCAGGTCGGTGCCGTGACTGGACTGGAGGAGCGGGAGCACGTAGCGCGCGGCCGCGAAGGTCTCCAGGCAGCCGCGGTTTCCGCAGCGACAGACCGGGCCGGATTCATCAAGTGTAATATGTCCGATTTCACCCGCAGTACCGCCGGGGCCCCGGTAGATCTTCCCGTTGATCACCAGACCGGCGCCGACACCGCTCGCGACCTTGATGTAGGCGAGGTCCCGGACCCCTCGGCCACTGCCCCAGACCATCTCCCCGAGGGCGCCGAGGTTGGCGTCGTTGTCCACGTGCACGGGCACGCCGAGCCGCCCCCGCAGCTCCTCGGCGGGCTTGGTGCCGATCCACCCCGGCAGGATGGCGGAGGAGCCGAGCGTGCCCGACTCGACGTCGATCGGGCCGGGCACGCCGAGGCCCACTCCGGCGATCTTGGACCGGTCCACTCCCGTTGCCGCGAGCAGGCGGTTCACCAGCTGTTCCGCCCGGTCGAACCCCTGCGTCGAGGAGGCGTCCACATCGAGCGGCTCGGACTCCTCGGCCAGCACCTGATGGGCGAGATTCCCGACCGCCACGCGCAAATGCGTATGCCCGAAGTCGACGCCGATGACGATGCCGGCGTCCCCGCTCAGTGACACGCTGCGGGCCCGTCGGCCACCCGACGAAGTGGGCGTGACCTCGACGGTCCCGCCGTCCTTGAGTTCGCGCACGATATTGGAGACCGTCGCCGCGGACAGACCCGTCGTCCTCGCGATCTCCGCTTGCGTGAGGGACCCGGCCAGCCGCACGGCCCGTACGACTCGCTCCAGGTTGGCTCGGTGCAGCGATGACTGCGACCCCGGAGTCTCCACGACGACCTCCTGCGCGCGGGGCCGCTTCTGTGGGGCCCCGTTGTCCAACTAGTGAACTCTAAGCTGAGCCGTTCGGGTTGCGATCCGTCAAGAGCTTGAACTGGATCCGCGGCCTTGCCCACACGCGTGCCCGCCGGCCCCTAAGCTGGGAACGGCGTGCGCACGCGGGGTCGCGGAGCGCTGTCTACTTGAGTGTGGCCGAGGTCAGACCGGACTGGACCTGGCGCTGGAAGGACAGGTACACGACCAGCATCGGGATCATCGCAATGGTCACGCCGGCGAACAGAACCGGCAGGTCGGAGGCGTATCCCTGCTGCTGCTGGAGCTGGATGAGGCCCTGCGTGAGCACATAGCGCTCGGGGTCGTCGCCGCTCTGCGGCTGCATCAGGACCGTCGGCAGGATGAACTGGTTCCACTGCCCCAGCGTGTTGAAGATGCCGACGCTGATCAGGCCCGGCTTCGCCATCGGCAGCATCACCTGGAAGAACGTCCGGGTGTGCGAGGCGCCGTCCAGGATCGACGCCTCGTAGACGGCCGTGGGCAGGGTCCGGAAGAAGGCGTGCATGAAGAACACCGTGAACGGCATCGAGTAGGCGACGTACACCAGGATCAGACCCTGGTAGGTGTTCAGCATGTCCAGTCGCTTGACCATGAAGAACAGCGGGACCAGGGCCAGGAACACCGGGAACATCGCGCCCGCGACGAAGAAGTAGTACAGCAGGCGGTTGCCCCAGAACCGGTAGCGGGCGAGCACGTACGCGGCCATCGAGCCGAACAGCATCGTCAGCGGAACCGAGAAGACCAGCACGATGACGGTGTTGAGGAAGTAGTCGCCGATGCCCTTGTCCCAGGCCCGCGAGAAGACGTCGAGGGACCAGCTCTCCGGCCAGCCGAAGGCCGAGCCGCCGATCTGGGCGTCGGTCTTGAACGAGCTCAGCACCAGCCACAGCAGGGGCAGCACGATCAGCAGCGCCCACAGGGCGAGGAAGCCGTGCGAGAAGACGTTCAGCACGACGCCTTCGCCGCGCTGGTCGCCGGGGCGGGCCGGGGTCTTGCCGACCGCGGGCTGGGCCGGGATCGAACCGCCCGAGGCCGCGGTCTCCTTGAGGGGTGCGCTCATCGTCGTCTCTCCCGCTCAGAACTCGATGCGGTCGCGGCGGGTGGCGCGCAGCATGACCACGGACACGATCAGGGTGAGGAGCAGCATGATCACGCCCATGGCGCAGGCGTAGCCGCTCTTGCCGTACAGGAGGAAGTTGCGCATCATCACGGTCGCCATGACCTCGCTGTGGTGGTCGGGGCCGCCACCGTAGTCCCCGGAGGTCATGGTGGACACCAGGATGAACATGTCCATCGCCGCGATGCCGAGGTAGACCCAGGCGGTCTGCACGGATTCCCACAGCAGCGGCAGCGTGATGCGGAAGAAGGACTGGGCGCGGCCGGCGCCGTCGATCAGCGCGGCCTCGTAGATGTCCCTGGGGATGGACTGCATGGAGGCGGAGAACAGCACCAGGTAGAAGCCGACACCGTGCCAGACGACGACCAGGATCAGCGCCCACAGCACGAGGTTCGGCTCGTTCAGCCACTCGACGGGGTTCTCCGCGTCGGCCAGGCCCATTTTGATCAGGACGCCGTTGAGCATGCCGCCGCTGTCGCTGCGGTAGACGGCGCCGAACAGCACCGCCATGATCGCCAGCGAGAGCACCTGCGGGAAGAAGTAGACGACCTTGTAGACCTTGGACCCGGCGACACCCGCGACACCGCCTGCCCGGCTGCGTCCGCCGGCATTGAGCATGAAGGCGAAGAACAGGGCGAGCAGAATGGTGATCACCGGGATGAACACCAGGAACAGGATGTTGTGCCAGATGGCACCTATGAAGATGTCGTCCTGGAACAGCGCCTTGTAGTTGTCGAGTCCGACGAACCCGAAGGTCTGCGACTGCCCCTTCCAGTCGGTCAGCGAATAGCCGAACGTCTGGACATACGGCCATATGACGAAGATCAGATAGAGCGCCACGGGAACGAGGAGAAATCCCGCGACGAACCGGTACTGCCCTTTGCGCATTGGCGTTCCTGCCCCTGGTGTCCCGTTCCGGGCCGGGGAGTTCCCGGCCCGGAATCCGGTCGGCCGACCGAGATCAGTCGCGGCGGTTCTTCTTCGAGGCCGGGTCCTTGGCCTGCTTGTCGACCGCGGCCTGTGCCCGCTTGAGCCACTCCGCGGGCTGAATGCGCTTGGCCATCAGCTCGTTGGACGCGTTCTCGATGGCGGTGCCCATCTCGCTGTACCACTCGGTGTACAGGTAGCGGAAGGTGTTGTCACCGGCCGCCTTGGACGCGGCGACCGTGGACTGCGTGCCGGGACGCAGCCGGACGTTCGGGTCGACGCCGTCCTTGACGATGGTGAGCGAGTTCGCCTCCTTGGCGAACAGCGTCGACCACTCCTTGGAGAGCATCATCCGCATGAACTCCTTGGCCGCGGGCAGGTTCCTGGCCTTGGCCGGGATGATGAAGGGCTCACCGGAACCGGCCCGGATCGCCTCGAAGGGCAGCTTGCTGTCGGGCAGCAGCGGCATCGGCAGGAACTTCATGTCGAAGTCGTCCGGCGTCTGCTTGAGCTGCTCGTTCTCCAGCCAGGAGCCGCTGGTGATGAACACGGCCTTGTACTGGTTCCAGCGGGCCTGAGAGTCGGTGTGGGTCAGGCCGTTCGTACCGGGCATCAGATAGCCCTTCTCGACGACCTCGTAGATCGCCTCGACGCCGGCCTGCGCCGCCTCGGAACCGACGAACGCCTTGGGGTCGAGGTTGTCGATCGCCTTCATGGCGTCCAGGCCGCCTTTCTTGGCGATCATGTCCATGATGGCGACGTTGATGTAGTACGGGTACTTGCCTTGATGGGCGAGGCCGCCGATGCCCTGGGCCTTGGCGTCCTTGCAGATGGCGAGGAAGTCGGCCCAGGTCTTGGGCTCCGTCCAGCCCTTCTCCTTGAAGAGCTTGCCGGAGTACCACAGGCCCCACACCGTGTAGATGTAGTTGAGGGCGACGACCTTGTTCTCCTGCATGCCCGCGTCGAGCGTGCCGGGGATGAGGGTGTCGCGGACCTTCTTGCCCGGGTCGTCGACCGACGGGGCGTCCAGGACCGCGGCGAGGTCGAGAAGCTGGCCGTTCTTGTACAGCACGTCGATCGGGATCTGCTGGGCGCCGGAGTCGTCCACGATGTCCGGCGGGGTGCCCGCGTTGAAGCGGGGCTGGAGCTTGCCGGTGATCTCCTGGGTGCCGGTGTGGGTGGATGTGACGCCCCACTTCTCCTGGAAGCCTGCCTCCCACGCCTTGGCGTACGCGTCGCCGTAGCCGCCCTTGAAGATGACCACGTCGAGTTTGCTGTTCTTCTGCACGCCGAAGGGGTTGGACTTGGACGTCTTCCCCTGGGAGTCGTCGGTCGAGTCGTCGCCCCCGCCGCTGGCACACCCCGACAAAAAGCTCATCGCCGGTACGGAGATCAGCCCGAGGGCGGCTGACCGCTTGATCAGATCGCGGCGGCCCACGCCTGCGGAGCCGTTGTTCGCTGCCGAGTTGGATCCCATGCTCAAGTCCTCGCCTTCTCCAGGACTCAGGCGGTGAACCGGATCCTTCCCGGCACCGCTGTCGGGTCAAGCTGGGTCGTGCAGGAAGTGCGTGTCGTATGAATCGCCGACAGGTATAGTCCACTTCCCGCCAACGGGGCAAGATCGAATGCAAGGTTGGTCACGGGAGTTTCCGACTTGAGACCTCCCGGAAATATGAGCGGACTGTGGGCGCCCTGCCGGAAAAATCCGCGACATGCGCCACGAATTCCACAGCCAACACCCTTGACATGAATGAGCACTTGGGCCACAACTGATCCTTGCGTCCACAGTTGACAACGTTGTCCAGTACGCCGGGAGGGTGCTCGCCCATGCAGCGAAGAGCTCGGTACAGATCGGCGGTCGTCGGTGCGGCCGCCTTCGCTTTGGCACTGGGGTTACCAGGGGCCGCCGTCGCGCTGCCAGTGGCGGACAAGGGCTCCGACCGGGAGTTCGCGTCGTCGTTCGAGGCCGGCGATCCGGCACCGGACTGGCTCAGTACGGTCGACACGGCACCGGACGGCGGCAAGCCGGCGTCCGGGGTCGACGGCGGCTACGGCAGCGGCATTCCGGGCAATGTGACCGACCAGGTCACCGGCGTCCGGGCGAGCGCCGAGAACACGGGCGGCGGCGAGGTGAAGGAGAACCTCGTCGACGGAGAGCCGGGCACCAAGTGGCTGGCCTTCGAGCCCGCCGGCTGGGTCGAGTTCGATCTCGACAGGCCGCTGAAGATCGTGACGTACGCGCTCACCTCGGCCAACGACTACGCGGAACGCGACCCGAAGGACTGGACCCTCCAGGGATCCGCCGACGGCAAGGACTGGAAGACCCTCGACACCCGCTCCGGGGAGTCGTTCGGCGAGCGGTTCCAGACGAAGTCGTACGACCTCGCCGAACCGGCCGAGTACCAGCACCTCCGGCTCGACGTCACGAAGAACGCCGGCGACACGGACATCCTGCAGTTCGCCGACGTCCAGTTCTCCACGGGCGGCGGCGACGGGCCCGTACCGCCGGACATGCTCTCGCTGGTGGACCGCGGCCCGAGCGGCTCGCCGACCGCGAAGGCGGGCGCCGGCTTCACCGGGAAGCGGGCCCTGCGCTACGCCGGCCGGCACACGGCGGACGGGCGGGCGTACTCGTACAACAAGGTCTTCGACGTGAACGTGGCGGTGCGCCGGGACACCGAGCTGGCGTACCGGATCTTCCCGTCGATGGCCGACGGCGACCGTGACTACGACGCCACGAACGTGGCGGTCGACCTCGCCTTCACGGACGGCACCCGGCTCAGCGGCCTCGCCGCGAGAGACCGGCACGGGTTCGTGCTGTCCCCTCGGGGGCAGGGCGCCGCCAAGGTGCTGTACGTCAACCAGTGGAACGACGTGGCCTCGCGGATCGGGTCGGTCGCGGCCGGGAAGACGGTCGACCGGATCCTCGTCGCGTACGACTCCCCCGGCGGCCCGGCGAGGTTCCGCGGCTGGCTGGACGACGTGGAACTGCGGGTCGCCCCGCCCGAGAAGCCGAAGGCACATCTGTCCGACTATGCGCTGACCACGCGCGGCACCAACTCCAGCAGCGGATTCTCCCGCGGCAACAACTTCCCGGCGACCGCCGTGCCGCACGGCTTCAACTTCTGGACGCCGGTGACCAACGCGTCCTCGCTCAGCTGGCTCTACGACTACGCGCGCGCGAACAACGCCGACAATCTGCCGACGGTCCAGGCCTTCAGCGCCAGCCACGAGCCGAGCCCGTGGATGGGTGACCGGCAGACCTTCCAGGTCATGCCGTCCGCCGCGGCGGGGACACCCGAGACGGGGCGTGCGGCGCGGGAGCTCGCCTTCCGGCACGAGAACGAGACCGCGCGCCCGTACTACTACGGCGTCCGGTTCGAGAACGGGCTCCTGGCGGAGATGACGCCGACCGACCACGCGGCCGTCCTGCGCTTCACCTACCCGGGCGACGACGCGAGCGTCCTCTTCGACAACGTGACGGACCAGGCGGGCCTCACCCTCGACAAGGACGCCGGAGTGATCACGGGCTACTCGGACGTGAAGTCCGGCCTGTCGACCGGGGCGACCCGGCTCTTCGTGTACGGGGTGTTCGACAGGCCGGTGACGGACGGCGCATCAAGCGGGGTCAAGGGCTACCTGCGGTTCGACGCGGGCGACGACCGGGCGGTCACCCTCCGCCTGGCCACCTCCCTCATCAGCATCGGCCAGGCGAGGGACAATCTGCGCCAGGAGGTCCCGGACGGCATCTCCTTCGAGACGGTGAGGTCGCGGGCCCAGCGGGCGTGGGACCGGATGCTCGGCAAGGTCGAGGTGAAGGGCGCTACCCCGGACCAGCTGACCACGTTGTACTCCAGCCTGTACCGGCTGTACCTGTATCCCAACTCCGGTTTCGAGAAGGTCGGTTCGAAGCACAGGTACGCCTCCCCGTTCTCACCGATGCCCGGTCCGGACACCCCGACGCACACCGGCGCGAAGATCGTGGACGGCAAGGTGTACGTCAACAACGGCTTCTGGGACACCTACCGGACGACCTGGCCGGCGTACTCCCTGCTGACACCCGGTCAGGCGGGTGAAATGGCCGACGGGTTCGTGCAGCAGTACAAGGACGGCGGCTGGACCTCGCGCTGGTCCTCGCCCGGGTACGCCGACCTGATGACGGGCACCTCGTCGGACGTCGCCTTCGCGGACGCCTACGTCAAGGGCGTCGGCTTCGACGCGAAGTCCGCGTACGAGGCGGCGCTGAAGAACGCGACCGTCGTTCCGCCCGCCTCGGGCGTCGGCCGCAAGGGCATGGCGACCTCGCCCTTCCTCGGCTACACGAGCACCGACACGCACGAGGGGCTGTCGTGGGCGCTGGAGGGCTTCGTCAACGACTACGGCATCGCCGAGATGGGACGGGCCCTGTACGAGAAGACCGGCGAGAAGCGCTACCGGGAGGAGTCCGCGTACTTCCTCGACCGCGCCCGGGACTATGTGAACCTGTTCGACCCCGAGGCCGGCTTCTTCCAGGGCCGCGACCAGAAGGGCGGCCGACGCGTCGAGTCGGAGAAGTACGACCCCCGGGTATGGGGCTACGACTACACCGAGACCAACGGCTGGGGCTACGCCTTCACCGCCCCGCAGGACAGCCGGGGCCTGGTCAACCTGTACGGCGGAAGGAGAGGGCTCGCCGAGAAGCTGGACGAGTACTTCGCCACTCCGGAGACCGCGTCGCCGGACTTCGTCGGCTCGTACGGCGGGGTCATCCACGAGATGACGGAGGCACGGGACGTACGGATGGGCATGTACGGGCACTCCAACCAGGTCGCGCACCACGTGAACTACATGTACGACGCGGCCGGACAGCCCTGGAAAGCACAGCGCAACGTCCGCGAGGTGCTGTCGCGGCTGTACACCGGCAGCGAGATCGGGCAGGGCTACCACGGCGACGAGGACAACGGCGAGCAGTCGGCCTGGTACCTCTTCTCCGCGCTGGGCTTCTACCCGCTGGTGCTCGGCAGCGGTGAATACGCGGTCGGGTCCCCGCTGTTCACCGAGGCGACCGTCCATCTGGAGAACGGCCGGGACCTGGTCGTCAGGGCTCCCCGGAACAGCGCGCAGAACGTGTACGTACAGGGGCTCAGGGTCAACGGCCGCACCTGGACGTCGACTTCGCTTCCCCACTCGCTGCTGGTGAAGGGCGGGGTGCTGGACTTCGGCATGGGGCCGCGTCCGTCCTCGTGGGGCACGGGCAAGAACGCGGCGCCCGTGTCCATCACCCGGGACGACAAGGTGCCGACACCGCGTTCGGACGTCCTGAAGGGTGACGGCGCGCTGTTCGACAACACGTCGGCGACGGACGCGAGCGTTGCCGCGGTCGTGGACCTGCCGGCCTCGGAGCGGGTGAAGGCGGTGCAGTACACGCTGACGTCGTCGGCGGACCGTGCGAAGGCGCCGACTGGCTGGACCCTCCAGGGCTCGTCCGACGGGACCACGTGGCAGACCCTGGACGAGCGCTCCGGCGAGTCCTTCACCTGGGACAGGCAGACACGCGCGTTCACGATCGGGTCGCCGGGCACGTACGAGAGGTACCGCCTGGTCGTCGACGGTGAGGCGACCTTGGCGGAGGTCGAACTGCTCGCCTGAGCACGCCTGCCGGGCGCGCACGCCCCGGCCGCCTTGGGGGCGGGGCGTGCGCAGCACCGTGGGTCCGCCGAGCGGCGCGTGCGCCGCCTTCGGCGGCTACGCCAGTGCCAGCGTGAACACGTGCAGGTCCGCGTTCCCGGGCAGCCGCACGCTCGCGATCGCCCTGCCCTCCGGCGCCGCGAACGGCTTCGTTCATCTGCGACTACCTCGCCGATGCGGACCTGCGGCGCGAGATCAACGACGGCCTCCAGGTCGTGGAGAACTGGAACTCCGCCAACCACGACCTGTTCTACGGCAAGGACGGCGACCTGACCGGCTCCGACAAGGAGTACCAGGAGGTCTCCATGCTCGCCCTGCACCTGCTCCAGTCCGCGTTGGTGCACGTCAACACCCTGCTGCTTCAGGACATCCTCAGCGAGGAGAAGTGGCGGAACAGGCTCACCGATGCCGACCGGCGGGCGCTGTCCCCGCTGTTTTGGACCCACGTGAACCCCTATGGCCGGTTCGAGCTGGACATGAACTCCCATCTCGCCCTCGCTGCCGCGGCGGCGGCCACGGTGCCCGGCCCCCGCACCATGCCTGAGACGGAAGCCTCTGCGAGACCCGGACACGGTCGGCTTGGATGAACACGACGACGGCGGGCAGGGGTGATCTTCCTCAGGGGCCGGGTGTCCCGGGGGTGCGCATCAGCTGTGGGGGCGGGCGCCCGTGATCTGCTCGGCCGCGGCCGGCGTGGGGGGTGGGGTGTCCCGTTTCCTGACGCGGAGTCCGAAGGCGACGCCGATGAGGACGAGCGCGGCTCCCGCGATCTGGTTGAGGGAGGCGGTTGCCGTGCCGGTCACGGCCAGGGCCAGAAGTGAGGCCAGGGGGACGAGGCCGTTGAAGAGGCCGGTCCGGCCAGCGTCGAGCCGCTCGACGGCTCCGTACCACATCAGGAAGACGACCGTGGTCACGCCGAGGGCGAGGAAGGCCAGTGCCGAGAGCTCGGCGCCGCTCGGCCGCCGCAGCACAGGGGTCCCGGTGACCGAGCCTGTGATCACGGCGGTCAGGAAGAGCATGCCTGCGGCGAGTGCGCACGCGTAGGTGGTGGCGGTTAGCGATCCGAGCCTTTTGGTGACGGGCGCACCGAGCAGCGTGATGGCGCACACTCCGGTGAGGGCCAGGCACGACCACGCGAAGCCCTGGGCGTTCCACTGCACTGTGCCGCCAGTGGACAGCTGTGCCACGGCGGACCCGCACGCCACGCACAGGGCCCCGCCCATCAGATTCCGGGAGGGGCTCACCCGGACGAGCAGGGACTGGACCAGGACGATGATCAAGGGCGCGGCGCCCAGCGCGACACCGACATTGCCCGGCGAGGTCATCGAGGTGGCATAGACGAGCACGACGCCGTACCCGGCCATCCCGATCGCGGCCAGCAGAAAAACCCACGCCATCTGGGTCGGGGAGGGCCGTATGAAGGTGTGCCGACGTATGCGGGCCCAGACCAGCAGGAACACGGTCGCCAGCCCGTAGCGGACGGCCTGCCCACCGATGAGCGGGAAGCCGTGAAGGTGGGTGGCAGCGGCGACGGACCCGCCGATGAGGCATACCGCCCCGAGAGCCAGGGCGGCCCCGGAGCGTTCTCGTGCATCGAGCATCATGCGGCCAGGCTGACAGCGGCGCATCGTAAGCAGAAGTACGGTATTGCTCACCACGCAGTAAGGGGAACTGATGATTGAGGTGCAGCGGCTCGCCCTGTTCCGCGAGGTTGCCCACCGGGGGAGTTTCGCCCGCGCGGCCGAGGCACTGCACATGACCCCCTCGGCCGTCTCCCAGCAGATGGCGGCCCTCGAACGCGCCGCCGGGTTGAGGCTCTTCGAACGCAGCACCCGAGGCGTCACCCTCACCCCGGCGGGCCAGATCCTCGCGCGCACCGCCGACACCGTCCACGGCGAACTGCACCGGGCCCACCGGACGCTGGCCCAGCTGCGTGACCAGGGCCCACCCTCGGTGACCGTCGCCACCTTCCCCAGTGCCGGCGTCTTCCTGCTCGCGCCCGCGCTGGCCGCACTCCAGGCGCGGCGCTACGCCCACGTCGACACAACGGTGATCGAATCCGAGCCCGCTCAGGCACTGGCCGCCCTCGGCGACGGCCGCGCCCATGTGGCCCTCGTCTACCATTTCAACACCAGGCAACCCCCACCGAGCTGGAAGGACGCCGCAGCCCGCTGCACCTACCACCCGCTCCTGCACGACGACCTGCGCCTGGTCGTACCCGCCGGTCACCGACTCGCCTCGCGCCGAACGGTCCGTCTCGAAGACGTCGCCGACGAACCATGGATTCACGGATGGGACCTGCCAGGAGACGCGGTCGACGCGCTCACCTCCGCGCACGGCCTGACGCCCAAGGTCGTCTGCCGCTCCAGCGACTTCCGCTTCATGCAGGCGCTCGTCGCGGCAGGAGTCGGCATCGCCCTCATCCCTTTCCTGGCCGTCGAGGACCGGGACGACACCCGCGCCCTGCCCGTCACGCCCACCGCCAAGCGGCGCATCGGCGTCTATACCGCACCAGGCACGCCACCCACGTCACCCGTGCGCGCCCTGCTCGAAGCCCTCCAGGTGCAAGCCGAAGCCCTGCAGCCGGACTGACCCCCTGCCGGGCCACAGGCAGAACCCGACGCCGTTCACCGCACCCAGCCCCGCCGCAGAGACCAACGCCGGAGTCCTCATCCACCGGTCGCCCGCGAAGTGACGGCTCGGAACCGGATTTCTCACAAACGGAGGCGAGCTCAAGCGGTCAGCGGGTCTGTCGGAACATCCGGAACTGTGCCGGCCGGCCACGCCACCGCGCTGGACGCCGCCTGGAGTGAGGTGCGGTTGTCCCTTCCACGTGATCGTTGCTCAGCGTGGGTGGCCCAAGGCACCTTGTCGATGTCGTCGCGCTGCCCCGGTTCAGCGGTGGGACCTCGTGTCAGAGGTGACATTGAACGGCGGAACAGAGGCGCCCCGAATCCGGCCCGGGGTGTCGGCGCAGGTGGCGCGGGATGCCGTGGAAGACGCGCCTCGGGAAGTCCGCGACGGCGGACGTAGCCTGGTGCGTCGTGAACAGTGACAACGTCGCCTTGAAGCGCCCTCACGTCGTCGCCGCTCTGGTCTACGACGGTATCCCGACTGGCAGCGCACACCGACGTACACGACGTCGCCGCCGACCCGGACGCCGGTGTCGACGGCCTCGTCATCATCGACACGCGGCCACACGAGAGCTGGCGGCAGGGGCACGTGCCAGGCGCCGTCCCGCTTCAGGCCGTATCCGTTGCAACCAGTGCAGTCGGCCTCGTGCCCCCCTCTTCCGTCGTGGTCACCTACGGGTGGGGACCCGCCTGCGACTCCCGCACCCGGGCCGCCGAACAGTTCGCACTGCTCGGATACCCGGTCAAGGAGATGCTCGGCGGTTACGAGCGCTCGAAGGGCTCGACACCGCGGCCCGCAAGGGCAAACACGGCGGCCGGCCACCCCGTCATCACCGACGACATGCTCCACACCGTGCTGCGACGTCGGGCGGGCGGCGAGTCCGTCGAGCAGATCCAGCCCGACTTGATCATCCCCACCGGCAAGCGCAAGGGACAGAACCCCTTCGTCGCCAGCATCTACCGGGCGCTCGCCGAACACGCCAAGCGCGAGGCGTACCCCGAAGCCGTCGAACAGGCCCACACCGACTTCGCCGCCCTCCAGATCGGAGAAGTACCCGGACCCCGCCCCGATCTCCCTGACCGAGCGTCACTCTGATTACACAGAGCTACTTGTCACTTCGCCGTAGCTTCGGGAGAACAGGGCCGACGAAGGCCGGTTCAGTAGCCGGTCGCCGTTTCGGGCGCGCGCTCGCAGGCCTTGCCGTTCACCCTGGTCACCCGGAACTTCGCGATGACCTCGGCGTCGTCCGGAAGCTTCGACAGCCGGGGGCTCTGATCGGCCGGGAGGATCACGTCCTCGATGGCGCTTCCGGCCTGCTCGGAGATGAGGAAGGCGTACATCCAGTAGGACTGGTCGTCCTTCTCTCCGGCACCGATCCAGAAGGTGTCGGTGTACCAGGACTTCGAGTCGTCCTGGTTCGCCTTGCGCAGGGCGTAGTAGGTCTTGGTGTCAGGGTGGCCGGCACTGTCGTTGGTGTGCGTGATCCACAGCTCCCTGCCGTCCGGGATCCTGCCCGATCCGGACGCGGACTGGCAGGCCTGGAGGCGGTCGTCGGCTCGTGGATACGCGACCCGGAGCGGGACGGCCCGGGGTTTGTCGTCGGCGGTGCGGGACGACTCGGGTCCGGCACTCAGACCGACGAGTGAAGGTCTTTCATGCACCACGATGCCGCCCGCCGTGAGCATCGCGATGACGCACAGGCATGCGATGAGCGCCGTCTTCGTGGCGGCGAAGTGAGCGGCCGTCGCATGCCTCCACACCCACACGACGCCGAGGGCGAACGCTGCGAGAAGCAGCGCGGTGGTGATCCATCCGGGCAGTCGGCCGATGACACCCGTGATCGCCGAGATGGTGAGGGCCAGGGCTGTACCGAGTTCCGCATACCGTTTGACGCGGTCCATGGTCGTGTGACTCATGAGTCTCAGATATCGATCACACGCGTGCCGGTCCGGCCCTTTTCCTTCTCGTGGCGCTCCCATGGCCGGTCACATTCCTGGTGTTCCCCCCGGGGCGGCACAGCCGTACGATCCGGTCGAACAGCGTCGCCCAGGGGGCGTACGGAGTCGTCGGCGCGGCGCTGGTCCACCCCCGCCCGGCGCAGCAGGCCGCGCAGCCGGAGCACGGCCTCCTCCAGGGAGAAGGGCTTGGTGACGTGGTCGTCGGCGCCGGCCTCGAAGCCGGCGAGGCGGTGCTCCAGGCGTCGGGGCGGTGAGCATGAGGACGGGCAGCTTCGGGCTCTCGTGGCGGACCGGTGAGCCGGCGCAGCACCCGCAGACCGTCGAGGCCGGGCTGCGTCCCGGCGAGCACGGCGGCGTGCGGAGCGCAGCCGCGGGCGACGCGCAGCGCGCCGAAAAGCGAAGGGCCGCGCCCCGGGTGAGGAGCGCGGCCCTGGACGGCCGCACCGGAGCGCGGCCGTACCGGATCGCCTACTTGCGGATCAGGCTGCGCAGCACGTACTGCATGATGCCGCCGTTGCGGTAGTAGTCGGCCTCACCGGGGGTGTCGATGCGGACGACCGCGTCGAACTCGACGCCAGTGTCCGTGGTGACCTTGACGGTGCGCGGGGTGGTGCCGTTGTTCAGCTCCTCGACGCCGGTGAAGGAGAAGGTCTCCTCGCCGGTCAGGCCGAGGGAGGCCGCCGAGGCGCCCTCCGGGAACTGGAGCGGCAGAACGCCCATGCCGATGAGGTTGGAGCGGTGGATGCGCTCGTACGACTCGGCGATGACGGCCTTGACGCCGAGGAGGGCCGTGCCCTTGGCCGCCCAGTCACGGGACGAACCGGAGCCGTACTCCTTGCCGGCCAGGACGACCAGCGGGATGCCCTGCTCGATGTAGTTGCGCGAGGCGTCGTAGATGAAGGAGACGGGGCCGCCTTCCTCCGTGAAGTCACGCGTGTAGCCGCCCTCGGTGCCCGGCGCGATCTGGTTGCGCAGGCGGATGTTGGCGAACGTACCGCGGATCATGACCTCGTGGTTGCCGCGGCGCGAGCCGTAGCTGTTGAAGTCGCGCCGCTCGACACCGTGCTCGGTGAGGTACTTGCCCGCCGGGGTGTCGGCCTTGATCGCACCGGCCGGGGAGATGTGGTCGGTAGTGACCGAGTCGCCCAGCTTGGCGAGCACACGGGCGCCGGTGATGTCGGAGACCGGCTCCGGGTCCATGCCCATGCCCTCGAAGTACGGGGGCTTGCGGACGTACGTCGACTCCGGGTCCCACTCGAAGGTGTTGCCGGTCGGGATCGGCAGCGCCTGCCACTGTGCGTCGCCCGCGAAGACGTCGGAGTAGGACTTGTTGAACATGTCCTCGCCGATGGCGTTCGCCACGACGTCGTTGACCTCGGCCTCGGAGGGCCAGATGTCCTTCAGGTAGACCGGGTTGCCGTCCTGGTCGATGCCCAGGGCGTCCTTGGTGATGTCCACCTTCATGGAGCCGGCGAGGGCGTACGCGACGACCAGCGGTGGGGACGCCAGGTAGTTCATCTTGACGTCGGGGTTGATACGGCCCTCGAAGTTCCGGTTGCCGGACAGCACCGAGGTGACGGCGAGGTCGTGGTCGTTGACGGCCTTGGAGACCTCCTCCGGCAGCGGGCCGGAGTTGCCGATGCAGGTGGTGCAGCCGTAGCCGACGAGGTTGAAGCCGACCTTGTCGAGGTACGGGGTCAGGCCCGCCTTGTCGAAGTAGTCGGTGACGACCTTGGAGCCGGGGGCGAGGGTGGTCTTGACCCACGGCTTGCGGGTCAGGCCCTTCTCCACGGCCTTCTTGGCGACGAGCGCGGCCGCGACCATGACGTACGGGTTCGAGGTGTTGGTGCAGGAGGTGATGGCCGCGACCGTCACCGCACCGTGGTCGATCTCGTACGTCGAGCCGTCGGGGGCGGTCACGGTGACCGGGTTCGACGGGGCGCCGTTGGGGTGGATGGCCGGGGCGTCGGACGCCGGGAAGGACTCCTGGCCCGCCTCGTCCACGGTGTCCACGTAGTTGCGTACGTCCTGCTTGAACTGCTCGGCGGCATTGGCCAGGACGATGCGGTCCTGCGGGCGCTTCGGGCCGGCGATCGACGGGACGACGGTGGACAGGTCCAGCTCGAGCTTCTCGGAGAAGTCCGGCTCGGCCTTCGGGTCCAGCCAGAGGCCCTGCTCCTTGGCGTACGACTCGACGAGCGCGACCTGCTGGTCGGAGCGGCCGGTCAGACGCAGGTACTTCAGGGTCTCGTCGTCGATCGGGAAGATCGCGGCGGTGGAGCCGAACTCCGGCGACATGTTGCCGATGGTGGCGCGGTTCGCGAGGGAGGTGGCGGCCACGCCCTCGCCGTAGAACTCGACGAACTTGCCGACCACACCGTGCTTGCGGAGCATCTCGGTGATGGTGAGGACGAGGTCCGTGGCGGTGGTGCCGGCGGGCAGCTCACCCGTGAGCTTGAAGCCGACGACGCGCGGGATGAGCATCGAGACCGGCTGGCCGAGCATCGCGGCCTCGGCCTCGATACCGCCGACGCCCCAGCCGAGGACGCCGAGGCCGTTGACCATGGTGGTGTGCGAGTCGGTGCCGACGAGCGTGTCGGGGTACGCCTGGCCGTTACGGACCATGACCGTACGGGCCAGGTGCTCGATGTTCACCTGGTGGACGATGCCGGTGCCGGGCGGGACGACCTTGAACTCGTCGAAGGCGGTCTGGCCCCAGCGCAGGAACTGGTAGCGCTCCTTGTTGCGGCCGTACTCCAGCTCGACGTTCTGCGCGAAGGCCTCGTTCGTGCCGAACTTGTCCGCGATGACGGAGTGGTCGATGACCAGCTCGGCCGGGGCCAGCGGGTTGATCTTCGCCGGGTCGCCGCCGAGCTCCTTGACGGCCTCGCGCATGGTGGCGAGGTCGACGACGCAGGGAACGCCGGTGAAGTCCTGCATGATCACACGGGCCGGCGTGAACTGGATCTCCTGCGAGGGCTGTGCCTGGGAGTCCCAGCCGCCCAGGGCACGGATGTGGTCGGCGGTGATGTTCGCGCCGTCCTCGGTGCGGAGCAGGTTCTCCAGCAGGACCTTAAGGCTGTAGGGGAGTCGGGCCGAGCCCTCCACCTTGTCCAGGCGGAAGATCTCGTACGACTCGTCGCCCACCTGCAGCGTGCTGCGGGCGTCGAAGCTGTTCGCCGACACGACAGTCTCCTTCATTGATGTGCGCGTACCACCACGATCCTGCCGCCACGACAACTTGGCCGATCCTCTAAGGTAAGACTAAGTTAGGTAACCCTTACCGGGGTGGCGGCTGCGGTGCACCTCGGCAGATATCTCGATGTCGAGATAACTCTAGTACATGGGGGCGGACTGGTCATGCCCGGCCCCCGTCACACCGCTCCGGTCCCGACGATCCCGCGCCCTTTGTCCGCTGTCATCCAATCGAGGCGTTTGACAGCGAACCCAGTCCTTCCGGCTTCCTTGCCAGCGAACCTCGTTGTACGAGGGACGTACTGGGGGTGCTGGGTGGCCGTACCGGTCGGGGCGGATCTTGCGGAGCCGCACGTCGAGCTGTCGTACATGGATGCTGGACGCGAGTCTCGGCGGCGTCCGCTGCCGGACCGCGCGACGGCGCGGTTCGAGGACGTGGCCGCGGTGCGGCCGTTTCGTTGGTCGCGTGGTGAGCGTCACTTCTCGGGCTGGTACTGGGCGGCGACGACCGGGCGGCACGTCGGCTTCGAGTCGTGGCTGGAGCGAGACCGGCTTGTGCTGATGGATTTCGATCCCGGGGTGGTGGGGATCGCCTCGCAGCCGTTCTGGCGCACTGGCACGACGGTGAGTGTGAGCGTCGGCATGCTCCGGACTACTTCGTGCGCCGCGCGGACGGTTTGGCCGTGGTCGTGGATGTCCGCGCTGATGAGCGGATCGAGCCGAAGGACGCGGAGGCGTTCGACGTGACGCGCCGGGCCTGCCGTCAGGCGGGGTGGGACTTCGAGCGGGTCGGGGTTCCGCAGGAAGTGTTGCTGGCGAATGTGCGGTGGCTGTCGCGTCACAGCTCCCGCCCCGGACCATCCGCACCATGCTGAACATGCCGGCGCCGAGCACCTACAAGTCCAGAAGCGGCCCCAAGAAGGGACGTGCGGCCAGACGGCCCGCACCAGCGATCAACGACGCCACGCGAGCCCTGATCGATGCCATGCTCACCGAACACCTCGACCGCAGAGAGATCTGGACCCGGCACCGTGGTGATCTTCAGGGACAGGTTCGGCGCCCAGGGGGCTTCAACAATCTGAGCGCGAACCAGTCTGTACTCACACCTGTGCTTCTTCCATGTCCGGCGGGCGGGCGGGGACAAACCCGCCCATACAGCAACGCGATCGCGTCATCACATCGACGTGACACCGCGTACCCGATGGCCGACGGCGATGGACTCGCCCGAGATCGCACCTGCGCGAGGGGATACCAGGAACGAGACGAGGTCGGCTATCTGCTCGGGACTCGACTCCCCACCCCGACCCATCTCCACCTCGGTCTCCGGAAATTCGGAGACGGTCCCGGGGCTGATCGTGTTGACGGTGACGCCTGACCCGGCGGCGGTGTCGGCGAGATTCTTCGCGGCGATGATCAAAGCGGCGTTACGGACGGACCCAGCTACGTTGCCGGTAAGGAAAGCGTTCTGGCCACTCACGCCGACGATCCGCCCATAGCCGGCGCGTGTCATGATCGGCAACGCCGCGTTGGCCAACCGGAGAAACGTCATCGTCTTTGCGTCGATCGCACTCAATACCTGTTCCGGATCGGCGTGGCGGGACGCTTCGAGGGTCCGCGCGCTGGGCGCTGCAGTGACCACGACCGCGTCGAGACGGCCGTGCTGCTTCAACACGCTGTCCAGCGCCGCCGTGACCGAGCCCGGCTCCCGCGCGTCAAGAGTGACGCCGTCCTCGACATGACGCGAGGCGGCGATCGCCGTGGCGCCTTCCGCGCGAAGTCGTGCGACGATCGCCCGACCGATCAGACCCGTCCCGCCTACCACCAGCACGACGCGTCCAACCAGTCCAAGATCCACCCAACTGATGCTATCAGCCGCTCAGGGCGGTCGACTCCATGGCCCGGCCGAGACCCGGAGAACGCGCGGGCATGCCGCCGACCGGGCGAGTACGCCTCGCACTTGGCGTGCTCGGCCAGCCGAGGACGTCGCCCGGGCTCTCACCGCTGAAGTTCGCCCTCCCCACACCGGCCGTCGACCTCCGCGTACGGGGCGCCGTGCCGGCCGGAGGCGACCGACTTCGGCCGGATCGAGGACCTGGAACCCGGCGCCTCGTGGCCCGCGGGGGTCGTGGAACTGCACCACGGATACGGCGACATCACGCCGCACCGCCCCACCGCCGGTCCCGTCACCCCGACTTACCGGCCATCTGTCCGCCAAGTCGGGGTAAGCGGCAAGAGAGGGCACGTATCCCGGACTCGCCGAAAGGAGGCGCGATGCCCCTCACGTTCCGCAAGAGTTTCCGGATCCTTCCCGGAGTGCGCCTGAACATCAACCGGCACTCCTGGTCGATCACCACCGGCGGCAGGAACGGGCCGCGGCACACCCACAGCAGCACGGGACGACATACGACATCGATGGATTTGACCGGACCTTTCGGGTGGCGTCGTACCCGTACCACCAGGCGTCACTGACAGCCCATCACCCGAATGCACCCTCCAGAAGGCGCCATCTCATATCTGAGATAGCCTCAACCCCATGGCAGACGACTACCTCGTACGCATCGGCAAGCTCATCCGTGACGCCCGGCAGCACCGGGGCTGGACACAGTCGCAGCTTGCCGAGGCGCTCGGCACCAGCCAGAGCGCGGTGAATCGCATCGAGCGCGGCAACCAGAACATCAGCCTTGAGATGATCGCTCGAATCGGTGAAGCACTGGACAGCGAAATCGTCTCCCTGGGCTATGCCGGCCCGATGCATCTGCGGGTGGTCGGCGGCCGTCGGCTGTCCGGCGCCATCGACGTGAAGACGAGCAAGAACGCGTGCGTGGCACTGCTGTGCGCCTCCCTGCTCAACAGGGGGCGCACGGTGCTGCGCCGGGTCGCCCGCATCGAGGAGGTGTACCGCCTGCTGGAGGTGCTGGGCTCCATCGGCGTACGCGCCCGGTGGATCAACGACGGCGTCGACCTGGAGATCGTGCCGTCGGCCGAGCTGGAGATGACGTCGATCGACGCCGACGCCGCCCGCCGTACGCGGTCCATCATCATGTTCCTCGGCCCGCTGCTGCACCGTCTGGACACCTTCAAACTCCCGTACGCCGGCGGCTGTGACCTCGGTACGCGGACCATCGAGCCGCACATGATCGCGCTGCGCCGGTTCGGGCTCGAGATCGCCGCGACCGAGGGCCTGTACCACGCGCAGGTGGACCGCTCGGTCTCCCCCGACCGCCCGATCGTGCTGACCGAACGCGGGGACACGGTCACCGAGAACGCGCTGCTGGCCGCCGCCCGGCACGACGGCGTCACCGTCATCCGCAACGCGTCCTCCAACTACATGGTCCAGGACCTCTGCTTCTTCCTGGAGGCGCTCGGCGTCAAGGTCGAGGGCATCGGCACCACCACGCTCACCGTGCACGGCGTGCCGGACATCGACGTCGACGTCGACTACTCCCCCTCCGAGGACCCGGTCGAGGCGATGAGCCTGCTGGCCGCCGCCGTCGTCACCGAGTCGGAGCTGACGGTGCGCCGGGTGCCGATCGAATTTCTCGAGATCGAGCTCGCGGTCCTGGAGGAGATGGGGCTCGACCACGACCGTACGCCCGAGTACTGGGCGGACAACGGCCGTACGCGCCTGGTGGACCTCACCGTCCGGCCCTCCAAGCTGGAGGCGCCGATCGACAAGATCCACCCGATGCCGTTCCCCGGCCTGAACATCGACAACGTCCCGTTCTTCGCGGCCATCGCGGCCGTGGCGCAGGGCAAGACCCTGATCCACGACTGGGTCTACGACAACCGCGCGATCTATCTGACGGACCTCAACCGCCTGGGCGGGCGACTCCAGCTCCTCGACCCGCACCGGGTGCTGGTCGAGGGCCCGACCCGCTGGCGCGCCGCCGAGATGATGTGCCCGCCTGCACTGCGGCCCGCAGTGGTCGTCCTGCTCGCGATGATGGCGGCCGAGGGCACGTCCGTGCTGCGCAACGTGTACGTCATCAACCGCGGTTACGAGGACCTCGCAGAACGGCTGAACTCGATCGGGGCGCAGATCGAGATCTTCCGGGACATCTGATACGACGATGCCGCCGCACTCTGCCTGACCTGCTGTTCAGAGCTCCCCAGGCTGACGCTCCGCCTCGGGGTCGTCCTCGGTGAGAGAGGCGAGGTCGGTGAAGGCGTTGGAAGTAACGTCGAGGAAGTCCTTGACCTGCTCGATCACTTCGCCGTCGGTGAGAGTCTGCTCAGCCTTCTTGCTGATCCGACCGCCGGCTTGAATCGGGCGATCACCAGCTCGCCCCGATCGGCCGGGAAGACTCGACCGTCAGCGGGCCCGCCTCCTCAGCTCCGAGCGGCGCGGCGGCCTCGTCCTCGTCGCCGAGGTAGCGGTTGATCGAGGCGACCAGGCGACGCAGGCCCTCGGCGTCGAGGCGGTCCTCGCGGCCGAATTTGACCAGCACCTCGGCCTGGGTGGTGCCGCCGCCGCGCCGGTTGTGGACGAGCCGGAGGTAGAGGCCGGGCGCCCCATTGGGGGGCCACGGAAACGGTAATGGGAGGCGCCGGGCCCGCGGTCGGCGCCGGTCAACCGCCGAACGTGCCCGGGACCGTCTGCTCGGCCCAGATGACCTTGCCGTTCTCGGTGTAGCGCGTGCCCCAGCGCTCGGAGCACTGGGCCACGAGGAAGAGGCCCCGTCCGCCCTCGTCCAAGGTGGCCGCATAACGCAGATGCGGCGAGGTGCTGCTGTGGTCGGAGACCTCGCAGATGAGCGTACGGCGGTCGTGGATCAGCCGCGTTTTGATGGGCCCAACGGCGTGTCTCATGGCGTTGGTGATCAGTTCGCTGACGATCAGCTCCGTGGTGTCGATGAGATCCTCCAGCTCCCACTGCGTGAGCCGGGCGCAGAGGGCGGCGCGTACGTCGTGAACGGCGGCGGGGTCAGACGCCACGTCCCACTCGGCGACCTGCCCGGCCCCCAGTACCTGCGTACGTGCGACGAGTAGCGCGATGTCGTCGCTCTGGGGCTCCGGGAGCAGGGCGTCGAGCACGGCGTCGCAGGTCTCCTCCGGCGACTGGTCCGCGTGCGCCAGCGTCTCGCGGAGCAGCCAGAGCCCGGCGTCTATGCCGTGGTCGCGGCGCTCGACGAGGCCGTCGGTGAACAGAACGAGCCTGCTGCCCTCGGGCAGCCGAAACTCGGCGGACTCGAAGGGCAGTCCGCCGATGCCGAGGGGAAGGCCGGAGGGTACGTCCAGGAACTGCACCGTCCCGTCGGGGTGGGCGAGCGCGGGCATCGGGTGGCCGGCCCTGGCGAAGGCACAGTTGCCGGACACGGAGTCGTAGACGGCGTACAGGCAGGTGGCCCCGGTGACGGTGGTCTGGTCGCCGGCCGCGATCGCGTCCTGGTCGATGAGGGTGACCAGTTCGTCCAGGTGCCTGAGAAGTTCGTCGGGCGCCACATCAAGAGTGGAGAAGTTGTGCACGGCGGTGCGCAGTTGCCCCATCGTGGCTGCGGCATTCACTCCGTGCCCGACGACGTCGCCGATGACCAGCGCGACCCTGGCGCCCGGCAGCGGGATGACGTCGAACCAGTCGCCGCTGGCTCCCTCCCGCGCCGGGAGGTAGCGGGAAGCGGCCTCGACGGCGTTCTGTTTGGGCAGCGCGCGGGGCAGCAGTCTCCGCTGCAGCGCCACGGCCATGCCGTGCTCGCGGGTGTAGCGGCGTGCGTTGTCGAGGGACACGGCGGCTCGGGCGGCCAGTTCGGCTGCGAGGGCGAGATCGTCGGGCTCGAAGGGCTCGGGCTTCTCGGAGCGGTAGAAGGTGACGACGCCCAGCAGCACGCCGCGGGCGGACAGCGGCGCCGTGATGAGCGAATGGATCCCGTAGTCGATGACGAGGGAGGCCCGCGCGGGATCCACCGCCTGCCATCCCGTTGAATCACCCAGACGTGGCACCATGGCCGCCTGCCCGCTCTCGAGGCTGCGGGCCGTTGGCGACGACGGCACGTAATCGATCAGGGCGCCGACGGCGAAGAGGGGAGCGTCGTCGCGGATACCGCTGAGGGCCACGCGCCGCATCCGCCTACTGCCGCTGGTGATGGTGCCGTTCATCCCCGGTTCGTCACCGTGCAGCACGGGCTCGACCAGGTCGACGCTGGCGTAGTCGGCAAAGCGCGGAACCGCGACCTGCGCCAGCTCTTCGGCTGTACGAGTCACATCGAGGGTGGTGCCGATGCCGCCTGTGGCGTCGTAGAGCAACTTCAGCCGCCGCTGGACCAGCTCGACCCTCTGCGACGCCTCGCCGAGCATTTCCATCACCACGTCGGTGCCGACCGCCTCCCCTCCGGCCACCGCGCTGACCGCAAGCCGCGCGGACGCCGCGCCTACCGAACCAGCGAGCTGGGATTCCGCGTGATGAACCAGCTCCGGGGGCGCTTTGGCCGCCGGTGAAGCGAGGCTCGCTTCAGCTTCAGGGTAGGAGCGCCACGCCCGCTGGGCGCCCTCCCGCCCGAGGAAGCGCTCCAGCAGGGTCTGCAGTTCGCCGACCGTGGCACGGACCTGCCAGCGCCGCTCCCAGACAGGCGCTGGGGAGATCTCGACGAACTGCACCGCCTGCGCCCACTCGGCTGCGGTCGGTCGGTCGGCGAGGGAGACTGCGACGTACCCGCCGACGTTCAGCAGTGTGCTCCAGAACATCGCATGGCTGATCGCGTCCATTCCCGCCAGGCCGAACAACTGCTGCGGCCGGAGCAGCTCGATGCCGAGCGGGCCCTCACGCACGAATGAGGCAGACAGCAACCCGGCTTCGGCGAAGCTCGGCAGCAGCAGGGTGTACGCCCATACGGCGAACCCCGCCACCAGACCAACCAGCACGCCCCGGCGGGTACCGCCCTTCCAGAACAGGCCGCCCAGGACGGCGGGCGTGAACTGCGCTACAGCCGCGAACGACACCAGGCCTATCTCCACCAACGACACGCCCTCGCCTGCGAGCCGGAAGTACGCGTACCCGAGCAGCAGGACCAGCACGATAGTCGCCCGGCGAATGCCCAGCACCAGCCCGGAGAGGTCGTCTCGGCGCGTCAGCCGGGACTTGCCGCGCAGCAGCAGCGGCATCACGAGCGAGTTCGACACCATGGTGCTGAGCGCGATCGTCTCGACGATGATCATGCCGGTGCCCGCGCTGAGGCCGCCGATGAAGACGAACAGCGTGAGTGCCTGCTGGCCGTCGGCCATCGGCAGGGTCAGCACATAGGTTTCGGCGTTGACGTCGCTGCCGAGCCGCAGAAGCCCACCAGCTGCGACCGGAAGCACGAAGAGGCTGATCGCGAACAGGTACAGCGGGAACAGCCACATCGCCCTTCTGAGGTGCCGCTCGTCGACGTTCTCGACAACGCTCATCTGCCACTGCCGGGGCAGAAGCACCATCGCCAGCATGGACAGCACCGTGAGCCAGACCCACGTGCCGTAGCCGGTGCCCTCTCGCAGTGTGAACAGCGTGGTCAGGCCGGCGTCCGCTGCCTGTGAGAACAGGTCGCCGAACCCCCCGAACATCCCGAAGGTCACGAAAATCCCGACCGAGAGGAACGCCACGAGCTTGACCACGGACTCGAACGCGATGGCGGCGACCATGCCCTCGTGGCGCTCGGTGGCATCCAGGTGACGGGTGCCGAAGAGGATGGTGAACACGGCGAGCACCAGCGCTGTGTACAACCCGGTGTCCTGAAGCGGGGAAACCTGGCCGAGCTCCGCGGTGGAGGGGATCTCGGGGTACCGCCGAATGACCTCGAGGCTGCCAGAGACCGCTTTGAGCTGCAGGGCGATGTAGGGAACAACGCCGACCACAGCGATGATCGTCACCAGACCACCCAACACGGCGCTCTTCCCGTAACGGGCAGAGACGAAGTCGGCCAGCGAGGTGATCCTGTGCCGGCGGCTGATCCGGATGATTTTGCGCAGCACTGGCCAGCCCAGCGCGAGCATGAGCGTCGGCCCCAGGTAGATCGGCAGGAAGCCGACTCCAGCCGTGGCGGCCCGGCCCACGTGGCCGTAGTACGTCCACGCGGTGGTGTATACCGCAAGGGACAGCGCGTAGATCGTGCCGTTGTTGATCAGGCTCCGACCTGCGTCTGCCCGTCGGTCACCGTAGAAGGCCACAGCGAACAGCACACCGAGGTACAAGACAGAGACGGCGACGATGACCCAGGTCTGGAGCACGCCACTACTCCGATCTGCCACCGATGACGGCGACCAGAGCGATCACGATCGCCCAGACGAGATAGAGGTAGGCCCCGAGAACTGGGATGCCGAAGACCTGGCTCACCTCGTCAAACCGGGCCAAGAACGGCGGAGTGATCAGCAAGAACCCCAAAGCCCCCACGGCCGCCAGGCGCTGGCGGGTGAGCTGCTCGTCGTCCCGCGGCTCCGCCATGGATCGCCTCCGCATCCCCTATGTCACGCCGTGTGACCAGCCAGCTTTCCATATCATACTAAATCGGCAGATCTCTACCACCATGACCAGCACGGCACCGAGACGCCCGCTACTTCGCCGAACCGCCACACCCACTACGCGCTGTCGTGGAACAACCAGCCGACCCTGGCACATGGGACTTCGCGTGGGCAGGCGAGTCCGCCCACGTAGGGCAGGTCCTGCACGTAGACCTCCACCGGCCCCGGACCTGTGGCGCAACCACTGCAGTGCGGTGTCCCCCCGGAGCATCGTCTCCGGGGGGACACCGGTCTCAGGAGGGGACGGAGCAGCAGCAGCTGCTCTGGGGGTGGGTCTCTCGGTGCAGTGTGCGCTGTTCCTGGTATTCGCGGCGGGTGGGTACCGGGGCCCGGGGGTGGTGGCGTCGGTGGCGCTCGCAGTAGCGGTGGTACTCCCCTTGGCCCGTCAGTTCCCGCAGGTACTAGCGCACGCCCGCCCCCAGCGGGCGGCGGCCCTCAAGCCCGCACCTCGGCCAGGGACTCCTCCCGCTGGGCGGGGACGTCGATGCGGGAGGCGACGTAGGGTGCCTCGGCCGTCGGCACCGGCTGCCCGGCACGGACGGCACGGACGCACACCACGGCGCAGTTGACCAGGACGGTGAGGACGAGCAGAAGAAAGATCGCCATGATCACGCCGTCGACGGTGTTGTTGAGGACGATGGTGTGCATGTCGTCCATGTTCGTGGCACCCGGCAGGAGCTCGCCGTTCTCGATGGCCGCCGCGTACTTGTCACGCAGGGCGAAGAAGCCGATCTTCGGGTCCACAGAGAAGATCTTCTGCCAGCCCGCGGTGAAGGTGACGGCGACGACCCAGACCAGCGGAATGCCGGTGACCCAGGCCCAGCGCAGCTTGCCGACCTTGATCAGCACGGTGGTCGTGACGGCCAGGGCGACCGCGCCCAGCAGCTGGTTGGCGACGCCGAACAGCGGGTACAGCTGCTTGATGCCTCCGAGGGGGTCGGTGACACCGGCGTAGAGGAAGTAGCCCCACGCACCCACGACCAGGGCGCTGGTGATCCAGATACCGGGCTTCCAGGTGACCCGGCCGATCGGCTTCCACACGTTGCCCAGCATGTCCTGGAGCATGAACCGGCCGACCCGGGTGCCGGCGTCCACCGTGGTGAGGATGAACAGCGCCTCGAACATGATCGCGAAGTGGTACCAGAAGGCCTTCATCGTGGCGCCGAACACTCCGGCGAAGATCTCCGACATGCCCACGGCCAGGGTGGGCGCGCCGCCGGAGCGGCCCACCAGGGTCTGCTCCTCGACGGCCTTGGCCGCCGCGGCCAGCTCCTCCGGGGTGATGCTGAAGCCGAGGTTCTTCACCGCCTCCGCGGCAGTGTCGACGGTCGGGCCGAGCAGGGCCATGGGGGAGTTCATCGCGTAGAACAGGCCCGGCTCCAGGACACAGGCGGCGATCAGGGCCATGATGGCGACGAAGGACTCCGTGAGCATGGAGCCGTAGCCGATCAGCCGGACCTGGGACTCCTTCTGGATCAGCTTCGGGGTGGTGCCGGCCGAGATCAGGGCGTGGAAGCCGGACAGGGCGCCGCAGGTGATGGTGATGAACAAGAACGGGAACATCGATCCGGCGAAGACAGGCCCTGCGCCGGTGGAGGCGAACTCGGTCATGCCGTCGGCCTTGAGGGTCGGGGCGGCGATCACGACGCCGACGGCCAACAGGGCGATGGTGCCGACCTTCATGAACGTCGACAGGTAGTCACGGGGGGCCAGCAGCATCCACACCGGCAGCACGGAGGCGACGAAGCCGTAGCCGACCAGGCAGAAGACCAGGGTGGTGGGGCTCCAGATGAAGTACTCGGCGAGCGAGGAGTCCTGGATCCAGCCGCCGCCGAGGATGGCGAGCATCAGCAGCGCAACGCCGATGACGCTGGTCTCCACCACCCGGCCGGGCCGCAGGTAGCGCATGTAGAAGCCCATGAACAGGGCGATGGGGATGGTCATGGCAACCGAGAAGGTGCCCCAGGCGGACTCGGCCAGCGCGTTGACGACGACCATCGCCAGCACCGCCAGCAGGATGATCATGATGGCGAACACGCCGATCAGCGCGGCGGCACCGCCCACCTTGCCGATCTCGTCCCGGGCCATCTGGCCCAGGCTCTTGCCGTCCCGGCGCATGGAGAGGAACAGCACGATCATGTCCTGCACCGCACCGCCGAGGATCACGCCCGCGATGATCCAGATGGTGCCCGGCAGATAGCCCATCTGTGCGGCCAGCACTGGGCCGACCAGCGGACCGGCGCCGGCGATGGCCGCGAAGTGGTGGCCGAACAGCACCCGCTTGTCGGTCGGGTGGTAGTCGACACCGTCCTCCAGCCGCTCGGCCGGAGTGGCGCGGGAGTCGTCGACCTCCAGGACACGCCGGGCGATGAACCGCGAATAGAAGCGGTAGCCGATCGCGTACGAGCCCAGAGCCGCCATCACAAGCCAGACGGCAGAGATCTCCTCGCCCCGCGACAGGGCGAGCACGGCCCATCCGATCCCACCGGCCACGGCGACCGCGCTCCACACGAGAATCGAGCGCAGGGACATACGAGACCGCGGCGGCGGCGGTCCTTCAGGGTTCAGCAGAGCGGATTCGGGCATGGCTGATGTAGGCATGGCGGCTCCTCACCGGGCGGGTGTGAATGTAAACGGGGTGGCACGGCGTCCGGGGAAAGCCCTGGACGAGGAACGGCGGCGCGGACATCACGGGCCGGTCCTGCCTCCTGCTCGGCGGAGACGCGGCAGGCGGGGCGAAGGCACAGCCCAGTTCTTGCACGAGTCGGCACGCGCGCAAGAGCAGCACGCCGACACGTGAGGGGTGTGCACCGGCGACACACGGAACCCGCAGCAGGCCGACTGCAGGTGCGAGGAGCAATGCGGCAGCCGTGACGCGCGTCACCCGGGGTGACCGGGGCGTGCCAGGGCGGCCTCTCCTCTCCGTTGGCTTTCTGTCTGTACAAGAGTTGCCCAGACAATCCACATGGTTGACACCCAATCAGAGGATCTCCATGCAGGTTCCCATTCCTCTGAGCGGCAGCCGACGCAACCGGTCGTGAAGCCGGACGATCGCGGCGAGCTCTCGCACCCGCCGGCCGCCGGGCACCGGCTGCGCATCCTCTTCGAGGCATGAGAACCCGGGCGTGGTGCGGGAGAGCGGCCGAAGGGCGGCTTGCCCTGGCGAGTGCCTGGGTGAGGGGTGCGCGCATGGTGGCGACGCCGACCAGAACGTACGGCTGGTGCTGTGTGGGACGTGGGACGTCTCCCAGTGCGGGCGCGGCTCGAAGGGCTTCAGCGCGTCCTCGATCGCCGTCCTGATCAGCCCGTACAACATCACACGCACCGCCGAAAAGGGAGACGGCGACTGGGAGATGGCCACCATGGCCACCACTCTCTCCTTCGGCCGCTGACTCCGTGCGTTGGGATGCGGGTCATCCGCAAGGAACAGCTCCAGCCCCGGCCCGCCGTACGGAACCTTCTCGATGCGCTTACCCGCCGGTTCCAGGCCGTGCCTCTTCGCGTAGTTGACGACGCGCCGCCACTCCGCGACCTAATCGTCATCGGGATCAGCAATCCGGACGCGCCCCTCGGCGACGAGCCGCTCGATCCTGGGACTTCCGACCCCATCAACCGGCACGAGCATGAAACAACCGAAAGATCATTCGCGCAGGTCAGCGGACACCGGGCGCCCATCACGGCAGGTCACCGCGCTTGCTGGTCTCTTCCGGGACATCTGAACCGGGGACGTCTCCGGGACTCTCGGCCGAGATCGGATTGCTCCCGGCCTGGGGCGCACCCCGAGTTCGTTACCGCAAGGAGGAGTTTTCCTGCACCCAGTGGAAGCCGCGGCCGAAGAGGGGGAACGTGTCGAGATCCAGTCGGTGCAGTCGCACGTGCAGCCGGCAGCCGTCGGCCTCGCCCTCCAGGGTCAACAGATCGTCCGCGGGGCGCTGCAGCGTCAAGGCCGCCTTCCACGTCGGGTCGGCCATCTTGAGCAAGGTGATCGAATGGCCGTTCATGTCGACCGCCGCGGCGCAGCCGTCGAGCGAGTCGTCCATGCGCTGGATGGTCACGGTGTCGGCGGAGTCGAAAACGACTCGCCGCCATCGTTGCCCGTCGGACGTCAGCGGCGGGCGTTGCTGACCGTCGACCGAGAACTCGTCCACGTTCCAGATGCCGTACAGCGCGGGCTTTTCCCGTCCGCCGCCGTACTTCTTCCAGAACGCCCGGTCGTTGTTGATCTGCGAACGGAGCAGCCACAGTCCCGCGACGATCTGCGCGGCCGCGGCGATCTCGTTCGCGCGGCGCGTGCGGAACAGTTCCGGTCGGGGCGACGGGTCAACCGCCCCGTCCGACAGGAAGGCTTTGGCGAGGCGCGCCGACTCCGGTGCCAGCAGCACAAGACTCAGCACGAGCAGATGAAACGAGTGGATCTTCACCGGGACGTCGAAGGTCATGTTCAGGATGAACACCTGAGTCAGTTCCATCGCGCACAGCAGCGCACCCAGTGGCGCCGTCCTCGGCAGGATCAGCAGCAGTCCGCCGACGATTTCCGCGCAGCCCAGCAGGATCTGGTACGGCTGCGAGGAACCCGTCTGCGACCAGAGCACAGTCATCGGGCTGAAATTCCCGAACGGCTCGATGAGCTTGGACAACGGCAGTTGAAACTGCAGCGGGATGGCCTTGGCGGCACCGTAGGAGAACATCTGCCCCGCAAGACAGAACCGGACCACCAGCCGGAACCACGCGTCCAGCGTCACGTAGTTCGTCCGGCGCCGGTCCAGCGCGGACCAGACCGGGGTGACCGCGGCGGCGCCCGTCAGCCAGCAGAACTGCCCCACCCACGCGTACAGGTCGTCGCCGCCGTCGAAGCGCTCGCCCAGTTTCTTGTCGAATACGTGCTCCGCCACCCAGTTCCGCACCGGACGTATCGACCAGATCTTCGACCAGGAGTCGGCCGACTCCTGCAGATGACCCAGTCCGCCACCCCGCAGAGCCAAGTAGATCTGGGGCGTCGTCAGGCAGTAGAGCCCGGCGTAGATGAAGCCGAACCGGAAGGCGACCCGGGTGACCTCATTCCAGTGCGGCGAGTTGGGCGGGTTGCCGGTCCGCAGGTTCGTTCGCCTGGTCGCCCGGTTGCCCGCTGAGGCTGCCAGGACCCGTAGCCATTTGCCTACTCGTACCTTCATGATCCATCACTTTCACAACGCCGTATTCGCGGTTCCGGAATCCGGTCGGTGGATTGCGGGTCAGGTGCGGCGGAATCGGCAGAGCCAGGCGGGCAGGTCGAGGGGTTCCGATGTGGTCGGGAGTATTCCGTGCATGGTGGTGTCGGTGACGGACTCGACCGTCCAGCCGTCGGCGAAGCCGTTGCGCAGGTGGTCGGCGGGCCGTTCCGGGCCGCTCGGCGCCGAGGCACTGTCGGGAAGTCTCTCCGGGATCTGCTCGATCGCTTCGGCGAGCCGCGCCTGCATCTCCGCGGCCCCGCGATCGCTGATCGAGAGCACATGCACGACCGCTCCCGGGCGGCAGACGCGGTGCAGTGCCGCCGCGTAGGTCCGCAGCCGGCCGGCGTCGAACGTGTGCGCAAGGCCGGAGTCGATCACGGTGTCGAAACGTCCGTCGTAGCCGGCGAGTTCGAGGGCGTTGGCGACCTCGAAGGTGGCGTCGAGTCCACGCTCCTCGGCCTTGTGCCGCGCGATGGAGATCGCCGTCGGCGCCAGGTCGAGTCCCGTCACCGCATAGCCCTTGCCTACCAGGTGGAGCGCGTCCTCGCCGGTTCCGCAGCCCGGATCGAGCACCGCGCCGCTGATGAGTCCCGCTTCCTCGGCTGCGACGTGGGCGGGCTGCGGCGCACCGATGTCCCATGGCGGGCGCTTGCCGAACGGGCTCTCGCCGCGATAGACGGCGTCGAAGACCTCGGTCAGCGCGTCGATTCCGTCGGGTTGGGAAGCGGGTTCAGTCATGCTTCCATGGTTGCGTCGTCCTCGGTTCCGCTTTCGATCTCTTGCCGACCTCTGTCACCTGGTTTCCAAGCCGCCGGGCCGCGCGACCGATCGGGCACGACGGAGGCAGGCGGTCACAACCGAACCCGGCGCAAGCCGAGCACGTGAACGTGCGGCCGGGTTCGGAGATCATCTCTCCCCCGGCCGCACTCTCGCGAGTCGGCGTGCGGTCAGCGCGAGCCGTACTTGCGCACCGTGAGCGGGGCGAAGACCACGATCAGGCCGATCGACCAGGCGACCGTCTGGAGTACGTAGCTGCCCGCCGGGCCGCCGCTGAACAGTGCGCGCAGTGCGTTCACGGCCGCGGTCATGGGACTGTGGGCGGCGTAGGCCTGCAGCCATCCCGGCATCGTCTCGGTCGGCACGAATGCCGAGGAGATCAGAGTGAAGGGGAAGATCCACACGCCGCCGGCGGCCTGGGCGGCCTCCGCACTGGGCACCGACAGACCGATGAACGCGCCGAGCCATGACACCGCGTAGCCGAACAGCAGCAACAGCAGCATGCCGGCCAGCGCAGGCAGGAATCCGTTGAGAAAACGGAAGCCGACGAGCATGCCGATGACCACGGTCACGGCCACGACGACGGCGTTGCGGAAGATCTCCGACACCGTGCGGCCGACGAGCACCGCGGAGCGGCTCATCGGCATCGAACGGAAGCGGTCCATCAGGCCTTCGTGCATTTCCGTGGCGACGCCGATGGTGGTGCCGGCGGCCGAACCGTAGAGCGCCATCTGGACGAAGATGCCGGGTAGCAGGAACTGGGAGTAACGTCCGCCCCCGATGTTGATCGCGCCGCCGAAGACGTACGTGAACAGCAGGATGAACATGGCCGGCTGGAGGAGCGAGAACATCACAAGCTCGGGGCTGCGCAGAATATGCCGGATGTTGCGCAGTGTCATTTCCCACACGTCGGACAACCACCATGTGACTCCGCTCTGCGGCTGGGTGTTCACCGTGCCGCTCTGCAACGTCAAGGCCGTGGACGTCATGACCGCTTGTTGTCCTTCCCGGTTTTCTGCTTGTCGGTCTTGTGCTCGGCGGAGCGACCGGTGACGGCGAGGAACACGTCGTCGAGTGTGGGGCGGCGGACCGCCACGTCAACGATCGCGACACCGGAGTCCTTGAGCAGATGCAGCAGGTCGGTCAGCGTGCTGCCGTCGGCCAGCGGCGCTTGGACCAGCATCCTCTCCGGGTCGGCGATCGGCTCGGTGCCCAGCCTCGTCCGCAGGAGTTTCGTGGTCTCCTCGATGGCGGCGCCGTCGATGAGTGTGATGCCGACCCAGTCCTGGCCCACCTGTGCCTTCAGCTCGTCGGGCGTGCCGCCGGCTATGACCTTGCCTTGGTCGATCACTGACAGCGAGTCAGCGAGCTGGTCCGCCTCCTCCAGGTACTGCGTCGTGAGCAGCACGGTCGTGCCCTCCGCGACCAGCTCGCGCACGATCTGCCACACCTCCATGCGGCTGCGCGGGTCCAGGCCGGTTGTCGGCTCGTCGAGGAAGATGAGTCTGGGCCGTGCCATGAGGCTCGCGGCGAGGTCGAGCCTGCGGCGCATCCCACCCGAGTAGGTCTTCGTGTGCCGGTCGGCCGCCCCGCCCAGATCGAAGCGCTCCAGCAGCTCGCTCGCCCGTGCCCTGCTGTCGGACCTGGACAGTCGGAACAGCCTGCCGATCATGTGCAGATTCTCGCGCCCGGTCAGCAACTGGTCGACCGCGGCGTACTGGCCGGTCAGTCCGATGATGGACCGCACTCGCCGCGGATCGCTGCGCACGTCGATGCCGAACACCTCGGCTGTCCCGTCGTCCGGCCTGATCAGGGTGCTCAGAAGGTGGACAGTGGTCGTCTTTCCCGCGCCGTTGGGACCGAGCAGCCCGTGCACCGTGCCCTCCGGCACGGTGAGCTCAAGGTGATCGAGTGCCGTCACCGAGCCAAAGCTCTTACATAATCCAGCCATTTTGATCGCTGCCGGCATCTGCCAGGTGTCCTCTCTGGATCTGAGCGTGGTGACGAACTCCAAACCCCCTGCCCTCAATGCTCAAGTGTATCCTTGCAACCCCAGTTGAGACTTTTGCGAAAGATTGCTGGGAACGGCCTGCCAAAGTTTCAAACCGTGATGCCACAGTTCGGTTCAGTGGCGGACGGCGCCCAGAATCGCCGAGGCGTGTATGGCGTCGGCGGCTGTGGCCCCCGCCGCGGCCGATGCGGTGAAGGACTGCTTCCATCGGGAGGCCAGGTCCCCGGCCGCGTACAGGCCCGGGACGTTTGTGCGTTGCGTGTCACTGACGCTGACGAAGCCCCCGTCGTCGACCGTCACGTTCAGCTCGTCGACCGCTCGGGCGACGACGGGTTGCTGCCGCTGCGGCGGCGTCCACACCAGCGTTTCCCGCTCCAGGGCGCGGCCGTCGTCGAACTCGACCGCGTACAGCGATCCGCCACGGTGATGCAGGCGGCGGATCGTGCCCGCGATGACGTCACCTCCCATGCCGCGCGCGGCTGTGCGAGCGCTGTCGATGCCCGGCATCGACTCCCCGCAGATGGCGACCGTGTCGGTGCTCCACGCACGGAATGCCACAGCGGACAGCGTGGCAAGTTCCGCGTTGTCCGTGACGACGGCCCAGCGCCGGTCGGCGTTCTCCTCGCCGAGGCAGAACGGGCAGTGGATCACGGTGTGGCCCCAGCAAGCCGAAAACCCGTCCACGTCTGTCGGGTAGACGTCGACGACACCGGTGGCGAGCAGGACGGTCGAAGCCTCGATGGTGCCGCCGTTGTCGAGACCGACACGAAATCGGCCGCCGTCCGTGGTGCGCACGCTTTCGGCATCGGCTTCCAGAAGGTCCACGGTCGTGTACCGGGAGAGTTCCTTCCAGGCGCGCGAGCGGATGTCGGCGGGAGCGACGCCGTCCATCCCGACATGCCCGTGGACGCCTCCCGACGCGCTGTTCCGCGGCGCGTGGCGACTGTCCACGACGACCACCCGGTGGCGGTACCTGGCCAGGAAGAGTGCCGCCGTCAGACCGGCCGGGCCGGCCCCGACGATGACGGTTTCGGTGTCGGGTTTCGAAGACATGGATCGGTACCCTCCGTCAGGCGATGTCAGCGAGATCCTGGTCGCGGCCCCGGTGCGGAACCGGCCGGAGTGAAAGAACTCGGCCAGACAGGCGCCCAAAGACGGCGCATCAGGGGCACCGCAGCCGGGCCGCGAACAGTGGTACTCCTCCTGTGAGCCGACCGTGGCCGAGGTGATCCGGCCCAGCGCGACGGCATCCCCGGGGCCGTTCGCCCCGGGGATGCCTCGCCTCAGCCGCCGACGTAGTCCGCGAGGTGCTCGCCGGTGAGGGTGGAGCGGGCGGCGACGAGCTCGGCGGGAGTGCCCTCGAAGACGATCCGGCCGCCGTCGTGGCCCGCGCCGGGGCCGAGGTCGATGATCCAGTCGGCGTGCGCCATGACCGCCTGGTGGTGCTCGACGACGACGACCGACCTGCCGGCGTCCACCAGCCGGTCGAGCAGGCCGAGCAGTTGCTCGACGTCGGCGAGGTGCAGGCCGCTGGTCGGCTCGTCGAGGATGTACACGCTGCCGGTCCCGGCCATGTGGGTGGCCAGCTTGAGGCGTTGCCGCTCGCCGCCGGACAGGGTGGTGAGCGGCTGGCCGAGGCTGAGGTAGCCCAACCCGACATCGGCGAGCCGGCCGAGGACGGCGTGTGCGGCCGGGGTGCGCGCCTCACCGCCGCGGAAGAACTCCTCGGCCTCGATCACCGACATCGCGAACACCTCGCTGATGTCGCGGCCGCCGAGGCGGTACTTGAGCACCGACGCCTGGAACCGCTTCCCCTCGCACTCCTCGCAGGGGGTGGCGACGCCGGCCATGATCGCCAGGTCGGTGTAGATGACGCCGGCGCCCTTGCAGTTCGGGCAGGCGCCCTCGGAGTTGGCGCTGAACAGCGCCGGCTTCACGCCGTTGGCCTTGGCGAACGCCTTGCGGATCGGGTCGAGCATTCCGGTGTACGTCGCCGGGTTGCTGCGTCGGGAACCCTTGATGGCTCCCTGGTCCACCGTCACCACGCCGTCCCGTCCGGCCACCGAGCCGTGGATCAGGGAACTCTTGCCGGAGCCGGCGACCCCGGTGACCACGGTGAGCACGCCGAGCGGGATGTCCACGTCGACGTCGCGCAGGTTGTGGGTGTCCGCGCCGCGCACCTCCAGCACGCCGGACGGCTTGCGCACCGACGGCTTCACCGAGGCCCGGTCGTCCAGGTGCCGTCCGGTGATCGTGCCACTGGCCCGCAGCCCCTCCACCGTGCCCTCGAAGACCACCTCGCCGCCGGCCACACCGGCCATCGGCCCGATGTCGACGACGTGGTCGGCGAACAGGATCGTCTCCGGCTTGTGCTCCACCACCAGAACGGTGTTGCCCTTGTCGCGCAGCTGGAGCAGCAGGTCGTTCATGCGCTGAATGTCGTGCGGATGCAGGCCGACCGTGGGCTCGTCGAAGACGTAGGTGACGTCGGTGAGCGCGGAACCGAGATGGCGAACCATCTTGACGCGCTGCGCCTCACCGCCCGAGAGCGTGCCCGACGACCGGTCGAGCGAGAGATAGCCCAGCCCGATCGAGACGAACGAGTCGAGGACCTCGCCGAGCACCGTCAGCAGCGTCGCGACCGACGGCTCGTCGAGGCCGCGGACCCATGCGGCCAGGTCGCTGATCTGCATCGCGCAGGCGTCGGCGATGTTGATCCCGTCGATCTTCGATGACCGGGTCAGCGCGGTGAGCCGGGTACCGTCGCACCCTGGACAGACGGAGAACGTCACCGCGCGGTCCACGAAGGCACGGATGTGCGGCTGCAGCGCATCCTTGTCCTTGGACAGGAACGACTTCTGGACCCGCGCGAGCAGACCCTCGTAGGTGGTGTTGATCCCCTTCACCTTGACCTTGACCGGGTCCCGGTGCAGGAAGTCGTGGAGCTCTGCGGAGGTGTAGTCGCGGATCGGCTTGTGCGGGTCGAGGAAACCGGACTCGGTGAACGACTGCACCACCCAGCCGTCCGCCTTCCAGCCCGGGATGGTGATCGCGCCGTCGGCGAGCGACCTGGAGTCGTCGTAGAGCTGGGTGGGATCGATGTCGGAGACGCTGCCCATGCCCTCGCAGCGCAGACACATGCCGCCGACGACGCTGAAGCCCTTCTCGATCTTCTTCCCGTTCACCACCAGCGTGCCCGACGCGTCGGCAGAGGCGACGTTGAAGGCGAACGCCTTCTGCGAGCCGATGTACGGCTTGGCGAGCCGGCTGAACAGGATGCGCAGCAACGCGCCCGCGTCGGTGGCGGTGCCGACCGTGGAGCGAGGACTGCTGCCCATCGGCTGCTGGTCGACGATGATCGCGGTGGTCAGTCCGTCGAGGAAGTCGACCTCGGGCCGCCCCAGTGTCGGCATGAAGCCCTGTACGAAGGCGCTGTAGGTCTCGTTGATCAGCCGCTGCGACTCCGCGGCGATCGTGTCGAACACCAGAGAACTCTTGCCCGAGCCGGAGACACCGGTGAACACCGTCAGCCGGCGCTTGGGGATCTCGACGTTGACGTTCTTGAGGTTGTTCTCACGCGCACCGTGCACGCGGATCAGATCGTGGCTGTCGGCGACATGCAACGCATGCGGCTGTGTGTCCGTCCTCGTGCCGACGGTCATCGTGTCCCTCCCAGGTGTTGTGCGCGGCACGCCTTCGTCAGGTGAGGTGGCGACGAAATCCTGAACTTCCCTGCTCATGACATCAAGCGTATACCTGCAATACGTGTTGAGACTTTTGCCAGAAACGCCGCAGGAAGAGTGCGCTACAGTCTCAAACCATGGATTACCTGCGCCCCTTCGACCTCGCCCGCGAGCACGGCATCTCGACCCAGGCGGTCCGCAACTACGAGCGGGACGGGTTCATCCCGCTCGCCGAACGCACCCCGTCCGGCTACCGGACCTACACCGAGGCGCATGCGGCGGCCCTGCGCGCCTATCTGGCGCTCATCCCGGCGCACGGTTACGCCGTGAGCGGCCAGATCATGAGGTCGCTCAACGCGGGCGAACTCGACGCCGCGCTGACGGCCGTCGACCGCAGTCATGCCCAACTGCTGCGCGACCGGGGAACACTGGAGGCGGTCGGACAGGCCGTCGAGCACCTGACCACCGACCCGGAGACCGCCGCGCACGCACCCGAGAGCTCCGAGCCCCTCGGCATCGGCGAACTGGCGCACCGCCTTGGCGTCACCGCGGCGACCCTGCGCAACTGGGAAGTGGCGGGCATCCTCGCCCCCGACCGCGAGCCGGTCACCGGGCACCGCACGTACGGTGCCCCCGACATCCGCGACGCCGAGCTGGCCCACCTCCTGCGACGGGGCGGCTACCCGCTGGACCACATCGCCACGGTGGTCCGGCAGATCCGTACAGCCGGCGGCACACAGGCACTGTCCGCCGCCCTGGACGACTGGCGGCAAAGACTCACCACCCGGGGGGTCTCGATGCTCGACGCCGCCGCCCAACTCTCTCGGTACGTGGCGCTCCTCGACATCGCCCCGGCCGAGCCGCCCACCCACCCCACCGTCGCGGCGGAGCACTGAACCGACACCCGTCGGCCGCACGCTGCTGCGGTCCTGCACATCAGCGACGGCTCAGCTGCCGTCTCGCAGGCACAAGACGGACTCCGCCTGCCGCGCTCGAAGTCACGGCATGATCAGTCACGCGACGTCATCTGAAAGGCCGTGACAGAGATGGGAAGGATTCACCGGGCGCCGTCGAGGACGGACACTAGATTCGCCGTTGATCAGGGACTCTCGCGAAGGAGCTGACTCGGTTGTACACGGTTCCGGCACTGTTCGAGTCAACCGTCGCCCGGCGAGGTGGAGAGCCCGCTCTCATCGACGACGAGAGCACGTTCGGATACACGGAAGTGAACACCCGGGCCAACCGGCTCGCGCGCAGCTTGATCGCGCACGGAGTCGGCCCGGACTCGCTCGTCGCGGTCGCGGTGCCGAAGTCGAATGACCTGATCGTGGCGATCACGGCCGTACTCAAAGCCGGCGGCGCCTACCTCCCGCTCGACCCGGGCTATCCGGCGGAACGCTTGTCGTTCATGCTGTCCGACGCGCGGCCGGCGCTGCTCCTGAGGTCGTCCTCGGTCGCGTCCCTCGACTCGGGGCTGCCGGAGATCGTGCTCGACGACCCGGCTTTCGAGAGCGTCTGCGCGGAGTTGCCGGGGCATGACGTCGCTCAGCACGAACGCCGCGCGGAGCTGCATCCGGAGCACCTGATGTACGTGATCTACACATCGGGGTCGACCGGCACACCGAAGGGCGTCGCTGTGCCGCACAGCGGCGTGCGTGACATGGTGGACACCCAGGCGGCCGTTCTCGGTGCGGGGCCCGGCGATCGGGTGCTCCAGTGGGCGTCGATCAGTTTCGATGCCGCGTTCTGGGACGTGACGTTGGCGTTGCTGTCGGGTGCGACGCTCGTAATGGCACCCGCGGAGGACCTGCTGCCGGGCCAGCCGCTGAGGGACACCCTGCTCAAGTACGACATCACCCACGCGACGCTGCCACCGGTCGCATTGAGCGTGACCGACGCCGAGGACGTCCTGAACGGCGGAACTGTCATGTCCACCGGGGACAGTTGCACGCCGACGCTGGTACGTAAGTGGTCGCACGCGAGCCGGATGTTCAACGGCTACGGCCCGACCGAAGTGACGGTCGGCGCGACGATCAGCGGACCGATACGCGACGCCGACGACGTCGGAATCGGAACCCCGTGGATCGGCAACGAGGTATATGTGCTCGACGAGCGCATGCGCCACGTGCCGCCGGGCTCGGAAGGTGAGCTGTACATCGCGGGCAGCGGACTGGCGCGCGGGTATCTGAACCGGTCCTCGGCGACCGCGGCGAAGTTCGTGGCGAACCCGTTCGGACCGTCCGGCAGCCGGATGTACCGCACGGGTGACCTGGGCCGTATGGGGCCCGACGGCGAGTTGTCCTTCACCGGTCGCCTGGACGGTCAGGTGAAACTGCGCGGGTTCCGTGTCGAACTCGGTGAAATAGAGTCCCGGCTTGCCGCTCATCCGGCGGTGGACGTCGCCGTCGCCGTGGTGCGGGGTGACCTGGCCGATGCGCACGTCGTCGGTTATGTCACGACCACCGCCCCGGCAGGGCCCGCCGAGCTCCGCGCACACGTCGCCAAGTCCCTGCCCGCGCACATGGTGCCGGCGAGGGTCACGGTGCTGGACCGCTTTCCCACGCTGGCGAACGGAAAGATCGACCGAGACGCCCTGCCGGCGCCGGACGTGCGGCCGACCGGACCGCGGGGACAGGACGACAGCGAAGTGGACGGCTGTGCGGCCGTCATCTGCGCGATGGTGCGGGACATCCTTGCGATCCCGGCGGCGGGTACCGACGACAACTTCTTCGATCTCGGCGGACATTCCGTGCAGGCGACCAGGCTGGCCGGACGGATTCGTGAGGAGTTCGACGTCAGAGTGCCGATCCGAACCGTTCTGCAGTCGTCGACGATCGGTGAGCTCGTCGCGGCTGTCGAGGGCCGCCTGCGCACTGACGCCTGACGCCGGGCGACGAGCAGTTCAGCGGAAGGCAACCGGCAGGCTGCTGTAGCCGTGCAGGAAGTTCGAGTAGACCGGTGCGGGCGTGCCGCACACCCGGATCTCGGTGACCGACTGTGTGAGCGCGCTCAGCAACGCCCGCAGCTCCATCCGGCCGAGAAACGCGCCGACGCAGAAGTGCGGGCCGTGGCCGAACGACACGTGCTTGTTGGGGGAGCGGGTCAGGTCGAACCGGCGAGGCGCGGCGAACACCTCCTCGTCGTTGTTGGCGGAGGTGTTCCACAGCGTCACGATGTCGCCTGCGCGCACCCGTTGCCCGCCGATCTCCAGGTCCTGGGTCGCGGTGCGCGCGAAGTGCATCGCGGGAGTCGCCCACCGGAGCACCTCTTCGACGGCCGAGTCGAGACCGGCCGAGCCGTCACGCAGCGCGCGCCATTGGCCGGGGTGCTCGGCGAGTGTCTTCACCGCGCAGATCGCCGACACCCGAGACGACTCGTCGCCGCCGAGAATGAGGCTGTAGCAGTTGAGGGCGACCTCCTCCGGCGTGAGCGGGCGGCCGCCGGCCTCCGCGGTTGCGATCATGCTGATGACGTCGTCGTCCGGGTCGCGCCGGCGTTGCTGGGCGAGGTCCATGAAGTAGCCGACGATCTCGTTCCGCGCCTCGAGCGAGTCGAGTTCGTCTGCTTCGGCGTCGTCCGAGGAGAGCGCCAGCTTGTTCCACTGGAGCAGTTGCTTGCGGTCCTCCTGTGGAATGGAGAGCAGATCGCAGATGGTGTTCATCGGAATGTGCTCCGCGACCTCCGTCGCGAAGTCGAACTCACCCAGCTGGGTGACCGTCCTGATGAGGCGGGACGCCCGCCGCCGGACGTTGTGCTCGACTTCGCCGAGCACGCGCGGCGAAAACGCCCGCTGCATCAGGTTGCGCAGCTCGCGGTGCCGGGGCCGGTCGGTGACCGCGAGCATCTTGCCGCCGGCGGAGTCTCCGCCGCGCAGCAGTACGTCCAGCACGGTCCCGCGTGCGGAACTCAACGCCTTCACGTCGGCGTAGCAGGAAAGCACGTCGGCGTGGCGGGCGACGACCCAGAACCCAGGATCGCCGTCGTGCCAGTACACGGGCTTCGACTTCCGCACTTCGCGCCAGAACTCGTGCACATCGTGCCGGACGAAGGTGGTGGCGTCGGTCAGGTCCAGCTCAGTCCGCGTCCTCATGTGTGAATCGTGACAACAGCGGCGACGGCGTCGTGGGTATCTTGCCCAGGTCTTTCTCCTTGACTGAGAGCCGAAAGATTGGGATCAGTCACTCCGCTGCCGTGACATGCTCCGGAGCATGGGTCACCGAACTCACCGGCGTCACCGGCCGAGGCCGACGGCAGGTGTTCGTGTCCGGCTCTTCGGTACCTCGACTCAGGTACGAGGAACATCGCCGTCGTGCCCTGCACCGGCTTTGCAGAGGTGCTGAAAGCCGGAGTTTTTTGAACTCATCGACTTCACCAGTGCAAGTCATCAGCGAGGAGGCGGCGTCTTGAGCACTCTGACGTATGCGGACTATCTGCGGATGGAGACCCTGCTTTCGCTCCAGGAGCCGCGGACTCCGGACACGGCCAGCCGGGCGGTCGTGCTGGCAGAGCAGTTCTTCATCATCACCCACCAGTCTTGCGAGTTGTGGCTGAAACAGATCGGGTCCGACCTGGACGCCGCTGCCGAATCCCTCGTACCCCCTTGTGACACCTACGATCTGGAGCTGAGTCTCGAATTCCTGCTGCGAACCGGCACGATCCTCCGCGTGCTGCAAGACCAGCTTCTTGCCCTGGAGAAACTGCCGCTCCGTTATTTCGCCGAGTTCCGGCCATATCTGGACACAGCGAGCGGCGCCCAGTCGACACAGTTCCGGCGGCTGACCGGTCTCCTGGGCGACGACCAGCATCCAGGCAGCCTGTACGAGGCGTTCGTAGCGGCAGCCGAGTATCACGGTCGGTCGGTTCACGATGTGTGCCGTCGTGGTGTCGAGTCCGGGGTTCTGCACCGCATCGCGGAAGCGCTGCTGGAAATCGGAAACGGATACTGGCACTGGAAACTGGCGCACCTGGCGCTGGTGTCGAAGATGGTCGGGGAGGAGGGCGGCACCGGCGGCTCAAGCGGTGTCGACTTCCTTGCCCGCCGAGCCACCAGGCCCTTCCCCGAGCTCCGTCGGCTGCGGGGAAAGGTGCACCACTGACAGCCGCTGGCTAGGCGGCCGCGGTTTCCAGCACGTAACCGCGGCCCCACGCGGTCCGGATGACCAGGTCGATCGGAGACAGGCGGCGGCGGAGCCGCATGATGTGGAGGTCGAGCGAGTTCCTCGTCGGGCTCGGCACCCGCTCCGCGAGCCGCTGCGTCAGTTCATGCCGGTACACCACCTCCCCGAAATGCTCGATGAGCAGCTCCATCAATTCGGTCTGGACGTTCGAGATGGTGATCGAATGAGCACCGAAGCACAGCGTTCCGGCCGAATCGAGCGTCGGAACCTGGCGGCTCTCGAGCCGGTTCTGTAACGCTGTTACGCGAGCATCCAGATCATCTCGGGATATGGGTGCACGAACCCAGTCTTCAAAGGGATCGTTGCATACCGGAGGCCGCGCCCCTCCCTCGACGACGAGGAGACGGGGCACACCCTCCCTCTTACATCGATTCCGAAGGTCCTTTTGTGCCGGCCATCGGACGAACATGACGTCGCTGTTTGTGCCTCCCACAGCACAAGCCTCCCCGTTGACGCTCATGGATGGTCACCAGCCTCGCCTCTATGCGGCGTCCTCACCTCTGCCGTGCATGTGCAAATGGGTGCAGGCCATGGTAGTTCGGTCGTTATGGCCCGCAACCAGCGGCGGCACGATGTGTTCCGGGAGACCCCGGCCGTGCGCCTCACAGCACGGCCTGTGGCCTACCCGCTCATTGCCTCCCGAAGACTGCGGGGCCGCATGTCGACCCAATTCTCCTCCACGTAGGCGATGCTCTCCGCCCGTCCCGCCGGCCCGAAGACGACTCGCCAGCCGGTCGGCACCTCGCAAAACGCGGGCCAGAGGGAGTGCTGGTCCTCGTCGTTGACCAGCACATGGAACTGGCCGTTCTCATCGTCGAACGGATTGATGCTCACCCGTATCCTCCAGATCTCTTTTCACCGGTCAGGGCTTTGGCAGGGTCACTGCGCCGCCCGCAGAATCCGGTTGATGACTCGGCTGATCTCAGCCGCGTTCCGTGGCCAGTACATCTCGTTGTGAGCGCAGGAGACGTCGATGCGCTGCACCCGGCCGTCGACGTGCTCCTGCCAGAGCACCTCGAGTTCCTCCTCCAGTTCCCGCTTGTCATGGGTCTCCGGGTCGAGGAGTGCGTTGAAGAAGACGACATCACCGCGGTACCGGGGTGAGTCGAACCGCCGCATCTGCTCCATCTGCCCGATGAAGATCGACGAGGCGGTGGCGACCAGGGACGGGTATTCCTCCATTCCGGCCAGGTGGCCCATGTAATTGGCGAGGAATCGGCGCACCATGGCTTCGTCGAGCGCTTCGAGGCCGGCGAAGTGGCTGGAGGGCGCGGAGTCCAGCAGCGCCAGGAGCGCCACCTCGTGTCCGCGGCGCTGCAGTTCCGCCGCCATGGCGTGCGCCAACGTGCCGCCGAAGGACCAGCCCAGCAGGTGGTAGGGGCCGCTCGGCTGGACCCGCAGCACCTGCTCCAGGTAGTCGTCGACCATCTCCTCGACGGAGTTCGCCGGCGGCGTGGTTCCGTCGAAGCCGCGGGCCTGGATGCCGTAGAGCGGCCAGGACCGGTCCACGTGCCGGGCGAAGCCCAGGTAGGGCCAGGACAGCCCGCCGCCCGGGTGCAGCCACCACAGCGGGGGCTTCTCCCCCTCGGTACGGATCGGCAGCAGCACGGCGAACGGATCCTCGAAGCCCACTTCTGTGTCCGCTGAGAGCCGGGCCGCGAGCTCGGCCACCGTGGGGTACTGGAACACCGTCCGGATCGGCACGTCCACACCCAGCTGCTCGTGGATCTGCCAGACGAGTCGGGTCAGCCGCAGGGAGTGGCCTCCGCAGGCGAAGAAGTCGTCGTCGATCCCGATCCGGTCCAGGCCCAGCACCTCGGCGAACAGACCGGCGAGTTCCTCCTCGCGCGGCGTGCGAGGCGCGCGGTAGTCGCCGCCGGCCGGGTCGGGTTCGGGCAGTGCGGCTCGGTCCACCTTCCCGTTCTCGGTGAGCGGCAGCCGGTCGAGGACCACGATCTCGCCGGGCATCATGAACTCCGGGAGCCGGCCCGCGAGTTGCTCCCGCAGCCGGTACGGCAGCCGGGACACGCGGCGGGACACCGCGGGAACGTTCACCAGGCGGGACGAGGGGGCGTCGGCCGGCTGGTAGACGCCGTCGCAGCAGAGGGCGCCGACATCGGGCAGTACGACCGCCTCGAAGCAGTCCGCCGCCTGTGCCGACCAGGTGCAGTACACCGCGAGCCCTCGTGCGGCGCCCCACGCCTCCAGCTCGGCGGGGTCGAGCGTGCCCCGCGAGTCGACGGGGGCGCCCCACTCGCCGGCCTCGCCTGCCAGCCTGGCGTTGGGGATGCGCGTCAGGCGCAGTTGGCCGCCGTGCCGGGCCAGCGCGGTCTCCACGCCGGCCAGTTCATGGACGTCCGCTCCCCAGACCGCCGCGGGCAGGTCCGCCAGGTGCAGCGGCCGGCTGGGCTCCTTGTGCAGTACGACCTCGTAGCGGTGGCGGGTGAGCTCGTTGTGGTGGGTGCCGTGCTTGAGGCGGATGTCAGCGGCGACCGCGTCCGGACGTGCCTCGGCCCAGCGTGTGAAGTAGCCCGGGTCGATGACGAGTTCCTTCTCGCCGAGCACCGCGCGTTCGACGGCGGCCCGCACGGCGGCCGGACCGTCGTCCGGTTGCCGGGAACGATGGACCGCGGCGCTGAACGTCCGCAGGGTGCGGTAGTTGCGGACGTCACCGATCACGATGCGTCCGCCGGGCGCGAGCCGGTCCATCGCGATGTCGAGCACCCGGGTGAGGTAGTCGGCGTCCGGGAAGTACTGGACGACCGAGTTGAGGATCACCGTGTCGAAGAACCCCGTCGGCAGGCCGTCCTTGTCGTCGGCCGGCTGGCAGCGCAGCGACACCTTGTCCGACAGCCGCCGGTCGGCGCCGACTTGGGCACGCAGCCGTTCGATGACGGGTGCCGAGAAGTCGGTGCCCCAGTACTCCTCGGTCTCCGGTGCCAGCGGTCCGAGCAGCAGGCCCGAGCCGACGCCGATCTCCAGCACCCGGCGGGGCTGCAGGGCGCGCACCCGCGCGAGCACGGCCTCGCGCCAGGCCCGCATCTCGGCCAGCGGGATGGGCCGGCCGGTGTAGGAGCTGTTCCATCCGGTGAAGTCCTCGCCGACGCCGGTCGGGTCCACCGCTGTCCCGCCGTACATGTCGTCGTAGATCTCACGCCACTCGCCGACCTGCTCGACGGCGTCGCGGTCGGTGGAAGCGGGCGCGTCCGGCACCACGTAGGCCACCAGGCTGCGTTCACCGAGCCGGTCCTGGCGTACGACGACCACCGCGTGCGCCACGCCGTCCTGCTCGCGCAGCACCGCTTCGAGCTCGCCCGGCTCCACGCGGAAGCCGCGGAGTTTGATCTGGTCGTCGGCCCGGCTCACGTACTGAAGGCTCCCGGCCGTGTTCCAGCGCACCAGGTCGCCGGTGCGGTACATCCTCGCTCCCGGCGGTCCGAAGGGGTCGGGAACGAAGCGCCCGCCGGTCAGGCCCGGACGGCCCGCGTACCCGAGGGCCACGCCGTCGCCCCCGATGTACAGCTCACCCACCACGCCGGGCGGCACCGGCCGCAACCGGTCGTCCAGCACCAGCAGCCTGCTGCCGTCCATGGGTTCGCCGATCGGCAGCGGGTCGGTGCACCCGTCCACCGAGGACACGCGGTGCCGGGCGGCGAACGTGGTGGTCTCGGTCGGGCCGTAGCCGTTCACGACGGTGAGGCCGGGACAGGCGTCGAGGACCCGGCGGACGGCGGTCGGCGAGAGTACGTCACCGCCCGCCCACACCTCGCGGACGGCTGTGAAGCACTCCGGGTGCTGCTCGGCCATCACGGCGAAGAGCCCGGCGGTCAGCCACAGCCCGGTCACCGTCCGCTCGGCGATGACACGGGCCAGTTCCGCGGTGTCCGGCCTTCCGGCGCGTGCCACCACCGCCGTGCCGCCGCCGAGCAGCGGCACCCACAGCTCGTACGTGGACGCGTCGAAGGTGTGCGGTGAGTGCACCAGGACGCGGCGGTGGGCCCCTGCGGCCCAGGAGCCGTCGAGCGCGAGGTCGACCACGTTCCGGTGGGTCACCTCGACGCCCTTGGGGCGGCCGGTGGAGCCGGACGTGTACATCACGTACGCGGTGCTCTGCTCGCCGACGCCGCTCAGCTCGGGCGGCGTGTCCGGACAGCGGCCGAAGTCCTCGTCGGCGAGACCTTCGTCCACGGTGACGGCGGGGGCGAGGTCCGCGAGCATGAACTCGATGCGCTGGGGCGGATAGGTGGGGTCGATCGGCGCGTAGGCGGCCCCCGTCTTCAGCACGCCGAGGATCGCCGCGACCAGCAAGGGTGAGCGTTCGAGCAGGAGCGCCACCCGGGTGTGCGGGCGGGCGCCGCGTGCCCGGAGGTGGTGGGCGATGCGGTTGGACCAGCGGTCCAGTTCGGCGTAGGTCCAGCTGTGCGCGCCGTCCGCGGAGAGCAGCGCGGTCGCGTCCGGGGTCGCGGCGGCCGTGTCGGCGAACCGCTGGTGGACGGTGCCGGCCACGAACCGGGCGTCCCGGCCCTGGCCGCCCCACCGGGTCAGTGCCGCGCGCTCGCCGTCGGCGAGGATGTCCACGGCCCCGAGGGGTGTGTCCGGCGCGGCGACCGCCTGCCGCAGGAAGTGCAGCCAGCGTTCGAGCATCGTGGTGACCGTGCCGGCGTCGAACAGTTCCGTCGCGTACTCCGCGAAGCCCTCGATCCGGGCCGGCCCGCCGTCGTCGTCGCGTTCGGTGAGGCTGATGAACAGGTCGAAGCGCGAGGTGCCCGTGCTGAACGGTTCCTCGGACACCGTCAGGCCCGGCAGGGTGAACTCCGGCCGCGCGTTGTTCTGCAGCGCCAGGCACACCTGGAAGAGCGGGTGGTGTGCCGGCGAGCGCACCGGGTTCAGGACCTCGACCAGGTGCTCGAACGGGATGTCCTGGTGGTCGTACGCGGCGAGGCTGGTCTCCCGCACCCGGCCGACGAGTTCGGCGAAGCCGGGGTCGCCGGAGGTGTCCGCCCGCAGTACCCAGGTGTTGACGAAGAAGCCGACCAGCCGGTTGAGCGCCTCGTCGGTGCGGCCCGCGATCGGCGAACCGATCGGCACGTCCGTGCCCACGCCCAGCCTGGTGAACACCGCGGCCAGCCCCGCCTGAAGCACCATCGACACCGTGGCACCGGTCTCCTGTGCCAACCGCCGGACACCCTCGGTGAGTTGCTCGTCGAGTTCGAGCGGAACCAGATCGCCCGCATACGACGCCACCGCGGGGCGTGACCGGTCGGTGGGCAGGTCGATGGTCTCCGGCAGGCCGGCCAGGCGGGTCGTCCAGTGGTCCAGCTGACGCCGGTACAGGCTGCCCGGGGCGTCGCTGTCCCCCAGCAGGTCCCGCTGCCACAGGGTGTAGTCCGCGTACTGCACCGCAAGCGGCTCCCACTCGGGCGGCCGGCCGTCACGGCGGGCCTCGTACGCCGCGGTCAGGTCCTGCGCGAGCGGGAGGGCCGACCAGCCGTCCGCCGCGATGTGGTGTGCGCCGATCAGCAACACCGACTCCCGCTCGCTGAGCCGGAACAGCCAGGCGCGGAACGGGATCTCGGTTGCCAGGTCGAACGGCAGGCGCGCCGCCTGACGCAGGGCTTCGGGCAGTCCGGCCTCGGTGATCTCGCGTTCCTGCCAGGGCACCTTGACCGCGGTCGGCACCAGGATCTGCTGGTACGGCTGCCCGTCCGCCTCGCCGAACACGGTGCGCAGCGACTCGTGCCGCACCACGACGTCGTGCACGGCCCGGCGGAGCGCCGCCGCGTCGAGGTCTCCGCGCATCCGCAGGGCCAGCGAGACGTTGTAGGTCGCCGACGGCCCCTCGAACCGGTGGATGAACCACAGCCGCTGCTGCGCGAAGGAGACCGGCAGCCGCTCCGGCCTGTCCTGGGGGACCAGTGGCGGGCGGACGGTGCTCACGGTCGTCAGGTGAGCCGCCAGCTCGGCGACGGTGGGCGCCTGGAAGACGAGCCGGATCGGGATCTCCACGCCGTGCGCGGCGCGAATGCGGCTGACCAGCTTGGTCGCCAGCAGCGAGTGGCCGCCGACGGTGAAGAAGTTGTCGTCCACACCGACCCGGTCGAGTCCGAGCACCGCGGCGAACAGCGTGCACAGCGACTCCTCCTCCGGTGTGGAGGGGACCCGGCCGCCGCTGCCGACCGTGTAGTCCGGCACGGGCAGCGCGCGCCGGTCCGGCTTGCCGTTGTCCGTCAGCGGCACGCTGCCGATGGGCACGATCGCGGCCGGCACCATGTACTCGGGCAGGGTGTCCCGCAGGTACGCGCGAAGGGCGGGCAGCAGCGCCGTGATGGCACCGGCGTCGGCGGGGTCGTTGACCGGCACGCGTTCGCCCGGCGCCGGCACGTACGTTCCGGTGAGGGCCGCACCGGCGACCTGGCCGTCCCGGAAGAGGATCACGTCGAGCTGGCCGACCGCGTTCGCCGACCACGTCACCACGGCGTCCCAGCCGTGCCGCGCGGCCCACGCACGGACGTCACCGGGGTCGAGCGACGGCGCCTGTGACGCGGCGGAGTCCTGGAGGCCCAGTTCGCACGCCGCCGTGACCTCCCCGGTGAGGCGTGCGTTCGGGATGCCGGTGATCCGCACGACCGGCTCGGCGTGGTCGCGCACCCGGCCGGCGAGGCGGCCCAGGCCGCCGTCCCATGCCATGGAGGGGACGGCGTCCAGCCGCCGCACCTCGTCCGGTCGTCCGGCGCCGGGCTTGTGCACCACGACCTCGTAACGGTGCCGGGTGAGTTCGTTGTGGTGGGTGCCGTCCTTGACCCGGACGTCCACGGCGGCTCCTCCGGCGCGGTTGGCCCAGCGCAGGAACCACTCGGGATCGACCACGAGTTCCTTCTCCAGCAGTACGGCCTGTTCCACCGCGCTGCGCAGCACGCCCGGTGCGGCATCGGGGCGCTTCGACCGCTGGACGGCGACCTGCAGCACCGGCAGGGAGCCTGCTCGGCGGATGTCGCCGAGGACGATCCGGCCGCCCGGCGCGAGCAGTTCCCACACGCCGTCGAGGACCTGTTCGAGGTACCGCTCGTTCGGGAAGTACTGCACGACCGAGTTGAGCACCACGGTGTCGAATCCGCCCCGGGGAAGGCCGGTCAGGTCGTCGGCCGCCTGGCAGCGCAGCCGCACCCGGTCGGACAGGCCGGCCCTCGTCACCTGGTACCGCAGCCGCTCGATCACCGACGAGGAGAAGTCGGTGGCCCAGTACTCCTCCACCCGGCCCGCGAGATGGGCGAGCAGGAGGCCGGAGCCGACACCGACTTCGAGGACACGCTCCGGCGACCAGCACAGGACGCGTTCCACCGCGGCGTCCCGCCACGCACGCATCTCCTCAAGCGGGATCGGCTCACCGGTGTAGGAGCTGTTCCAGCCCGTGAAGTCCTCGCCGAACTCCCGGTCGGCGGCGTCCAGATATGCCTGGTCGTAGACCTCCTGCCACTCCCCGACCTGCTCGTCCGCCCCGCCCGCGGTATCCAGTGCGCCGGTGTCGGCGACGACGTAGGCCACCAGCCGCAGATCGCCGGGCCGGTCCTCGCGGGCGGTGACGATGGCCTGGCGGACGGCCGGGTGGCGGACCAGGGTGTGCTCGATCTCGCCCGGTTCGACACGGAACCCGCGCAGCTTCACCTGGTTGTCCGCGCGGCCGAGGAAGCAGATGTTCCCGTCGGGGAAGAAGCCGGCCCGGTCCCCGGTCCGGTAGAGCCGGTCACCGTCCCGCTCACCGAAGGGGTCGCGGATGAAGCGTTCCGCGGTCAGCTCCGGCCGGTTGACATAGCCGACGCACAGGCAGTCCCCACCGATGTAGAGGTCACCCTCGACCCCGACCGGGCACGGCTCCATGTTCTCGTCGAGGATGTAGTAGCGGGCGTTGTCGATGGGACGGCCGTAGGGAATGCTGCGCCATTCCGGATCGATCTCACGGACTCGGAAGTAGTTGGACCACACCGTCGCCTCGGTGGCCCCGCCGAGGCTGACGATCTCGGCGCTTGTGAACACCCTGCGGACCTCGTCCGGCAGGGACAGCGGCGTGTAGTCACCGGAGAGGAACACCAGGCGGAGGTCTTCGGTTCCCTCGTACCCGGAGCTCTCGGAGAGCAGGGAGGCCACCTGGTTGAGGGTGGTGGGCACCGAGTCCCAGAACGTGATCGGCTCGGTGAGCAGCACGTCGAGCAGCAGCCGGGGGTCGCGTTGCTGGGTGGCGTCCGCGATGTAGAGGCCGCCACCCCTGCCGAGCAGGCCGAAGATGTCGAAGACGGAGAGGTCGAAGCCGAGCGAGGTGACGCACAGGACCACGTCGTCGGGGCCGAAGTCGAAGGTGCGGTAACACCAGTTGAGCAGGTTGTGCACCGGCCGGTGGGTGACCGCGACGCCCTTGGGCTTTCCGGTGCTGCCGGAGGTGAAGATGATGTACGCGGTGTTGTCCGGTCCGGCGACCGGCTCGGGATTGCGCTCGGCGCGAGGGGGGAGCGACGCCGGCGACGCTTCGGGCTCCGCCACCTCGATGAGCTCGACACCGTCCGGGACGGCCCAGCGTTCGGTGTCCGGCGTGGACAGCACGATGTTCGACCCGGCGTCGGCGAGCATGCCGGCGACACGGTCGGCCGGCAGCGACGGTTCGAGGGGCAGGTAGGCCCCGCCCGCCTTGAGCACGCCGAACACGGCGGCGATCATGACCGGGCCACGGGGAACACCGACTCCGACGACGGTCTCCGGGCCGACGCCGCGATCCTTGAGGTCCCACGCGATCCGGTTCGCCCGCCCGTTCAGCTCGGCGTAAGTCATGGTTCCGCCGGCCCAGCGCAGAGCGATCGCGTCCCGACGCCGCTCGGCCTGCTCCTCGAAGAGCAGGTGAATGGGCCCTGGGCAGGGGAATTCGCGCGCCGTGTCATTCCACTCGACGAGGATCTTCCGGCGTTCGCCGGCGTCGAGCGGGGTGCCGGTGGTCTCGGGCAGCTCGGCAGCGGCGGCGGGCGAAGCGTGCTGGTGCTCCGCGTCGGCCGGTACGTCGATGCCGCCGACGCTGGTCTGCGGGTCGGCCACCACCTGCTCGACCACTCGCACGAACCGCGCCGCGATCCCCTCCACCGTCGAGCGGTCGAAGAGATCGGTGGCGTACTCGATCTCGCCGACGACCGACCCGGAGGACTCTTCCGGCGCCAGGTTGAAGAACAGGTCGAACTTCGCGGTGCCCGTGGGGAGGGGTTCCATCGACACCGTCAGACCCGGCAGGTCCATTCGCGGCGCCACGTTGTTCTGCCATGCGAACACCACCTGGAACAACGGGTGATGCGCGGTCGATCGTTCCGGCCTCAGCAACTCCACCAGCCGCTCGAACGGCACATCCTGGTTGTCGTACGCCGCAAGCGCCTTCCGCCGAACCTGATCCAGCACCCAGTCGAACGACCGCTCCGAGTTCAACTGCACGCGCAGTGCCCACGTATTGACAAAAAGCCCCACCAGATCATTCAGTGCTTCATCGGTGCGGCCCGCGATCGGCGAGCCGACGGTCACGTCTTTACCACCTCCCAACCGGTGCAGCAACACCACCAGCGCGGCCTGGAGAACCATCGAAACCGTCACACCGCGAGCCCGCGCCAACCCCTCTATCCGCGCCAGCAACTCACTTGACATGCCGGTCTCCACCGACCCGCCGCGGAAACTCGCCACCGCGGGACGGGGCCTGTCCAAAGGCAAAGGCAGAGGCTTCGAAACCCCTGCCAGCTCCTCCCGCCAATAAGCCGTCTGAACCGACAGGACACTTCCCGGATCGGACTCGTCCCCGAGCAGTTCCTGCTGCCACAACGCGTAATCCGCGTACTGCACGGGCAGTTCGGACCAGTCCGGCGCACCGCCGGTCACCCGGGCCCGGTAGGCCACCGACACATCACGTGCCAGAGGCGCCAACGAACCACCGTCACCGGCAATGTGGTGAATCACCAGAACCAGTACGAATTCTTCCTCACCGCACTGGACGAGGCATCCGCGCAGCGGTATGTCGGCCGACAGGTCGAACCAGCTGCCGGCCACCGACGACACCACACCCGGCACCCGGTCGGGGGCCACCCGGCCCCAGTCCTTCCAGGGCAGTTCGATCTCGGCAGGGTCGAGAATGCGTTGGAACGGCTGGCCGTCGACCTCTCCGAACACCGTTCGCAGGACCTCGTGGCGCATCATCACGTCCTGGAACGCAGCGCGTAACGCAGCCGTGTCGAGCGGTCCGTGGAACCGCAGGAGCAGCGGGATGTTGTATGTCGAGGAAGGGCCTTCAAATCGGTTGATGAACCACATCCGCCGCTGCGCGTACGACAGGGGAATCATGATGTTTCTACCTTTCGCTCATTCTGCGCAGCGGCTTTCGGGAAGAGGTCGACATCTCATTCCAACGATCGGTCAGTTCGGCGACGGTGGGGCTGGTGAAAAGGGTCCGGATCGGGATCTCCACACCCAGCTCCGCACGCACGCGCGCCACCAGTCGGGTGGCCATAAGCGAATGCCCGCCCAGGGCGAAGAAGTCGTCGTCGATACCGACCCGCTGCGCTCCCAGAACCTCGGCGAAGAGCCCGCACAACGTCGCTTCCCGCGGCGATCGGGGAGCCCGGTGATCGTCCCCGCCGAACTCGGGTTGGGGCAAAGCGAATCGGTCCAGCTTGCCGTTCGGCGTCAATGGCAGTTCCGCGAGCACCACGAACGCCGCCGGAATCATGTACGCCGGCAGCCGCTCCCCCACGAACTCCCGCAGCAGCTCGGCCGACGGCATCTCGCGTTCGGCCTCCGGCACCACATACGCCACCAGCCGGCGATCGCCGGGCAGGTCTTCGCGGGCGATGACGGTGACTCGGCGGACGGCCGGGTGGCGGGTCAGGGTGTGCTCGATCTCGGCGGGTTCGATGCGGAACCCTCGCAGCTTGATCTGGTGATCGGAGCGCCCGAGATACTCCACCTCACCCGTGGCGTTCCAGCGGGCGAGATCTCCACTGCGATACATCCGGGCGCCCGCCGGACCGAACGGACTGGCCACGAACCGCTCGGCGGTCAGCTCCGGCCGGCCGTGATAGCCGCGGGCCAGCCCGTGCCCGGCGATCCAGAGGTCACCGGTCACACCGGGCGGCACGGGGCGCAGCGTGCGGTCGAGGATGAGGATCCGGGTGTTGGCGACGGGACCGCCGATGGAGGGAGGCATGCCGGAGGTGCCGGGCACGAGGCGGGCGGCGGTGGCGTAGACGGTGGCTTCGGTGGGGCCGTAGAGGTTGGTGACCTCGGCGGCGTGTTTGCACAGGGTGTCGGCCAGCGACATGGGCAGGACCTCACCGCTGGTGATCACTCGCAGGCCGGTCAGACAGGCCGGCACATGGGTGGCCAGTGTCTGCCAGAGCGCGGGGGTGGCCTGCATGACGGTGACGCCGGCCTGTTCGACGAGGTCGAGCAGCGCCGAGGGCTGGGTGATGTCGTCCTTGCCGGCCAGCACCACGCGGGCACCGGCGAGCAGCGGCAGGAAGAGTTCCAGCGCGGCGATGTCGAACGCGACGGTGGCGACTGCCAGCAGCCGGTCGTCCGGCGACAACGCGAACCGGTCCTGCATGCCTGTCAGCAGGCTGACCAGGGAGCCGTGCTGGATGACCACGCCCTTCGGCTTTCCGGTGGAGCCGGAGGTGTAGATGGTGTAGGCGGCGTGGTCGAAGGCGACCGCGGCCCGAGGGGTGTGGGCGGGGTGAGCGGACAGGTCCACCTCGGCCAGCCGCCGCGGGTCCAGCACCAGCACCGGTGAGCTGTCCTCGACCACGGCCCGCACCCGGGCGGACGGATAGTCCGGGTCCACCGGCACATAGGCACCACCGGCCTTCCACACCGCCAGCAACGCGACGACCAGGTCGACCGAGCGAGGCAGCAGCACCACCACCCGCGACTCCGGCCCCACGCCCTGCCCGATCAGCCAGTGCGCCAGCCGGTTGGCCCGCTCGTCCAGCTCCCGGCAGGTCAGCCGGTGACCGCCGAACTCGACGCAGACCGCGTCCGGCGTCGCCGCCGCCTGCGCGGCGATCAGCTGGGGAACGGTCCGTTCGGGCAGCTCGGCAGCGGTGTCGTTGAAGCCGTGCAGCACCTGCTCCCGTTCCGCGTCGGACAGCACGTCGATCGCGCCGACGGTGGTCTCCGGGTCGGCGGCGAACTGCCGCAGCACCCGGATCAGCCGGTCGCCGATCAACTCCACCGCGGCATGCTCGAAGGCGTCTCGCCGGTACTGGAAGGAGATCCGCAGCAGCGGATCGGCCGCCGCGATCACGGTCAGCGGGTAGTGCGGTGGGGCGTAGGGGCGGATGCCGGTCACCGCCAGGTCCGCCGACGCGCTCGCCGCCGAGAGGCCGGCGCGATCGACGGGGAACGACTCGAACACCACGAGCGTGTCGAACAGCGCGCTCAGCCCGGTCGACCGCTGGATGTCGGCGAGACCGAGGTGGTGATGGTCCAGCAGCCTCGCCTGGGCGTCCTGCAGCCGCCCCAGCAATTGCGGGAGGCTGTCGGTCGGCGTGCAGCGCACGCGCACCGGCACGGTGTTGATGAACAGGCCGATCATCGCGTCCACACCCGGCAGTTCGGACGGCCGGCCGGCGACCGTGGTGCCGAACAGCACGTCCTCGCGACCGGTCAGCTCGGCGAGTACGACGGCCCACGCGCCCTGCACCAGTGTGTTGGGGGTGACGCCCCACTCGGCGGCTCGGCGCGCCAGCCTGGTGGCGTCCTCGCCGGTCAGTGCCGCGTCGACCTGCCCGCTGCCGCTGCCGGCCGAGCGTGCCGCGGGCGCCAGGAGGGTCGGCTCCGCCACGCCGGCCAGCTCCGCGGCCCACGCCTCGGCCGACCGGGCCGCGTCCTGCCGTGACAGCCACCGCAGGAAGTCCCGGTAGCCGTGGGGGCGCGGCGGGTCGGCGTCGTGGCAGCCCGTCGCGTACAGGTCCATCAGTTCCCGCTCGATCAGCGGTACCGACCAGCCGTCGAGCAGCACGTGATGGGCGGTGAGAGCGAGCTCGGCGCGTTCCGGTCCCAGCGTGACAAGGGTGAGCCGGAGCAGTGGTGGGCTGTCGGGACGGAAGCGGGCGTCCCGCTCCTCGGCGAGGACCTCTTCGAGCCGCGCCTCGGCCTCGGGCTCGCCGGTGAGGTCCACGTGCCGCCAGGGCAGCGCGAGATCGTCCACCACGATCTGTACGGGATCACCGGTGGCGCTCGACAGGGATGCCACCCTCAGGTTCGGGTGCCGGTCGAGCAGCGCCTGGCCCGCGGCACGCAGGCGCGCCACGTCCACCGGGCCGCTCAGCCGGAACACGAACTGCGTCTGGTAGGCCTCGGAGGCCGTGTCCGCGACCATCGTCTGGTACAGCAGGCCGGCCTGCAGCGGTGTGAGCGGCCACACGTCGCCCACCTGGCCGAAACGCCGCTGCCAGGCGTCCAGTTCGGCCTGGCCGACGTTCACCAGCGTGACATCGGACGGGGTCAGTCCCCTCGCGCCGGTCGTCACCAGGGTGTGCAGGCCGCGCAGGGCGGCGCACCAGGTGTCGGCCAGGTCGCGGACCTCGTCCGCGGTCAGCACGCCGGTGGCGAAGGTGAACAGGGCGGTGAGCCGCGCCCCGTCCCCGGTGCCGGTCACCAGGGAGTTGAGCTCGAGTGCGCAGGGAGCCGGCATGCCGGGGTCGGGTGCCGCGACGAGCTCGGCCCGTTCCGGCGCGGGTGTCCATGCGCCGTGCGCCGACTCGGGACCCGTGAAGGAGAAACGGCCCAGGAAGTTGAAGCCGATCTCGTCCGCCGGGTACGGGCGCAGGACCGCCGCCGTCTCCTCGTTGAGGTAGCGCAGCAGGGTGTAGCCGATGCCCTGGTCGGGCAGTTCGCGCCGCTGCTCCTTCACGCGCTTGAGGGCGTCGCCGGCGGCCGCTCCCCCGGCGATCGCCTCGTTGACATCGATGCCAGAGAGGTCGAACCGGACCGGGTGGACGGTGGTGAACCAGCCGGCCGTGCGGGACAGGTCCGCGCCCGGGACGAGTTCCTCCTGCCGGCCGTGCCCTTCCAGACGTACGACCGTGGCGTCGCCGGTCATGCCCCGCCGCTGCCGGGCCAGCGCCAGGACGAGGGCTGTCAGCAGCACGTCGTCGGCGCCGCCGCGGTACGCCGCCGGCACCGAGGTGAGCACGGCGTCGGTGAGGTCGGCCGGAAGCTGTATGCGAACGGTCTCCGTCGTCGCGGTGAGGTCCCGCTGCGGATCGAGCGGCCGGGACCCGATCGCGGCGACAGGGGCGGCGAGCATGTCGCGCCACAGCGACACCTCCGCCGCCCGGCCGGGCCGTATCGCCTCGTCGGCCAGGGCACGCAGCCACCGGCGCAGGGACGTCCCCACCTCGGGCAGCACCGGCGCCCCGCCGGTGCGGACCTGCCGCCAGGCCTCGGCCAGGTCGGGGAGCAGCACCCGCCACGACATCCCGTCGACGACCAGATGGTGCGCCGCGACCAGCAGCCTTCCGGGGCCGCCGGCCGTCGGCTCGAACCAGACCAGCCGGAGCATGCGGCCGGCCGAGGCCTCGATCTGTCGTACCGCGTCGGCCGCTTCGGCGCGCAGCAGCGTCTGCCACGGCTCGCCGCTCCAGTCCCCCGGGCAGCCGACCCGCTTGACGAGCTCGGCGGCGTCGAGCGAGCCGGGCGGGTGCACCAGCAGGCCGTCGTCCGTCAGTCGTGAGCGCAGCACGTCGTGCCGGTCGAGGACGGCGCGCAGCGTCGCGGTGAGGCCGTCGGGATCCATGTCGGCCGGCACTTCCAGCACCAGCCACTGGGCGAGCCCGTCCAGTCCGGGGCCGCGCTCGGCGTAGAGCCGTGCCATCGGCGGCAGCGGCAACAGGCCGACGCCGCCGCCGTCGAGTTCGGCGAGTGCCGGCGGGGCGGTGTCCCGTGTCGCGGCCACCGCGAGCGCGGCGACGGTGCGGCACTCGAAGACGGCGCGCGGGCTGAACGCGAGGCCGCCCGCACGAGCGCGGGCCACCACCTGTATCGCCCGGATGCTGTCGCCGCCGAGCATGAAGAAGTCGTCGTCCACCCCGATCCGGCTCAACCCGAGCACCTCGGTGAACGCGGCTGCCAGGATGCGCTCTTCGCCGGTCCGGGGCGGCCGGTGGGCACGGCCGGCGAACTCCGGCTCGGGCAGCTCGGCCCGGTCCAGCTTGCCGTTCACGGTCAGCGGCAGCCGGCCCAGCGCGACGAAGGAGGCGGGTACCAGGTGGGCGGGCAGCCGGGCCGCGACGAAGCCCCGCAGCTCGGCGATGTCCAGCCCGGCGTGGAGGTCCCAGTCCGCGCCGGCCTCGCCGATGCTGCCGGAGGTCGTCGGCACGACGTAGGCGACGAGCTGGGCGGCCCCGTCTGCGCCGCGGCCGGGCCGGGCGAGGACCGCTGCCCGGACCACCCCGGGGTGCGCGGCCAGCGTCGCCTCGATCTCCGCAGGCTCGACCCGGAAGCCACGGATCTTCACCTGGTGATCGGCGCGTCCGGCGAACTCCAGCTCGCCGTCGGCGTTCCAGCGTGCCAGGTCGCCCGTCCGGTACATGCGCCGTCCGGCCGGGCCGAACGGGCATGCCACGAAGCGCTCCGCGGTCAGGGCCGCGCGGTCGTGGTAGCCCCGGGAGAGTCCGGCGCCCGCGATGTACAGGTCGCCGAACACTCCGGGCGGGACCAGCCGAAGCCGGCTGTCGAGCACGTACAGCGCTGTGTTCCAGATCGGTGTGCCGATCGGTATGGTGCTCGCCCCCGGCCGGTACTGCCACGCGGTGACGTCCACCGCCGCCTCGGTAGGCCCGTACAGGTTGTGCAGGGGCACGCCGAGCACCTCGTGGAACCGCGCGGCGAGTTCGGCGGGCAGCGCCTCGCCGCTGCAGATGACGCGGCGCAGGCCGGTGCAGGCACCCGCCGCCTCGTCGTTGACGAACTCGGCGAGCATCGAGGGGACGAAGTGCAGCGTGGTGACCCCGGCGCGCTGGATGAGCTCGGCGAGGTAGGTGGGGTCGCGGTGCCCGTCCGGCCGCGCCACCACGAGGGTGGCGCCGGTGATCAGCGGCCAGAAGAACTCCCAGACCGACACGTCGAAGGAGGCCGAGGTCTTCTGCAGGACCCGGTCGGAGCCGTCCAGCTGGTAGCGGTCCTGCATCCACAGCACCCGGTTGACGATCGCGGCGTGTGTGATGACGGCACCCTTGGGCCGTCCCGTCGATCCCGATGTGTAGATCATGTACGCCGGATGCTCGACGCGGTGCGGGGCGACCACGGTGGGCCCGTCGGCGAGCGGCGCCTCGTCGACCGTGATCAGCGGGATGTCGGTCCGGGGCAGTCGGTCCGCGGTGCCCTTGACCGTCAGGAGCAGCGCCGGCCGCGCGTCGGCGAGCATGAACTCCACGCGGGAGGCGGGATAGTCCGGGTCGACGGGGACGTAGGCGGCGCCTGCCTTGAGCACCGCGACCAGCGCGACGACCAGCTCCAGCGAGCGGGGAACCGCGACCGCGACGAACCGTTCGGGCCCGACACCGCCCTCGATCAGCATGCGGGCCAGACGACCGGACCGGTCTGCCAGCTCCCGATACGTCAGACAGGTGGCCTCGAAGGTCACCGCGATCGCGTCGGGGGTGGAGTCGGCCTGCCGGTCGAGCAGTTCCGTCAGTGTCGCGGCCGACGGGGTGACCGTGGGTCCGGCGTACTCGGTGAGCAGGGCGCGACGTTCCGCGGCGCTGAGCACGGAGACGTCCCCGACCTGGGCGCGCGGGTCGGCGAGGGCCGCCCGTACGAACGTCACGAACCTGTCGACGAGTCCGGCGGTGTCCTGGTCGTCGTACTGCGAACGTGGGGCGTCGAAGCGGACGAACAGGTCGCTGTCGGCCCCGCCGTCGGTGTAGACGCAGACCATGACGTCGTCGATCACACCGAAGGTGCCGCCGGCGAAGCGCGCCACGCTGCCCGCGAGGTCGAGAGCCCCGACGGCGGGAATCAGGTTGACGACGGCACCGAACGGGCTGCGCGCGTCGCCTGCGTGGCCTGTGGCCCGTTTGATCAGGGAGACATCGTGCCGGGCGTGCCGCAGCACGCGTCGCCGTTCCCGGCCGAGCGCCTCGGCCAGCTCCACGAAGTCGGCCGCGGGCGGCACCTCCACCTGGAGCGGCAGGCGGTTCGAGAGCAGGCCGAGCGCCCGCCGCAGGGCGCCGACGCGGTGGTTGACGGTGATGGTCAGCAGCGGCCTGGGCAGACCGCACATGTGTCGCAGGAACGCGGTGGCCGCCGAGGCGATCAGGTCCGGCGTGCTGGTCCCCGCCGCTTCGGCGGTGCGTTCCCAGGCGGCGAGTTCGGCGGCCGGGATCGTCGCGGTGCGGGTGGTCATCCCCTGCTGCCCGGTGAGCCCGTCCCAGTACCCGGCCTCGTCTGCGGGGCCGTGCGCGGCCGGACGGACCCCGGTGGGAAGCCGCGCAGGGGTCGGCTCGTCGGCGACGTAGTCCCGCCAGAACCGCTCGGCGTCGGCGAACCGTTCGGATGCCCGGTACGCGGCGTCCTTCTCCGACGCTTCGCCCAGGGGGTTCGCGGGAGGCTCGGGTGCGGCCGAACCCGCGTGCAGCGCACGGTAGATCTCCGCGATCCGCTGGGACAGCAGCGTGAGGACACCGAACGCGTCGGTGAGGATGTGGTGGAAGAGGAGGACCACGAGGTGGTGGGTGCCGCTCAGCCGGATCGAGCCGATCCGGAAGAGAGCGTCCTCGCCCAGGTCGAACGGCCGGCGCACGAGCTCGGCCACGATGGCGCGTGCCGCGTCGGCGGGGTCGTCGGCGTCGCTCACGTCGGCGTGGAAGGGCTCCCAGGCCTCGGGGTCCCGGGCGACCAGCCGCAGCCCGTCATCGTCCCTGCGGAAATTCACCGTCAGCGTTTCAGCCTCGTCCACAGCTGTCCGCAGTGCGGCGGTGAGCAGGGGGACGTGCAGATCACCGTCGACGTCCCACAAGGTCACCACGTTGTTCGGCGTGTCCGGAGCGAGCTCCTGCGCGAGCCACATGGCCTCCTGCGCAGTCGTAACGCCGGTACAACCCATCCGGACTTCCTCCCCTGCAAACGTGGTTACCAGGTGAGCGGCCGCTCGTCCTGGTCGATGTTTGTCCCGGCCCTGGGGTTGATCAACCGGTGTGAAAGAAGTTGGCCAGAGATCGAAACGGAATCGGCCAGAGAGCGAAACGTGGCCGGCCCTGAGGCGCGCGGCCGGTCAACTCGAACCCGCAGGTCCACCAGCACCTGGACGTCCCGGTGGTGTGGGTGCGGGACAACCTCGGCACCCGCCTTTGACCGGCCACTCGTGGCGCGGGCCCAGTGGCCGGGTCCCACATCAGTACCGGCCCGTGCGCCGGCCTCGCGCCGAGCCGGCCGTGCCGACGCCCGGGAGCCCACCGCGGGCACCTCCTCGTGCCCTGTCGTCACATTCCCGCTGCCCCCGTGCGGACGACGGGAATGCGACGACAGGACCTAACGCGACTCGCCGGGAGACGACCCGTTCGACGGCGCAGGAGCGGTCTCGGCGTCGTGGGAGCTGGTCCGGATCACCTCGGCCACAGTCAGCTCGTAGGAGGAGTACCACCGTTCGCGGCCCAGCTGCTGCGCCACCTGATGCTCGGGGTCGGCACGCCACTTCTCCAGGGTTTCCGCGTCGCGCCACATGACGACCGCGAGGCGCTCACCGTCCTCTCCCGTGTAGTGCTTGACCTCCACGAGATCGGACCCGGCGATGTCGCGGACCCGCTTGCGCATCTCGTCCTCGGTGGCGTAGTAGTCCTCGCCCGCCTGATCGGAGAGGCGCGACTTGAAAAGGATCACGAACATCCGGAGTCCTCCAGGGTGACTGTGTCCGGGGCGAGGAGCTGCGTGCAGGCACGCAGCCGGCTGTCGGACGCCGTGACGAGCTCCACGCCGTACCGGCCGAGGAGGCCCTCCACGAGGTGGTCCAGGCGCTTGTCGTTCCTCAGCACCGAGGCGTAGCTCTCCTCGGTGAAGGCGCACTGCTCGTACAGGGGCACGAACCGGTCGGGAAAGAGGTCGCCGAGACGCTTCCGCAGGATTCCCTTGTCGTGGGCGGTCTCTTCCTGCGGCGGGTTGGCCATGGTGTGGTAGTGCTGGTAGGAGAGCCGGGTGATCGCGTCGGCGTCCTCGACGCGTGACTTCTCGTAGGCGGCCAGGGCCGCCGTCCAGTCCTCGGTGGAGCCGAGGCAGTCGACGAGGGTGCGGGCGTCCTCGAAGCCGCAGTTCATGCCGTGCCCCATGAAGGGGGCCATCGCGTGGCAGGCGTCTCCGAGCAGCGCGAACGTGTCCTGCCAGACCCATCGGTCGCAGCGTACGACCGTGAGCGTGGAGACGGACTTGGCGGCGAGCTGTCCCGCGATGTCCCCGATGGCGGCGGCCGGTTCGGGGAAGCGGCCGGCGAACACCTCGAACAGGTCCTGGCCGCTGTGGACCGTGGCGTAGGAGGGCGCCGGCCCTTCGAGGCGCATGAACAGGGAGCCGGAGTACTCCCCCGACGGCATGGGGAACGCGGCGAACAGCGTGTCACCGGTCGGCCAGTAGTGCATGGTTCTGCTGTCGAGCCAGCCGCCCGGCACATCGATCTCCTGATAGGCCAGGTCCAGGTTCCGCACCTCTGCCGGTGCGGTGCGGGCAGCCAGGGCGGCACGGGCCGTGGAATGTGCGCCGTCGCAGCCGAGGATGCGCCGACACGTCAACCGCTGCCGGCCGTGGCGGTCTTCCACGAACACGGCCGGTTCGTCCAGGTCCACGGAGCGCACCCGCTGCTCGAAGCGTATGCGTACGCCCGACGTCGCCTCGGCGGCGTCCAGCAGGATGTGATGCAGCCGCTCCCGCTCCACGGACCAGATGGGCTGCCCGTCCCGGCTGTACGGGGTGACGTGGGAGCTGCCGTCGGGCAGGTGCGCGCAGCGTCCGTGCAGGGGGACGCATATCTCCCGTACCGCCTGATCGAGACCCAGGTCCGACAATACGCGCCAGCCTCGCGCGGACAGCATCACCGTGAGGGACCGCCCCTGTCCGCCGGCACCGCGGCGTGGGTCCGCCCGCTTCTCCAGAATCGTGACCGGTCCGAACCGGGGGGCGAGATACATGGCCGTGACCGCACCGACCAGACCGGCCCCTACGATGACGATCTCAGGATTTCCCTCCGCTCGGCTCTCGTCATGTCCGTGCATGGCATCGCCGTCCCATCGAGTGACTTTCGTTCCGCCGACAACCGTCGTCCGACGTCGGATTCGGGGCGCGCCCTTCGGCCAGGTCCGGTGTCCTGTCGTCACATCCCCGTCGTCCGCCCGGAGGGCGTGAGGGAACGTGACGACGGGGCTCAGGGCTGCCCCAGTTCCGCCAGAACCACGGCGCCCACCTCCTTCGTGCTCAGGGACCCACCGAGGTCGGGGGTGACTCTTCCGGCGTCGACGGCCACCGCGACTGCCCTGCGAACGGCGTCTGCCTCGTCGGCATGGCCCAGGTGCTCGATCAGCAGCGCCGCGGAGAGGAGGGCGGCGAAGGGATTGGCGAGCCCTTTCCCCGCGATGTCGGGTGCGCTGCCGTGCACGGGCTCGAAGAGACCGTGTCCCGTCGCGGGGTTGAGACTGGCCGACGCCGCCACACCGAGGCCGCCCGCGAGGGCGGCGGTGAGATCGCTCAGGATGTCGCCGTAGGAGTTGTTCGTGACGATGACGTCGAAGGCGGTCGGATCGGTCGCCAACTTCATCGCGGCGGCGTCCGCATAGAGATGTGACGTGTCGAACTCCGGGTGCCGTGCGACCGCCTCGTGCCAGCAGCGCTGCCACAACTGCCCGCCGTTGCGGACGGCGTTGGCCTTGTCCACCATGCACACCGACCGTCGCGCCACCGAGAAGGCGAAATCCATGATGCGCGACACACCGTGATGGGTGCTGAGGTCCACGTCGATGGCGATTTCCTGCGGGGATCCCATGCGTGTGCCGCCGCCGACGCCGCTGTACAGCCCTTCGGTGTTCTCCCTGACGATCACACAGTCGATCGCGCGTCGCGTCGCGTCGCGCAGGGGGCTGAGCCGGTCGTGCAACAGCCGTACGGGACGGTAGTTGGCGTAGAGGTCGAGTTCGAGGCGCAGTGTGGTCAGGACGCTCCGCACGTACGCAGTGTCGCCCAGCCTCGGGTCCCCGACCGCACCGAGCAGCGTCGCGTCGCCGGCCCGGATCCGGTCGAGATCGGCCTCGGACAGGGCACACCCGGTACGCAGATACGTCTCCGCGTTCACGTGGTCGAGGACATCCACCCGCACACCGAGTGCGAGAGTTTCCAGGGTGTCCAGCGCCGGTTCGATCACTTCCGGCCCGATACCGTCACCGGGAATCACGGTGATCGTCTTCGCCGCGGGACCCCCGGCACGAGGTTCACTCATGTGTCGCTCACGCCCGGCTCCGGCGTACGACGTCCGCGACCAGGCCGGCCACGTCGGTCGTCACGTGGAAGTGCCCTCCCGGCCGCACGCTCAGCGTGAACTCACCGGAGGTGAGGGGCGCCCACTCCCCCAGTCGCGTCTCGTCCACCAGCGGGTCGCCCACGCCGTGATAGCAGCGCACCGGGCAGGACAGTGGCCGGGTCCCGGGGCGGGGCTGGTAGGTCGCGTGGGCCCGCAGGTCCGAGCGCAGCGTCGGCAGCAGGAGCTCGCGCAGCTCGGCGTTCTCGGCGACACCGGGTTCGATGCCGCCCAGCTCGCACAGTTTCGTCCAGAACTCGTCGTCGGGGGCCAGGTGGATGCCGTCACCGCCCATGTGTCCGGGCGGGAGCGCGGCGGAGACGCACAGCTTTCGCGGCTCCTCGCCCGCGTCCCGCAGTACCAGGGCGGTCTCGTAGGCCACCACCGCGCCCAGGCTGTGCCCGAAGAACACGTAGTCGCTCGGGGGGAGCCGCAGCAGTTCCGCCGCGGCGTGGCCGGCCATCGCGGCCACATCGTCCAGGAGTGGCTCCCCGAACCTGTCACCGCGGCCGGGGTACTGGACGGCCATGAGCGACACGCCGGGCGGAACCGCGGTGGACCACTCGCCGAAGGCGGTCGCCGAACCCCCGGAATGCGGGAAGCACACCACCCGAACGTCGGGACGGTCGACGGCGGTGAGGGACCGCATCCAGCCCCGTTCCCGTATCCGGCTCATCTTCTCCGCCTTTCTCGTCGGCCATCGCTTCGCCGTCCTATGGTTTCCGCTCCATGCGAAGTCACGGAATCCGCAGGAAAGATGTCGGCAAGACATCAGCGGCGCCGCGTGGCCGGCCCGTGACGATGCGAGGGAAAGGAGGATCCCGGATGAGTCCGTCACTCGATATCACCGGCCCGGCATCGAACTCGCCGGGGTGCCGCCGCGCATCCGCCTCGACTTTCCGTCCGCCTACGGCCGTTGCCCCGTAGGTCTCCCTCCGCGGTCGACCTCCTGAAGGGAACGCGATCATGCTCGACGGTTTTGTGCCCTGGCCCGGCCACATCGCGGCGGACCTCCGCCGGACCGGAGTCTGGCTCGGCCGGCCGATCGGTGACCTGCTGCACGAATCCTGCCTGCGGCATGCCGACCGTGTGGCCGTGGTCTGCGGCGAGCGCAGGATGACCTACGCGGAGCTGTCCCGACGCGCCGACCGGCTGGCGGGCGGCCTGATCGAACTGGGCATCAGACCACTGGACCGGGTCGTCGTACAGCTGCCCAACGTCCCCGAATTCGTCATTCTGGTCTTCGCTCTGCTGCGGGCCGGAGCCATTCCGGTCCTTGCGCTGCCAGGGCACCGCAAGGCCGAGATATCCCATCTGTGTGCCCATTCCGGTGCGGTGGCCTACGTCGTGAAGGACGAGTTCGGCGGATTCGACTTCCGCACGCTCGCCCGGGAGATCCCCTCGGTCCGGCACGTGCTCGTCAGTGGCGACGCCCAGGAGTTCTCCTCACTGGAGTCGCTGGGCAGCGAGGGTGTCGCCCTGCCCCGCGTGGACCCGTCCGAGCCGGCGCTGTTCCTGCTGTCGGGGGGAACCACCGGACTGCCGAAACTGATTCCCCGGACCCATGACGACTACGTCCACGTCATGCGGGCCACCGCGGAAGCGATGCGCGTCGGCCCGGAGGTGGCCTACCTCGCGGTCAATCCGGTCGCGCACCAAGCGGCGCTCGCCTGTCCGGGTGTGCTCGGCAGTCTGCTGCTGGGCGGCAAGGCGGTCCTCACGTCGAGTGTGCGGCCCGACGAGGTGTTCCCGCTGATCTCGCGGGAGAACATCACCGTGACCACGCTCGTGCCCTCCGTACTGCGGCTGTGGGCCGACTCCGGACGGGAGCCCGGCGAACTGACCCGACTGCTCATCCAGGTCGGCAGCGCCCCGCTCGACCCGGCACTCGCGAGCCGGGCGGGTCGGGTCCTCGGGTGCCGGATCCAGCGGTGGTACGGCATCAGCGAGGGGCTGCTGACCCACACCAGGCTCGACGATCCGGACGAGGTGGCAGTGAACACGGACGGCCGGCCCATGTCGCAGGGCGATGAGGTCCGGATCGTCGACGAGTCCGGGAAACCCGTGCCCGACGGGGAGCCCGGCGAGATGCAGGTACGGGGTCCGTACACGATCCGGGGGTACTACCGGGCGCCCGAGGAGAACGCCCGTTCGTTCACGCCGGACGGCTTCTTCCGGACCGGCGATCTCGTCCGGCGCAGGCCGGACGGCAACATCATGATCGTCGGAAGGATCAAGGACGTCATCAACCGGGCCGGTGAGAAGGTGTCGGCGGAAGAGGTGGAGTCGCAACTGCGCACCCACCCGGCCGTACAGGACGCGGCCGTGGTCGGCGTCGCGGACACCGTGCTCGGCGAGCGGACGTACGCGTTCCTCGTACTGACCGGGGCGGACGTCCGGACGTCCGCGATGAAGGAGTTCCTCCGGGGGCGCGGCCTGGCCACGTACAAGATTCCCGACCGGCTGGTCCCGGTCGCCCGGTTGCCGCGCACCCCGATGGGCAAGGTGGACAAGAAGGCGCTGCGCGCGCTGGCCGCCACGTCGGCAAGGTGACCGGCTCGGAGGCACCGGCAGCCTCCTCGGTCGGCCGCTCCTGACAACCGCCCTCGCCCCGTCCGGTGGAAGGCCCAGGGATCCGCGGCGACGCGGGTCCCGGGCCGGTCGGTCCGGCCTCCGGCCTCCCGCTTCCCGCTTCCCGCTTCCCGGTGAGGGCGCACGCGAACTCGTCGGCGTCCACGTCCGCTTCGCCCACGTGCCGCGAGCGGTGCGAACGGACGCTCCTCGCCTCGTATCCACGCCGTACCGCCATGGGCCGGCCCGGGCACCGCCACGGGCCGGCCCGTGGAGTCAGGGGTGCTGGTCGGACACTCCGGCGGAGTCGAAGGTGGCCATGTCGCGCAGGGTGCGGACCGCCGCCTGCACCAGCGGCAGGGCCAGCAGGGCGCCGGTGCCTTCGCCGAGCCGCAACCCCAGGTCCACCAGGGGATGCAGTCCGAGGTGTCGCAGCGCGACGGTGTGTCCGGGCTCGACCGAGCGGTGTCCGGCCACGCAGGCGGCCAGGGCCTCCGGTGCCAGTGCCGCCGCGATCAGAGCCGCCGAAGAGGCGATCACGCCGTCCAGGATCACCGGGACTCGGTGAGCGGCGGCGCCCAGGACGAAACCCGCGATCGCGGCGTGTTCCAGTCCGCCGACCGCCGACACCGCCCCGACCGGGTCATCGGGGTCCGGCCGGTGCAGTTCGAGAGCCCTGCGCACCACGCCCGCCTTGTGCTGTCGGGTCGTTTCGTCGATTCCCGCGCCGAGGCCCGTGACAGCGTCCGGGTCCGCCCCGGTGAATGCGGCGATCAGCGCCGCGGACGCGGTGGTGTTGGCGATGCCCATGTCGCCGGTGAGCAGGCAGCGGCAGCCCTCGCCGACGAGTTCCGCGGCCACACCGATCCCGGTCTCGATCGCGCGGACGGCCTCCTGGCGGGTCATCGCAGGGCCGCGGGTCATGTCCGCGGTCCCGCTCCGGACCCGGCGTCGTAGCAGCCTGCCCAAGGCAGCGTCCCCGGCAGGCACCGGCGTTGCGACGCCCACGTCCACCACCACGACCCGGGCTCCGGTCTGTGCCGCCAGGGCGTTCACCGCGGCGCCCGAGGCCAGGAAGTTGGCGACCATCTGAGTGGTCACCTCCTGCGGCCAGTTGCTGACGCCCTGGGCGTGGACACCGTGATCGGCGGCGAAGACGGCCACCGCAGCCGGCTCCGGCAGCGGCGGGGGACAGCTGCCGGCCAGACCTGCGAGCTGGACCGATATCCCCTCCAGCAGCCCCAGCGACCCGGGCGGTTTGGTCAGGTGGTTCTGGCGGTCCCGGGCTGCGGCGAGCGCGCCGGGGTCCGCGGGTGTGATGGCCGCCAGAGTGCGCTCCAGCCGCAGGCCGAGGGCGGGATCGGAGCCGTCGGCGGGACCGGCGGCCGGAGAGCGGGCGGGATCGGAGCCGTCGACGGGACCGGCGGCCGGAGAGCGGGCGGGATCGGAGCCGTCGACGGGACCGGCGGCCGGAGAGCGGGCTGGATCGGAGCCGTCGACGGGACCGGAGGCCGGAGAGCGGGCTGGATCGGAGCCGTCGACGGGACCGGCGGCCGGAGAGCGGGCTGGATCGGAGCCGTCGGCGGGACCGGCGGCCGGAGAGCGGGCTGGATCGGAGCCGGATGAGGGCGTCACGAAAGAAGACCTTCCGCTGTCGGCGGTTCTCCACGCCACCGAGTCGGGCCGCGCCCGGGCGGGTCGTGCCTGGCTGCGGGACGGCCGGAATGTCCTGGCTCCCGGATCTCGGTGCCCTGCCGCCTGTACGGCCCGGGCACCGGCGCCGGCTCCCGGCCTTCCCAGCGGCCGGCTCGCGCCGGTTGCCAGTGGCCGTCAGCGGGAGGCGGCTCCCCGGTCACAGTGGCGGGCCCGCCCCGGACTTGGGCCATCGGCCCGCACCGGAGTTCCTCCGCATCCGTCACGGGCATCGTGCCATACGCCGCCCCGACTCCTGAAGAGCCCCGGCCCGGCGACCGCGACCCTGGCGACCGGGCGGCCCCGTCCGGTGCCTGCCTCGCACGTCTTCTGTGAGTGTGGAGGGTCTACGGGCGTGCGGCGGACTACCGAGCGGGACACGAGTGGCCCGTGATGCAATGGGGGCACAGAGCGGATCTCGGGGTGGAGTGGGGCGTGTTGAGCAACGGGGGGCCGGGCGCGGGGAGTTTCCAGCCGCTGGAGGACGGCGATCCGGAGGTCGTGGGCGGCTACCGTCTGGCGGCGCGGCTCGGGTCCGGCGGCATGGGGCGGGTCTATCTCTCGCACACGCCGGGCGGACGGGCCGTCGCGGTCAAGGTGATCCGGCCGGAGCTGGCCGAGAACACCGAGTTCCGCAGGCGGTTCCGGGCCGAGGTGGCCGCGGCGAGCCGGGTGCACGGGCTCTACACGGCTCCGGTCGTGGACAGCGACACCGAGGGATCCGTGCCGTGGTGTGCGACCGCCTATGTGCCGGGACCGTCCCTCGACGATGCGGTGCGCGACCACGGGCCGCTGCCCGTCGACACCGTGCTGCGGCTGGTCGCCGGCGTCGCGGAGGCACTGCAGGCGGTACACCGCGAGGGCATCGTGCACCGGGACCTCAAGCCGTCGAACGTGCTGCTCGCCGCCGACGGACCGCGCGTCATCGACTTCGGTGTCGCGCGGGCCGCGGACGCCACGTCGCTGACGCAGAGCGGGATGTCCCTCGGCACAGTCGCCTACATGGCGCCGGAGCAGGTGCTCGGCGGGGAGGCCGCCGCCTCGGCCGACGTGTTCGCGCTGGGCCAGACCGCCGTCTTCGCGGCGACGGGCGGAGCCGCCTTCGGGGACGGGGACCCGCACGCCGTGCTCTACCGGGTGGTGCACGAGCAGCCCGACCTCAGCCAGGTGCCGGTGGAGATACGGGAGTTGGTGGCGTGGTGTCTGCGCAAGCCCGCCGCCGAGCGCCCCTCCGTCGAGGAGGTCATCCGCTCCGTGACGACGATCCAGGCCCAGCGGGGTGACGATGCCCGGCCGACGTCCGGGGCGTGGCTGCCGGGGCAGCTGGCGGCGGGGATCGCCGCGCGGACCGAGAAGGCCGATCAGGCCCGGGCGGGAGCGGGACCGGCCACTCTTGGACCCGGCGCTCACAGTCCAGGCGTCTTCGGCCCCCCGATGGCCTGCTCCCCCGCGTCGTCGTCCGATGCCGCGCCGCCCGGGCCGTACGTGATGGGGCCCGGAGCCGCGCAGGGCGGGTACGCTCCGCCCGCCTGGCCGCAGCAGCAGCCGGCCGCCGCGCAGACCTCCTCGGTGGGCATGGCGGGCATGGGCCGCCGCGGGGCCCGCATGTGGATGCTGACCGCGGCTGCCGTCGTACTCGTCGCCTGCGGGGCGACCGCCGCGTTGCTGTTTCAACCGGAGAGCGCCGGCAAGAGCGACGGCCGGGTCCAGGAGGAGGCCGCGTCGCAGTCCGCTCCGGCTGCCGAGGCGTCGCCGTCCGCATCCGGCTCTCCGTCCGCCGAGGGATCGAAGACGTCGGAGCCCTCCAAGTCCGCGCCGCCGCCCGGCGCTTCGGGGCCGGCGACGCCCCCACGGGCCACGACCTCGGCTCCCGCGAGCGTCGCGGCCAGCAAGCCCGCGGCCCCGAAGGACCCCGTCCCGGTGACATACCCCGGAATCCGGATGACCGGGAGCCATGACCTGTATCTGGCGGACGCCCCGGTGCGGTCCAAGGCCGACACCGGGAGCTCGGACGAGGATCTGACGTACGCCGTCTACACCTCGGGCGCGGTTCTCGCCCCCGGCACCACCTCCGGCAGCTCCCTCGCCCTGCTGCCCGCGGGGCGGCAGGGGAGCCTGGAGGCGTGCAAGGCGGCGACCGGCTACAAGAGTTACATCTGGGTCAAGGACCTCACCGCCGGCCGGCAGATGTGTGTCATCAGCGGGACGGGACACGTGGGGCTCGTGACGTATCGGGGCTCGTCCGGGACGGCCTACGTCACCTTGGACGTGAAGGTGTGGCGCGACGCGGCCTAGACGGTGCCTAGCCCAGCACCGCGAAGCCGTCCAGTTCCACCGTCGCGCGCTCGTCCCAGAGGCGTACGACCTCGACGACCGCCATGGCCGGATAGTCGCGGCCCGCCAACCGGCCCCAGATACCGCCGAGTTCGGCCGCGTGGGTGCGGTACGCGGCGATGTCGGTGGTGTGGACGGTGACGCGCGCCAGGTCGGCGGGGGTGCCGCCGGCTGCGCGCAGGGCCGTGAGGAGATTGGTGAGGGCCCGTTCGAACTGCTCGGGGAGGGTGTCGCCGACCACCCTGCCGTCCGGGTCAAGGGCGGTCTGGCCGGCGAGGAAGACGACCCGGGAGCCGGTGGCGACGACCGCGTGGGAGAAGCCGGTGGGCGGGGAGAGTTCGGGCGGGTTCAGCCGCTCGGCAGTCATGCTCCGGCCTCCCGGTTCGCGTACAACTCCTTGGCGATGATGCCGCGTTGGACCTCGCTCGCCCCTTCGTAGACGCGCGGGGCGCGAACCTCGCGGTAGAGGTGTTCGAGGAGGTGGCCACGGCGCAGGGCGCGGGCGCCGTGCAGCTGAACGGCGGCGTCGACGACGTACTGTGCGGTCTCGGTGGCGAGCAGCTTGGCCATCGCGGCGCGCTTCGGAACGTCTGGAGCGCCTTCGTCGTACGCCGTCGCCGCCGCGTACACCATGAGGCGGGCCGCCTCCGTGCGCAGGGCCATCTCGGCGACCGTGTGGGCGACGGTCTGCAGGTCCTTCAGCTTGCCGCCGAACGCGTCCCTTCGGGAGGTGTGGGCGAGGGTCGCGTCCAGCGCCGCGAGTGCCATGCCGACGGCGAAGGCGCCGACGCTCGGGCGGAAGAGGTTGAGGGTGCCCATGGCGACCCGGAAGCCTCGGTCGGGCTCGCCGAGCACGTCGTCCTCGGTCACCGGGACGGCGTCGAAGCTCAGGGCGCCGATGGGGTGGGGCGAGAGCATGTCGAGCGCCGTGCCGGTCAGGCCGGGGCGGTCGGCGGGCACGAGGAAGGCGGTGACGCCGCGGGCGCCGGCGCCGGGGGTGGTGCGGGCGAAGACGGTGTAGAAGTCGGCCTCGGGGGCGTTGGAGATCCAGCACTTCTCTCCGGTGAGCCGCCAGCGGGCAGGACCATCGGGCTCGGCACCCAGGGCCGGACCGCCGGGCCCGGTATCCACAGCCGGACCGTCCGGCCCGCTATCCACAGCCGGACCGTCTGGCCCGGCACCCCCGGCCGTACCCTCAGGCCCGGCACCCCCAGCCGGACCCTCAGGCTCGGCACCTACGGCGGCGGCCCGGCCGCCGGACCCGACGGCCGGCGAGTCGCCCACCCCGGCCTTTCCCGGTTCCGCTCGCAGAGCCAGGGCCGCCGCGTCCGACCCCGCACCCGGCTCGCTCAGCGCGAACGCGGCCACCGCGGTGCCCTCGGTCACCCGGGGCAGCCAGCGGGCGCGCTGGGCCGGGGTGCCGTGGCTGTGGAGCGGGTGTGCGCCCAATCCCTGGAGGGCGAGCGCGGTCTCGGCCTCGGTGCAGGCGTACGCCAGGGACTCCCGCATCAGGCAGAGGCCGACGGCACCGGAGGTGAACAGACGTGGCAGCAGCCCGAGTCGGCCGAGCTCGGCGACGAGTGGCCGGTTGACGTGTCCCGGCTCACCCTTGTCTGCGAGGGGGCGCAGCCGTTCGGCGGCGAGGGTACGCAGCTCGGCACACCATGCGGTTTGCACCGGATCGAGCGAGAATGCGGGCATCGCCGGTCCTCTCTCCTTGTGACCTTCAGCCACCCTCCCGACGATATCGCGCCCCGTTGACTGTCGTCACCAACGCGATACGCTCCTTGCGCGAGCACCGATGCGCGAGCCCACCACGACTGCGCGACCCCACCACCACAAGGGGGCGACCGTCATGAACGTCTCGGCCCACGTCGACACCTTCGCGCGCGACCACCTCCCGCCGCGCGACCAGTGGCCCGAGCTCCGCTTCGACCTGCCGGAGCTGCGCTACCCCGACCGGGTGAACTGTGCCGCCGAGCTGCTCCACGGCGCCCCGGGGGACCGACCGGCGTTCCGTACGGCCTCGGGTGAGACCTGGACGTACGGTGAGCTGCGCGCCCGCGTGGACCGCCTCGCGCACCTGCTCACCGGCGACCTCGGCGTCGTACCCGGCAACCGCGTGCTGCTGCGCGGCCCCACCAGTCCCTGGCTTGCGGCCTGCTGGCTGGCGGTGCTGAAGGCGGGCGCGGTCGCCGTCACCGTCCTGGCCCAGCAGCGCCCGCACGAGCTGAGCACGATGTGCGAGATCGCCCGGGTACGGCACGCGCTGTGCGACGTCCGGGCCGTCGACGACCTCGCCAAGGCCGGGGTTCCGGGTCTGCGGATCGCGACGTACGGCGGCGACGCCCCCGACGACCTGGTGCGCCGCCCGGCGCCCGGCACGCCCTACCCCGCCGTGGACACGGCGGCCGACGACGTCGCGCTGATCGCCTTCACCTCCGGCACCACCGGGCGCCCCAAGGGCTGTATGCACTTCCACCGGGATGTGCTGGCGACAGCCGACACCTTCTCGAAGCATGTACTCAGACCACATGTGGACGACGTGTTCGCGGGCAGTCCCCCGCTCGGCTTCACCTTCGGACTCGGCGGACTCGTGATCTTCCCGATGCGGGCCGGCGCCAGTGCCCTGCTCCTCGAACAGGCCGGCCCCAAGCAGCTCTTGCCCGCGATCGCCGAGCACCGGGTCTCCGTGCTGTTCACCGCGCCGACGGCCTACCGCGCGATGCTCGACGAGCTGGCCGCGTACGACGTCTCCTCGCTGCGCCGCTGTGTGTCGGCCGGCGAGAACCTGCCCGCGGCCACCTGGCAGGCCTGGCACGAGCGGACCGGGCTGCGGATCATCAACGGCATCGGTGCCACCGAGCTGCTGCACATCTTCATCTCGGCGGCGGACGAGCACATCAGGCCCGGGACTACGGGAGTTCCCGTACCGGGGTGGCAGGCGCGCGTGCAGGACGAGAACGGCGAACCGGTACCGGACGGCGAGCACGGGCTGCTCGCGGTACGCGGGCCGGTCGGCTGCCGGTATCTCGCCGACCCACGGCAGCGGTCGTACGTGCACGACGGCTGGAACATCACCGGCGACACCTACGTCCGTGAGAGCGACGGCTACTTCCGCTACGTCGCCCGCGCGGACGACATGATCATCTCCGCCGGGTACAACATCGCCGGGCCGGAGGTCGAGGACGCGTTGCTGCGCCACCCGGACGTGGTCGAGGCGGCGGTGGTGGGGAGGCCCGACGAGGCGCGCGGCCAGGTGGCCGTGGCCTTCGCCGTCCTCAAAGAAGGCGCGCCGCGGGACGCCGAGGCGCTGCGGGCCTTCGTGAAGGCAGAGCTCGCCCCCTACAAGTGCCCGCGCGAGATCGTCTTCCTGGACGCGCTGCCGCGCACGGCGACCGGCAAGCTGCAGCGGTTCAGGCTGCGCGCCGATGGTGCCCGGCAATGATGGCGACCAGCATTGACGCCGACGACATAAGATGATCAACGTGTCCGAACCGCACGCTCCCCGGTCCCTCATCGTCACGCTCTACGGCGCGTACGGCCGCTTCATGCCGGGCCCGGTGCCCGTCGCCGAGCTGATCCGGCTGCTGGCCGCGGTCGGCGTGGACGCCCCCTCCGTCCGCTCGTCCGTGTCGCGGCTCAAGCGGCGCGGACTGCTCGTGCCGGCCCGTACGGCGCAGGGCGCCGCCGGCTACGAACTCTCCCCGGACGCCTGCCAGTTGCTCGACGACGGCGACCGGCGCATCTATGCCACGGCGCCGCCCGGGGACGCGGGCTGGGTGCTCGCGGTGTTCTCCGTGCCGGAGTCCGAGCGGCAGAAGCGGCACGTACTGCGCTCGCGGCTGGCCGGCCTCGGCTTCGGTACGGCGGCCCCCGGGGTGTGGATCGCCCCGGCCCGACTGTACGAGGAGACACGGCACACCCTGCAGCGGCTGCGCCTCGACCCGTACGTGGACTTCTTCCGCGGCGAGCACGTCGGCTTCGCACCGACCGCCGAGGCGGTCGCGCGGTGGTGGGACCTGGCCGCGATCGCCAAGGCGCACGAGGCGTTCCTCGACCGGCACGCGCCCGTACTGCACGACTGGGAGCGCCGGGAGGACACCCCGCCCGAGGATGCCTACCGCGACTACCTCCTCACCCTGGACTCCTGGCGCCACCTGCCCTACACCGATCCCGGCCTGCCCGCCCGTCTGCTCCCCGAGGACTGGCCGGGGGCGCGCTCGGCCACCGTGTTCAGGGCGCTGCACGAGCGACTGCGGGACGCGGGGGCGGCCTTCGCTCAGGTGTAGCCCCCGGGGCACCAGGCTTCGCGGGCGACGCGGCCGAGCTGGGCCTGCGGTACATGATCCGGGACGCCGAAGTCCGGTACTACGCGGGCCAGTTGGCTTCAGGCTCGCTGCGGGGCGGCGAACGGAATCGGCCCGGACGGCGGCCTGGATGTCGTCCGTCCCGGCGGCGGCAGCGACCGCCGCCGGGTGGGAATCGACCGCGCGCATCCAGAAGAGCCGTCCGGTCCGCTCGTCAGCTCCCCAGTGCGAGCCGGGGTTTCGGGGCGTCCGTGCGTCCGGTCTGCGGACGGCGGCTGCCCGCCCGGTACGGGGCGGGCCAGACGACGCCGGGCCCCTCGTAGTCCTGCTCGGCCGCCGCGTGCAGCGTCCAGTGCGGGTCGTAGAGGTGTGGCCGGGCGAGTGCGCACAGGTCCGAACGACCGGCCAGGATCAGGGAGTTGACATCGTCCCAGGAGGAGATCGCGCCGACCGCGATCACCGGGACGCCGGTGGCGTGGCGGATACGGTCCGCGAAAGGCGTCTGGTACGACCGCCCGAACTCGGGCCGTTCGTCGGCGACGACCTGCCCGGTGGACACGTCGATCGCGTCGGCACCGTGCTCGGCGAACGCCCGGGCGATCTCCACGGCGTCCTCGGCGGTGACCCCGCCCTCGGCCCAGTCGGTGGCGGAGATGCGGACGGTCATGGGCTTCTCCTGCGGCCATACGTTCCGGACGGCGTCGAAGACCTCCAGCGGGAAGCGGAGCCGTTTCGCGGGCGAGCCGCCGTAGGCGTCGGTGCGCCGGTTGGTCAGCGGGGAGAGGAAGCCGGAGAGCAGGTAGCCGTGTGCGCAGTGCAGTTCGAGGAGGTCGAAGCCGACGCGGGCGGCGCGCCGGGCGGCGGCCGTGAACTGTTCGCGGATGTCGGTGAGCTGGGCGCGGGAGAGCCGGCGCGGGGTCTGGCCGTCGGGTCTGTACGGCAGCGGGGAGGCGGCCACGAGCGGCCAGTTGCCGTCCTCAAGGGGCTCGTCCATACCCTCCCACATCAGCTTGGTCGAGCCCTTGCGGCCGCTGTGGCCGAGCTGCACGCCGATGGCGGTGCCCGGCGACTGCCTGTGCACGAAGTCGACGACGCGTTTCCAGGAGTCGGCCTGTCCGCCGGTGTAGAGGCCGGTGCAGCCGGGGGTGATCCGCCCTTCCTCGCTGACGCACACCATCTCCGTCATCACCAGTCCGGCGCCGCCGAGGGCCCGCGCGCCCAGGTGGACGAGGTGGAAGTCGCCGGGGACGCCGTCCGTGGCCGAGTACATGTCCATCGGCGAGACCACGACCCGGTTGCGCAGGGTCAGACCGCGCAGCCTGAACGGCGTGAACATCGGGGGCGTTCCGGGTGGGCAGCCGAACTCGCGCTCCACGGCTTCGGTGAAGCCGGCGTCGCGCAGGCGCAGGTTGTCGTGGGTGACGCGGCGGCTGCGCGTGAGCAGGTTGAAGGCGAACTGACGGGGCGGCTGGTCGAGGTACAGCTTCAGGTTCTCGAACCACTCCAGGCTGGCGCGGGCGGCGCGCTGGGTGGAGGCGACGACCGGCCTGCGCTCCTCCTCGTAGGCGGCCAGCGCGGTGTCCAGGGAGGGCTGTTCGTCCAGGCAGGCGGCGAGGGCGAGGGCGTCCTCGACGGCGAGCTTGGTGCCGGAGCCGATGGAGAAGTGGGCGGTGTGGGCGGCGTCGCCCAGGAGGACGACGTTCCCGTGCGACCAATTCTCGTTGACCACGGTCCGGAAGGTGGTCCAGGCCGACTTGTTGGATCGCAGGGACCGGCCGCCGAGCGCTTCGGCGAAGATCTTGGCGCAGCGCTCGACGGACTCGTTCTCGTCGAGTTCCGCGAAACCGGCCGCACGCCACACCTCCTCCCGCATCTCGACGATCACGGTCGAGGCGTCGGCCGCGTACGGGTAGCCGTGCAGCTGCATCACACCGTGCTCGGTCTCGGCGATCTCGAAGCGGAAGGCGTCGAAGGCGAAGTCGGCGGCCAGCCAGACATAACGGCAGTGGTGGGTGGCCACATGGGGCCGGAACACATGGGCGTAGGCCTCTCGGGTGGTGCTGTGCACACCGTCGGCGGCGATGACCAGGTCGTACGACGCCGCGAGCCCGGCCGGGGACGGCGCCTCGGAGCGGAATCGCAGCTCGACACCCAGTTCACGGCAGCGGTCGTGCAGGATCTCGAGGAGGCGCCGGCGGCCGAGGGCGGCGAAGCCGTGTCCTCCGGAGGTTTGGCGTGTGCCGCGGTGGACGATGTCGATGTCGTCCCAGCGGATGAAGTCGTTGCGGAGGGCCTCGTAGACGACCGGGTCGGCGTGTTCGATGCCGCCGAGGGTCTCGTCGGAGAGGACCACGCCGAAGCCGAAGGTGTCGTCGGGGGTGTTGCGTTCCCAGACGGTTGTCTCGCGGGCGGGGTCGAGGCGTTTCAGCAGGGCGGCGGCGTAGAGGCCACCCGGGCCGCCGCCGATGATCGCCACCCGCAGGGGGTGCCTGGTCAGGTCTTGCGAGTGCGGGTTGTCTGTTGCTGATCGCGCCCCGCGGCGGAGCCGCACATCGACACCGCCCCGCGCCAGTGAGGTGGGCATGCTTACCGCCCCTTCCATTTGGGAGGGCGCTTTTCCGTGAACGCCGCGTGGAACTCCGCGTAGTCCTCGCCGTTCATCAGGAGGGCCTGCGTCGAGGCGTCCAGTTCGACCGCGGCCGCGAGCGGCATGTCCAGCTCGGCCGTGAGCAGGGCCTTCGTCTGGGCGTACGCGAGGGCCGGGCCCTCGGCCAGGCGGCGGGCCAGCGCCTGTGCGGCCTCGTCCGTGCCGCCCTCCTCGGTGAGTTCGCTGATCAGGCCGATCCGCTCGGCCTCGGGCGCCCGTACCGGCTCGCCGAGCATGAGGAGCCGGGTCGCGTGGCCGAGTCCGACGACCCTGGGCAGCAGATACGCAGCCCCCATGTCGCCGCCGGACAGTCCGACCCGGGTGAAGAGGAAGGCGAAGCGGGCGGTGGGGTCGGCGACCCGGAAGTCCGCCGCGAGTGCCAGCACGGCTCCCGCACCCGCGGCCACCCCGTGCACCGCCGCGATCACCGGGAACGGGCACTCCCGTACGGCCCGCACGACCTGCCCGGTCATCCGGTTGAAGTCGAGCAGCTGGGCGGTGTCCATGGCCAGCGTCGCGCCGATGATCTCGTCGACGTCGCCGCCGGAGCAGAACCCGCGCCCCTCGCCGGCCAGCACCAGAGCCCGTACGGATTTCTCCCGGGACAGCTCGGCGAGCAGGTCGCGCAGGTCGGCGTAGGCGCCGAAGGTGAGGGCGTTGAGCTTGTCGGGGCGGGCGAGGGTGACGGTGGCGACGGCGTCGTGAAGGTCGACGCGCAGATGCTTCCAGCGTGGGGTGCGTTCGGCGGAGCCGGTGAAGGGACTCATGAGGTGCGGCCTCCTCGTACGGACGGCGGGCACTGGCTCACGGAGCTCTACCCGTCGAAACTATCACCCATCTTTGACTGTCGTCACGAGTGCGCGATAGCTCCGTTCGGATGTGACCTCGCCCGGGTCACATCCGTCACGGCTCGTCGATAGACCGGTAACGGCGGGAGAAGCCGTGGGAGGCGGGCCGTTCACCGGGGTAAGCCGCTCGACAACGGGGCCGATGGTCCCGTGCGGTGCCCGCCCGAAGCCCCGGCGGGGCGGCGCCGTACCCTTCATCAGGTTGAAAGCAGGACGGCCTGCTCATGAACGGAACCGCCTTGTACGAACGCCCCTCCGCCTCCGCGTCCTGGCGTGTCGCGCTGCCGCACACGGCCGCGGCCGTGCCCGTGGCGCGGGCCCTGGTCCGGGCGGTGCTGGCCGAGCTGGAGCACGGGGCCGACCGCGACACCGCGGAACTCCTCACGGCGGAACTGGTGGCGAACGCGGTGGAGCACACCCGTGGCGACACGCCGGTAGAGCTCGTGGTGGAGCTGCTGCCGACCGGCTGTCAGGTGGAGGTGCACGACGCCGACCCGGCGCCGCCGGGCAACCTCACGCGTCCGGCGTGCGTGGAGCCCGACCCCTGGCAGGAGCACGGGCGCGGCCTGCTGCTGATCCGCGCCCTGAGCTCGTCCTGCGGGCACCGGGCGACCGTGGCGGGCAAGGCCGTGTGGTTCCGGTTGCCGGTGGTGCCGCAGCAGCGGCGTCCGCTGTGACCCCGGTCAGCCGAGGGTCGCGACCAGCACGGCCTTGATCGTGTGCAGCCGGTTCTCCGCCTCGTCGAAGACGACCGAGTGCGCCGACTCGAACACCTCGTCCGTGACCTCCAGGGAGTCGAGGCCGTGGGTCTCGTGTATCTCCTGCCCGACCTTGGTGCCGAGGTCATGGAAGGCCGGCAGGCAGTGCAGGAACTTGACGTCCGGATTGCCGGTGGCGCGCAGGACGTCCATGGTCACGGCGTACGGGGCGAGGGCGGCGATCCGCTCGTCCCAGACGTCCTTGGGCTCGCCCATGGAGACCCAGACGTCGGTGGCGACGAAGTCGGCGCCACGCACGCCGTCCTCCAGGGACTCCGTGAGCGTGACGCGCGCGCCGCTGGTCTCGGCGAGCTCGCGGGCCCGGTCGACGATTTCCGCGGCGGGCCAGTAGGACTTCGGGGCGACGATGCGCACGTCCATGCCGAGCAGCGCCCCGGTGATCAGGTAGGAGTTGCCCATGTTGAAGCGGGCGTCGCCGAGGTAGGCGTAGGCGATCTGCTGCACGGGCCTGCTGCTGTGCTCGGTCATGGTGAGCACGTCGGCGAGCATCTGGGTGGGGTGCCAGTCGTCGGTGAGGCCGTTGTAGACGGGTACGCCGGCGAAGGCCGCCAGCTCCTCCACCTTCGCCTGGCTGTCCCCGCGGTACTCGATCCCGTCGTACATCCGGCCCAGGACGCGGGCGGTGTCCCGCACCGACTCCTTGTGGCCGATCTGCGAACCCGAGGGGTCGAGATACGTCGTCGAGGCACCCTGGTCGGCGGCGGCGACCTCGAAGGCGCAGCGCGTGCGCGTCGAGGTCTTCTCGAAGATCAGCGCGATGTTCTTCCCGCGCAGGTACGGCGTCTCGGTCCCGGCCTTCTTGGCGGCCTTCAGCTCGGCGGCCAGCTCGACCAGCCCGAGGAACTCCTCGTCGGTGAAGTCGAGCTCCTTGAGGAAGTGGCGGCCGGCGAGGGCGGTCGGGACTGTCGCCATGGGGGGCGCTCCAGAGATACGAGGACGGTTGCTCTGGAAGTCTATACGACGTTCAGCATTTCTATACAGTCTATACGGCCTCACGTTCGACCGGACAGCTCATGCACCGCGGCCCGCCCCTCCCTCGGCCCAGCTCACTGCCCGGGATCTCGATCACCTCGACACCCCGCTTGCGCAGATGCGTGTTGGTGGTGGAGTTGCGCTCGTAGGCGACGACGACACCCGGCTCGACGGCCAGGACGTTGCAGCCGTCGTCCCACTGCTCGCGCTCGGCCGCGTGCACGTCCTGGGTCGCGGTCAGGACGCGGATCTCGCTCAGCCCGAGCGCGGCGGCGATCGCGCGGTGCATGTGCTCCGGCGGATGGTCGGTGACCTTCAGCTCCTTGTCACCGGCGCCCGGTTCGATGGTGTAGGAACGGAGCATGCCGAGCCCGGCGTACTGCGTGAAGACGTCGCCGTCGACCATCGTCATCACCGTGTCGAGGTGCATGAGGGCGCGCCGTTTGGGCATGTCGAGCGCCACGATCGTCTGCGCGGAGCCTGCCGCGAACAGCTTGTGCGCGAGCATCTCCACGGCCTGCGCGGTCGTCCGCTCACTCATACCGATGAGGACCGCGCCGTTGCCGATGACGAGTACGTCCCCGCCCTCGATGGTCGACGGATAGTCGGCCTGCCCCTCCGACCAGACGTTGAAGCCTTCGTCACGGAACAGCGGATGGTGCCGGTAGATCGCCTCGAAGTGCACGGTCTCGCGCTGGCGGGCGGGCCAGCGCATGGCGTTGATGGCGACGCCGTCATAGATCCAGGCGGAGGTGTCGCGGGTGAAGAGGTGGTTGGGCAGCGGGCGGAGCAGGAAGTCGTCGAGGTCCATGACATGGAAGCGCACGGAGGTCGGTTCCTCGTGCGCGTCCAGGAACTCGCGTTTGGTCATGCCGCCCACCAGGGCCTCGGCCAGTTCCCGCGCGGGCAGTGTCTCGAAGGCGGCCCGGAGGTGGTCGGTGGCGAGGGGGCCGTACTCCTTCTCGTCGAAGACCCGGTCCAGGACGAGCGATCTGGCAGCCGGGACGTCCAGAGTCTCGGTGAGCAGGTCGCCGAAGAGGTGGACGGCGACGCCGCGGTCGCGCAGCACGTCGGCGAACCCGTCGTGCTCGGCGCGCGCCCGGCGCACCCACAGCACGTCGTCGAAGAGCAGGGCGTCCTTGTTGCTGGGGGTGAGCCTTTTGAGCTCGAGGTCCGGCCGGTGCAGGATGACGCGGCGCAGCCGCCCGGTCTCGGAGTCGACGTGGAATCCCATGCCTCCATCCTGACCATCGGCGCCCGGATTCACCCCCCGCTCGACCGTTTCCGCGCCTTCTTGTTTTCGTCCTCTTGACGATAAACGGCTCTTTCTATTATCGTCGTCATGACGAAAAATGAACGAGGGGGTCCCATGGCCGACATCACCCGGCGCCTCGGCTGGCGCCACCTGCGCGGCGCTCCGACGGCGCACATCCGGCACCACCGCTCGGGCAGGCCGGCGCACGACGGCCCGGGGCTCAGCTTCTGGTTCCGGGCCCTGACCGCCTCGCTCTCCGAAGTACCGGTCGACGACCGGGAGTTGGCGATGACCTTCCATGCCCGCACCTCCGACTTCCAGGACGTGGCGGTGCAGGCGACGGTCACCTACCGGATCGGTGACCCCGCGCTCGCCGCGGCACGCCTGGACTTCTCCATCGACCCGGACACGGGCGTGTGGCGGGGCGCGCCGCTGGAGCAGCTGGGCACACTGCTGACGGAGACGGCACAGCAGCACGCGCTGGACGTCCTCGCCCGTACGCCGCTCGCGGCCGCGCTGGTCGACGGCGTGACGGCGGTGCGCGAGCGGGTCGCGGCGGGCCTGGACGCGGAGCCCCGGCTGCCGGCCACCGGCATCGAGGTGGTGGCCGTACGCGTGGTGGCGCTCAGGCCGGAGCCGGAGGTGGAGCGGGCGCTGCGCACGCCGGCGCGTGAGCAGATCCAGCAGGAGGCCGACCGGGCGACGTACGAGCGGCGGGCCGTGGCCGTCGAGCGGGAGCGGACGATCGCCGAGAACGAGCTGGCCAGCCAGATCGAACTCGCCCGCCGCGAGGAGCAGTTGGTCGAGCAGCGCGGCACCAACGCCCGGCGCGAGGCGGAGGAGCACGCGGCGGCGGACGCGGTACGGGCCGAGGCGGAGGCGGCTCGCTCGGTACGCCTGGCGGAGGCGGAGGCCACGCGGAACGTCCGGCTCGCGGAGGCGGAGGGGAAGCGGACGGAGCGGCTGGCGGAGGCGGAGGCGGCGAGTTCGGCACGGCTGGCCGAGGCCGAGGCCACGCGGACGGTGCGGCTCGCCGAGGCCGAGGCGGCTCGTTCCGTGCGGCTGGCCCGCGCCGAGGCCGAGGGGGCGCGTGAGGTGGGTGAGGCGCGGGCGCAGGCGCAGGCGGCGTGGCTGCGGGTGCACGGGGACGTGGACGTGGCGGTACTGCACGCCCTCACCGGCACCCGTCTCGCGGAGAACCTGCCGAACATCGACAGCCTGACGATCTCGCCCGACGTGCTGACCGGCCTGCTGGCGAAGCTGGGCTCGCAGGAGCGGACGTGAGCCTCGCACCGCGGGTCGTCCTCGTCCACCGCACCACGGAATACGAGGAGTTGGTGGCCCGGCACGGCACCCACGGGCAGGCCGCCTTCTTCCTGTCCTCGCGCGGCCGGGACATCGAGGAGGTCGCGGGACGGCACCGCCGGACCCGGCGGGCCCTGGCGGAGGTCGCCTCGGCGGTTCCGCTGACGTGGCGTCAGACGCGGGTGGAGCGGGCCGACCTGGACCGGTTCCTGTTCGCCCCCGAGGACTTGGTCGTCGTGGTCGGGCAGGACGGACTGGTGGCCAACGCCGCCAAGTACCTCGCGGGTCAGCCGGTGGTGGGGATCGACACCGAACCCGGACGCAATCCGGGTGTGCTGGTACGGCACCGGCCGGCCGACGCGGCGGCCCTGCTGCCGGCGGCGCTCGCGGCCGGCACGCCGGTCGACGAGCTCACCATGGTCGAGGCCGTCGCCGACGACACGCAGCGGCTGGTCGCGCTGAACGAGATCTATCTGGGGGCGGCCGGCCACCAGACGGCCCGGTACCGTCTGTGCCTCGACGGCGACGGGGGTGTCGTCGAGGCCCAGGCCTCGTCGGGAGTGCTGGTGGGGACGGGTACGGGGGCGACCGGGTGGATCAGGTCCGTGTGGCAGGAGCGGGGAGGCGGCCGGCCCCTGCCCCGGCCCACGGAGGACCGTCTGCTGTGGTTCGTCCGCGAGGCCTGGCCGTCGCCGGCCACCGGTACCTCCCTGGTGGCCGGCGACCTCCCGGCCCGGGCGTCCCTCGTTCTCACCGTCGAGTCCGAACGGCTGATCGCCTTCGGGGACGGCATGGAGAGGGACGCCCTGGAGCTGACGTGGGGGCAGACGGTCCGGGTGGGGGTGTGCCGGGAGCGGTTGCGGCTGCTGGGCTGAGCGGAATCCGCTGACCCGGTTCCCCTGCTGTCACAGCCGGGGATCGACCGGCTCCGACTCCAGGGCCAGCACCCCGAACACCGCCTCGTGCACCCGCCACAGCGGCTCGCCCGCGGCCAGGCGGTCCAGCGCCTCCAGGCCGAGCGCGTACTCGCGGATGCCTCTCGCGGCAACCAAGATCCGGAACGGAATGAAGCCCCGGGAAACGGCTGTGACCATCGACGTCACCCGGCGCAGTACGGCGGGGCTGTCGGGGCCGCGGTCGACGAAGACGGCCGTGCTGCCGTCCGGGTGGACGCCGTCGACGTAGCCCAGCTTGCCGAGCAGGGACTCCAGTTCGGACGAGCAGCCGTGGATGTCACCGACGATGTCGAAGGGCCCGGTGACCGTAGGACGTGGAGAACGCCTGCGCTCTGTCAGGATGCTTGTGCAGGAGGAACCCCAGGTCGGTGGCGGGGCGCTCCGGCGTGCCGGTGGTCGAGATCGTCAGGAACATGCCTCTGAGTCTCCCGGCCCGAGGTCACGGCCGTGCCGGACGCGGGCACCCGCTACCCGGCCTCCCGCTCCGATAACACCTGCTCCCGGTCGGCCAGTTTGCGCAGCATGTCCCGGACCCGGTCCCTCGACTCGTCCGCCGCGTCGATGGCCTCCATGCACTGCCAGTACGTGGTCTCTTCGTCCACGGCGCAGGCGAGGCCGACGAGGGCGATGCCCACCTCGCCGAGCAGGCCGCCGAGGTACATGAGGGCCTGGCGGGCGTCACCCAGGTCGGTGAGCTGGGCCGCCAGCAGGTCCTCGGTGTCGAGGTCCGGCGTGTTCAGCACGCCGCAGCCTCTGCCCGCCAGTTCGGTCAGCCCCAGTGCCTCGCCCCGTAGTTCGGGCGGTCCGGAGACGGCCAGGCGGCTGCCTATCGCCTGGGCGAGGGCCTGTGCCTGCCACACCTCCGTCATGATTTCCGGCGTTTCGCTGCTCCCCGCAAGGGCCCGCCTGCTCGTCACGATGAGCCGCACCGCATCCATGCGCTGCCCCCGCATGTCCCGACGCGCCCTCGGCACGTCACGCCCGAACTCCGCTGTCCACTACCCAGAGTGAGGCCCAACGGGACGAAAAGCCAGAGGAAGACGGAAATCTGCGGACAACGAAACGGTTTCGGGCGGTAGTTTAACTCCGGAGAGTGAAAGCGGACTGAGGTACTCCCCACTGGGGCGGCCCTCTACGGTGCCGGGAACCTCCGTTCGTTCCGGTCGATCTTCGCGTCCAGCGCCGCCAGCGGATCGATCCCGAGCACCTCGCACAGCTGGAGCAGATACGCGAGCACGTCGGCCACCTCGTCCGTGACACGGTGCGCGGTGTCCGGGTCCTCCATGACCCGGGCCGACTCCTCGGGCGTCAGCCACTGGAAGATCTCGACCAGTTCGGAGGCCTCCACGCTGAGCGCGGCGGCCAGGTTCTTGGGCGTGTGGTACGGCTGCCAGTTCCGCGCGGCCGCGAACTCGGCCAGCCTGCGCTGCAGTTTCGCCACGTCGAGAGGTTCTGTCACGGCTCCAGGTGTACCACCGCGACTCCGTCCGCCCCGGCGGCCCACGAGGCGTCGCTGACCGTACCCACGAGGCGGACGTGTCCGCGCCCGCACATCCGGGCCGCGAGCCGCAGCAGTTCGCCCCGCTGCCCCGGATCCAGCCCGCGGTCGAGCCCGTCGGCGAGCACGGTGAGCGTCTGCAGGGCCGCGGGCACCTCGCCGGCCGTGTCGAGATCCAGGACGCCCGGACCGGTGAGCAGCACCAGTGACAGCGCCAGGTACCTCAACTCGCCGTCGCCCAGCCGCCCGAGTGCCGTCGAGATCCCGTCGCCCCGGTCGAGCACCGCCCGTACCGTCCCGTCGCCCAGCGGCTCGGCGCGTACGTCCGTGACGGGTCCGGCGCAGCCGGCGCGTACCGCGGCGACGAGCTGCGCGTGCCGGCGGCCGCACTCGGCGCGGGTGCGCCACAGGACGTCGGCGAGGTTGCCGCAGCCGTCGAGCAGCCGGCCGGAGCCCGCCGGCACGGGGCCGCGCATCCGCTCCGGCCGCGGATCGCAGGCGAAGACGGACCGCAGGGCCACCACCATCTGCTCGGCGGCGGCGAGCACCCGGCGCTGCCCGTCCGTCCGGCCGGCCACGCGCAGTGGGAGCAGGGGGGTGCCGAGCCGGTCGTCCGGCAGTGGGGCGCGGGTGAGCGCTGACGGTCCGGCCGTGTGCCAGGCGGCCTGGACCGTCCGTTGTCGCGGGTCGCGCAGAGCGGTCTGCAGGAGGACCAGGCCGCCGGACGTCAGCCGCTCGCCCACGATGCGCAGTTCGGGCTCGGCCTGTACGGCGACGTCGAGGCGGACCGGACCCTCGGGGCCGTCGGCGGTGCAGCCGATGCGGAAGCCGCGGCGGCGCTGGACGTCGGGCCGGGCCCGTTCGGGCACGCAGGCGACCGGGTCGGGGAACACGTCCGCGAGCGCCGCGCCGCCGCCGAGCCGGGTGAGTGCCTCGTAGGCCCTGAGGGCGCTCGTCTTGCCGCAGCCGCTGGGACCGGCGAAGAGGGTGAGCGGCCCGAGCGGGAATCCGGCGCGCCGGTGCACCGCGAAGGCGGACAGCCGCAGCTCGGTGAGCCGCGGCAGGTCCGGCAGCGCGGCGGTGGTCGGCGGGGAGGTCACTGGGAAGGGCACAGCCATGCCCGGACGGTAGGGCCCCGCCGTCGGGCGAACCGTTCCTCCCCCGCGACCTTCCCACGATCGGGGGACCGGCCTCGGAGCCTGCGCCACGTCCCCGGCCGGATCAGCGCACGTCGGCTGGGGCGTGCGACAGCAAGGCGCCGGAGCGCCCTCGACGGGCTCCCCCGCTCGAGCGAGCCGGGAGGAGGGAGTGCGCGCCAGGCGGCGGGCGCCCGGCCGGGGACGGGACACGGGCTCTCAAGGGCCGGGTACCCCCGCCCCTTCCATGAGTCCGGTCACCTCGGTCCCGGAGGGTGCCAGCAGGAACACGTTGCGGTCGACCCGGTGCATCCCGCTCGCCAGGCCGAAGACGACACCCGTGCTGAAGTCCAGGACGCGCTTGGCGACCTCGGTCTCCGCGCCGGTCAGGTCGAGGAGGACGGGGATGCCCGCCATCAGGGTCTCGGCGACCTCACGGGCGTCCGCGAACACGTTGACCCTCAGGACCACGAAACGGCGGCGTGTCTCCGTCTCCGCGTCCGGGAGCGAGCGGTGGTCCACCGCGGACGGCCAGGCGTCCCTGCCGCGCAACGGAACCACCTGGGCGAGCCCCTCCCACTGTTCATCGGTGACGTCGTAGCTGTTCACCGGCTCCCCCCGACCTGACTCGCGTTTATTGCCTGCACCGGCCAATTCTTACGCCAAGTCACCCGTTCAGCCCAACAGCGACACGGTGCGCGACTGTCACAACGGCCGGATCCCCGCGCCCGTTTCCAGGCGGTACGACCCCCTTCGTGCCGCCCTCACACCGGACTCGTCTCGTCCAGGAGCACCCCGCTCACCTCACCCGTTTACGGTCCAGAGCGCCTGCATCAGGCTTCGGTCCGGCTGAAGCGGAGCGTGGTGACGATCGTGGTCAAGCCACGGATCATGCCGAGCTGGTTCCAGCCGATGCCGAACTGGTCGCGGTCCACGGTGAATTCGGCGTCCAGGGTGAGGGCGTCGGCGCCGGCCCCGGCGAGGCGTGCCGTGAAGGAGAGCGGCCTGCTGATGCCGCGCACGGTGAGCTGACCGACGACGTGCACGGTGCCGCCGTCGCGGAGTTCGGCGCCGCGGGCGGCGAAGGTGATCTCCGGGTGGTTGCCGGCGTCGAAGAAGTCGGCGGACCGCAGGTGCCTGTCGCGCTTCGCGCTGCCCGTGTCCAAGGAGGCGACGTCCAGGGTCAGGGTGCCGACGGCGGTTCCGTCGGCACGCACCTCACCCCGGCCGGCGACGGCGGCGAAGGCACCCTTCACGGTCATGAGGCCCCACATCGTCTTGTGGCGCAGCGCGACGGTGGAGGCGGTCGCGTCGAGCTGCCACAGGCCGGTTTCCACGGCGACGGTCATGATGACTCCCTCATTCGTTCAAATTTGGATAACCAGGAGACCTCACGCTAGCCGGTAATCCAAATCTGAACAACCCCCTCGTTCAAAATTGGACAACGGGTACACTCGACACCATGGCCGACCCCGACGAGCACGCCCCCGACCTGCCCGTATGCCCGTCCATGCAGGGAGACGGTCTGCTGCCGGCCGAGCTGCGCGCCTGGATGCTGCTGCTGGCCGCGACGGGCGCCGTGGAGCAGCGGCTGCGCTCTGTCGTCAAGGAACGGCTCGACGTCTCCCACGACGAGTTCCTGATCCTGTGCCTGCTGGCCCAACAGCCCGGGGCCGGCCTGCGCATGACGCGGATCGCGGAACTCCTGGGCCGCCCCAAGACCCGGCTCACCTACCAGATCGCCTGCCTCCAGCACGCCGGGCTCGTCACCCGCAAGTCCGTGTGCGGCGACAAGCGCGGCGTCGAGGTCGCCCTCACCGACAAGGCGCGGCGGCTGCTGAAGGACGCCTCCGGCCCCCTTGCGGAAACGGTCACCGAGGCACTGGCCCGCTTCGTGGGACCGGCCCAGCGGGAAGCGGTCTGCGGGCTGCTGCCGGGCCTCTTCGAGGAGTCGGACGCGGAGTAGCGCCCGGCGAGGCGGTGTACCTCGCCCGCGAGCACGGCGCGCCGGTGCCGTCCCGCGGCGGCGGGCAGCACGCACAGCGCCGCGGACCCGGCCGCGCGCAGGCCTCGTACCGCAGGGGACGCCCTCATGGCGCCCGATACCGCCACGCCGCGCGCGGCCGACGCCGGGCGGTCAGTAGACGTCGCGGACGTAGCGTTTCTCGGTGGTGAGCTGCTTCACGTACGCCGCCGCTCCTGCCTCGTCCAGACCGCCGTACAGCATGGCGATGTCGCGCAGGGCCTGGTCGACGTCCTTGGCCATGCGGGAGGCGTCGCCGCAGACGTAGAAGTGGGCGCCGTCCTGGAGCCAGGACCACAGCAGCGGTCCGTGTTCGCGCATGCGGTCCTGGACGTAGACCTTCGCGCGCTGGTCGCGGGAGAAGGCGGTGTCCAGGCGGGCGAGCGTGCCGTCGGCGAGGAAGGCGGCGAGCTCGTCCTCGTAGTAGAAGTCGGTGGCCCGGTGCTGCTCGCCGAACAGCAGCCAGCTGGGGGCCTGGTGGCCACGGGCCCGGCGTTCCTCGAGGAAGCCGATGAAGGGGGCGACGCCGGTGCCGGGGCCGACCATCACCATGGGCGTGGCGGGGTCGGCGGGCGGGCGGAAGTGCGGCGAGCGCTGGACGTGGACCGGTACCGGGGTGTCCGGTGCGGCGTCGGCGAGGAACGGGGAGCAGACGCCCTGACGCGGGCGGCCGTGCAGGTTCTCGTAGCGCACGACGGAGACCGTCAGCGAGACCAGGTGGGGGTCGGTCAGCGGGCTGGACGATATGGAGTACAGGCGGGGCTGCAGGCGCCCCAGGACGTCGGCCCACTCCTGCGCGCCGGCCCTGAGCCCGTACTCGGCGACGACGTCCACGGCCTGACGGCCCCAGGACCACTTCGCGAGCTCGTCCTTGTTGTCCGCGCGCAGCAGCTTCTTCACCTCGCGCGGGTCGCGGGTGCGTTCGGCGGCGAAGCGGAGCAGGCCCGGGGTGATCCGGGTGATGTCCAGATGGCGCAGCAGTGCCTCGCCGACCGGTACCTCGCCGACGCCGTTCACGTCCACCGCGGTGTCCGCGTCCAGGCCGGTGACGGTCAGCCACTCCGCCACCAGGTCGCGGGAGTTGAGCGGCCGGACGCCGAGGGCGTCGCCCGCCTCGTAGACGAGCGGTGTCTCGCTGTCGCGGGTGTCGAAGGTGAAGCGGCGGACCTCTTTGCCGGCGCCCGGGAGGCTCAGCAGCCGGTTGCCCGTCAGGCGGGCGGTGACGGGGGCGGGTTTCTTCGGACGGGGCGCGGCGGGGGCGGGTGCCACGGGGGCGGGTGCCACTGGGGCGGGTGCCGGCCCGCCGGAGAGGGTTACGGCGGGCAGGGGCTCGCCGGAACCGGGTCCACCGGAGCCGGGCACGCCGGAGAGCGCGGTGAGGACCTGGTCGAGCCAGGCGTGGGCTGCGTCCTCGTAGTCCGGCTCGCAGTCCGTGCGGGGCGCCATCCGCAGCGCGCCGAGCTCGTCCAGGCGCTGGTCCAGGCGGCGGCCGTGCCCGCAGAAGTCGCCGTACGAGGAGTCCCCGAAGGCGAGGACGGCGTAGCGCCGGCCTTCCAGGCGCGGGGGGTCGGGCTGGGCCAGGGTCTCCCAGAAGCCGGAGCCGTTGTCGGGGGCGTCGCCGTCGCCGAAGGTGCTGGTGATCAGCAGCAGGTCGGCGCCCGGCGGCAGGGCCGTGACGTCGGCGTCGTCCATGCCGACCAGGGACGTGCTGTGTCCGACGGTGGTGAGCCGCTCGGCGGTGGCGGCCGCGAACTCCTCGGCGTTGCCGGTCTGCGAGGCCCAGAGGATCACGACGTCGCGGCCGGGTGACGTGGTGGGTACGGCGATGTCGGCGGCCCGTGAGTACATGCCGGCCAGCAGCCCGTTGACCCACAGGGCGTGCCCGGGGCTGAAGGGTGCCGAAGGCGGCAGCACGGGCACGCCGGGGGCGCCGGACGGGATGCCGGCGAGGAACCCGACGAGGTACTGCCGTTCCTGCTCGGTGAGCACGGGCGGCGGGACCGGCTCGAGCCCGAAGGGGCCGACGGCAGGGGCGACAGCCGGCACCGGAACGGGGGCCGGTACGGGAACGGGGTCCGCCGTGGCCGGCGTGCGGACACTCACCGGTGTCGGCACCTTGGCCAGCGAGACCGCGCACACCTTGAACTCGGGCTGGAAGGACAGGGGATCGACGGCGTCGTTGGTCACGGCGTTGACGCTCAGGTACTCCCCGAACAGGTCGTTCCAGTGGAACGGCGCGAAGCAGCAGCCCGGCCGCACCCGGTCGGTGACCACCGCGGGCAGCACCGCGCGCCCGCGGCGTGAGGCGACCTCCACCGAGTCGCCGTCGACGACGCCCAGGCCGGCCGCGTCCTGCGGATGCAGTTCCACGAAGGGACCGGGGTTGAGCTTGTTCAGCTTCGGCACCTTCGCCGTCTTGGTCAGCGTGTGCCACTGGTGCTGCAGCCGCCCGGTGTTGAGGACGAACGGGTAGTCGTCGTCGGGCATCTCGGCCGCCGGGATGTGCGGACGCGCGAAGAAGGCGGCACGGCCGCTCGCGGTGGGGAAGGTGAGCGCCCCGTCCTCGCCGACGTACCGGATCGGATTGCGGTCGGGGCCGTCGGCGCTCGCGGCCGGCCACTGCACGGGGGTCGAGCGCAGCCGCTCGTACGACACGCCCCGCAGGTCCCAGCCGGTCTTCGGGTTCCAGGCCCGCTTGATCTCCTCGAAGACGTCCTCGGCGCTCCCGTACGAGAACCCGTCCGCGAACCCCATCCCACGTGCGACGGCGGCGATGATCCGCCAGTCCGCCATCGCCTCACCGGGCGGGTCGGCGGCCGGCCGGGCGAGCGTGAGGTCACGTTCGCTGTTGACGAGGACGCCCTCGGACTCGGTCCACAGGGTGCCGGGCAGGACGACGTCGGCGTACGCGTTGGTCTCGGTGTCGGAGAAGACGTCCTGGGTGACGACGAACTCGGCGGCTTCGAGGCCCTCGATGACGGTCTTCCGGTTGGCGACGGAGGCCACGGGGTTCGTGCAGATGATCCAGCAGGCCTTGATGTCGCCGTCGGCCATCTTCTGGAACATCTCGACCGTGCCCCGGCCGACCCCGTCGGCGCGCAGGGTGCCGGGCGCCAGCTCCCACAGCTCCTCGACGAACGCCCGCTCCTCGTCGACGAGCACCGAGCGCTGGCCCGGCAGCCCCGGCCCCATGTAGCCCATCTCGCGTCCGCCCATCGCGTTGGGCTGGCCGGTGAGGGAGAGGGGCCCGCTGCCCGGGCGGCAGATCGCGCCGGTCGCGAGGTGCAGGTTGACCAGGGCGTTGGTGTTCCAGGTGCCGTGCGTGGACTGGTTCAGGCCCATCGTCCAGCAACTCGTCCACTCCCCCGCCTCACCGATCAGCCGGGCGGCCTCCCGGATGTCGTCCTCGGCAAGGCCGGTGATCCCGGCCACGGTGGCGGGCGGGTAGTCGGCCAGGAAGGCGGGCATCTCGTCCCAGCCCTCGGTGTGCGCCGCGATGAACTCGGGGTCCGTGTGACCGTTCTCCCGCAGCAGGTGCAGCAGCCCGTTGAGCAGGGCGAGGTCCGTGCCCGGCCTGATCTGCAGGAAGAGATCGGCCTTGTCCGCGGTGGCGGTGCGGCGCGGGTCGACCACGATCAGTTTCGCGCCGCCCGACTTCACCCGGTCCATCATGCGCAGGAACAGGATCGGGTGGCAGTCGGCCATGTTGGAACCGATGACGAGGAAGAGGTCCGCCCGGTCGAGGTCCTGGTACGAGCCGGGCGGACCGTCCGCGCCGAGCGACAGCTTGTAGCCGGTGCCGGCACTGGCCATGCACAGCCGGGAGTTCGACTCGATCTGGTTGGTGCGGAGGTACCCCTTGGCCAGCTTGTTCGCCAGGTACTGCGCTTCGAGGCTCATCTGCCCGGAGACGTAGAGCGCGACCGCGTCCGGCCCGTGCTCGTCGATCACCGCCCGCAGCCGCCGCGCCGTCTCGGCGACCGCCGCGTCCACCGCGACCGGGACGGGCTCCTCACCCCGCTCGGGCCGCACGAGTGCCGTGCCGAGGCGTCCGGGAGCGGCGAGCATGTCGGCGGTGGTGGCGCCCTTGGTGCAGAGGCGGCCGAAGTTCGCGGGGTGCTCCTTGTCCCCGGAGGCCTTCAGGACCGTACGCCGTCCGTCCGGTCCGATGCCGACGTCGAGGACCATGCCGCAGCCCACACCGCAGTACGAGCAGACGGTCCGCACCTTCGTCGTGTCGGCGGTCCGCGGGTCCGGCGCGGCCACGGGCACCCCCTGCCTCTCTTGATCGTCCCGTACGGTTCGAGCTTCCGTGACGGTACGAAATGCCCGTTACACGAATGTCTCCTGGGCGAGTCGTCAGGGGTTACGCGCCTCGCACAGGGGTCGGCGGGCTGATGTGAGCACCTGCCGGTGCTGCCGGGCAACCCGTCGAGGGGCCTCGCACGCTGTGGCTGTGTCCCGGCCCAAGGAGGTCGCCGGCCTGATCGTCGACGGGGTCCGCGCCACGGGCCGGGTGCGAGGGCGGCGCGGGCGTACTCCGGTGCGGTGTCCGTCCGCGCCCGCGCACTCGCTGTCCGTGGCGCTGCGCGATGACCACCCCGCCGACTCCCCCGGGGTGCCTGTGCGGCCGAGGCGAGGACGCCGCCCGACGGCCCTTGCTCGGCGGCGCACGGTGACCTGCCCAGAGCGAAGAGTGAACGGAGGCGCCGGCGTCGGGCGTGAGTGTGCGCGGGGGCGCCGGCGTCGGGCGTGAGTGTGCGCGGGGGCGCCGGCGTCGGGCGTGAGTGTGCGCGGGGCGGCTTCGGGGATCTGGACGGGGAGCTCAGGGCCCCGTAAGCCACGCCCGCGTCCGCCGCCGGGCAGCCGTCGTGACCGGTTGGGGCGCGGGCACTCCCAGGTCGTCGGCCGGCAGGGCCCGGGCGGCCCGGCGCAGCCCGGCGAGCGGTTCGGCCGCCGGCCTCGCCATGCCCGCCCCAGTTGCCGCTTTCCTCAGCGTAGGAGCATGAAGACCGTAGCGGCGGTGGTGGCGCCGAGCACCGCCCCCACGACGGTTTGAGCAGGCGTGTGGTCGCGGAGCCGGACGCGGGACCACCCGGTGAGCGCTACGACGGGGAAGGCCCAGACCATGGCGATCCCGTAAGTGAGGACGAGGATCGCGGCGACACCGCCGGCCACCGCGGTGTGTACGGACACCTTCCACCACTTCGTCACGGCGACAGTGATCACCAGCCCCGCGAGCATGGCGACCACCAGGGCGAACACCTCGCGGGGAGCGCCGAGCGCCACGAGAGCGAGGATTCCGGCGATGACGGAAACCATGGTCACCGCGAGCGGAACGAAGCGCTGCTGACGGATTCTCAGATGGCGGTCGGTCCACCGGCCGAGCCGCACGCCCGCGATGATGAACGCGTAGGGGAATATCCCGCAGAACAGGGAGGCCAGAAGGCCCCAGCCGAGTCCGGCCGGCGTGCCCGTGCTGTGCCAGCCGACCACCAGCAGGATGACCACGACGAGAATGCCCGGGGCGAGGACATCAGTGATCAGCTTCGCGACGCGTCGGGCGGTGTCGGGGACGAGACCGATGGGCTCGGCGGTCTGCTCGGTCTCTGAGGGAAGGTCATGGACAGGGGGTCTATTGATGCGCATGGCCGATTCTCGGGACGGGGTCGGTGGGTGCGAACTGGGCGGCTTTGCGCACTTCGGGACTGCGGAAGGCATGGGCCACCATGCGAAGCCAGCGGACTTCGTCGCTCAGGTTGGTCATGTCGTCACGGTTGTCGGGGCGACGGTCGATGACACTGTTTCCGTGATTCTCGGCGTTGAGGGCGCAGGCCAGACGGAACGCCTCCACGAACGCGTCGGCACACGGCCCCGTCAGGCCCTTCTCGCGCGCCACGCCACGGGCCGCCGCTTCGGCGCCTGCCGGAGTGTGTTCCTGCAGCGCCAAAGCGCAGTCCCGGATCTCGATGACGCGCCGGTACAGGCGCAGACGGGTGGTGCGGAAGTACAGCAGGGAGCGATGACGGCCCACATCGGTGTCCAGGACCACCGCCGGGTTGGCGTCGCTGAGGGCCCTCCACAGAGGGTGGAGGTCCCACAGGGCCCGGCAGTCCCGCAGTACCCGTGTTGCGGCCCCGACGGCCTCGGCGGGCAGCGTGGTGCCGACCAGGATCAACAGCAGGGAGGTGTTGAGCAGGACCTTGTTGATCAGGATCGTCGTGGCGCTCGGGAAGGGCGACCGGTCCAGTGCGTATTCGGAGAGGACGAACGACAGCTGGTTGGCCACGTACAGCATGCCCAGCGCCGTCCCGGAGCCGACGAGTCCGAGCCCCGCGCGCAGCCGTCCCGCGGGAGCCTGGCGGACCTGCTTCCAGCACAGGTTTGTCGCCATCGCCAATGCGGTGGCCAGGTACAGGAGCCATACGCCCCAGTAGACGGGAGCCGGGAAGCTTCCGCTGCTGTCCTTGAGGAAGTCGCCGTTGTTGACCCGTGGCAGGAAGGGGAAGGTCATGGACATCGTGATCCCGGCGGCGACCGCGAGGCCATGGCGGGTGCGCCGGGCACGTCCCTCGGCGGGCTCGCCCGCCATCTGTGCGATGAAATCGATCACCGCGCTCGCCGCGACCAGGCCGGCCAGGTGTTTGAAGAGCGTGGACACCGCAGCCACGTTCAACGCCTTGTCGACGACCGCCGCCACGTTGTCCTGGCTGAGCGTCATGACCACGGCCAGGGCCGTGAAGGCGAGGGTCAAGGGCCGCTGACGGGGTGATCGCAGCGCTTTGGGAAGGCGCCAGATCACGACCGCCCACAGCAGCACGGGCGTGACCGCCTGCCATATACCGAAGGTCATCGCCCCTCCGCCCGGTGTCCGCCCAGGGCATCCTGGAGACGACTGAGGGAGCCGGGCAGTTCGGCGGAATCGCAGAGCCGATCCAAGCTCTCTCCGAGCAGACTGGCGGTCATTTCAGCTTGTTGTTCCTGTTTCTCGACATAGCCGGCGCGTTTCAGTAAGAGCGCCTGGAGTACGGTTTGCGGGTCGAGGTCGGGGAATAAGAGCGCGAGGCCGGCGGAGTTCTGTGCCAGTTCATGACCCCACAGCATGTGGGCTATCTCGTGCAGCACGATGTGCCGCTGATGCGTCTGCGAGGTGTTGGCGGCGAAGTAGATGTGGTCGGTGTCGCTCGTGCTGAGCCAGGCTCCGCAGGGGCCGCCACCGGGCAGGGCATGGTTCCACGGGTGCATGAGCAGGCGCCGGCCCCGGCGTTTCTGGAGGTCGATGAGAAAGTCATCGAGGTTGAAAGGGACCGGTAGCGTCAGGTCGATTTCACGGAGTTTGGCCTGACACTGTTTGCGGAGTTCGCGTTGCTCGCGCTGCCCCCCAAGAGCGCGCCACCTCATACGACCGTCCCCCCGTTGAACGAGGTGCCCCGCACCGAAGAGGCGCCCCGCACCGAGAGCGAGGGTAACAAAGGACGCGGCGGTTCAGCCCTCGGGCGGGGGGCCCGGGGGGTCCGACTCCTCCAGCCCTTCGAGTCTGAGCAGGTGGTCGACCATGATGCCGACCTGGTCGCGGCTGGCATTGGAGAGGCCCTGGGCCCGCAGTGCCACGTTGAGCACGCCGCTCGCCTTGAGCTTCCAGAGCAGATCGAGTTGGGGTTCGACGCGCGCGGCGTAGTCGTCGTCGAAGAAATACCGCACGTCCGTGCCTCCCCATCCGGCCACCGCCTCCAGGTGATGAATGCGGGGATTTGTGGCTTTACCGGTGGCCAGTTCCCAGATATAGGCGCCGGAGATGACGCTTTTGCCCGCGGCCTCGTTGATGGCCCGGGCGATCTGGTCGTACGACGGCCGTTTACCACCCTCCGGAGTGCGGAGCTCGATCAACCGCTGGACGCGGCTTGCCAGATCGGTTGCCCGGCCGCGACCAGCGGTGTGGTCGTCACTGGCCATCGCGGCTCCTCCTTCAGGCGGGACAAACCAACACAGTAGTGGACGGGGAAGGAGCCGGTACCCGCACCCGTACCGAAGCAGGGCGTACGGCGCGGGGCCCGGCCGTCACACCGGGCGCGCTCCACGACTCGCACGTCACACGGGGCGCCGGGCGGCGCACCGGCGCCTGCGTCCGGAGCGGGAAGGCGCATGCTCCCGTGCCCTCGGCGGGTCCCGGGCCGCCCCCGAGTAGTTGGATCATAAACTAATTAGTTCATAAACACACGTTGATAACCGGCCAGGAGTTAGTGGTACGTTGCCTGGGAACGAACCGGGGAGCACGGGCCCGGTCAGGCATGAATGTCTACGTACGTAGATGGTTCGGGCGCGCAGGCGAGCGCCAGGGAACCGTACGAACGGACGGGGGAACGGTTATGACACGGGGGATCGATGGGCGCGACCGAAGTGGCGGGCGGCGAGACCGAAGACCACGCCGCCGGCGATGAACCAGGGGTTCCACACAGCGAGCGTCCAGGCGCGCTGCGCGGCACTCACGTCGGCGTTGATGTGCGTGACATCGGTCAGCAGCAGTACCTCGATCGTGAGTCCGCGCACGAGCAGCAGACCACAGACGCCCCAGCCGAGCCACCGCATGAGCCGGCGAAGGCGTGTGTGCGGCTGAGGCCGGGTCAGCAGGACACCCAGCAGGGCGCCGACGAGGCACAGCGCGCCGACACCCCATAGGCCCGTGACGACGAACCACGTGGGGCGTTCGGCCGCGATCCTCTCTCCGGCGGAAACGTTCAGCCACCTGTCGCCGCCCAGAGCCCAGTAGTAGTGCAGTCCTGCGAACAGGACACCCCATCCGCACGCAAGATATCCCCACCTCTTGGCGATGGGTCCGAACTTGGTAGGCATACGCAGAACTCCAGAACTCCTGGTTTACGTCTCCGACTGCGTGCGTCCGGCGATTCGGCGCCACATTCGAATTTTTCCGGTTTCGGACTGACTTTCACCCGGCGACTCGGGCTCGGACAGCCTTGTCTGGGCGCTCCGGCCTCTGTCGGGCCTCGCTCGCCGGTTTGCAATCTCACAGGGGGAAAGCATGAACAGCGACCACTGGCGCGACCTCGACCTCATATCACAGGCGCCGGAAGCTTCTGATGACTTCGTTCAGCGCATGCGGCAACTGCGGTTGTGGGCGGGCCAGCCCTCGCTGCGCCGGCTGCAGCAACTGGCGGGAAAGGCACAGGCGGCCAACGGTGACGAGATCGACGCACTTCCTCGCAGCACCGTGTCCAACGTATTGCGTGGCACCCGGGTGCCACGCTGCGATTTCGTCGAGGCATTCGTATCCGCCTGTCTCAAGCACCGCGGCTCCACGGAGCCGGAGATCGCCGAGGCCGTCGAAGGATGGCTCAGCGTCTGGCGGCACCTGAGCGCCGCTGCCACCCGCGGCAAGGACCCCGTCACCCGCCGGGACGATGCCGCCGTCACGGAACCGCCGCTCCGGCAGGTGGGCGCCATGACCGTACCGCCGCAGCAACTGCCCGCCGCTCCCTCCGCCTTGGTGGGACGTGAATTCGACCTCACGGTACTCGACATGCAGTTGGAGCGACGTGGCTGCACCGCGCCGGTCACCGTCGTCTCGGGCATGGCCGGGGTCGGCAAGACCGCGCTGGCGGTGTCCTGGGCGCACCGGATCGCCGATCACTTCCCCGATGGCCAGATCCACCTCGACCTGCGAGGCTCCCGCCCCAACCCGATGCGACCCGAGCAGGCCCTGACCGTCCTGCTGCGAGGGCTGGGCATGGCGGACGGCGACATCCCGAACGACGTCGAGTCGCAGATCGGCAGCTACCGCTCCCTGTTGGCCGACCGAAGTGTCCTCATCGTCCTCGATGACGTGCTCGACACCGCCCAGGTGCGCCCGCTGCTGCCCGGTCACTCCGCGAGCGTTGCCGTGATCACCAGCCGGAACAGGCTGTCCGGCCTCGTCGCCCGGGACGGGGCACACCGTATGCTGCTCGCCCCGCTCTCCCCCGCCGCCTCCCGCGACATGCTCGCGCAGGCCGTGGACCGGGAGCTGACCGGGGACCGCATCGAGGCCCTGGACGAGATCGCCCGGCTGTGCATGCACCTGCCGCTGGCGTTGCGGATCGCCGGAGCCACCCTCGCCGACCGCCCGCACCAGAACATCCGCGCGTACGCCGCCGAACTCGGCAGGGGCGACCGAATGACCGCGCTCGCCATCGACGGGGACGAGAACGACACCGTGCGCGCGGCCTTCGACGCCTCCTGCAGGCTGCTGGCCCCACAGGCCCGGCGCCTGCTGTGCGTCCTCGGTCTGGCCGGCCGGAGCGAGGTCAGTGTGGAGAACAGCGCCGCCCTCGCGGAGATGTCGATCGACGAGGCCCGCCGGCTGCTCAACCAGATCGCGGCCGAGAACCTGATCGAGCCGACGGTCCGTGACCGCTACGTGCTGTGTGACTTGCTGCGCGACTACGCCAGTGAGCGCGCCAGGAACGAGGGCATCACGCTGCCGCCCGCGTCCCGTGCGAGCTGTCATCAGTGGACTCCGCATCGTTCCGGGGATCCGTCCGTCGGGTGTACGACTTCACCGGTTCGCGACAACGCTGGACAACTGCCGCACGACGGCGAGAAGCGAGCCCACCGTGAGCACCGTCCGGTCTCCGACGCGGCTTTCGCCGGACATGAACGCATTGCCCTCGACCGACCGTTCCAGCCGAACGGTGTGCACTACTGAGTCCCCGGGAAACACCCCACCGTGGAACCGGCAGTCGCGCAGCCGGCCGAGCATCGGCAGCCCCGCCCCGCCGTCTGCGCGAGGCCCGTTCCGCTCCTCGGTGCCGAGCCACAGCAGTGCCGCCGCCTGGCCGAACGACTCGATGAGGAGCGAGCGCGGATAGGCGTACCGCTCGGCGGCCAGCCCCGAGGAGAGTGCCTCGTAGCAGGGCTCACTTCCCGTGACCGCCTTGTGCGCGACGATCCTGACGTCCGGCTCCAGGTGGGACACCCGGTCCACCAGGACCAACGGGTGTCCCACCGGGAGCAAGCGGACGATGTCCGCGTAGTCGAGCTTCACAGGGCACCTCCACCCCGGACGAGGACGAGCGTCGCCTGGACGACCAGCGGTCCGCCGGCTCCGCCCCGGCGGCAGTCCACCCTCGCCTGCACCGCGTCCGGGCGGTCTGCGGCGCTGACGGTGATCTCCAGGTGCAGCTCGTCGCCCTCGTGCATGGGCTTCCATATGCGCAGCGACCGCAGCGCGCCGATCTCCACCCAGTCGTCGGTGCACTCCCCCCACACCCGGGCGCTGAGAGCCTCGGAGTGTGCAAGCGCCAGGCCGACGCACTGGCGTACTCCTTCCAGGAAGAAGACGGCCGGATACAGCGTAAGAACCGGGAAGTGCCCGGCCATGTACGGGTCGGACGCGGTGACGGTCTTCCGCGCGCGGACCACCAGCCGTGCCGCGGTACCCGGCTCGGCGACGGCCTCCACCCATTCGACCGTGTCGACGGCGTCAAGCGGGCGGACGTACGTCTTCAGCGCGGCCCCGGGCGCCGGGAAGGCGGAGGTACCGGTCACAGGAACCACACCCCGTCGTACTGTGACCACCGGCTCGCGAGCTGGTTGGTGTCGAGGCATCGCACGCCGGGCAGCAGATCCGCGGCGCCCAGGCCGAACTCCGCCAGGCTCGGCGCGTCCGCGGACACACCGTGCCCGGCTTCGAGCAGGGCGTGTACGGACCCGGCGGGGTCCGGCAGGTTCTCGAGCACCAGGGAACCGACCCGCAGGGTGAGTCGCTGGTCGTCGTCCCGAGCCACCGCGGCGGTGACCGCGGAGCCACGCAGGACGATGTCGAGCCCGCCGAGCTGCTCACCGAACGTCAGCATCCCGTAGAGGGTGTCGAAGAACTGGGCTTCGGCCGTGCCACGGTAGCCACGGTCGATCATCACCAGGTACGGCATGGTTCAGAAGCCTCCGATGTACACGGTGCGTTCGGCGGCCTCCATGGTGGCGGCCAGCCGGGCCACGGACCGCAGCCGGACCTCCGGGATGTGATGACCTGCGCCGCGCTCGGCGCTGCACGCGGTGCAGACGATCCAGCTCACCCGGCCGGGGTGATCGCTGACCAGGCGCCGCACCAGACCCGCCGCCGAGGGATGCTCCCGGTCGGGGGCCAGCAGGTTGACGGGCTTGCGGTCGCCCAGCGTCTCCTGGGTGAGCACGGTGTTGTAACCGCAGGCCCAGATGCGCACGTTCCGGCCCTGGTCCAGGACCGCCTGGGTCAGGCGCAGCACGGTGGTCAGGGTGTCGTCGGTGTGCGGAGGCGCGGTCAGGACGATCAGCAGGTCCCATCGGCGGCGTTCGACGAAGGAGGCCATGTCAGTGCCACACCACCCTGGTGTCCGGGGCCATCAGCCGTGCCGCCAGCTCCGCCATGCTCACCGGGGTCACTCCCGGTGCCAACGGAGCCTTGTGCAGTGCTCGTTGGGACAGGGTGAAGTCGTCGATCCAGATCCTCCCGCCGGCCTCGGCCAGATCGGACAGGGCGGTACCCGCGGCACCCCGTATTCCGGCGGCGGCACCGTCCGACACCAGGAAGAGCCATACCCGGTGTCCAGTGCGGGCCAGTTCCACGGCGTCCCGCAGGAACCGCTGTGCGGCGGCCCCGGCCTTCGTCTCGACGAGTACGTGGTCCGGCAGCGGACTGCTCCCGTCGGACGCGTGGGTGCTGTCGGTCATGCCGTGCCGCTCACCTTCCGGCTCAGCAGGGTGCGGACATCCGCCAGCGTCTGCACGTCGGCCACCTCGTGCGACTCCACCTTGATCCGGTAGTGCCGCTCCAGGGTCACCGCGAGCTCCAGCGCGAGCAGCGAGTCGACCCCGAGGTCGCGGGTGAAGTTCGCCCGGTCGGTGACGAGATCCGGCTCGATGTCCAGTACATCCGCGATCAGCTCCCGCAGTTCGGCGGTGTCGATCGTCGATTCGGCACGCATGGGCGGGCCCTCCCTTTCCAGAAGTTGTCAGACCATGAAGAACGAGTGGACGGGGCGGCCGCTATCCGCACCCGCCGGCGTGCCCGGCGTCGTGGCCGGGCGCGAGGATCCCGGCAACCGGCTCGCCGGTCTCTGGCTGGGACACGGCCTCGGACCGCGCGGCGTCCGCCTCGCGGCAGGCCCGGACGAACGCCGGGAGGCGGTCCGTGCCGAAGTACTTCTCGCGGCCCAGCACGAAGAACGGCACCCCGAAGGCCCCGTCGTGGTACGACCTGGTCAGCGCCTTGGCCCCGGCGGACTGCAGCCGCGGGGAGTCGCAGGCGTCCGCCAGCACGTCCTCGGGCAGACCGAGTCGGCCGGCGATCTCACCGATGACGGCCCGGTCGGAGATGTCCCGGCCGTGCTCCCAGCGCGCACGGTAGACGAGGTCGGCGTAGGCGCGTCCCAGTCCCGCCTCTTCGGCCGCCAGGTAGCCCAGGTGGGCCACGTCCCAGTGCGGATCCCGGTCGACGGGCCAGGTCATGGTCAGGCCCCGCTCACGTGCCAGGCGCCGGGCGTCCTGGAGGACGTAGAAGTTCTTGGCCCGGGACATCGGCACCCAGGGCAGCTCGACACCGGCCTCGCCGAGCAGGCGGGCGGTCGGCTCGTCCGGCTCCCAGCAGGGGATCCACTCAAGGGCGTCGGCCACGTCCTGGTACCGGCCCATCAGGTCGCGGTAGGCGAACCACGAATACGGGCTGCGCAGGGAGAAGTACCAACGCGGCCGTTTGACCGCTGCCTTGGCCATGAAGAGGTCCTCTTTTCGGCTGAGGGTCGTAGGGACGCGACGGTCCCGGGGCTACAGGGAGATGCCGCCGTCGATCTGGAGCACCGCCCCGGTGATGTACCGGGCGCGGTCGGAGACCAGGAACGAGACGAGGTCGGCGACCTCTCCGGGCTGTCCGACACGCCGAAGCGCGATCTGCTGCCTGGCTTTCTCCAGGACCTGTTCGCCGAGCGCCCCGGTCATGTCGGTCTCGATGAACCCGGGGGCGACGGAGTTGACACGGATGCCGTAGGGGCCGACCTCCTTGGCGAGCGACCGGGAGAACCCGTCGATCCCCGCCTTGGAGGCCGCGTAGTTGGTCTGGGTCGCGTGACCGTGTACGCCCGCGACGGAGGAGAGGTTGACGATCACGCCGCACTTGCGCTTCATCATCCCGAAGACCGCGGCACGGCAGACGTTGTAGACCCCGTCCAGGTTGGTGTCCAGCACCGCGTGCCAGTCCTCGTCGCGCATCAGCAGCAGGGGGTTGTCCTTGGTGATGCCCGCGGAGGTCACGGCCGCGTCGACCGGCCCGAGGGTGTCCTCGGTGCGCCGGACCCAGTCCCGCACCGAGTCCGCGTCACGTACATCGGTCGGGCAGGCCAGGACGCGCCGGCCGAGGCCGGTCACCTCCTTCTCCACCGTCCGGGCCTCCTCTGCGCTGGAGCGGTAGCAGAAGGAGACGTCGAAACCGTCGTGCGCCAACTGCCGTACCACGGCCCGGCCGATGCCTCGCGACCCGCCGCTCACCAGGGCGACTCGCGCTGTCATGTCATTCATGTTCCGTCCTCGATTCCGTTGCGCGGGGATGGACGCGCAGCAGCGCACAGCCCAGGACGCCGTCCCGGTCGAACGACGTGATGACGGCCAGCCGCCCTGGGGCCGCCGGATCATGCTCGGCCGCCACCAGGGCGGAGGCGATCTGGAAGGCCGCGGTGGCGGCGCCGGCGTGCCCCCACGTCTCGTCGCCCGGAAGCGCAGCCGGGCGGTGGCCGCCGGAAGGATCCGTGCAGACGACCCGCACCGCCTCGTCCCATGCGTCGATGCCCGCGGGCGAGACGGCCCAGATCTCGTCGGCCGTGGTGCCGCTGCGGGCCAGCGCGCGCCGCAGGCACGCGGCAGCGGTGCCCACCAGTCCGTGGCCGGTGTGCACCGCGGTCTCCACGGCCAGGACCTCGGCCAGGACCGGTCGCGCGCCGGTCACGGCCGCGCCGGGCGAGGGCTCGACCAGGAACAACCCGCAGCCCTCGCCGAGGGCCCGGGCCGGTGCGCCGCTCCCGTGGTGCTCCAGCCAGGCCCGTTCCTCGGTGAGCTCCTCGGCCCCGCCGCACAGCACCGTGCGGGCGCGGCCCGTCGCGAGCAGCCGCAAGGCGTAGCGCAACGCGAACAATCCCGCGGTCCGGCCTCCGGCGACCGTGGCGTTGGGCCCCTTGATGCCGTGCCGGATCGCGCACTGTGCGGCGGCGCTGTTCATGACGGCGTTCGGGATGCGCGCCGCGTCGATGAAGTACGGCAGCTCCTGGGTCAGCGTGTCCCGGGTGATGTCCATCATGCTCTTGGCGCTGCCGAGGGTGGTGCCGAGCACGAGCGCCGCGTGCTCGCCGGTGGCCACCTCGCGGTTGCGTCCCTCGGGGTGGAGGAGTTCGGCGGCCACGGCCAGGGACAGCGCGCTCACCCGGTCCAGGGACCGGGTTCCCTTGCGGCCGAGGACCTCGCGCGCGTCGAAGCCGGGCACGGGGGCGGCGCGGTGATGCGGCACCGGCCCGGCGCCGGGACCGAGCGGCGCCACCGCTCGCCGTCCCGCCGCCACGCCGCGCGCGAAGGCCGCACCGCCTATGCCGAACGGCGAGACGGCCGCCCAGGCGGAGATGACCGCGCGCGTCATGCCGCGCCGCCCTCGATGCCGCGCAGCGCTCGCATGACGGTCTCGTCGAGGGCGACGAGGCGGGCCTGGTTGCCGTTCTCGGCGATCGCGTAGCCGTGCGTGATGGTGCCCGTGGCGACCCGCAGCAGCCGCCCGTCGCGGACCACGTGGCAGTCCATGCGGGAGGTGTAGTGGAGGTTCTTGAAGATGTCGGTGACCTCGTAGGTGCAGTAGAGGTCCTCCTCCAACAGCGCCTCGCCCAGCATCTCGACACGGGATTCGGTCACCAGCGGAATCCAGCTGCGCGCGTGGAGCTGCTGACCGATGGAAATGCCCCGGGAGTGCACGAACCGGTGCTTGGCCTCCTCCATCAGCCGCAGATAGGCGGTCATCTGCACCCGCTCGAAGAAGTGCACGAACGGGTACGGCACGCGCACCCGCCAGCCGTAGCCGTTACGGCCGGCGAGCAACTGATCGAGCACCGGGTCCTGGTCCACGGTACCGCCGGAGATCAGCGGTGCGACGGGCCCCGGTACCGCGGCGCCGGGCTGGGCGGGACCGATCTCCGGCACGGTGAACGGGGCGAGTGCGTCGGGTGTGGGGAGGCGGTCGGGCAGCCGGCGCTTGTCCTCGTCGAGCCGCAGCACCGCCTTGACCGTGCCTGTCACGATCTTCTTCTGCGCTCCGTCGCGGGGTACGAAGACGGTCACCTGGAACGCCAGGGTGTCCGCCGCCGCCGGCCGCACCCGCAGCAGTGCCTGGTCGTCGACGTACATCCCTCCGCGCAGCTTGGCGGCCAGGTCGACCACGTCGAATCCGAGGCCGTATCGCTGGTACAGCTCGCCGACCGGCAGCCCGGCCGCCCGGAAGTGCTCGATGACGGCCTTCTCGACCAGGTAGTTGACGTGCTTGAAGCCGATGTACGTGCCGATGTTGGCGCCCTCGTACGACGGGCTCAGCGTGACCGAGGACTCCTCGGTGAGCAGCGCCCGGACGCGGTCGTCCATCGTTGCGGTGTTGGTCATTGTTCACGCTCCGATGTGCTGTGGGGCAGCGACCGGCGGGTCGGGCCGCCGCTGGTTGTTCTCGGGCCGGCGCCGACCCAGTCGGTGAATTCGGCCAGTGCGCGGGCTAGCCGGTCCGGTTGCTCGACCATGGGGAAGTGGCCGCCGCCGTCGATCGGGCACCACCTGGTCGTACGCAGACGCGGGACGAGGGCGTGCGCCTCGGCCGGGTCGGCGATGGCGTCGGCGGTGCCGGAGACGACGAGTGTGGGGATGCCGAGCGCGTCGGTGCGCAGCCACGGCGTGCTCATGTACAGCTCCAGGAAGCGGTACCAGCCGTAGGGTCCGATCGACTCGGTGACGCGCTCGGCCATGGCGCGGCGCAGCGCCGGATTGCCGCGCTCCCCGGCGACCGCGTGGATGCCTTCCTCCATGGCGCGGGTGAGGTCCTCGGCGAGGTCGGCCACCAGGTCCCAGCCGAAGTCCGCGGGCCGGTCCCGGAAGAACGGCGACACCAGAACGAGGCCGCGGATGCCGTCCGCGGCGGGAAGGCCGCAGGCCGGGCGGGATTCCCGGCACAGCCAGGACAGCAGTGCGGTGGCCGCGTAGGAGTGGGCGACGACGATGTCGGTGCCTCCGGCGTCCCACGCCGCGTCGAGCGCGCGTCCCGCCCACGTGGTCGCGTCCGTACGGTGGTTCCACCGGGGCAGACCGCCGGCGCGCCAGGGGAGGTCGGCGACCCACAGCTCGGCGTGGCGCAACGAGGCGTGCTGGGGCGCGTGGTCGCACAGGGTGTCCCACACGCTGCCGCTGTTGGCGAGGCCGTGCAGCAGCAGTATCCGTGGACCGCCGGCCGCCGAAGGCGGTGGACAGGTGCGGCGCCGCAGCACGATGGGCTCCGGGTCAACGGCGGCAGGGCGGCGGTCGGCCCGGCCTGTCCGGTCCGCTGTGTTCCTCACAGTGGCACTACCGCCCGTCCGGACGGTGCAGGAGCAGGCCTGCCGTCGCGTCGTCGGATTCGGCGCCCGCGACGGCGAGGAACGGGCCTCGGCCGCCGGTGCCGAAGTGACCGACCGCGGTCGCGCAGTGAAGGACGCCCAGGGCACCGGAGGCGGCCCCGCGGCCCTCGGCCGGGTCGTACCGGACCACGTCCGGCAGCAGTTTGCCGGCGTCCGGGTGGCCTTCCGGACCCGCCCACGCGGCCACCGCGGCAGGCGGTGGGGTGGCCGAGGGGTTCGCCCCGACGGCAGGGGGGTGTTCGGTCAGGGCCGCGACGCAGGACGCCGGGTCGCCGGTGCGCAGGTAGCGGCCGACGCCGGCCAGAGCCCGGTTCCCGCGTGCCCTGGCCGACTCGGGGCGCTCCAGCACGAGGGCCACCGCGCCGTCGATCACGGGGGCTCGGCCGAGGAGTTCGCCGGCCGCCGCCGTGGCGGGTTCGACGCCGACGACGAGCACGTGCCGCGCTCGGCCGGCGGCAAGCAGGGTCGTGGCCCAGAAAACGGCATCCAGTCCCGAGGTCGGCCCGTTGCACAGCATCAGGTTGGGGCCTCGGCAGGCGAACCGGATGGCGGTCTCCGAGGCGACGACGTTGCTGGACAGCCGGGGGGTGACGATCGGACTGGTCAGCCGGCTGCTGCCGGTTTCGCCCAGGACCTGGACGACCTCCTGCACGGTGTCCAGGTTGCCGAGGTTGGAGCTGGCCACCACGGCGACCGATTCGGCGGGTACCTGGAGGACACTCCGCCGCGGTGCGCCGTCGATGGTGCCGCGCGGCGGGGCCGCCGCGGGGCCGGTGAGCAGCCCCGCGCGGCGCAGCGCGTCATCGGCCGCGCACAGTGCGAGCTGGGTGGCCCGGTCCTGGTAGCGCAGTCCCTTCCTGCCGATGACAGCCGCCGGGTCCACGGAGGGCGCCTGCGGTGGCGCGGGCGCGAGCAGGTCCGCCGGTGTGGCGGCACCGGGCAGCGCCAGGCCCACCGCCGTTATGACCGCCTGCATCAGGGTGCCTCCACGATTGCCACGGCGTTGATGCCGCCGAATCCGAACGCGTTGATCTGCGCCGACCGCGCGGCCGACGGTGCGGCCGTGCCCCGTACGAACCGGAACCCGGCGGCTTGCTCGATCGGGTGGTCCAGGCCGAGCGTGGGAGGCACGCGGCGGTGCCGGAACGACTGCAGCGCGGTGATCAGGCTGTGCAGGCCTGAGGCGCCGGACGTGTGGCCGGTCATCGACTTCATCGCGGTCATCAACGGCCGCGACACCTGCGGGCCGAAGACCTCGGCGAGCGCTCCCGTCTCGGCGTCGTCGTTGGCGTGGGTGCCGGTGCCGTGCAGCATCACCAGGTCGATGTCCGCCGGGGTGACGCCCGCCCGCCGGTGTGCGTCGCGCATCGCGGCCGCGATGCTGACCGGGTCCGGCGCCGTGGCGTGGTGGGCGTCGCAGTTGACTGCGACGCCGCGCACCGCGCCGTGGCGGGCGAAGCCGGGTGCCGTGGCGCGGCGGAGCACGACGGCCGCGGCGCCTTCGCCGAGGATCGTGCCGCGCCGGTCACGGTCGAAGGGGCGTACGGTGTCCGGCGGTACCGACTGCAACCGGTCGGCGTTGGCGAACATGCTCTCGGTGACGGAGTCCACTCCGGCCACCACGACGGTGTCGGCGGCACCGGAGTCCAGCAGGTCCGTCCCCATCGCCAGCGCGTACAGGGACGCGGAGCAGGCATTGGAGACCGTGTGCGTCATGGTGGCGCCGAACCGCCGGCGCAGCGCGGTGCCGAAGTGCAGCTGTGCGGCGTCGAACGCGGCACCCTGGTGGTGCAGTTCGACCGACCGGAGCTCGCGCAGCCCGGAGCCGACCAGCACCGGAACGTCCGCGACGTCGTCGCCGAGCCCGGCGTCGGACAACGCCTGTGCGACGGCCTCCAGGAGGAAGGCGGTGGCCCGCAGCGGTACGTCCCCTGTCGGGGGGCGGTCGTCGATCTCGTACAGGTGGCTCGCGCCGAAGCGGTCCGGATCGAAGCCGCGCAGCCGGGCCAGCCCGGAGCGGCCGGCGCAGAGGCTGTCGAAGATTTCGCCGGGGGTGCCGCCGATCGCGGCCAGCGCTCCGATCCCGACCACGGAGTGGGCGTCGGATGTGGTCACGCCACCGCTCCGGCCACGGTCGCGTCCTGCGTCTGCCCGGTCCCGTCGTAGCGGCCCAGGACGATCACCGCGTTGTTGCCGCCGAAGGCCAGGCCGTTGTTCTGTACGACCTTCAGGTCGGCCTCGACCGCCTCGTTCGGTACGCAGTCGACCGCGCAGTCGGGGTCGGTCCGGGTGTGGTTGATGGTCGGCGGGATGAAGCGGTGCACGATGGCCAGTGCGCAGGCGATGGCGGCCAGCGCGCTCGCCGCGCCCATGCTGTGTCCCAGCATGGACTTGATGGAGACGGTACGCGGCGGCTCGTCACCGAAGACGTCCCGGATCGCCCGGGTCTCGGTCACGTCGTTCGCCTTGGTTCCGGTGCCGTGCGCGGAGATCAGGTCGACCTGGCCGGGCTCGACACCGGCGTCCTGGAGCGCCAGCGACATGGCGCGGGCCACGCCGTCCTGGTCGGGCGCGACCTGGTGGTACGCGTCGCAGTTGAGGCCGTAACCGAGCACTTCGGCGTATATGCGGGCGCCGCGCTCGATCGCGGACTGGAGACTCTCCAGGACGAGTACGCCCGCCCCCTCGCCGGTGAGGATGCCCTTGCGGTCCACGTCGAAGGGGCGGCAGCAGTCAGGCGCGATGGTGCCCAGCCGGTAGAAGCCGGCGAACGTCTTGCGGCACATCGCGTCCGCACCGCCGCACAGGGCGAAGTCCACGTCGCCGGAGCGCACCGCGTCGTAGCCGTAGCCGATGGCGTAGTTGCCCGCCGCGCAGGCGGTCGGGATGGTGACGGCCTCGACGTCGGTCAGACCCAGTTCCTGGGCGATGGCGGCCGACAGCCGCCCCGCGCCGATGCGCCCCGCGACCCGCGGGTCCATGGCTTCGGGGCCCTCGGCCAGCTCGGTCGCGACGAGCTGGTCCAGGTCGTGGGACTCGCCGTCGGTGGTGCCGATGGAGACCAGGCCCCGTTGACGGCGCAACACCACCGGGTCCAGGCCGGCGTCCTCGACGGCCATGCGTGCCGCCGAGACGGCGAACCGGGTGGCAGGACCGAGCGAATCGAGCGGAAGGTCCTTGATCCACTGCTCTGGTGAGAAGCCGGTGACCCCGCAGCCGATGGCGTGTTCGAACCCCTCCGTCTCGAAGGCGGTGATGGGCTTGGCACCGCTGCGCCCGGCCCGCAGCCCCGCCGCGAACTCCTCTACTCCGGTCCCGATGCTCGACACGACACCGAACCCGGTGAGCACGACGCGTCGGGACGCGTCCTCCGGCAGTTTTCCAGCGAAAGTTGACACCATCAGGCCCCGTTCGGAGTGGTTGGATTCCGAGCCGCCGTTACTTCTTCTCGAAGGCTTCGGTCACCACGTCGTTGACGGCCTGCAGATTCACCATGCGGGCGAGTTCCGACTGGTCGATGACAACGCCGAAGGCCTTCTCAAGGGACGACAGAATCTCGATCGCCTGAAGTGAGTCCGCGCCGTAGTGGTCGACGAAGAGGGCCTCCGGCTCGATCTCGTCCTCCTCGATTTCGAGGATGTCGCAGATCATTTCCCGGACTTTCGCGTAGCGCTCTTCGGTGGTCATCGGCACCTTCGGCTCCCCTTCGTGCGGAGTCATTTGATTCCCCTGCGGGTACAGGGGTTCTGTATGGACCCACTGTTGGTCGCGGCCCGCGTGTCCCGCAAGGCGGGGGACGGCATGGGACGGAATGAGACAGTGGAATGGGGCGGCGTTCGGCGGTAGTTGCTCTTTAGAATCGGTGCCGCTCAGCCAATCGGCCCCAGGGGGAAATATTGAACAGCTCGGCAGGTTCGGCCATCTCCACCGCGGCAAATTCTGTCTCCGTGGACGACGATTACGAGGCCCGGACCGTACTGCGCAAGCGGATTGCCTCCGAATGGCGAAAGGGTGATCCGCTTCCCCGTATCTCGTACACTGCGGAAGAGGACGCCCTGTGGGAGACCGTGACGTCCAAACTCTCCGCCCTGCACCAGTTCCTGGCCTGTTCGCGCTATCTGCGGGCGGCGACACGCGTCGTATTGCCGACCGACCACGTTCCGCAACTGGGCGAGGTCTCCGACGTACTGACGACGACCTGTGGATTCCGGCTGTACCCGGCCGAAGGGATCGTCCCGGCCCGCAGGTTCTACGGCGAGTTCGTGGACAACGGGTTCTTCGCGACGCAGTATCTGCGTTCGCCGAAGGCTCCGTTCCACTCACCGGAGCCGGACCTCATCCATGAACTCGTCGGGCACGCGGTGATGCTCGCCGACCCGGTCTTCGCGGAGCTGTACCGGTCCTTCGGGCGGGCCGCCCGACGGGCGAGCACGAAAGAGGCCATGGACGCGGTGTGCAGCCTCTTCTGGTTCACGATAGAGACCGGGGTGATACGGGAGGAGGGTGAGCTGCGCGCGTACGGCGCGGCCGTCCTGTCCTCCGTGGCGGAGCTGGAGTCCTTCCGCCACGTCGAGCTGCGTCCCTTCTCCGTGGCTGAAGTGATCCGCCAGGAGTACAGCGACAAGCAGTGCCAGCCACTGCTCTTCGTCGCGGACTCGGTGGCCCAGCTGGCCGGCGAGGCAGGGCGCTTTTTGGACACCGTGCAATAGGCCGGCGTCCGCCGGCGGGCCGCTTCGGGCCGCCGCACCAACCTTCGAGAACGAGGTGTACAACCATGAGGATCCAGCTGGATGTGACCGAGGCCGTACAGGACTATGTCGCGGCCCACTCGCTGCGCGAGCCGGAACTGCTGCGGGAACTGCGCGAGTTCACTTCCGCGATGCCCGAGCGCAACATGCAGATCTCGCCGGAACAGGGCCAGTTCATACGCACGCTGGTGCGCGCGGTGGGCGCCAGGAAGACCCTGGAGGTCGGTGTCTTCACCGGCTACAGCCTGCTGAGCACGGCGCTGGCGCTGCCGGCCGACGGCACCGTGACGGCCTGCGACATCAGCGAGGAGTGGACCAAGATCGCGCTCGACCACTGCGAGCGTGCCGGGGTCGCGGGCAAGGTGGACCTCAGGGTCGGTGACGCCCGGGCGACCCTCGCCGCCCTGGCGGCCGAGGAGGGCGCCGCCGGGTCCTACGACTTCGCCTTCATCGACGCCGACAAGCCCGGCTACGAGCAGTACTACGAGCATGTGCTGACCCTGCTGCGGCCCGGCGGCCTGGTCGTCGCGGACAACGTCCTGTGGTCCGGGGATGTGGTCGACGAGTCCGTGCAGGACGAGGACACCCGCGCACTGCGTGCGTTCAACTCCAAGCTGTACGCGGATGCCCGGGTGGACATCAGCATGATCCCCTACGCCGACGGACTGACCCTCGCCGTCAAGCGCTGACCGGGCGGCCGCCGTCGCCCGTGGTGTCGCCCAGCCGCCCCGGCAGCGGCCCGCCCAGACGCGGCAGGCCGCGGGCCGAGGCCCGGGCGGCACCACGGGAGGCCGCCAGCGCGTCCCAGTCGGGCCCCCGGCCCGGGAGCACCGCCGGGTCACCGAGAACAGCGCCGTCGTACGCCTCGGACAGCAGCGCCCGTCCCACGATGCGGGCCGCGCACATGACGCCGCCGACCATGACCCCGGCGACCCCGCTGCCATAGCGGGTGCTCTGGCCGACGACGTGCAGGCCGGCGACACCGGTCGCCGTCCCGGGCCGTGCTCCTGTGCGGCCCCAGCGGGCCAGACCGTACGGAGTGCCACCCGTGGACAGTGTGTAGCGTTCCTGCGACAGCGGTGTGGCCAGCTCCAGATGCGTGATGTGGTCCCGGAACGGTCCCAGCACCTGCTCCCCCGCCCGCAGCAGCGCTTCGGTGAACCGAGCCTTCTCCGCGAGGTAGCCGGGCTCGCGCCGGTACCGTCCGCCTTCGGCGGGCCCCCGGGTCACGCCCCAGTGCCCGTGGCCGGGTGGGCACAGCGTCATCAGCTGGAAGTGGGTGTGCCCGGGAGGGCAGGAGTGGCCGGCTCCCGTCTCCTTCGACGAGCCGAAGGAGACGAACAGGGCCCGCACCTCCTGGGACCGGCGGCCCTGCTCCAGGTCACGGTAGAGCGCTTCGATGTCACGCTGGCCGTACCACCACACATTGGCTTCGGGGCGCCCGGCAAGCTCCCGGTCCAGTGCCACGTACAGTATGGCGAACGGCAGTGACATCGCCGCCTCGCGGGTGTTCTTGACGACGTTCGCGCTGAAGTGATCCGGGCCCACCAGGTCCAGTACCGTGCGCCGGTAGTCGGCGTTTGAGATCACCAGGGGCGCGGCCAGGCGGGTTCCGTCGGTGAGGGTGACGCCGGTGACGGCCCGGCCGGTGACTTCGATGCGGGAGACCCTGCTGCAGGTGCGCAGCTCGCCGCCGTGCGCCTCGATCACCTCGGTCAGCGTGGCGGCCAGCATCTGGCCGCCGCCGACCGGATAGTACGCGCCTCGCAGATAGTGGTCGAGGACCGTCGCGTGCGTCCACACCGTGGCCTGCGACGGCCCCAGGCCGTAGTTGGGCGACTGGGCCGCCAGCACCGTACGGGCGGCCGTCGACAGCGCGCAGTGCTCGAACAGGTCTCTGAGCGTGCGGCTCCCCCACGTCCGGACCGTCGGCGTTCCGGCCAGCCGCTCGGCGACCGGCAGGTTCGAGGGTGCCAGCAGACTCCATCGTTGTTCGGCCGCCACCGCGCGGCAGATGCCCAGGAAGGTGTCCAGACCCGGGCGATCCGCGGGCAGGGCGTGCCGGAGGCGTTCGCGGTACGTCGTCCAGTCCGCGGGGACGTCGACGGTCACACCGGGCAGCTCGATCCGGTCGAACCCGTCCGGGTCGAGCCGGTGGAACGCGACGCGGTCCCGGGCTCCGAGTCCGCCCAGGATGGCGGGCACGATGCCGTCCGGACCGCAGTCGCCGACGTAGTGCACGCCCACATCGAACTCATATGCGCGGCGGCGCCGGAAGACATGGCTGTTGCCCCCGGCCCAGTCGTGCTGCTCCAGCACCACAACGCGGTAGCCCTCAACCGCCAGATATGCCGCGCAGGTGAGGCCGCCGAGGCCACCGCCCACGACGATGGCGTCCCAGCCAGGAGTGTTGTCGGTCACAGGAAGTTCGTCCCGCCTGGTCGTTGCGGAGGTGTCGTCTCGATCGGCCTGGGGTCAGGCCGCGGCGCCCCGGTTCCGGGACAACGCGCCGGGCAGCAGCCGCAGCACGGCGCAGCCGACGGTGCCGTCCTGGTCGACCGAGGTCACCAGGGCCACGCGGCCCACCGCCGCCTCGGACCCGTGAGCGGCGGCCAGTACCGCGGCGATCTGGAAGGTGGCGGCCGCCGCCTCGGTGTCGCCGATGAGGTCCGTACAGGGCAGGTACGCGGGGCTCACCTCGCCGAGGGCGTCGGCCAGCGCCTCCCGCTCGGCCTCGCCGACGGCACCGGGAGGCTGACAGGGCACGACCGCCCACACGCTGTCCGGCCCGCACCGGGCGCGGGACAGGGCGCGTCGCAGGCAGGACGCCAGGGCGGTGCGGATGCCGCCCGTTCCGGCGGCGACACCGAACTCGAGGGCGGACACTTCGGCCAGCTCGGTGCCCTCCGGCCGCGTGCCCGCCGGGTCCAGGCGCAGCACGGCGCAGCCCTCCCCGAGGACCGGGCCGCCGTCGAGGGGCCCGGCGGCGCGGTGGTCCACGTCCGTGGCGCGGGAGTGGTGGTGCAGCCAGCCACGGGTCGGCGTGTACTCTTCCGCGCCACCGCACAGCACCGTGTCCACCCGCCCGTTGCGCTGGAGCCGGGCGGCGTAGTTCAGCGCCAGCAGCCCGGCGGCGCGGCCGCCGGCGATCGTCGCGTTGGGTCCCTTGAGCCCGTACCAGATGGCGCTCTGACCGGCCGCACAGTTCATCACGGTGTTGGGGAACCGGGCCGGCTCGACGAGGTAGGGCCGCTCGCCGGTGATCGAGTCTCGGGTGAAGTCCATGATGCTCTGCGCGCTGCCGGTGGTGGTGCCGAGGACGAGGCCGACCGGCGTGCTGTCGCCGCCGGTGGCACCGGGGTGCCCTCCGGCGCCGGGGGTCTTCGGCCCGTCCGCCTCGGTGGTGCCGTCGGCGTCCGGACCCAGCAAGCGGCCGACCGCCGTCAGCGTCAGCGCGGTGAGCCGGTCCATGGACCGGGTTCCCTTGCGTCCCAGCGCCTCGCGCGCGTCGAAGCCCGGAACCAGACGGACCCGCCCACCCTCGGGGCCGCCCGGCCCGTCCGCGTCAACAGCACGCCGGCCGGCCCGTACCCCGGCCCGGTAGGGCATTGCCCCGATTCCGAACGGTGACACCGCGGACCACGCCGTGATGACCGGCTTGTTCGTGCGCGCGCCCTGCACCCGTGCTCCTTATGCCGTTTGTTCAACCGCCGCCGTGCGCGGTGGATTTCTTCAGGTGACCGCAGTCTTCGACTCAGATTCCGTGGCGCGGTCCTGTCCCGCAAGCATGGGACAGGACGGGACAGATTCAGACGCGCGGAACCGTGCTGGCACCGGTGTCCGGACAAGTACCGCTGTCTCGTTCCGTCCCGTGCTGTCCCCCTCCTTGCGGGACAGTGGGAGCCCATGAATTCTGGCGGAGTCAGGGTGCTGTACCCAGCGCCTATCAAAGGCCGACCGAACGGATGAGTTGAGCTGCCGTGAATCCATTTGACGACCCGGACGGTGTGTTCTCTGTTCTGGTGAACGACGAGGGCCAGTACTCGCTTTGGCCTGCCTTTGCAGAGGTTCCCGCGGGCTGGCAGGTCGAATTGAGCGACGCGAGTCACGCGGCCGCCTTGGAATACATCAACGAACACTGGACCGACATGCGACCGAAAAGCCTTCGCGAAGTCGCGTAACAGAAAGCCTCTGCCGTCGGCCATCGCAATTCAGTGAACTACGTCCCGGGGAAAGAACAATGACTGGTGTCCACGACAACCGCCTTCCGCTCTCGGCTGCCCAGCGTGGTGTGTGGTTCGGTCACCAGCTCGACCGCGGCGGCCGGAAGTACCAGATCGCCGAGTACTTCGACATCCAGGGCCCCGTCGATCCCGCGCTGTTCGAAGCGGCGTGGAGCCGCGCCTTCCAGGAGACCGACGCCATGCGCGTCCGGTTCGTGGAGGACGACGACCAGCCCTGGCAGATCGTCGAAGCCGCGCCGCACGTCGAGGTGCCCGTCGTCGACGTCAGTGCCGAGCCGCGTCCCGAAGAGACCGCGGTCGCCTGGATGTCGGAAGAACTGGCCCGCCCGGCGGACGTCATCCACGGTCCGCTGCACGCCGTGGCCCTGTTCAGGATCTCCCAGGACCGGTACTTCTGGTACCAGCGGTTCCACCACAGCATCATGGACGGCTACAGCGGCGCCGTGTTCGTACGCCGTGTCGCCGACGTGTACACAACGCTGGCCGGCCGGCGCAGCGTCGAGGACGGGCGCCTCGGCGCGCTGCGGGAGCTGATCGACGACGACGTCGCCTACCGCTCCTCCGAGCAGTTCGCGCTCGACCGGGCCCACTGGACGGAGCGGCTGGCCGACCGGCCGGAGGCGGCAACGCTCGCCCGTCGTCCGCACAACGCCCCGGGCGGCATCCTCCGCCGCTCGGCCCACCTCGCCGCGGACGAGCGCGCCCGGCTCACCGAGGCCACCGGCCGTGCCCTGCCCACTGTGGTCGTCGCCGCGGTCGCGGCCCATCTGCACCGGCTCACCGGGCAGCGTGACCTGCTGATCGGCCTGCCGGTGACCGCGCGTGCCGAGGGCGCCGCCAAGGCCGTTCCCGGGATGCTGTCCAACCTTCTGCCGCTCCGCCTCGACGTGACGGCGGACATGAGCCTGGAGCAGCTGGCCCGCCAGGTCCTCCGGGAGGCCCGCAGCGCACTGCGCCACCAGCGCTACCGCTACGAGGACATCCGCCGCGACCTGGGTCTGGCGCACGCCAGCGAGCCGCTGGTCGGCCCGACGGTCAACGTGCTGCCGTACAGCCACGACCGCGGATTCGCGGGCCACCGGATGGTCTCCCACAACCTGGCCGGCGGACTGGCCGAGGACCTGTCGGTCAGCGTGTACGACCGCGGCGACGGGCAGGGGCTGCGGATCGGCTTCGACGCCAACGGCGAGCTGTACAGCACCGACGAACTCGCGGCGCACCAGCGGGGTTTCCTGCGGGTGCTGCGGGCGATGGCCGACGGGCCCGGCATCCGGGTGGGTGATGTCGAGCTCACCGAACCCGCCGAGCGCAAGCTGGTGTTGGGCGAGTGGTGCGGCGGTGGGCCGCAGGACGCCGCGGAGGAACTGCTTCCTGAGCTGTTCGAGGCGCAGGCTGCCCGGACCCCCGACGCCGTCGCCGTGTCCTTCGAGGACACCGAGCTCAGTTACGCCGAACTGAACGCGCGCGCCAACCGCCTGGCCCGGCACCTCATCGCCCTCGGCATCGGCCCCGAACAACGCGTCGCACTCGTGCTGCCCCGCTGCACCGAACTGGTCACCGCCATGCTGGCGGTGACCAAGGCGGGAGCGGCGTTCCTCCCGATCGACCCTGACTACCCGGCCGAGCGGATCGCCCTCATGCTCGAGGACGCCGACCCCGCCCTCGTCCTCGACCAGGACGGCATCACTTCCGGCGAAGCCGGCCATGACGACGGCGACATCACCGACAGCGAGCGGACCGCGCCCCTGCACACCGCGCACCCGGCCTACGTCATCTACACGTCCGGCTCCACCGGCAGGCCCAAGGGCGTCACCGTCACCCACACCGGCTTGGCCAACCTGGCCCACCGCCAGATCGAGCGCCTGGCCGTCACGCCGCAAAGCCGCGTCCTGCAGTTCGCCCCGACCAGCTTCGACGCGGCCGTCTCCGAGATCTGTATGGCCCTGCTCAGTGGCGCGGCCCTCGTCCTCGCTCCCGCGGAGGAACTGCGCGACCCGGCACAACTACCCGCTCTCCTCACCCGCCGTCGGATCACCCACGTCACCCTGCCGCCCGCGCTGCTGGCCGCCCTCCCCGACAACGCGCTCCCCGACGGGATGACCCTCAACACCGCCGGGGAGGCCCTCCCGGCCCATACCGTGGAGCGCTGGGCACCCGGCCGGCTCATGACCAACGCGTACGGCCCCACCGAGACCACCGTCTGCGCAACCATGAGCGGCCCTCTCACCCCGGACACCGCTGCCCCGCCCATCGGCCGAGCCCTGGGCACGACCCGGCTCTACGTCCTCGACACAGCGCTGCGGCCCGTCCCCCCCGGCATCGCCGGTGAGCTCTACGTCGCCGGCCCCGGCCTGGCCCGCGGCTACCACAACCGCCCCGGCCTGACCGCCGAACGCTTCATCGCCTGCCCCTTCACCGAGCCGGGCCGGCGCATGTACCGCACCGGCGACCTCGTCCGCTGGCGCTCCGACGGCACTCTGGAATTCATCGGCCGCACCGACAACCAGATCAAGATCCGCGGCTACCGCATCGAACCGGCCGAGATCGAAACCGCTCTCGCCCACCACGCCCCCATCACCCACGCGGTCGTCACCATCCGCGAGGACCGCCCCGGTGATCCACGCCTGACGGCATACGTCACCCCGCGGCCCCAAACCCCTATCGACCCCACCCACATACGCCGCACGCTGGCCGGGGTCCTCCCCGACCACATGGTGCCCTCCACCGTCGTCGTCCTCGACGAACTGCCCCTCACCCCGACCGGAAAGATCAACCGGAACCTCCTGCCCGCCCCGGACCCCACCGGCCTCACCACCCACCGCGCCCCGCGCACCCCTCGCGAAGAGATCCTCTGCGGCCTGTTCGCCGAAACTCTCGGCGTCCGGCACGTCGGGATCGACGACAACTTCTTCGACCTCGGAGGCCATTCACTCCTGGCGACGGGGCTGGTCTCCCGTATCCGGTCGTTGTTCAAGGTCGAGTTGACGGTGCGGGCGGTCTTCGGGGCGCCCACGGTGCTCCGTCTCTCCCAGCTGCTGGAGGAGTCGGCGGAGCAGCTGCGGCCCGCGGTGGTGCGGACCGCGCGGCCGGGCGCGGTACCCACCTCGTTCGCGCAGCGCCGCCTGTGGTTCCTCAACCGCATGGAGGGGCCGACCGCCACGTACAACATGCCGCTGGTGATGCGGCTGTCGGGGGCGCTGGACGAGCGGGCTCTGTCCGATGCCCTGGCGGATGTCGTGGCGCGCCACGAGCCGCTGCGCACGGTCTTCGAGGAGGTCGACGGAGTCCCGCTGCAGAAGGTGGTCCCCGCCGGGCAGGCGCGCCCCGAGCTGGTGGTGAGCGAGTGCGAAGCCGGGGAACTCGACGGCCGCGTCGCTGCCCTGAGCGCGCGCGGCTTCGACCTGGCGGCCGACCTCCCGCTGCGCGCCGCGCTGTTCACGCTCGCGCCGGACGAACACGTCCTGGCCCTGGTGATCCACCACATCGC
>NZ_JBVIVK010000014.1:0-240732 GCF_055595715.1 Streptomyces sp. NPDC040410
GGGGGGGGGGGGGGGGGGGGGGGGGGGGGGGGGGGGGGGGGGGGGGGGGGGGGGGGGGGGGGGGGGGGGGGGGGGGGGGGGGGGGGGGGGGGGGAAAAGGCGACCCCCCCCCCCCCCCCCCCCCCCCCCCCCCCCCCCCCCCCCCCCCCCCTCGGCTGCCGGTGAGGGCCGAGCCGGATGAACGCGTCTCGCAGCTGGCCACCGCGGCGGCCCGCGTGGCCGTCGCGCCGACGGTGCACACGACCCTGCAGACGCTGCCCGGACTCCTCACCGGCCCGGATGCCCCCAGGCTGCGGGTGCTGGCCGGAGACACCCGCGCCGAGGGGCTGCAGCCACTGCTCCGACACGGACACCGTCCCGGCCGGCATCGACGGGGAGCACGTGCTGTTGGCGGCGCCCGTGGTGTGCCGGATCCAACCGGCGGCGCTGCGGGTCCGGGTGCCGCGCAGCCGCGCGGGTACGGCGCTGAGCCTGACCCGGCCGACTGGCCGCGCGTCACACGGCTCGCTGGGCCGGCGGGCTCCGGACGGGGCCCACGCGGCGAAGGCCGCCTGACCCGGACGTTCCGCGGCCCTCCGAGCGGAAATCACCCGCCAGAGGCGATGCCTCCCGAGGGAGTACGGGGTGAGCTGTACCGGACGGAGCAACATCCGTGAGTTCGATCCGACGAGCCGGGGGCCGGTCCCCACGGCAGGAAGGCGGAAAACCGATGTGCAGGTGGCTCGCTTACTCGGGAACACCCGTCCTGCTCGACACCATCCTCTACAGGCCCGCCCACTCGCTGATCGACCAGAGCCTGCACTCCCGGCTGGGCGTGGAGACGACCAACGGCGACGGGTTCGGCGTCGGCTGGTACGCGCCGGACGACCTCGACACTCCCGCGGTCTTCCGGGACACCGGTCCGGCATGGAGCAACCGCAACCTGAGGGAGATCGCCGACCACGTCCGCTCCCCGGTGTTCTTCGCCCACATCCGGGCCACGACCGGCACCGCGGTGCAGCAGACCAACTGCCACCCGTTCCGCCACGGCCGCTGGCTGTGGATGCACAACGGCGCGATCGCCGACTTCCACCGGATCCGGCGGGACCTCGCTCTGGCCGTCGACCCGGAACTCTTCCTCGACATCGAGGGATCGACGGACTCCGAGACGATGTTCTTCCTGGCCCTCACCCTCGGCCTGGAGAAGGACCCGCCGGGCGCCGTCGCGCGGATGGCGGGCCTGGTGGAACGGACCGGTCACGAGCACGGCGTGGAGTTCCCGCTGCAGATGACGGTCGCGGTGACCGACGGCGAACGGCTGTGGGCCTTCCGCTACTCCAGCCAGGGAGCCTCCCGCTCGCTGTACTACAGCACCGCGGTGGACACACTGCGATCGCTCCACCCCGACCTGGAGTTTCTCCGGTCGGTGTCCGACGAGACCCGCCTCATCGTCTCCGAGCCCCTGGGTGATCTGCCGGGCGCCTGGAACGAGGTCCCCGAGAGCAGCTACGGCGTTGTGCAGCACGGGGAGGACGAACTGCTTTCCTTCACCCCGCAGGCCGCGTAGAGGTCCGGATGAGCTCGTGGCGGCTGGCCTCCTCGGCGACGACGAACCCCTCGTGCCCGCCGATGTGCAGGGCGGCCGTCGCCGGCCACGGGCGGCCCACGAGGAGGTCATGCCGCCCTCGTGATCCGGTGTTCCTGTGCGGCCCGCTGCCGTTCATGCGCGAGGTACGCGGACAGCTGCTGAGCACCGGCCTTTCCGGCACGGCACATCCCACATCCCCTACGAGGTCTTCGGCCCCGACCTGCGGCTGCCCGCCAGGGCCGCCTGAACCGCGTCGGACTCCCCGCGAACGCAACCGACATGACCAGCGACTACAGCCAGGCCCCGCACCTCGCCGGTGACTACGGGCATCGGGCTCCTCCGGCCCGGGACTCTTGCCAGAAGACGGCGCGGGCGCCCGGCAGCCTCCCGACGAGCTCCCGCGTCTCGGTGCGCGGGGCCTCCGCATGGGGCCGGTAGGCCCCCGCCGGGGACCTGCGGCCCCTGCACCGCACACCCCGCGCGCCACCACTCTGGAAGCAGACCCCAGTTCAGGAGGCGGAAACCATGGTCTGCACCGTAGTCGCCGGTATCGACGGATCGCCGGAGAGCCGTGCCGCCGCAGAATGGGCAGCCCGCGAGGCGAAGTTGCGCGCTCTGCCGCTGAGGCTCGTCCACGTCTGGGAGCCCGTCCCCGAGCCCATGGCCCAGGCGCCGCTGCTCGGTGCCGAGACACAGGCGCACTGGAGCGAGCGCATCCCCCGCGAGACGGCCGAAGGGCTGCGCCTGCGCCATCCCGGCATCGACATCACGCAGCAGCAGATCACCGGCCGGCCCGCCGACGTGCTGGCCGACTCAGCGAAGGACGCCGAGCTGCTGGTCCTCGGCTCCCGTGCGCTGGGCGGGTTCGGCGGCTTCCTCGTCGGGTCCGTCGGCATGGCCGTGATCGCGCACACCGAGGTGCCCGTGGTCCTCGTACGGGCCGGTGAACAGGCCGCCGACGAGCACGACATGGACCCGTCCGGCATCCCGTCCGCGGCGACCGCGTTCCGCCCCGTGGTCCTCGGCCTGGACATCGACCACCCCGACGACACGGTGATCGCCTTCGCCTTCGAGGAGGCCGCGCGTCGCGACACCGCCCTGCGGGTCGTGCACGGCTGGAACCTGCCGCCGTACCTCGCGTACGGCTTGCCCGCCGACCCCGGCCTCGACGCCGAGCTGGGCCGGCAGGACGCCGCCGCCCTCGCCGCGGTGCTACGCGCCTGGCGGCAGAAGTACCCGGACGTCCAGGTCGTCGAGGTCTCCCGCGCCGGCAGCCCGTCCCATCAGGTGATCGACGCCTCCCGCGAGGCCTCGCTCGTGGTCGTGGGCCGCAGGATCCGCCGTAGCCCGTTCGGCGCGCACATCGGTCCGGTCACGCACGCCGTGCTGCACCACGCCGCCGCCCCCGTCGCCGTCGTCGCGCACGACTGACGCGCCCCACCCGGCCCGGAACCGCACCGGCGCACCGTCGAAGGGCCGCCCCGCAGGTGCTCGTGAAGCCCTGGCACGAGGCGGACCTGCGGGTCGCCGGCGCCCGGCACCGCGGGGACCACTCCGGGCTCCGGCTCGGCCGGGTCGCCCACGCGGTGCCGCACCACTCCGCCTGCCCGGTGGGCGTCGTACCGCGGCGGGCGTGAGTTTCACAGGCTCGCGGCGTGGTCCGGGACGTAGGTCTGAAGATCGCGCGGGGGGCGCTCGTAGCCCGTCGACGCGGGCCGCTCCGGCAGCTCCAGCACCGGCGGCGGCACGTCGTGGTAGGCGAACGAGTCCAGTAGATGGGCGATCATGTTCAGCCGGGCCCGGCGCTTGTCGTCGCTCTCGACGACGTACCACGGCGCCTCGGAGATGTCGGTGTGCACCAGCATCTCGTCCTTCGCCCGGGAGTACGCTTCCCAACGGGTGATCGACTCCAGGTCCATCGGCGACAGCTTCCAGCGTCGCACCGGATCCTCCATCCGGCGCCGGAACCGCTCCTGCTGCACCGCGTCGCTCACCGAGAACCAGTACTTGCGCAGCAGGATCCCGTCCTCGATCAGCATCCGCTCGAAGATCGGGCACTGCCGCAGGAAGAGCTGGTACTCCTCCTTGGTGCAGAAGCCCATCACACGCTCGACGCCGGCCCGGTTGTACCAGGACCGGTCGAACAGGACGATCTCCCCGGCGGCCGGCAGGTTCTCGACGTACCGCTGGAAGTACCACTGGGTGCGTTCGCGCTCGGTCGGTTTGGGCAGCGCCGCGATCCGCGCCACCCGGGGGTTGAGGTGTTCCGCGACCCGTTTGATGGTGCCCCCCTTACCCGCCGCGTCGCGCCCCTCGAAGATCACGACCAGCCGTGCGCCCTCGGCACGCACCCATTCCTGGAGTTTCACCAACTCCGTCTGCAGACGCAGCAGTTCCTTCTCGTACACCTTGCGCGGCAGCGTCGCCGCCTTCTCGCCGGACATGCCGCCTCCCCGCTCCGTACCCTCGACGTTCCTCTGTGCCAGCACCGTACTGTCAGGTCGGCGGACGCGCATGTGCTCCGCGCACGGGAACCGGCGTGCCCCTCCTCATGGCCCGCCGGCCGCCGCAGCTCACGGTTGCGCGAGGTCGAAGGGGACGACGACGGCCGCGACCGCCCGGACGGCCCGCGCGGCACCGGTACCAGTGCCCTGTCGCCCAGCGCACCGCCCGGGGCGTCCGGGCGCACCGTGACCGCCGGACCGCCCATCAGCTCGCCCGCGGTCACCGCCCCCGCCTTGACCAGGTCATCACGTCGCTCACGGTGCGCGGGGAACGCGGACGCTCGGACATCAGTGCCTGCTCGCTTCGCTACCTGCTGCCACTGCCGTACGGCGCGTACAGGTCGAGCAGACGGGTCCGGGTCGCCTGCAGTCGGTGTGCCAGTACCCGGCCGATCCAGTGCTCGACCGCCTGCCCGAACGCCGGGTCGTCGGCGCACATCAGCCGTACGGCGACGGCGTCGAACTCGTGGGCGCGCACCGGTGTCACGGCCTCGGCGCCCAGCTGCCATGTGTACGGCTCGAACAGCCAGGACCAGCCGACGAGATCACCGAAGCCGAGCGTCTCGATGACCGGCGACCGGCGTCCGGGCACACGCATGTCGAGGGCGATGCTTCCGCTGCGCACGATCCAGAACCGGTCGGCGCGTCCGCCCTCCTCGAACAGGCGGGCGCCCTGCCGGATGTTGACCTCTCGGGCGATGCGCGTCAGCCGGGTCCGGTGCTCGGCGGACATCGACCGGAGCAGGTTCGGAGTCACGGAAACGTTCATGGCTGTCTCCAGGGGTTGGGACCATCCGCTTCCAGCGTTTTCCCGCACGCCGTCCCGGGCCATGGGCCACCCGGTCCCACGCGAGGGCCCTTCGGCCCCCGTGGCACGGCGCCCACGCCGCCCGCCCGAGGAACGCCGGAGGCCGGCCGCCCGTGCCCGGAGTTATATCGCCCCCCGCCCGGACCGGCTCGGGGCGGGCATGTGGATCCGGTACGTCCCGGTCCCTGGCTGGACGGACGACCGGGAAGCCATCGACGGCCCGGCCCGCTTCCCGGGCGGGGCCGGGCAGCGTCGACCGCCGGACGTGCTGCCGTTCCACCAGCTCGCGCGAGGAAGTACGAGACCCGCGGCATTCCGTTCTGGTCGCGGGACACCCGGAGCCAGGCACCCGACCTGGTCCGGCGGGTCCGGGAACAGTTCCGGGACCAGAGGACGACCGCGGTCTGAACGGGTACGGGGAGGAGCATTGGCCCGGTCGGCCCTGTCGGGAACCCGTGGGCGTGGCGGAAGGTGGAAGGAATCGGATCCGCACGCAGCTCGGAACGGCACCCCGACCCGGAAGGGATCTCCCATGTCCGTCGACACGCAGCAGGCGTCCGTCCAGCTCAGCGATGACGAGCTGAGGACACTGGACGCACACTGGCGCGCCGCGAACTATCTGTCCGTCGGCCAGATCTACCTGATGGCCAACCCCCTGCCGACCGAGCCACTCCGCCCGGAGCACGTCAAACCGAGGCTGCTCGGCCACTGGGGCACCTCCCCGGGCCTGAACCTGGTGCACACCCACCTCAACCGTGTCATCAAAGCCCGGGACCTGGACGCCCTGTGCATCTGGGGCCCCGGCCACGGAGGACCGGCGGTGCTGGCCAACTCCTGGCTGGAGGGCTCGTACACCGAGACGTATCCGGACATCACGCGGGACGCGGCCGGCATGGCCCGCCTCTTCAGGCAGTTCTCGTTCCCCGGAGGCGTGCCCAGCCATGTGGCACCCGAGACACCGGGGTCGATCCACGAGGGAGGGGAACTGGGCTACGCCCTCTCGCACGCCTACGGAGCCGCCCTCGACAACCCCGGCCTGCTCGTCGCCTGTGTCATCGGTGACGGGGAGGCGGAGACCGGGCCGCTGGCCGCCTCCTGGCACTCCAACAAGTTCCTCGACCCCGTGTACGACGGCGCCGTGCTGCCGATCCTCCACCTCAACGGCTACAAGATCGCCAACCCGGCGGTCCTCGCCCGGCTCCCCGAGGCCGAGCTCGACGACCTCCTGAGGGGGTACGGCCACGACCCGATCCACGTCACCGGTGACGACCCGGCGACCGTGCACCGGGCGATGGCCGCCGCGATGGACACCGCCCTGGACCGGATCGCCGCCGCCCAGCGGGCCGCCCGCGAGGACGGCGCCACCGAGCGTCCCCGCTGGCCGGTGATCGTGCTGCGCACCCCGAAGGGATGGACCGGCCCGGCCGAGGTCGACGGACTCCCCGTGGAGGGCACCTGGCGCTCCCACCAGGTCCCGCTGTCCGCCGTCCGGGACAACCCGGACCACTTGCGGCAGCTGGAGGCATGGCTGCGCTCCTACCGCCCGGAGGAACTGTTCGACGAGCACGGCCGCCCACGCGCGCACGTGCTGGCCTGCCTCCCCGCCGGAGACCGCAGGATGGGCGCCACCCCGCACGCCAATGGCGGACTGCTGCTGCGTGAGCTGCCTCTGCCGCCGCTGGAGCGGTACGCCGTCGACGTCGACAAGCCGGGCGCCACGCTCCACGAGCCCACCCGTGTGCTGGGCGGGATGCTGGAGGAGGTCGTGCGGGCCACCGCCGAGCGGCGCGACTTCCGCCTCGTCGGGCCCGACGAGACCGCCTCCAACCGGCTGCAGGCCGTCTACCACGCCAGCGGCAAGGCCTGGCAGGCCTCGACCCTGGACGTCGACGAGCACCTCGACCGGCACGGCCGGGTGATGGAGATCCTTTCCGAGCACACCTGCCAGGGCTGGCTGGAGGGATACCTGCTCACCGGCAGGCACGGACTGTTCTCCTGCTACGAGGCGTTCGTGCACATCGTCGACTCCATGGTCAACCAGCACGTCAAGTGGCTGCGCACCACCCGCCGCCTGCCCTGGCGCGCACCCATCGCCTCCCTCAACTACCTGCTGACCTCGCACGTGTGGCGGCAGGACCACAACGGCTTCTCCCACCAGGACCCCGGCTTCGTCGACCACATCCTCAACAAGAGCCCGGAGGCGGTCCGCGTCTACCTTCCGCCGGACGCCAACACCCTGCTGTCCGTGGCCGACCACGCGCTGCGCAGCCGGGACTACGTCAATGTGATCGTCGCCGGCAAGCAGCCCTGCTTCGACTGGCTGTCCATGGAACAGGCCAGGGCCCACTGCGCCCGCGGCGCAGGCATCTGGGACTGGGCCGGCACCGAGGACGGCACCCGTGAGCCCGACGTGGTGCTCGCCTGCGCGGGCGACGTGCCCACCCAGGAGGCCCTGGCGGCCGCGCAACTGCTGCGCAGGCACCTGCCCGAGCTGGCCGTCCGCGTCGTCAACGTCGTCGACATCGCGCGGCTGATGCCGAGTGAAGAACACCCGCACGGTATGAGCGACTTCGAGTACGACGGCCTGTTCACCGCGGACAAGCCCGTCATCTTCGCCTACCACGGCTACCCGTGGCTGATCCACCGCCTCGCCTACCGGCGCACCGGCCACCGGAACCTGCATGTGCGCGGCTACAAGGAGGTCGGCACCACGACCACGCCGTTCGACATGGTCGTCAGCAACGACCTCGACCGCTACCGCCTGGTCATGGACGTGATCGACCGCGTCCCCGGCCTCGCGGTGCGTGCCGCCGCCGTGCGCCAGGCGATGGAGGACGTGCGGCAGCGCCACCACGACTGGATCCGCGTCCATGGCACCGACCTGCCGGAGGTCGCCGACTGGACCTGGGACGGCTGACCCGGGTCCGGTGCGCAGGCGTTCATGTGTTCAGGTGTTCGGGCATTGGCGGGTTGATCGGCCGCCGTCAGCCGGATCCCGGTGACCAGATCGGGGCGGATACGGATCGCGTCGGAACGCGCTCGGGGAGTCGTGGGCCGTGGCCGAAAGGCCCTGGCCCACGACTGTCGGTCCCCGAGCGGCGCCCTGTGAGGCCGACCGGCACCCCGACCCGCCGGGCCGGAAAAAGGGCCGACCGGCCCTGGCCGTTCGGCCCGGAAGCGAGCAAGATCTCTATGGGTAGGAGTGCCGGCCGTCCGTGGGCGGGCGGTGGTGCGCGAGGTGTGACGAGGAGCTGGCGATGGCGGACAGTGAGCGGCCCGGTGCCCGCGACCCGATCCGGGTCTTCCTGCTGGACGATCACGAGGTGGTGCGCCGGGGGGTGCACGACCTGCTGGACGACGAGCCGGACATCACCGTGGTGGGGGAGGCCGGCACGGTGGAGCATGCGCTGGTGCGGGTTCCGGCGCTGCGTCCTCAGGTGGCGGTGCTGGATGTGCGGCTGCCGGACGGGGACGGGGTGAGTGTGTGCCGGGAGCTGCGGTCGCGGATGCCGGAGCTGGCGTGTCTGATGCTGACCTCTTTCGACGACGAGGAGGCGCTGCTGGACTCGATCATGGCGGGGGCGTCGGGGTATGTGCTGAAGCAGATCCAGGGTTCGGATCTGGTGTCGGCGGTGCGTACGGTGGCGGCGGGGCAGTCGCTGCTGGATCCGAGTGGCACGGCGAAGCTGATGGCCCGGCTGCGCGGGGAGCAGGTCAAGGAGCCGGAACCGGACGCGCTGCCGGGGCTGACCGAGCGGGAGCGGGAGATCCTGGCGTTGATCGGTGAGGGGCTGACGAACCGGCAGATCGGGCAGCGCCTGTATCTCGCGGAGAAGACGGTGAAGAATCACATCTCGCGGCTGCTGGCCAAGCTCGGTGTGGAGCGGCGTATCCAGGCCGCCGTGATCGCCACTCAGGCCCAGGACCGGCTCCGGCAAGAAGGGCACTGAACGGATCGCCGGGCGAACAGTTGGGTGGGGCAGTCGGGCTGACCGGTCCGGCCGACGGCGGTACCACCCTGACGTGGCGCGTACCCGTACCGGAAGAGGGATGGGTACCAGGGCCGGAGCCCTTGCTCACGGGACCTCAGACCGCGCCGAGAGCGGTGACACCGAGGGCGATCAGCGCACCGGCTTTCAGCACTTCGACGGCGATGTACACATGGTGGGCGCGTGAGCGCGGCAGTTCCTCGCCGGCGAGCACCCGGTCGCTGCGCCGGTTGAGCAGGGGCCGTACGGCTGCCAGCTGGACGCCGAGCAACGCCGCGACCACGCAGGTGGCGGCCGTGACAGGCGCGGTGGGCGAACCCGCCGCGACCGCGGCGACGACGGTCACGGCGAGGACCGTTTCGACGATGTTCAGCGCCCGGAACACCAGGCGGCCGATCCCGAGGCCGATCCGGACGGTGATGCCCGGGGCACGGAACTTGAGCGGTGCCTCGATGAACGAGATGGCCACGACCATGCCGAGCCAGGTGAAGGCGGCCGCACCCGGCAGGGCGGCCGAAGCGGAGTTCATACGGTGTGCCTCCCGGTCCTGCGATCTCACAACTTCAGTGTGAACCAGGTGGTTTTACCGTCGTCGGTCGGCCGGACTCCCCAGCTTTCGGCGAGGGTGCGGACGAGGATCAGACCCCGTCCGGATTCCTCGTCCTCGTTCGCGAGACGGGGCTGGGGGAGGTGCGGGCTGCGGTCGCTGACCTCGACGGTGAGGGCGCTGGTGGTGCGGCACAGGTGCACTCCGATGGGGCCCTCGGCGTGCTGGACGGCGTTGGTCAGGGTCTCCGAGAGCAGAAGCATGGCGTCGTCCGCCGTGTCCGCGCAGTTCCAGGAGGCCAGGGCCTTGTGGAGGAAGGCGCGTCCCTCGGGGACGGAGGTCGGCTCGGCAGGCAGGTCGGTGGCGAGGGTGGCCAGCGGCGGGGCCGGGAGCCGGGCCAGGAGGAGGGTGACGTCGTCGTTGTGGCTCTCGGCATCGGGCAGCAGGCTGGCCAGGACGTGCTCGGCTGCGGTCTCCAGGCAGGGGCTGCCGGTGAAGAACTCGTCCAGGACGGTGGTGAGTTCGCCGAGCCGGACCTCGATGTCGCTGCCGGGCGTCTCGATCAGGCCGTCGGTGTAGAGGACGAGGGTGGCGCCGGGCCGGATCTCCGTACTGGACTGCTGGTAGAGCACGTCGCCGACACCCAGAGGGGCGTTCACCGGCGCGGAGAGGCCGTGCACGCCGTGGCCGCTGCCGGCCACCAGGATCGGCAGGTGCCCGGCGGAGCACACGGTCACAGTGCCGGCGTCCGGGGCGATGATCACGTAGCAGCAGGTGACGAGCTGGTCGGGAACGTCGAGATCGGCGACACAGACGTCCAGGGCCTGCATCAGCTGACGGGGCTGCATGCCCGTCTTGGCGAGGGCGTGCGCCGCCGAGCGCAACTGGCCCATGACGGCGGCGGCTTCGAGGCCGCGTCCCATCACGTCGCCGATGAGCACACCGACCCGGCCGGCACCCAGCGGGATGAGGTCGAACCAGTCGCCGCCCACACCCGCGCCCTGTGTGGCGGGCCGGTACCGGCTGGCGGTGGCCAGGCCGGGAAGGGCGGGCGGGGTGCCCATCAGACTGCGCTGCAGCGTGAGGGCGATGTGCCGCTGCTGCTCGTACAGCGCGGTGAGTTCGGCCTCGGCCCGCTTGCGGTCGCTGATGTCCCGGACGATGGCGCACGCGCCGACGACCGTCCCGTCGGTGTCCCGGGTCGGCCACAGCGTGACGTCGACGTCCAGCAGGCCGCCCGTCCTGGTGACGCGAAGCGTCTCGAAGTGCTCGACCTTCTCCCCCTGGCGCAGGCGCTCCAGGAGCGCGCTGATCTCGTGCCGCATCTCCCCGGGTGCCAGGAGCGACACGTGCCGGCCGATGACCTCCTCGGCCGTGTAGCCGTAGAGGGACTGGGCGGCCGCGTTCCAGTAGGTGATGTACCCGTCGAGGGTCTTGGCGAGGATCGCGTCCTGGGACGACTCGACGAGCGCGGCGAGTTCGTTGATGCGCCGCTCGGCGGCCTTGCGGTCGCTGACGTCGCGTACGGCCGCGGACACGAGCAGCCCGTCCGCCGTCTCCAGAGGGCTGAGGCTGATCTCCACCGGGAACTCGGTGCCGTCCTTGCGCAGGCCGTGCAGGTCGAGCCCCGCTCCCATCGGGCGTACCTGGCGGTTGGCGGCGTAACCGTCGCGGTGCATCGTGTGGTGGGCCCGGAAGCGATGCGGGATCAGCAACTCGACCGGTCGGCCGAGCAGTTCCTCGCGCTGATAGCCGAACAGGGCCTCGGTCTGGGCGTTGACGAGTCTGATGGTGCCCGTGTCGTCCACGATGACCATGGCGTCCGGAGCGGCTTCCAGCAGCCCCCGGAACCGCTCCTCCGCCGCGCCGGCCGACGGCACCGGCTGCGTTTCGCACATGTCACCCATATTCGCCATGCCCGTCATGTCTGTCTGATCCATTGCCGACGACGATTCAGGCACTCTCGACCCATCCGGCCCCTGCCCGCGGCACATGTCGCTTACTGTCCGCCCCTCGGCTGAACCTGTTCGACATCGGCTCACTGACGGATCCCGTTCTGTTCTGTCGGGTGGCTCACTTCCTGGTATGTTCAATGATGCGTATAGTCAACTACTTGCTTACTAGCTTCCTCGGGCCCTGGCTCGTCCGGCGTGTGCGCCCTGGCTCGTCCGGCGACGGCCGACACGCCGAGCGACCCGCCCTGCTCCCGGTGGCCTCGCTCACCGGAGATCTCTCGTGAACGCGCGCGGATAGTCGCTCCATTGACTGATCAACAAGCTGTTAGATTGGGACGATGGCTCTGCGTCATGCGGTGATGGCCGCGCTTCTGGAGGGCGAGGCGTCCGGTTACGACCTTGCGAAGGGGTTCGAGGCCTCGGTGGCCAACTTCTGGATGGCCACCCCTCAGCAGCTCTACCGGGAGCTCGAGCGCATGGAGAGCGAGGGTCTCGTTTCGGCTCGTGTCGTGCAGCAGGAACGCAGGCCCAACAAGAGGCTCTTCTCCCTCACCGAGACCGGGCTCGGGGTGCTGCGCGACTACGTCGCCCGAAGTCCCGCCAAGCCCACGGCCATTCGGGACGAGCTGATGGTCAAGGTCCAGTGCGTCGACGTCGGCGACATGGCCGCCGTGCGGACCGCGGTCGCCGAGCGGGTGGAGCGCGCCACGGCCAAGCTGGCCAGGTACGAGCGCATGCGGGAGCGCATGCTCGCCGGACGCAGCGAGGAGGAGTACCTCGCCACGGCCGAGCGCATCGGCCCCTATCTCACCCTTCAGGGCGGCATGGCCCTGGAACGGGCGAACGTCCAGTGGGGCGAGACGGCCCTGAAGCGACTCGAACAACGTGCGGCGGCACTTGACGAATCGGGGCGCGACTGAGGAGACCGCCTCATCGAGGCCGGCGCTGGCGACATGGAAGGCGCCGCATTCTGGCGCGGCGTCACGCAGGAGATCGCGATGCGGTCGAGGGACCCGCACCTGATCGGCTACAGCCTGGTCAATCAGGCGCAGGTGCGCACCGACTTGGGCGACGGGCACGCGGTCATCGACCTGTGCGAGGCAAGCTCGAGGACTCCCACCGTCTGGCCCCGAAGGTTCGGGTGATGGCCATGCAGCAGCAGGCGCACGGGGCGAGCCTGACCCGCGACCGGGGCGCCGTCGACCAGCTGCTCGACGAGGCGGGGATGCTGCTGTCCCGCGTCGACGACGACCTGCCATGGGGCAACGCATGCCGGCGCACGCCCGGCTACCTCGAGGTGCAGCGCGCAACCTGCTACGGCCGCCTCGGCCTCGGCGCGGAAGCCGTGTCCCTGTGGGACCAGGTCCTCGACATCGTCCCGGAGACCGCGCGCAGGGACCGGGGCGTGTACCTGGCGCGGCATGCCACAGCGGCGGCAGGAGCGGGCGAACCGGATCAGGCGCTGGAAGATTGCCCTCACGGTCGCCGACATTGCCGTAGAGACCCGTTCAGCGCGTATGCGGCGGGAGTTGGTGACCCTTCAGCGGGCGATGCTGCCGTGGCAGGATGCCCCGGTCGGCCGGGACCTTACGGAGGTTCCGGCGCCCGCGATTGAGGGGAGCTGACGTGGCAGAGGCACCCGTGCCGCTGACCGAGGACGAGATCGAAGCCGCCCTGCAGGCGCTGCCCGGCTGGAAGCGTGAGGGTGACGAGATCACCCGCAGCTATGCCATCCGCTATCACGGCGGTGTGGCGATGATCGTTCATGTTGCGGACGTTGAGCGGCTCATCAGCCACCACGCGGACATTGATCTCCGGTGGGGGAAGGTGAGGTTCGGGATTACCACGCACGATGCCGGCCACAAGCTGACCGCAGCGGACTTCGACCTCGCCCGCCGTATCGACGCCATCGCCGCGGCGCACATGGCCGAACCCATCAGCGGCTGAATCCGCTGGTCGTCGGGCTTACGGGAGCCCGTAACCCGGGCATGACGACACGCCCTCTGCACTGCCCGCGTTGGGGGATGCAGAGGGCCAGCGGAGTGGCAGTAGTCGTGGCGCCGGCCGTCGGGGAGTGTGCGTACCCGCGTCGGCGACCGACGCTGGCGGGGCGGCCCGGATCCCCGGTGCCTGGTGTTCCTGGCGACGTCCCGCCACAGCTCACTCTCGCCCATGCGGGCCCGCCCCGCATGTCGATCGATAGGGGCGGCCGACCCCCCTCCCCGAGGCGACTCGGGACGCCCCGCCCGGACGGATCCGGAGCGGGTCCCCGCAGTGTGCGGACAGGCGCGTGGAACGGACGCTGAACAGCGGGCAGCGGCGCGGAGGCAGCCGCAGCGGAACGTCACAAGACGATCACTCTCACGTGACCGTTCACGCCCCCACGCCATGATGCGTACCCGCAAACCGCATAAGGGGGACCATGCGCCGAACCGCAGTCGCTCTCACAGCCGCACTCACCGCCGGCCTGCTGCTCACCGCCTGCTCCAACAATGAGCATGCCGACGCCAACCCTGGAGCCGACGCCCCCGATCCCGCCGAGACCGTCACCGCCACAGCCACCCAGCTCCTAAGCGAAGCAGAGCTGAGCCAGCAGTGCATCGACGCAGTCGCTGAGGCCGCCCCTGAGTGGGACGACTGGAACCTGGACCTCGAAAACTGGAAGGGCGACCCCAAGACGCCTGAGGTATGCAAGACGCTTGAAAACCTCACGTTCAACCGCGCCTACATCGACGGCCTGAACGTTGCAGCCGCCTGCGACACACCAGCCGCCCTACCAGGCAAGTGCTGAAGGCGCCGCAACTCCCGTAGACCGACGAAGGCCCCCGCGTGGGGGATCCATATCCGATCCGCAGCGAGTCGCGATCGCCGATCTCCCGGGACATGACGAAACGCCCCCTTGCATTGCCCGCGCGTTGGGGCTGTGCAAGGGGGCGTGGTGGGGCTATCGGCCGAGTGCTTGGTACAGCGCCAGGACGAGGGCACCGACCGCGGTGAGCGCGGCGATGGAGGGCAGCGGCCAGCGTGCGCGTTCCAGAATCCTGATGCGGCCCTCGTGGTCCTCCAGCGCACGCGCGTGGTCGGCGACGGGCAGGGCGTCGAGTTTCGCCGACACGGACTTCACCTCGTCATGCGTGGCCCGGACCTCGGCATTCACCTCGGTCGGCGTGATGACCACCGACCCGTCCGGGATGGGGGTCGAGGGCGTCACTCGCGTGCCTCGCCGTCCGTCCGCAGCCAGCCGGGTGTAAACATGTGGTCCGGCGCGCTTCCCACCCGTCCGAAAGACCCTGGGGGGCGCATGCCTACAACGCCGCTGCTCGTCAACTCGCCAGCTGGCCGCGGCCGGCCTCATTCCGGCGCGCCGAGAAGGCGAGGCATGGGGCTGGGAACCGTGCCGGGAGATGATGCACCACCGGTGGCGGCATACCTACGCCAGCGTGCAGTTCGGCGCCGGGGAGGATGCAGTGTCGGTGTCGCACTGGATGGGGCATGCGTCTGTCACCATCACGCTGGAGACGTACGCGCATTTCCTGCCGGACAATGGGATGCGGGGGCGGACCGCCATGGACGCGTGGCTGGACGCAGGCGGCGACGGGGCGCCGGTTGAAACCCCCTGAGAACTCCCTGAGCTTGCGGACGATCACTGAGGGCCGCCATCCGAATGCCGGGTGGCGGCCCTCACTGCTTTGTTGTCTCGCCGGTTGCGGTGCAGCTCAGTACGGGTGTGTGGGCTTGAGACGTCGAGTGCTGCGGGTAGGTTCGGCCTTCGTGTGCCTGTGTGCTCAGACCGCCGGGGCCGGGAAGGTCGGGTACTCCACCCCGGAGACGTGCTGGACGACGCGGATGACCTGGCAGGAGTAGCCGAACTCGTTGTCGTACCAGAGGTAGAGGATCGCGTTGTCGCCGTCGACCTTGGTGGCGCCGGCGTCGACGATCGAGGCGTGGCGCGAGCCGATGAAGTCGCTGGAGACCGCGTCGGGGGCGGTGGTGAAGTCGATCTGGCGCTTCAGCGGGGAGGTCAGCGACACGTTGCGGAGGTAGTCGAGGACCTCCTCGCGGGTGGTCTCGCGGCCGAGCCGCAGGCTCAGGATCGCGATCGACACGTCGGGCACCGGGACACGGATCGAGCTGCCGGTGATCGGCGCCTTGAGGTCGGGCAGCGCCTTCGCCACGGCGGAGGCGGCACCGGTCTCGGTGATGACCATGTTCAGCGGCGCCGAGCGGCCGCGTCGGTCGGCCTTGTGGTAGTTGTCCAGCAGGTTCTGGTCGTTGGTGAACGAGTGGACGGTCTCCACGTGTCCACGCAGGACGCCGTACTCGTCCTCCATCGCCTTCAGCGGGGGGACGATCGCGTTGGTGGTGCAGGACGCGCAGGACAGAATCTGCTCGTCCGGCTTGATCGTGTCGTGGTTGACACCGTGCACGATGTTGGGGACGTCGCCCTTGCCCGGCGCGGTCAGGACGACCTTGTCGATGCCGGGACGCAGGTGCTTCGACAGGCCCTCGCGGTCGCGCCACTTGCCGGTGTTGTCGATGAGGATGGCGTTCTTGATGCCGTACGCCGTGTAGTCGACCTCCGACGGGTCGCCCGCGTAGATGACCTTGATCTCGTTGCCGTTGGCGCTGATCGTGCTGGTCGCCTCGTCGACGGTGATCGTGCCGTGGAACTGGCCGTGGATGGAGTCGCGGCGCAGCAGCGAGGCCCGCTTGACGATGTCCTGGTCACCGCCCTGCCGGACGACGATGGCGCGCAGCCGCAGGCCGTTGCCGGAGCCGGCCTTCTCGATGAGCAGGCGGGCGACCAGGCGGCCGATGCGGCCGAAACCGTAGAGGACCACATCCCGCGCCTCGCGGCGCTCGATCTTGTTGGCGCCGGTGGCGCCGGCGACGGCCTCGGCGGTGAACTCCTGCACCGACAGACCGCGGTCGTCGGTCTTGTACGTCGCGGCGAGCATGCCGATGTCGATCTGCGAGGGGCCGAGATCGAGCGCGGTGAGCGCCTGCAGGAACGGCAGCGTCTCGGTGACCGAGAGCTCCTCACCGGCGATCTGCCGGGCGAATCGGTGGGTCTTCAGGATGCTGACCACTGACTTGTTCACCAGGGAGCGGCTGTGCAGCAGGACCGTGACGTCCCGCTCCCGGTGCAGCTTCCCGATGATCGGGATCATCGACTCCGCGATCTCCTCGCGGTTGTTCCAGTTGGTGAACGAGTCCTCGTTGACAGTCACAGATTTATCTTTCGAGCTAGGCGGCGCTCATATGCTAACCCCTTGCCATTTTGATCACTCAGGGGGTGGCATGTGGTTGCCTGCAGCTACCTCGCGGCCGCTCAAGCCGCGTTGGCCGACGTGCTGCGCGACGAGGGTCGGACCTAACCGGCACGGCCCTCGCGTACGGCTGAGCCGCCGAGCGCCGGCCCGATTCCCCGGCGGCCGGAGGATTGCTCCGCGCCCGGTCGGGTACGCGAGGGAGACCGCGCCCGGGGCGATCATGTCGCGGGCGGACCGTACGACCGCCGCTACCAGGGGATCTGCCATGGAGACACCCGCCCACGACAACGCCGCCACACCCGCCCAGCGGGCGCTGGACGCGCTGACGGTGAACACCGAAGACACGGCGGCGCTGGACACGCTGGCGAGCAGCGAGGTCCTCGTTCCCGTGCCCGACGACGCCGATCAGGAGGACGCGTCCGATCCGTCGGCCGTGGCCCTGCCGGTACTCGAGCAGCCGAACGGCGATCCCGTGGTCCCGGTGTTCACTTCGGAACCGGCGATGGCGGAACTGCTGCCGTTCGTCTCGCGCTACCGACTGGTCCCGCTGGGCGCGCTCGCCGCGCAGTGGCCGGCCGACGAGCTGTCGCTGACCATCGACGCCGGCTCCGACCACCCGCTGACGCTGACGTCCGAGGGCGTGCGCACGCTCCTGGCCAGGCCGTAGGGCGCGGCACAGGAAGAAACGGGCCGGGCCCGGCCGGCTTTGCGGCCGGTCCCGGGAGACCCGGGGCGAGGCCCTGCTTCAGCCGTCGAGCATCCGCGTCAGCACCGCGCGTTGCAGCGGCAGCACCTCGGCGTGCAGATCGCGCCCCTTGCGGGTCAGGGCCACCCACACGCCCCGGCGGTCCTCCGCGCACACGGAGCGCTCCACAAGGCCGTCCTTCTCCAGCCGGCCGATCAGCCGGGACAGCGCGCTCTGGCTGAGATGCACGCGTCCGGCCAGGTTCTGCACCCGGCACAGATCGCCCTCCGCGGGCGACTCGCCGGCGAGGATGTCGAGTACCTCGAAGTCGCTCGCGCCCAGCCCGTGCGGGTGCAGGGCACGGTCGATCTCGCACATCGTGCGCGCGTGCACCGACAGGATGTCCCGCCAGCGTTCCTCGAGCCCGGCATCGGCCGTCTTGACTGCCATACGGGCACGGTAACACCGTTTCCGCCATTCATTGACTGTGCAACTAGTGTGCGTGCAATCACACAGGGCGATGCGCCTGGCCAGGACCTTTCCGGCAGATGTGCGTGCCACACCCCTCGTCTCCGCCGTGATCGGCCGGACACGTCCCTAGGCGGACGGATCCTGGGTGAGTCCGACGAGGTTGCCGTCCGCGTCCTTGACGAAGGCGATCAGCTTGCCGCCGCCGACGTCCTGGACGTCCTGCAGCGGCTCCGCCCCGGCCTCCAGCAAGGCGGCGAGGGTGGACCTGATGTCGGCCACATGCCAGTAGGGGACCGGTCCGGTCATGCCCTTCGCGTGCCCGTTGGGGTCGAGACCGACGTCCTGCCCCGCGTCCTTGAACCCGACGTAGTACGGCTCGTCGGCATACGGCTCGACACCCAGCAGGGCGGTGAACAGGGACTTCGCACTGGCGAGGTCCTTGACGGGGTAGATGATCGTGTTGAGGCCGGCGGTCATGACGTACTCCTTGCTGCTGCGTGGACCGACGAGGCGCTGCGGCGTCGGACCGACGGGTTTCGTCGGTGGTTTCACGCTAGGGCGGGGGAGGGCCGAGTGGCTTCTCCGATCCTGACCGGTCGGCGGGTGGTACGTGGTCCGGCCCGACGCGCGCCCGGATACACCGCCTCTGTGTCGACTCCCGCCGCACCGGCTCCGTGGGCAGGATCACCGTCGATCCGGCTCCCCGGCTCCCCGGCTCCCCGGCTCCCCGGCTCCCCGGCGACCACGGCCGGGCGGTCCGCCTGGCTCAGGGACGTGATGAACATCGTGGAGGCTGTCCCGAGCGGCCGTGGCCTCGGCGTCTTCTACCGGGAGTCGACCTGGACCCCGGTCACCGGCAACGGTGGGACCCGACCGGCGCGAGCTCCTGCAACGGCTGTGAGAGCCAGGCCCTGTTCGGCTGCGACGACAAGGCGCTGCCGGCGACGTCGTGGTTCAGCCATCGCTGAGCCATGACGAGGGGGGCGCGACCCCGTGGGTGCGGCCGGGCCCCGGCGGTTGTCCAGCGAGGTTGCCGAACACCCTTATGTCGCAAGGGAGTTCGGTACCGGACAAGTCGAACGGAGTCCCGGACAAGAACGTGCGGAGTCCCGGACACGGCGCCGACGTCTGCGGGACAGTGGGAGAGCGCGGTACGAGGAGGCCCGGACGGAGGGGACGACATGCTGAGGACTTCCGTCGGCCACAGGCGCCTGGACATCCTGGAATGGCTGAAGGACCCGGTCGCCCACTTCCCGCCGCAGCGGCACGGCGACCTCGTCGAGGACGGCGTCACGGCGGACTCCGTCGCCGAAAAACTCGGCGTGCGCCGCTCGGTCGCGGACACCCACCTCGGCCTGCTCGCGGACATCGGCCTGCTGCGCACCAGGAGGATCCGGCGGCGCACCTACTACCGGCGTGACGAGGTACGCATCGCCGAGGTGGCCCGCATGTTCGAGAAAGGCTGGTAGGGAACGGCCCGCAGCGGGTACACACCGGCGAGGCTCCCGACCGGGCGACAGGTGAGGACAGGCACACATGGACCGTCCCAGGGCTCTCGTCCCACGCCATTACGTCGCGATCGGCGGCCGCGGCCCCGAGGACGTCGTCGCCGACGCCCGCGGCCGTGTGCTCACCGGAGTGGAGGACGGCCGCATCCTGCGCATCGACGGGCTCACGGACCCGGCCGCGACCCGCGTCGAGGTGCTCGCGGAGACCGGCGGCAGGCCGCTCGGCCTCGAACTCCTCCCCGACGACGCACTGTTGGTGTGCGACGCCGAACGCGGCCTGCTGCGCGTCGGCCTCGGCGACGGCGCCGTGAGCGTCCTCGCCGACTCGCTGGCGGGGGAGCGGCTGCGGTTCTGCAGCAATGTGGTGGCCCTGTCCGACGGCAGCGTCTGCTTCACCGTCTCCAGCCGCCGCTACCCCCTGGACCAGTGGATCGGCGATCTGGTCGAGCACACCGCGACGGGCCGGCTCCTGCGCCTCGCCCCCGGCAGCGACACCCCCGAAGTGCTGGTGGACGGGCTCCGGTTCGCCAACGGGCTCGCTGCCGCCGGCGACGAGTCCTTCCTGGTCGTCGCGGAGACCGGCGCGTACCGGCTGACCCGCTACTGGCTCACCGGGCCGAGGGCGGGACAGAGCGAGCCCTTCGCGGAGAACCTCCCGGGCATGCCCGACAACCTGTGGCGCGCCGGCCCCGACGGGCCGATCCTGGTCGCCCTCGCGGGCCCCCGGGTACCGCCCCTGGACCTGCTGCGGCGCAGCGCACCGGCGGTCCGCCGCGCCGCCGCACGCGTGGCCGTGCGGGCCCCCTTCCGCCCCACCGGGACGATCGGCGTCCTGGCGGTCGACGACCAGGGGAACGTCGTCCAGTACCTCGCTCGCCGGCGCTCCGGCTTCCGCATGGTCACCGCGGTCTGCGAGGCCGCCGGCCACCTGGTCCTGGGCAGCCTGTGGGAGCACGGCGTGGCCGTGTGCGAGGCGCCCGCCCTGAAGTGACCCGGGTCGCCCCCGGCGTTACCCTGTTGACCGGCCGCGATCACGCCTCGCGGCACGGCGGTGGGGCCCGCCGTACCCGAACCGCGGCGGTGGTGCCGCCGACGGTTCCTGCGTGTGATGCGGGCTCTTCCCTGCTCGGGCGAAGCAGAGGGACCGGGGGAGCGCGCCCGCGGTCCGGGCCCCCGGCGAGTAGGAGACGCAGCACCATGACAGCCCCACAGGCCGAGAACGTCCGCGCCCCGGCGCGTCCCCGGCGGCCGCCCGTCTGGCGCGGCCAGTCGTCCGTTGTCGCGGTGGTCGCGCTCGGGGGAGCCGTCGGTGCCGTCGCCCGGTACGCGGCCCAGCTCCAGTGGCCCGCCCAGCCGGGCCACTTCCCCTGGGCGACCTTCTGGACCAACGTCGTCGGCTGTGCCGTGATCGGCGTGTTCATGGTGGTCATCACCGACGTGTGGGCCGCCCACCGCCTGGTGCGGCCCTTCTTCGGCACCGGCGTGCTCGGCGGGTTCACCACCTTCTCGACGTACGCCGTCGACATCCAGAAGCTGGTCGACTCCGGCCACCCCGCCACGGGCCTGGCCTATCTCGCCGCGACCCTGCTCGCGGCGCTCACGGCGGTGTGGCTCGCGGTCACGGCGGCCCGTCGCGTCCTGAAGTGGAGGCAGCCATGACCAGGCTCACCGGCGGCGCCCTGCGCCTGACCGTCCTCATCGGCGAGAACGACACCTGGCACCGCAAACCCCTCTACACGGAGATCGTGCACCGCGCCCGAGCGGCCGGCCTCGCGGGCGCCAGCGTCTTCCGCGGGATCGAGGGGTTCGGCGCCTCCTCACTGATCCACACCTCGCGGCTGCTCTCGCTGAGTGAGGACCTGCCGGTGGCGATCGTGATCGTCGACACCGAGGAGCGGGTCCGCGCCTTCCTGCCGCAGCTCGACGAACTCGTCACCGAGGGTCTCGTCGTCCTCGACGACTGCGAGGTCATCCGGTACACCGGCCGCGACGCCACGGCCGACGCCGGCACTCCCGGCGAAACGGGCGCGAGAGGTAAGAGGTCGTTGTGAACTGGCTGCTGGTCGTCGCGGGGGCCGTGGTGGGTGCCCCGCTCCGCTACCTCACCGACCGGGCGGTGCAGTCCCGGCACGACTCGGTCTACCCCTGGGGCACCTTCGCGGTGAACGTCACCGGCTCTCTCGTCCTGGGCCTGCTGACCGGCGCGGCCGCCGCGGGAGTGGCCGGTTCCCACCTCCAGCTGCTCATCGGCACCGGTCTGTGCGGGGCCCTGACGACCTACTCGACCTTCTCGTACGAAACGCTGCGGCTGACCGAGACGGGGGCGGCCCTCTACGCTGCCGCCAACATCGTCGGGAGCGTGACGGCGGGGCTCGGTGCGGCATTCGCCGGCGTGTCGATCGCCCGGGCCGTGTGGATGTAGGCGACCGGCCACACCCGAGCGTAGTAAGACTGCCTCCAGCACTGTCGGCCAACTCATCAGAACTGGATCCAATGAGCGTCATCAGCGTCGGTCAGGCCGTCGTCCTCGGAGCGGTCGAGGGGGTGACCGAGTTCCTGCCCATCTCCTCCACCGGCCATCTGAAGATCACCGAGGGGCTGATGGGCATCCCCGTCGACGACGACGCGGTCGTGGGATTCTCGGCCGTCATCCAGGTCGGCGCGATCGCCGCCGTGCTCGTGTACTTCTACAGGGACATCGTGCGGATCGTCTCCGCCTGGGGCCGTGGGCTGCGCAACCAGGAGGAGCGGTACCACCACGACTACAAGTTCGCCTGGTGGGTCATCTACGCGACGATCCCGGTCGTAGCCGTCGGTCTTTCCGCCGAGCGCCTGATCCAAGGGCCGCTCGCCTCCTTGTGGGTGGTCGCCGGATCGCTGATCGCCGGCAGCGGCGTGATGTGGGCGGCGGACCGGATGGGCCGCCACAAGCGCGGGGAGGACGACACCTCGTTCAAGGACGCGATGCTGGTCGGCGGCTCACAGATCCTCGCCCTGCTCTTCCCCGGCTTCTCGCGCTCCGGCGCCACCATGTCCACGGCCCTGATCCTCGACCTGGACCGGGTCGCCGCGACCCGCCTCTCGTTCTTTCTCGGCATCCCCGCGCTCACCGGCGCGGGCCTGTACGAGCTCAAGGACGCCCTGGGCGCGGGCGTCGGGGCCGCCCCGCTCGTAGCGGGCACGCTGGTCTCCTTCGTGGTCGCCTACGCCTCCATCGCCTGGCTGCTGAAGTACGTCGCCAAGCACTCCTTCAACGCCTTCGTGATCTACCGGATCGTCGTCGGCGTGGCGTTGTTCGGGCTGCTCGCCACGGGTGTGCTCGACAGCTGACGGTGCGGAACGGGGCGTGAAGCGATATTCGGACGTCGCGCCCCGTGAATTTATCTTTTCGGGCACCTTGACAGCCGCCTCCCGTCACCCGCAGGATCACACCGTGAACCTGTCAGACAGCCAGACAAGTGGTGCGGCGGCACCGCGGCGCGTCAGCGCCATGGAAGCGGTACTTGCCCACCTCCGCGGCGCCATCGAGCGCGGCGAGTATCTCATCGGCGACAAACTCCCCTCCGAGGCGGAGCTCTGCCGCACCCTCGAGGTCTCCCGCCCCGTGCTGCGCGAGGCCCTGCGGGCCCTGCAGACCATGGGGCTGACCACCTCCAAGACCGGCAAGGGCACCTTCGTGGTCGCCAACACCGTCGAGGACCCCACGTTCGGCGACTACGCGGCCAGCGACCTGCTGGAAGTGCGCCGCCACATCGAGATCCCGGTCGCCGGGTACGCGGCCCTTCGCCGCACCCCGGAGAACCTGGACCACCTGGCCCACCTCCTGGACCGGATGGAGCAGGAGACGGACACCACCGCGTGGGTCGCCATGGACTCGCTCTTCCATCTCGCCGTGGCCGAGTCCGCCCAGAACCCGGTCTTCCGCCGGGTCATCGAGGAGATCCGCGACGCACTGGCCCGCCAGTCGGCGTTCCTCAACGAACTGGGGGGCCGCCGGGAGCAGTCCAACCTCGAACACCGTGCGATCGTCGAGGCGCTGATCGACGGCAGCGAGCTCGACGCGGTGGAGGCCATGTCCCACCACCTCGACCGCGTCTCGACGACCCTCACCGACATCGTGCGCCCCGGGCGCACGGACACCCCCACGGAAGGCGGACCCGAGGCGTGAGCGAGCAGCATCTCGAGGAGCACACCCGGAAACCGACCGCGCACGTCGACGCCGGGGACGCCGGCTACAGCAAGTCCCTCAAGTCCCGGCACGTCAACATGATCGCCATCGGCGGCGCCATCGGCACCGGCCTCTTCCTCGGCGCCGGCGGCCGCCTCGCCGACGCCGGTCCCTCGCTGTTCGTCGCCTACGCGGTCTGCGGTGTCTTCGCCTTCCTCGTCGTCCGCGCGCTCGGCGAACTCGTCCTGTACCGGCCCTCGTCCGGCGCCTTCGTGTCGTACGCCCGGGAGTTCCTCGGTGAGAAGGGCGCCTACGTCGCCGGCTGGATGTACTTCCTGAACTGGGCCACCACCGGTATCGCCGACATCACCGCGGTGGCCGTCTACACCCACTACTGGGGGATGTTCTCCGACATCCCCCAGTGGGTGATCGCGCTCATCGCGCTCGCCGTGGTTCTCACCGTGAACCTCATATCCGTGAAGATGTTCGGCGAACTGGAGTTCTGGTTCGCGATCATCAAGGTCGGCGCGCTCGTGGTCTTCATGTGCATCGGCATCTTCCTCCTGGTCACCCAGCACCAGGTGGACGGCCACACCCCCGGACCGGCCCTGATCGCCGACCACGGCGGCGTCTTCCCCAACGGCCTGCTGCCCATGCTGCTGATCATCCAGGGCGTCGTCTTCGCCTACGCCTCGGTCGAGCTGGTCGGCGTCGCCGCGGGCGAGACCGAGAACCCCGAGAAGATCATGCCGAAGGCGATCAACTCGATCATGTGGCGCGTGGGCCTGTTCTACGTCGGCTCGGTGGTCCTGCTCTCGATGCTGCTGCCCTGGACCGAGTACGTCGCCGGCGAGAGCCCCTTCGTGACCGTGCTCTCCAACATCGGCGTCCCCGCGGCGGGCGGCGTGATGAACCTGGTCGTCCTGACCGCGGCCATGTCCTCGCTCAACTCCGGCCTGTACTCCACCGGCCGCATCCTGCGCTCCATGGCGATGTCCGGCTCGGCGCCGAAGTTCACATCGGTCATGAGCCGCAGCCAAGTCCCCTACGGCGGCATCCTGCTCACCAGCGGCATCTGCGTGCTCGGCGTCGGCCTCAACTTCGTCGTCCCCGCGGACGCGTTCGAGATCGTGCTGAACTTCGCCGCGATCGGCATCCTCTCCACCTGGGGCATGATCATGATCTGCCACCTGCTGTTCTGGCAGAAGACCGAGAAGGGCGAGCTGTCCCGCCCCGGCTACCGTCTGCCGGGCTCCCCCTGGACCGAACTCGTGACGCTGGCCTTCCTCGCCTCCGTCCTGGTCCTCATGTACGCCGACGGCGGCGCCGGACGCACCACCGTGCTGTGCCTGCCGCTGATCGCCGCGGCACTGGCCGCCGGATGGTTCGGCGTCCGCGGCCGGGTCGCCCGCAAGTCAACCACCGGAGCCGACGCGTGAAGTACGCGCCCGGCCAGGACAACCAGGCAGTGATGTCAAGCAGTTCCGTCGCGGACCCACCCCTCGTCCGTGAACCCCTCCACGCACCCGTCGCCCACCTCGTACGCGGCGGGGTGATCGAGGGCATCCACTACGGCTCCGTCGTCGTCCTCGGCGCCGACGGAGCGGTCCAGCTCCAGATCGGCGACATCGAAGCCGCCTTCTACCCGCGCTCGGCGCTCAAGCCCGTCCAGGCCGTCGCGATGGTGCGGGCCGGGCTCCCCCTCGACGGCGAGCTGCTCTCGCTCGCCGCCGCCAGCCACTCCGGCGAGGAGCGCCACCTCGCCGGCACCCGGCGGATCCTGGAGCTCGCCGGGCTCACCGAGGACCACCTGCGCAATGTGCCGGACCTGCCGTTCGACCCGGTCGTCCGGGACGCCTGGGTGCGCGAGGGGCGGCTGCCCTCCCGGCTCGCCCAGAACTGCTCCGGCAAGCACGCGGCCATGCTGTACGTCTGCACCCTCAACGACTGGTCCCTCGACGACTACCTCGACCCCGGACACCCGCTCCAGCAGGCGATCGCGGAGATCGTCGAGGACCTCACCGGGCAGCGCATCGCCCGGGTGACCGTCGACGGCTGCGGCGCACCCCTGTTCTCCGTGTCCCTGCACGGCCTGGCCCGGGCCGCCGCCCGCCTCACCACCGCGGTCCCCGGCACCCCGGAGGCCCGGGTGGCTGACGCGATGCGCGAGCACGCCGAGATGGCCTCCGGCTCCGGCCGCGACGTGGCCGCGCTGATGCGGGCCGTGCCCGGACTGCTCACCAAGGACGGCTTCGAGGGCGTCCAGGTCGCCGCGCTGCCGGACGGCCGGGCCGTCGCCGTGAAGATCGCCGACGGGGCGGACCGGGCACGCATCCCGGTCGCCGCGGCCGCCCTCGCCCGGGCCGGGGTCGCCCCGGCGGCGCTCGCCGAGTTCGCGGGGGAGCCGCTGCTCGGGGGCGGCCTGCCGGTCGGCGGCGTCCGCCCTGTACGCTCCCTTGACCCGCCCCCGCCGGAGCCCGGGCACCCCCTCGTCTGACCGCCGTAGACCCAGAGAAGGGCCGCACAGCCATGACCGCCGCAGCCATCCGCAGCGAGCACGACCTGCTCGGCGACCGGGACGTCCCCGCCCGGGCGTACTGGGGCATCCACACCCTTCGGGCCACGGAGAACTTCCCCATCACCGGGACGCCGATCTCCGCCTACCCGCACCTGATCGACGCCCTGGCCGCCGTCAAGGAGGCCGCGGCCCTCGCCAACGAGGAACTCGGCCTGCTCGACCCTGAGAAGGCCGCCGCCATCGTCGCGGCGTGCCGCGAGATCCGCGACGGCAAGCTGCACGACCAGTTCGTCGTCGACGTCGTCCAGGGCGGCGCCGGCACCTCGACCAACATGAACGCCAACGAGGTCGTCGCCAACCGGGCCCTGGAGCTGCTCGGCCACGCCAAGGGCGAGTACAAGCACCTGCACCCCAATGAGGACGTCAACCTCGGCCAGTCCACGAACGACGTCTACCCGACGGCAGTCAAGATCGCGACCGTGTTCGCGGTGCAGGGCTTGCTCAAGGCGATGGCCGTGCTGCAGGACTCCTTCGCCCGCAAGGCCGTCGAGTTCCGGGACGTGCTGAAGATGGGCCGCACGCAGCTCCAGGACGCGGTGCCGATGACGCTGGGGCAGGAGTTCTCGGCGTACGCCGTGATGATCGACGAGGACCGCAGCCGGCTGGCGGAGGCCGTCGAGCTGATCCACGAGATCAACCTGGGCGCCACCGCGATCGGCACGGGCCTCAACGCCCCCGCCGGATACGCCGAGTCGGCCCGCCGCCACCTCGCCGAGATCACCGGACTGCCGCTGGTGACGGCGGCGAACCTGGTCGAAGCCACCCAGGACTGCGGTGCCTTCGTCCAGATGTCCGGCGTGCTCAAGCGGATCGCGGTCAAGCTCTCCAAAAGCTGCAACGACCTGCGCCTGCTGTCCTCCGGGCCGCGTGCCGGCCTCGGCGAGATCAACCTGCCGCCGGTGCAGGCCGGTTCGAGCATCATGCCCGGCAAGGTCAACCCGGTGATCCCCGAGGTCGTCAACCAGGTCGCCTTCGAGGTGATCGGCAACGACGTGACCATCACCATGGCCGCCGAAGCCGGACAGCTGCAGCTCAACGCCTTCGAGCCGATCATCCTGCACTCGCTGTCGGAGTCCGTCACCCACCTGCGCGCCGCCTGCCTCACCCTCGCCGAGCGGTGCGTCGACGGGATCACCGCCAACACCGAGGTGCTGCGCCGGACCGTGGAGAACTCCATCGGCCTCGTCACCGCCCTGAACCCGCACATCGGCTACACGGCCGCCACCGACATCGCCAAGGAGGCCCTGGTCACCGGCCGGGGTGTGGCGGAACTCGTCCTGGAGAAGGGCCTGTTGCCGGCCGAGAGGCTGGCCGAGCTGCTGCGCCCGGAGGTCGTCGCGGGCAGCGGACCGGCCCTGGTCTGACCTGCGCGCGCACCAGGACCGGCCCGGAGGCACAATAGTGATCATGACTTCGTCCATGACCTTCCAGCCGGTCCTGGAGCGCATCGCAGGCGAGATCGATCGGACCCCCGGCCGGGGCCGGCCCGCCGACTACATCCCGGCCCTCGCGGCGTGCGACCCGCGCCGCTTCGGCATGGCCGTGGCGGAGCTGGACGGCACGGTGTACGGCGTGGGGGACTGGCGGGAGCCGTTCTCCACGCAGTCGATCACCAAGGTCTTCACCCTCGCGCTCGACCTCGCCCGCGAGGGCGACGAACTCTGGGAGCATGTGGGCCGCGAGCCGTCCGGCAACCCCTTCAACTCCCTGGTCCAGCTGGAGTACGAGAACGGCATCCCGCGCAACCCGTTCATCAACGCGGGCGCGTTGGTGGTCACCGACCGCCTCCAGACGCGTACCGGCGACGCGGCGGGGGAACTGCTGGCCTTCCTGCGAGCGGAGAGCGGCAACCCGACGCTGGACTTCGACAAGGAGGTCGCCGCCTCCGAGTCCGCCCACGGCGACCGCAACGCCGCCCTGGCGCACTTCATGGCCTCGTACGGCAACATCGACAACCCGGTGCCTGCGCTCCTCGACCAGTATTTCCGGCAGTGCTCCGTGATGGCCTCCTGCGCCGACCTCGCCCTCGCCACGACCTTCCTGGCCCGGCACGGCGTCCGTGCCGACGGCACCCGGCTGCTCACCCGCAGCCAGGCCAAACAGGTCAACGCGGTGCTGCTGACCTGCGGGACCTACGACGCGGCCGGCGACTTCGCCTACCGCGTGGGCCTGCCCGGCAAGAGCGGCGTGGGCGGCGGCATCATCGCGGTCGTACCGGGCCGCTGCACGCTGTGCGTGTGGAGCCCGGGCTTGGACGAACGGGGGAACTCGGTGGCGGGAGTGGCAGCACTGGACCGATTCACGACGCTGACGGGGCTGTCGGTGTTCTGACGGGGCCAGGGGAGCGCCCTCATGGGCGCGCGGGGCTGTGACGCTGTGCGGCTCCGCCGCGCGGGCGCGACCACCCCACAACGAACGGGCCCGCACCCGACGGACGACCCCCACCGACCAGACACGTCACGGCCCCCGTCAGGAGGGCAACCCGTCGCTGTCCGGCCACCCGGAATTGCCACGCTCCCCGAGTGCTGGCCACCGCTTTCCCCGTCGATCTCCGCCGCTGCCAGATACTCGGCCTGGCCGGCACCGCCTTCCTCGCCGCCGGCGGTGAGTCCGCGGGTGCCCTGCCCGTCGCAGAACTAATCGCACCGGCCGACGCTCGCGCCGCACTCGGCCTGGTCGGCGTGTACTTCGGGGTCGTGCTGCTGATCGCCGCCTGGTCGCTGCTGGGACGGGTGATCCGCGGGCCCGAGCCGCCGACCCCGCGCGCCCTGCTGCTCGTGCTCGCCCTGTGGGCCGCCCCGCTGCTGCTCGCACCCCCGCTCTTCAGCCGCGACGTGTACAGCTATCTCGCGCAGGGCGCCATGGTCGACGCGCACATCGACGTGTACGCGCACGGCCCGGCCCGGCTCGGCGGCCCGCTCGCCGACGAGGTCGCCCCGGCGTGGCGCACCACGGGAGCCCCGTACGGCCCGGTGTTCCTCGTCGTGGCCGCCGCGCTGTCCGGCCTCAATCGCGGCGAACTCCCCGCCGGCCTCCTCGGGATGCGGCTCGTCGCACTGCTCGGGGTGGCGCTGATGGCGGCCGCGCTGCCCCGCCTCGCCCGGCACAGCGGCGCCGATCCGTCCGCCGCCCTGTGGCTCGGCGCCCTCAACCCGCTCGTGCTGCTGCACCTGGTCGCGGGTGCCCACAACGACGCTGTCATGCTGGGCCTCCTCGGCCTCGGCCTGGTGGCGGCGCTCGGCCGGTGGCCGGTCCTGGGCGCCGTACTCGTCACGCTGGCCACCCTGGTCAAGGCGCCCGCGGTGCTCGGGCTCGCCGCGGTCGCCGTCGTGCAGGTCCGCGCGGGTCGCCGGCCGGCGAAAGCGGTCGTGACGACAGCCGTCGCGGCCGCTGCCACCACCGCCGCCGCCACGGCCGCCGCAGGCACGGGATACGGCTGGATACATGCCCTCGACACCCCTGTGTCCCCGCACAACTGGGCTCTCACCAGCCTGCTCGGCCGTGCCACCCGGGCCCTGCTGGAACGCCTCGGCAGCGACCTGGCGCCACTGGCCGTCCCCGCGTGGCACGCCCTCGGCGTCGTGGCCGCCGTCGTCGCCGTCCTCCTCATCTGGCTGCGGCTGCGCCCGCGGCCGGTGTACGCGCTGGGGCTGAGCCTGGCCGCCGTGGCCGCCTTCGGCCCGGCGATCCGCCCCTGGTACGCCCTGTGGGGACTGTTCCTCATCGCCGCCGCCGCTCCCAGCACCTCGGTACGGCGCCGTGGGGCGGTAGTGACGGGCGTACTCGCGCTCGCCGTCCTGCCCGGCGGCGGCCCCCCTGACACCGGACAACTCGTACTGGCCGTCTCCGGCGGCGTGCTGGCGGTGGTCGTCCTGTGGCAGGCCCATCAGACGGCACAGGCGCCGACGCTGGGACGTACGGCATGAGGCTGCCCGGCAGCGACCGCGGCCGGCTGCTGCTGGTGCTCGCCCTCGTCGCCGCCGTCACCGCCTTCACCGCGACCGTGCCGCTGCTGCGCGACTGGTTCGACCTGCGCGTCTACTACGGGGCCGTCAACGCCTGGGTCCACCACGGCGGACGGATCTACGACTTCCGGATGCCCGGCACGTCGTACGGCTTCACCTATCCGCCGTTCGCGGCGGTCGGCATGCTGCCGATGGCGCTGCTCGGGCCGCGGACGGCGATCGCCGTCGCACTGCTGCTCAACCTCGCCGCGCTGGCCGTGGTGCTGCGCCTGCTCACCGGGCGGGCCTGGCGGCGGTACGGCTGGTACGGCTGCGCGCTGGGGGCCTGCCCGCTCGCGCTGTTCGAGCCACTGCGCGACACGTTCAGCTTCGGCCAGGTGAACCTCCTGCTGCTGGCCCTGGTGCTGGCCGACGGACGGCTGCTGGCAACCGGCCGCGGGCGCTGGGCGGGGGCCGGGATCGGACTCGCCGCGGCCGTGAAACTCACGCCCGCGCTCTTCGTCGTCCTGCTGCTGCTCGCCCGGCGATGGCACGCCGCCGTCCTCGCCACGGCCGCCGCCGCCGCAGCCACGGCGTTCGCGGCCTGTGTGGCGCCGGACGCGTCCCGCTACTACTGGACCGAGGCGATGTGGGACACGACCCGGGTGGGCCGTCTCGACTACGTCTCGAACCAGTCGCTCCAGGGCATCCTGGCCCGGCTGGGAGAACCGGGCCGCCCGGTGTGGGCGGCGGCGGTCCTGCTGGTCCTGGCCGTGTGGGCGGCACGGGCGCGCCGTGCGGCCGCCGCGGGGGACTGGACGGCCGCCTTCGCCCTCACCGGGTTGACGGCCTGCCTGGTCAGTCCGATCACCTGGGTGCACCACCTGGTGTGGCTGCTGCCCTCCTTCGCCGTGCTGGTCCGCGCCGGGCATGTGCGGATCGCGGGCGCCCTGTACGCGGTGCTGTCCACCAGCGTCGTGTGGCTGTGGTTCGACGACTCCTCCGGCGTCGACGGCTTTCTGGGCAGCAACGCCTACACCTGGATCACGCTCGGACTGCTGCTGTGGCTGCCGGCCGGTCAACTCCGCGCCGTACGGCCTGTCAGGAACCGCAACGCCAGCTCCATGACGCCCGCCCCGAGAACGGCTGCGGCCGCGATCGCGCCCGTCTCCGCCCAGCCGGCCCCGTCGTCCGGCGCGAGGGCCGAGGCCATGGGAAGCGCGGCCGGTCCGGGTCTCGGCCTGCCCCGCAGCGCGTCCAGCGACCCGACCGGTTCGACGTGCCCGGCCGCCTTGAACCCCCAGTCGAGCAGCTCGCGGGCCTCCTCGTACACGGCGAAACCGCCGCCCGACTGAGGGTTCATCACCGTGACGACGAGTGTGCGCCCGCCCCGGCGGGCCGCGGCCACGAGCGTGTTGCCCGCGTGGCTGGTGTAGCCGTTCTTGACACCGATCAGCCCGCGGTACGGCTGCACGCCGTCGGCGCCGGACAGCAGCCGGTTGGTGTTCTGGATGACGTACGACGAGCGGCCGCCGTCGGGGAACTTCGCGTCGACCGTGCCGCAGTACCGCGCGAAGTCCGCGTTGCGCAGCCCGGCCCGCCCGAACACGGCGAGGTCGTACGCCGACGACACCTGGCCCGGTGTGTCGTAGCCGTCGGGCGAGCGCACATGCGTGTCGCGGGCACCCAGGGCGCGGGCCTTGGCCTGCATACGCGCGGCCGTGGCGCGCCAGCCGCCATTGAGTGCGGCCAGGACGTGCACGGCGTCGTTGCCGGAGTTGAGGAAGACCCCCCGCCACAGGTCGGCGACCCGGTACGTCCGCCCCTCGGTGACCCCGACCCGGCTGCTGCCCTCGCCGATGTCCTCCAGTTCCTTCTCGGTGACCTCGTGCCGGATGCCGCCGGGCAGCACCGGAAGCACGGTGAGGGCGAACAGCGTCTTGAGCGTGCTGGCGGGCGGCAGCCTGCGGTGCGCGTTGTGCGCGGCGAGCACCTCGCCCGTGCCGGCGTCGGCCACCAGCCAGGACAGCGCGGAGACGCCCGGGACCCGCGGCGCCCCCTTGCGCGGCACGACCCGTGTACCGGGCCGGTACAGCAGGGAGGGCTGCGGAACCGCCGCACGCGGTGCGCCGGGCGCGCCGGGGTCGGCCCCGGGGTGAGCGGCGGCCGCCGCGGGCGCGAGCGCGAGCAGGCCGGTCACACCCAATGCGCAGGCCGACACGGCCGCCCGGGAAGTAAATCCGATGGTCATGCGGTCAACGTAGGAACGGAGCCGCTGTCCGCCGCGCTGCCCGGGCCGAGCGGGGCCTGCGAGCACCCGGATGCCGCACGCCGTACGGGCGAGAAGTCGTCGGCGCGGGAACCGGTCTCCACCGGCGCGGTGGCGCCGCATGGCGACGACGGACCGGGAGGACCCGTGAAGTACATGCTGCTCTTCTGCGGCGACGACACCGTCGACGCCTCGCGCACGGCCCCAGTCCGGGAGAATCAGAACCAGCGCGGGATCGACGCCTTCCGCAAGTCCGTGGAGGAGGTGATCGCGAGCGTCAGCGGACCCGTGACCCGCGAGGTGCTGGACTTCCGTCTCCACGTCGACGAGAGCAGCGCGTTCGGCCACGCCCCCGTGCGCCTGAGCGGCACCCGTACCGACGCGGAGCCGCCGGCCGACGTGGTGCACGTGACCACCGGCTACCGCAACGTCGGCCCACGCCGGCTGATCGCCCACGAGAACGTGTCGGGCCCGCACGACTGGGCCGACATCGCCGCGCTCTACGGAGAGCTGGCCCGCCTCGTGCCCTCCCCGGTGGTCCGCCTCAACCGGGCGGTGGCGGTCGGCATGGCCCAGGGCCCGGATGCGGGCCTCGCCCTGCTGGCCGAGCTCGAACGGGAGGGTGAGCCGGCCGGGTACCACCTGCTGCCCGCCTCCCGCGCCGACCTGCTGCGCCGCAGCGGACGCGGGCAGGAGGCGGCCGAGGCGTACCAGCGAGCGCTGGAACTCGTCGAGAACGAGGCGGAGCGGCGGTTCCTCGAAAGGCGGCTCGCGGAGTGCCGATCGGCGTAGGGAGCGCGCCTCGGCAGGGCGCCGACCGGTGTTGTGATGTGAGTCACGCCGGGTCTAGGGTGAAGGCGCCCGGAGGACTCCGCGGGTCGGCGAGTCGAGTGGCGGCACGCGACCGGGCCGCCTCCGGGCGAGGGAAGTGATCCCGTTGTCCGTCGCCTGGGACGACATCGGCGGGCTCGTCGATGCCCACGAACGATTTCTGGCCGGCGCGCGCGTCGACTCGGATGTCCGGGCCCCGGTGCTCGACTCCTGGAAGCGGTGCAGATACGCGGGGCTGGAGCCGGACCGGCTGCTGGCCCGCTACGCACCGGATCCGGCGCTGGACCATCGGTTCCTGCTCGCGGCCGACCCGGTCCTGACGGAGCTCAGCGCGTCGCTCTCCGATGTGGGGATGACGGTCGTTCTCTGCGACGCACGGGGCCGCCTGGTCCAGCGGCTCGGCGGTGACCCCGGGCTGCGCGGGCGGCTCGACGAGGTGAGGTTCGCCCCCGGGTTCGACGCCTCCGAGCCGGTCGTGGGCACCAACGGCGTGGGCACCGCGCTGGCCGAGCGCGGCCCCGTCTACGTCGTCGGCCGCGAGCACTTCGCCGACTGTCTGCAGCCCTTCGCCTGTGCGGGCGCGCCCGTCCGCGACCCCCTCAGCGGGCGCATCGAGGCCGTACTCGATCTCACCTGTCTGCGCGACGACGGCGACCCCACGATGGTGCGGCTGGTGCGCGAAGCCGCCCGCGACATAGAGGCGCGACTGCTGGAGCACGCCACGCAACGGGAACGGGCGCTCCTCGCCGCGTACCGGCGGGCCGGCCCCGAAGCGGCCCGCCGGCCGCGGCAGCCCGAGCTCGCCGCGGCGGGCCGGGGGAGGGGCCGGGAGAGCGGGGATCTCGGCCGGACGGATCTCGCCGTCCTGCGGGAGAGGGCCGAGGAACTCATCGCCTCCCCGCAGCGCACCCTCGACGAGGTGACCCTGTCCGGAGGCCGTACCGCCGTCCTGCTGCGCCGCCAGGTCATGGGTGCGGCTGGGGAAGCGGGTGTGGTCGTCGAGGCCCGTGTGCTCGGCGGTCCGCGAATGCGCTCCGTTGTACCGGTCGTGCCGGCGGAGCCCGCGCCGGCGGAGCCCGGGCGGGCCGAGTCGGCGCCGGTGGACGTGCCGACCATGGCCGTGCCCGCCGCGCCGCCGCCGTCTCCCGGGCCGGTTCCCGTATGGCCGACGGTGACAGAAGCGGACGACGACGGGGAAGGCGGCGGTGCCGGCGGCCGGCTCCTCCTCGTCGGCGAGCCGGGCGTCGGCCGGCTGGCCGTGCTCGCCCGCAGGCGCCTCGAGCTGTTGCACGACGCCGGCGGCAGGATCGGTACCACGCTGGACGTCACCCGCACCGCGGAGGAACTCGCGGAGGTGGCCGTACCCCGCTTCGCCGACTTCGCCGCGGTCGACCTGCCGGACTCCGTGCTGCGCGGGGACGAGCCGGGGCCGCTCGGGGCCGAGACCCCGCTGCGCCGGGTCGCCCTGGGTGCCGTGCACGAGGATTCCCACCTGTACGGCGTCGGCGACAAGGTCCGTTACGTCCGATCCACTCCGCAGGCCCGCGGCCTGGAGAGCGGGCGGTCCGTACTCGAACCCGTACTGACCGATGCCGCGGGTTGGCTGGCCCAGGATCCGCCGCGCCTCGAGCGGGCGCTCTCGGTCGGCATCCACTCGCTGATCACGGTGCCGCTCCGGGCCCGGGGCGCGACCCTCGGCGTGGTGAGCTTCTACCGCTCCGTGAAGCCCGCCCCCTTCGAGGACGACGACCTGTCGCTCGCCCAGGAGCTGGCCGGGCGTGCCGCCGTCTGCATCGACAACGCCCGCCTCTACACCCGTGAGCACAACACCGCCCTCACCTTGCAGCGCAGTCTGCTGCCGCGGGGCCGGGCCGAACAGAGCGCCGTCGAGGCCGCCTACCGCTATCTGCCCGCGCAGGCGGGGGTGGGCGGCGACTGGTTCGACGTCATCCCGCTGTCCGGCGCCCGCGTGGCGCTGGTCGTCGGCGACGTGGTCGGCCACGGACTGCACGCCGCCGCCACGATGGGCCGGCTGCGCACCGCGGTGCACAACTTCTGCTCCCTCGACCTGCCGCCCGACGACCTCCTCACCCACCTCGACGACCTGGTCGGACGGCTCGACCGGGGCGAGGGCTGGGAGATGGAGAACACACCGCCGGACTCCGGAATCGTCGGAGCCACCTGTCTGTACGCCGTCTACGACCCGGTGACCCGGCTGTGCACCCTCACCCGTGCCGGGCACCTGCTCCCCGCGGTCGTACGGCCGGACGGAACCGCGGAGTTCGTCGACCTGCCCTCGGGGCCGCCGCTCGGGCTGGGTGGGATGCCCTTCGAAACGGTCGAACTCGAACTGCCCGAAGGCAGCCAGCTGGTGCTGTACACCGACGGTCTGATCGAGGACCGTCACCGGGACATCGACTCCGGCCTGGACCGGCTCCGCACCGTCCTGGCCCGCGCCGACCGGGCGCCGGAGGACACCTGCGAGGCGGTCCTGGACGCGCTGTTGCCGGACCGGCCGAGCGACGACGTGGCCCTCCTCGTCGCCCGCACGCACGCCCTCGGGCCGGAGCGGGTCGCGCAGTGGTACCTGCCGAGTGACCCGATGGTGGTGTCCCGCGCCCGTGCGGCTGTCATCGCCCAGCTCGCCGACTGGGACCTCGACGAACTGGCCTTCACCACCGAACTCGTGGCCAGCGAACTGGTCACCAACGCCATCCGCCACGCGACCGGCCCGGTCCAGCTGCGGCTGATCCGCGACCGCGCGCTGATCTGCGAGGTCTGCGACGGCAGCGGCACCTCGCCCCGGCTGCGGCGCGCAAAGACCGAGGACGAGGGCGGTCGCGGACTCTTCCTCGTCGCCCAGCTCACCGACCGCTGGGGGACCCGCTACAGCCCAGATGGCAAGATCATCTGGACCGAACAGCCCCTGCCGTGACGGCCGCAGGGGCCAGGCGGGCGACTCCGCTGCGATGACGAGCGCGGCGGTCACGGCGCGTCGAGGGCGTTCGTGATCGCTTTCACCCCGCCGTGCGCCGCGTGCCCGCCGTCCACCGTGATCTCCGCGCCGTTCACGTACGACGACTCGTCCGGCAGCAGGTACACGACCAGCGGGGCCACCTCGTCGACCGTGCCCGCGCGGCCCGCGCCTCCGTCGCACCGTCACCGCACCGTGAGAGTGACGCCGCGCTCAGACGGACCGGGCCGCCGCTTCCTTCTCGATCTGGTCGAACTGCGCGCCCATGGCCGCCGCCAGGGCCTGTGCAGCCGACAACGGGCGAACCATGACCGTCAGTTCGTCGATCAGACCCTCGTCGTCGAGATGGATGAAGTCGCAGCCGGACAGCTCGCGGCCGCCCACCCGTGCCCTGAACACCAGCGCGTGGTCGCGACCGTCGGAGCCGGCGAGCTCACGCTCGTACCGGAAGTCCTCGAAGACCCGCGTGACACCGCGCAGGATCGCCGTGGTGATCGCCTTGCCGGGGTACGGCTTGAAGACCACCGGGCTGGTGAAGACGACGTCCTCCGCCAGCAGCGCCTCGACGGCGTCCAGGTCCCCGGCCTCGACCGCCTCGCGGAACGCGCGCATCGGATCACCCCATAGTCAATTAGTTGAGTAGGTGAGGGTGAGATTAATCAGTCGTGGCAGGGGTGTCCACTGGATCCTGTCGTCCAATTCCCGTCGTCCGCCCGCGGGCGGGTGGGAATTCGACGACAGGGCCTAGGCTGACCGGGATGTTCAGCCCCGAAGGTCCCAGCCTGCGTGAACTCGCCGTCCAAGCGCTGTCGTCGGTCGAGCGCGGCTACGACCTGCTCGCCCCGAAGTTCGACCACACCCCCTTCCGCACGCCCGACTCGGTGCTCACCGCCGTCGCGTCGGCGCTGGAGCGGGCGGGGCCCTGCGACGACGGCCTCGACCTGTGCTGCGGGACGGGCGCCGGGACGGACGTGCTGGCCCGGGTGTGCCGGCGCAGCGTCACCGGGGTCGACTTCAGTGCCGGCATGCTCGATGCCGCCCGCGAACGCACGCGGATCACGGGGCCGCGCGTCGCCTGGGTGCGCGCGGACGCCCGCGCCCTGCCCTTCGGACCCGCCTTCGACCTCGTGGTCAGCTTCGGGGCGCTCGGTCACTTCCTGCCGCGCGAGCTGCCGGGGCTGTTCGCCCAGGTCCACTCCGCGCTGCGGCCGGGCGGACGCTTCGCCTTCCCCGTGCTCGCGCCACCCCGCCCGTCCTCGCCCGCCTTCTGGATGCTGCTCGGCTTCGACATGGTCATGCGGCTGCGCAACGCCGTGTGGCGGCCGCGGTTCGTCATGTACTACCGCTCCTTCCGGTTCGGGGACGTGCTGCGGGAACTGGAGCGCACCGGATTCCGGGTCGATCTTCGGGCGCTGCCCGAGTTCGGGCAGCGGCGCGACGGAAGCCCACGGGTGCGGATGGTCGTGGCCCGGCGGCCCACCTGGTGAATTTGTTTTTCCACCTTATGCGTTTGATTTTCCAACCCACCAGTCTATGGTGAAGCGCGTGACCACTGAACACGCGACCGAGACGACCGCCGACGAGATCCGCATCGACCCCCTGTGGTGGTCGTGGGAGGGAGCGCACGGCGGCCATGTCGCCGCCGTCGCCCTCGGCGCCGTACGCGACCGGTTCGCCGGGGGAGCGCAACCCGTCCGTACCCTGACCGCACATTTCCTGGCTCCTGTCGACGCCCGGCCCCTGCACTTGTCGGGAGCCGCGCCCGCGGCCGGACGTCGCACGGCCAGCTGCGTCTTCACCGGCCACCAGGGCGGGGAGCCCGTCCTCGTCGGTTCGGCGCTGTTCGGCCCGGGGCGCACCGGGCCCGCGTACGACGGACAGCCGGCCCCGGACGTCCCGCGACCGGACGACTGCCGCCCCCTCGATCTCCCCTCCGAACTTGCCCCCTTCGCCAAGCAGGTGGAGATACGCCCGGCCACCGCGGCCCTCCCGCTCGCCGGAGGCGACACGGCCGAGCTCGTAGCCTGGGTGCGCTTTCCGGACGGCCGTGCGCTCGACGCGGCGGCCGCCGTCACGCTCACCGACGTCCTGCCGCCCGCGCTCTACGCCCGCTGGCGCGCCCCGCGGCCCGTCCCGACCGCGCAGCTGACGGTCCACCTCACCGACGCCCTCGACGCCGGTGCCCCCGAGAGCTGGGCCCTGGTCCGCATCCGTACCGACCAGGCGGGTGGCGGCTGGGCCGTCGACGACAGTGCCGTCTGGTCGGCGGACGGCCGGCTGCTGGCCCTGGGCCGCCAGGCCCGCGTGGTGCGGGGGGACGCGGGAGCCGGTGCCGCATGAGGCTTGGGATGAAGTGGTCCCGACTGCCCGACTGCCCGACTGCCCGGCGGCAGCCGCAGACCGTGGCCGAAGACGCCCGGTGGGCGCCCGGTGGAGTCGGTGCCGCTGTACTTCCGGCGCCCCCGTGCGGTCAGCGCGCTCCGGGCAGCGTGAACTCGTAGACCAGGGCGTCCTGTTGGGCGTCCACTACGAGGTCGGTGATCTCCAGCGGGCGGTCGTACTGGTCGTGGACACGCCGGGTGACCCGTACCGAGGGCGCGTCGGCGAGCGGGGTGATGGCGTCCCGGTGGTGCAGGGTGAGGCCCGCCCGGCGCATCCAGTCGTAGGCCCGCCGCAGCTGCGCCTCGGCGGCACCGTCGGCGCGGTCGCGGTACCGGGCCAGTTCCTCCACCTCGGCGAGGGCCACGGCGGAGAAGGAGGTCACGGCCCTGCGCCTCCCCCGCCCGTCGGCGCCCGCGGACTCGTAGCGGTGCACCAGGGTCGGCCGGTGCGGGGCCAGCCCGAGGACCCGGGCGTGCTCCGGCGGCGGCGTCTCCCAGGTGACGGTGGTCCGGTCGGTGCCCGGGTCCGCACCCCGGGAACCGACCGGGAAGGCGAGCGAGGCCGGGTTCTCGACGGGCAGGCCGGGCAGGGTGGCGTGAGAGCCGCGCCGGTCGGTGGCGACCAGCCCGTCGCGGCGCAGCACCTCCAGCGCCTGCCGTACCGTCTCCCTGCTGACCCCGAAGTGTTCGGCCAACCGCCGTTCACCCGGCAGGCGTTCACCGGGCGGGATGGTCCCGTCGCGCAGCTCGCCGAGCAACTCCCTGGCGATCCGCCAGTAGATCGGCTGTTCCTCGGGGAACGGGTGGTCGTGGGTGGTGCGGGCCATGCCGCGCCTCCTGTTGGTGACGTGCCGTAGCCGTGCGGGCTCATTGCGCCACCAGATCTAGCATTGGTCTAAACCATGAGGGAAGACCGGCCCGCCTGTTCGGCCGAAACCCGGCCCGCTCGGAACCCTTTCACAGCGCGCCGTACAAGGCGTCGATCAGCGCCATCTTCCGTGGGTCGTCGGCGATGCGGGGCCCCATGCGGTTCATCACGTACCCCAGTGAGACCCCGGCCTCCGGGTCGGCCAGACCGCAGGAGCCGCCGAAGCCGTCGTGTCCGAAGGCCCGCGTGTTGGGCCCGTAGGAGCCGTTCGGTCCGCTCAGCCACAGACCGAGCCCGATCTCGGTGTCGTGCTCGAAGCCGGCGCCGAGCACCAGGTCGCGGCAGCCGCCCTGGCCCTCGCGCACCCGCTCGGCCGCCTCGGCGGAAAGGACGCGGTGGCCGTCGTGGGAGCCCCGCCCCGCGAAGACCCCGTACAGAGCGGCGACGGCCCGTGCGGTGCCGTGGCCGTTCGCAGCCGGAATCTCGGCGGCGCGCCACTTGGGCGAGTTGGCCTCCGCTGCACCCACCAGGGGGTTGGCCAGTGCGGCGAGCGCCGTGGGTGTCAACTGGCTGAAGATCGATGCCTGTTCGCTGCTCGAAGCGGCCGGCGGGTGCACCAGCTCGGCCGCCCGCCCTGCTTCCTGCTCCGGCAGTCCGATGGTGAAGTCGATCCCGAGCGGCCCTGTCACCTCCCGCTCCAGGAAGGCGCCGGGCAGCAGCCCCGACACGCGCCGCACGACCTCCCCGACCAGGAAGCCGTACGACAGCGCGTGATATCCGGACTGTGTCCCGGGCTCCCACCAGGGCTCCATCGCCGCCAGGCGCTGCGTGGTCAGCTCCCAGTCGCACAGCTGCGCGAGCGAGTGCGGCTCACGCGGGCCCGACAGGCCGGAGCGGTGCGACAGCAGATGCCGTACGAGCACCTTCTCCTTGCCCGCCGAGGCGAACTCGGGCCAGTACGCGGCCACCGGCGCGTCGAAGTCGAGCAGCCCCCGGTCGGCGAGGATGTGTGCGCACAGGGCGACCGGCCCCTTCGACGTCGACCAGACGTTGACCAGCGTGTCCCGCTCCCACAGGCGCGTGCGCGCCGCGTCCGCCCACCCGCCCCACAGGTCCACCACGGGCCTGCCGTCGACCCTGACGGTGACCGCCGCGCCCAGTTCGCCGCGATCCCGGAAGTTCTCCTCGAACGCCGTGCGCACCGCTTCGAAGCGTGCCTCGCAGTGACCGTGAACCTCTGCCTCGTGCTCGGACATGTGCAGGCCCTCCGTCGTCCGCCGAAAGGCCCGGGCCGCGACACAGCGACCCGGGCCCCCTGAACGTACCGACTGGTCGGACAGGACGGAAGGGCGCGGAGACTCACCGGAAGAACAGGGCGCCCTTCGGCTCCTGATGCCCCTCGGCCGTGTGCCAGTAGTCGCGGGTCTCGACAGCCAGCCCCGCACCGTCGAAGCGCACGAACACGCACCCGGCGAGCGTGGACGGCTCGCCGCCCTGCTCGGCCAGCACCCGGAACTCGGCCACCGCGACGCCGTCCGGGCCGACGACCGGCGCCGAGAACCGCACGTCGGTCACTTTCTCCTCGGCGAACGACCAGCGCAGGTACTCGGCAAGTTCGGCCCGGCCCCGATGCGGCTCGCGGAACGGCATGGATCGGTGCACACACCCCTCCGCGTACACCTGCATCAGCGCGTCCACGTCATGCGCGGCCCAGCCCCGCTGCCACACCCGGACGAAACGTTCCGCGGCCTCACGCGTCTCCATACGGGCCCTTTCAGGCGCGCGGCCGCAGCCAGCGCAGCTTGGCGGCCTCCTGGTAAGGCCCGCCGCCCTCGTGGTCGTTGAACTCGTACACCTCGATCGCCTTGTCGTCGTGCGCCCAGGCGTTGAAGGCCGCGAAGACGGTGGAGGGCGGGCAGGTCTGGTCCTCCAGGGCCGCCGAGAAGAGGGCGGGCGCCCGGCCGCGGGACGCGAAGTGCACGCCGTCGAAGTACGAGAGGGTGCGCAGGGCCTCCTCGGTGCGGCCGCGGTGGGTCTTGAGGTAGCTGCCGATCTCCCGGTACGGGTGCCGGTCCGTGAGCGTCGCCGCGCGCGGATAGTCGCACAGGAACGGCACGTCCGGCGCGACCGCCGCCAGGTCCGGGACGAGACCGCCCACCGCGATCGAGATGCCGCCCCCCTGGCTCGCCCCGACGGCCACCGTACGGGCGGCGTCGGCCAGCGGATGCGAACGGGCCGCCTCCACCGCGCGCACCCCGTCCGTGAACACCCGGCGGTAGTAGTAGTCATTGGGAGCGTCGATGCCCCGGGTCATGAAACCGGGGAACGCGGGCGCGCCCCCCACCGGGTCGGCGGTCCCGCCCCCGGCGCCCCAGGCGCTGCCCTGGCCGCGGGTGTCCATGACGAAGTGCGCCCGCCCCGTGGACGCCCACAGCAGGTGCTCGTGCGGCAGGCCGCGCCCGCCGCCGTACCCCACGAACTCCACGACCACCGGCACCGGCGCGGAGACCTCGGCGGGCAGCGTGAACCAGCCCTTCACCGGGTGACCGCCGAACCCGGCGAACGTCACGTCGTACACCTTCACCGTGGTCAGACCCGTGTCGACGAGTTCGAAGCGGGCGTCCAGGTCGTGCTCGCGGGCTTCCCCGAGGGTCTTGGACCAGAACGCGTCGAAGTCCTCGGGCTCGGCGGACGCGCTGCGGTACTCGCGGAGCTCGTCGATCGGAAGGTCGAACAGGGCCATGTGGGACCGCCTTTGTGGAGAGAGTGCGGATGATCACACCGTACGTGGGTGATCGGACGACTCGCCAGGCCGTCAGGCGTGGCCAGGACGCCGCCGTTGCTTCATCGGCTCAGGGGGCGCGACCGTGCCCGGTACGTCCGTCACGCCCGGCGGCGAGTCCACCGCGGCTCGGTGCGGGCCCACTCACGTTCCCACTCCTCCAGCCGGTGCCGCGTGGCCACGCCGCGTACGACGGACTGCCCGAGCAGGACGACGGCGGCCGCGCCGCCCGTCGCGCAGGCGCCGATCGTCAGGGTGTGCTGCCAGACCGCGGTCTCGCCGGGCGGCGGGGGCACGCTCCGGCCCCGGGAGTCGAACCACACGTCGACCCTGTCACCCTGGCGGGTACCCGCCGGGACGCGCGCGGTGGCCGTCCGCGCACCGGTGCCGGGCTCGGTCCAGCGCACGGTCACCCGGTACGAGTGCTCCCGGCCGCCCTGCACCGACGGCAGTGTGGCGGGGGTTCTGCCGACGACCTCGGCCCGCACCCGGTGACGCTCGGCGCGCTGTGCCGTCGCCACGGTGCGCGCGTCGTCGTGGGCCCACCAGGCCGCGACCGCCCCGGCCAGCGGAGCGCCGGCCAACAGCAACAAGGCGACGGCCAGTACGGTCCACGCCTCGACGACGTCCGACCGGCGCCGCAACGGATTGCGCCGCCAGCGCCAGCCGCGCACCCGGGTTCGCATGTCGACCTCCGCACCGCGCACACCTGCGAGTGCTCGCACGGATTCAGTATCCGTCCACCGCCATCGTTCACCAACGGGCCGCATGGGACCGCCCGACGCCGTTTCCCGCCGCCGCACAGGAGTGCCCGGCGGCGTCGCGGCGAAACCCCGGCGCGGTGGGCCGGGGCCCGCGCGGCCCGGCCGTGAGACCTCTCAGCCGAAACGTTCGATGCGGATGCGATCCACGGGCTGGCCGGCCTCGACCAGCAGTCGCGAGGCGTGCTCGGCGAAGGAGTTGGAGCCGCACACATAGGCCTCCCATCCACCGGGAGGCTGCTCGGCCAGGAGCGGCGCCACATGTGCGGCCGCCATACGTCCCACGGGCACACCCTCCGGCGCGCTTCGCGTGAACACGGGTGTCGTCTCCGCGCCGAACTCCCGCGCGTAGATCAGCTCCTGAGGACCGCGCGCCGAGACCAGCAGCCGCAGCGGCACCGCGAGCTCCCGCGCCCGGTGGTGGCGCACCATCGACATCAGCGGTACGACGCCGGAGCCGGCGCCGATCAGCAGCGCGGGCCGGTCGCCCGGCCAGGCGAAGAACCCGCTCAGCGGGCCGCGCACCTGCACCTCGTCACCGGGCCGGGCCACGGTGTGGAACCAGCCCGAGACCTCACCGCCCGCCACGTGGCCGAGGGTCAGCTCGATGTGCCCCGGGTCGTCGGGCGGGGACGCGATCGAGTAGTGGCGCTGGGCCGCGTAGCCGTCGTCCGCGGTCAGCCTCAGCATCAGGTGCTGGCCGGGCAGGTGCCCGGCCCAGCCGGGCACCGCGAACCGGAAGGTGGCGGCGTGCGGGGTCTCGCGGCGGATCTCGGTGAGGGTGGCGGTCTGCCACACCACGGCGGCGCTGTGGCTCACGGCGATGCGGCCGGGCACGGCGAACCGCGTCGGGGGAGTGAAGGTCTCAGTCACCGGAGTACCGCTGCTCCTCCCAGGGGTTGCCGCGGGCGTGGTAGCCGTTCTGCTCCCAGAAGCCCGGCTCGTCGTGGTCCAGGAGCCTCACTCCCGCGATCCACTTGGCGCTCTTCCAGAAGTACAGGTGCGGCACCAGCAGCCGTGCCGGCCCGCCGTGCTCGGGTGCGAGCGGCTCGCCGTCGTGCTCCCAGACGATCCAGGCACGCCCGCCGGTCAGATCGGCGAGCGGGAGGTTCGTGGTGTACCCGGTGTGCGAGTAGGCGACGGCATGGGTGGCGGACACATGGGGCCGCACCACATCCAGGAACGCGTCCAGTGACACCCCCCTGAAGCGCACCCCGAACTTCGACCAGCTCGTCACGCAGTGGATGTCGCCCTCGTAGACCGAGGCCGGGAACGCGTGCGCCTGATCCCAGCTCCAGGTGCGCGGTGCCTCCACCAGGCCGTCGACGCGGAAGTTCCAGTGGTCGTGCGCCAGCTCGGGTGTGACTTCCGCGGACAGCACGGGCCATTCGTCGCCCGCGTCGTACTGGCCGGGCGGCAGTCCCGGGTTGTGGACGCGGGGGCGCCCGGTGAAGCCTCGGGTGACGTTCATACGGGGGGTGCCTCCAAAATGCATACGCGTTCAACCGTAAGGGCACGCGGGGCATGACCGGGCCCCGGGGCGGCTCCGCGGTCACCCTCGACCTGGTCGAGCGGACCCGGCCGGGCCCCTTCCTGACGCGCACCATCGAGCTCGGCACCTACCTGGGCATACGGCGCGACGGCGGCCTCGTCGCCATGGCGGGGGAGCGGCTGCGCCCGCCGGGCTGGACCGAAATCAGTGCAGTGTGCACCGATATCGCGTTCCGCGGCGAGGGCCTGGCGACCCGCCTGATCCTCGCCGTCGCCCACGGCATCCGGGAACGCGGCGAGACGCCCTTCCTGCACACCGCCGCCCGCGACACCAGGGCCATCCGGCTCTACGAGTCCCTGGGGTTCCGGCTGAGCCGCACCACCGCGTTCCCGGCGGCGCGGGCTCCGCGACGGCCGGCGGACGGTCGCGCCGCCGTGCCGGTGCCGCAGCCGGAAGGGGCGGGCGGCGGCTCTCGGTGACCTGGGCCAGCGCCGAGGATGCGGCCGCCGCCGGCGTCGGTCGGGTGGCGCACCAGGACGTGGTGGTCGCCGGTGTAAGGTGGCCGTCCGGCCGCGGATCGACCCGGCCCCGAGTACCGAGGAGGTGAGACCCATTACCGCTGTGTCAGGTCGGGTGCTCTCACCTCAAGTCGACGCGGCTCACCGGCAGTAGGTGTCCGCGAGAGCGCCCTTCGGCTCCCGAAAGGCCCTCGGCTCTCCATGCCTCCACTCTCTCCCTCGTCGCCCTCTTCCCCCGCACCGTCGTCGTCCTCCTCGCATGACCGGGTCGCCGCCACCCTGCGCGCCGCCGGCTGTGTCTTCGCCGAGGACGAGGCGCAGTTGATACTGGCCGCCGCCCGCACCGCGCACGAGCTGGCCGCCCTGGTGGACCGCCGGGTCACCGGCGAGCCGCTCGAACTCGTCCTGGGCTGGGCCGAGTTCCGTGGGCTGCGCATCGGCGTGGCACCCGGAGTCTTCGTGCCCCGCCGCCGTACCGAGTTCCTCGTCGAACAGGCCCTCGCCCAGGCCCCGGACGCGTCCGTCGTCGTGGACCTGTGCTGTGGCTCGGGCGCCGTCGGCGCCGCTCTGGCCGCCGCCCTCGGCCGCGTCGAGCTGCACGCCGCCGACGTCGACGCGGCCGCGGTGCGCTGTGCCCGCAGCAACGTCGCCGCCGTCGGCGGGCACGTCCATCGCGGCGACCTCTTCGAAGCGCTGCCCGGTCACCTGCGCGGCCGTGTCGACATCCTCGCGGCCAACGTGCCGTACGTCCCCACCGCCGAAGTCGGCCTCCTGCCCGCCGAGGCGCGAGACCACGAGCCACTGGTCGCCCTCGACGGCGGCACGGACGGCTTGGACGTCCTGCGCCGGGTCGCCGCGGAGGCGCCCCGCTGGCTCGCTCCCGGCGGCTGCCTGCTGGTCGAGACGAGCGAACGCCAGGCGGACGCGGCCGTCGACATCTTCACCCGCAGCGGGCTGACGGCACGGCTCGCCGCATCCGAGGAGCTGGACGCCGATGTCGTCATCGGCACCAGGCCCCACAACCGGGGCTCTGCCGAAGCTGCCGGCCCTGAGGCCCCGCGGCCCTGAGGGTGCTCAGGCCGTCGCGCCGCTGTCCTGCGGGCTTGCCGAGGGATAGGGGCCGCGCCAGTCCCTGGGGCCGTGTCCGGGAAATCCGCCACGCCGGTCGCCGTCCTGACCCCTGTCCTTCCAGGGGCCGGAGAGGACGTGCGTGGCGGTCCTGGTGCCGTCGTCGGAGCGGGAGCCGACGAGGTACGCCGTCTCACCCTTCCTGACGGCGTCCGCCCCGCTGTCCGGCGTACCGTCGCCGAACACGCGCGTGTCCGTGGACACCGTCCACGTCCAAGAGGCCCCGTCCTCGCTCTTGACGGTGACCTCGTCGCCGGCCACTTTCTCGACGGTGCCCCGCTGCCAGATCCGTACGACCCACTCGCCGGTGTCACGGTCCTTGACGGTCGCCTCGCCGTGAACGCCCTCGCCGCCGGGGCCGAACCACATGCCGTGGCCGTGCCGCTCACCGGGGCCGTCCGGTGACGCAGACGCGGAGCCGGAGGCCGCCGGCGCGGGCCCGCCGCCCGGCCCGCCCGAGCTCGCCGCGAAGGCCACGCCGCCGACGGCCAGCACGACGGCCGTGGCCGCCGCGGCCACCGCCCGCGCCCGGACGGCCCGGCGTTGCCACAGCTCCCGGAGGCCCACGCCGGGTGAGCGGGCGGGTTCCGTCACGCCGGGACCCGTGATCACCTCCCGGTCCGCGCCCGCGTGTGGGGCCCACGGATTGCCGGACGGCCGGGTGGTCGGCTCGCCGCCGGCGGTGCTTTCCTGGTCCGGATCGTTGCTCACGGCTCGCTCCCATCGGCCACGGCACCCGGTATTTCTCTGCCATGCCTTGCTGCGATTATGGAATGCGGCCGGTAAGGAGCGGGTAATCAAGTCCTGTGAATCGGGGCGGTCACCCCTCCTGCCCCCGCGTCTGCACCCGGGCGATGAGCAGCGCCACGTCGTCGGAGTTGTCCGGCTGGTGCAGGGTGCGCAGCAGCATGTCGCAGAGTTCCTCCAGCGGGCGGTCGGGGCTGTCGAGAAGGCCCAGCAGCGCGTTCAGCCGTTCGTCGAGAGGGTGCTGCCGCGTCTCGACCAGCCCGTCGGTGTAGAAGACCAGCCGGTCGCCGGGTTCGAGGTCGACCGTGGTGGTGGAGAAGGCGACGCCGCCGACGCCCAGCGGGGCCCCGGTGGGCAGTTCGAGGAATTCCGGCGGGCGGCCGGCGCGGACCCGGGCCGGGGGCAGGTGGCCGGCGTTGGCGATCCGGCACTGCCGCAGCCGCGGATCGTGGACGGCGTACACACAGGTGGCGATCGAGGGGTCCAGCCCTTCGGTGATCTTGTCGAGGTGCTCCAGGAGCCGGGCCGGATCCAGGTCCAGCGAGGCCAGGGTGTTCGTCGCGGTGCGCAGCCGGCCCATGGTCGTGGCGGCGTTGATGCCGCTGCCCATCACATCGCCGACGACGAGCGCGGTCTTGCCCCCGTCAAGGGGGATCACGTCGAACCAGTCGCCGCCGACCTCGGCGATGGCGCCCCGCGGGCTGGTAGCGGGAGGCGACCTCGAGGCCGCCGGTCACCGGCGGATGGCTTGGCAGCAGGCTGCGCTGCGGGGTGAGGGCGCTCGTCGAGCAGCCCGGTCGGCCCTACCACGCCGCGTACGGGCTCCTCGCCCTCGGGCACGGGAATCCCGGCTGCACTCATGCCACGCACCGCCTCCGACCGTCCTCGCGGCACGCCGTTCCCCCGTGCCGACTCCCCTTGGCCCACCGCGCTCAACCGTTGCTGCGACGCCACCGTCGCACTCTTCCACCATCTCTCGCCGAGTGGCGGCCGTCCGGCGAAGGTTTGATGCCGAGTCCGCCGCCGAGCGCCCCGGCGGCCGGCGAGACCCTCCGTTTCACGCGCGGCTGACATCGGGTGGCGCCGTGGGTGGTGCTCGCCCGGCGAGTGGTGCTTTTCTGGGGGTGTGGTGTGGTTCGCGGGGAACCCGCGGTCCCGCGCCACCACCACGAGAGGAGCGACGATGGACCGTGAGCGACTGCACGAGGAGCCCGTCTCCGTCGAGATCAGCGGATGCAGCAAGGAGGATGCCCGGATCGTGTTCGACACGCTGTGCGCCTGCTTCGAGTCCGACCGGCGTGCCGACGAGGTGCCGCAGCAGCTCCACGAGTCACGCCCGGCGGTGTGGCTCGGCACGTTCGAAGTCACCGACGCGCATGAGTGCCCCCGCCCGGCCCGGCTCTCGTCCTCCGTCGAGGCCGACGCGCAGGGTGGCTACTGGGCGATCGAGCGGCTCCGCGCCACGTTGGACTCCCTGTTCGCGGTGCGCGACCTCTCCTCGGCCTCCGGGGACCAGGAGCGGGAGCTGCACGTCCTGCTGGAAAGCCGGTGACCTGCGGCACATCACCCCGGGAGTTGTTGTGCAACTAGTTGCATAAACCGTGCGCGGTCCTCTAGAACAGTGGGGACGACACCGCGCACGGAGGCCTGCCATGAGCCGTTACCCGCACCTGCTCAGCCCGCTCGACCTGGGCTTCACCACGCTGCCCAACCGCGTCCTCATGGGCTCCATGCACGTCGGCCTGGAGGAGGCCGAGCGTGGCTTCGAGCGGATGGCGGAGTTCTACGCCGCCCGGGCGCGCGGGGGAGTGGGCCTGATCGTCACCGGCGGCATCGCACCCAACGACGCCGGGCGGCCGTACGAGGGCGGGGCGAAGCTCACCACCGACGCCGAGGCCGAGCAGCACAAGGTCATCACCGAGGCCGTGCACGGCGCGGGCGGCCGGATCGCGATGCAGATCCTGCACTTCGGCCGGTACGCCTACCACCAGGACCTCGTCGCCCCGAGCCCCCTCCAGGCGCCGATCAGCCCTTTCCCGCCCTGCGAGCTGACCGACGCCGAGGTCGAGCAGACCATCGACGACTACGCCCGCGCCGCCCGCCTCGCCCGGCAGGCCGGCTACGACGGCGTCGAGATCATGGGCTCCGAGGGCTACCTCATCAACGAGTTCATCGCCGCGCAGACCAACCGGCGCAGCGACCGCTGGGGCGGCGCGTACGACAACCGCATGCGCTTCCCGGTCGAGATCGTCCGGCGGGTGCGCGAGGCCGTCGGCGAGGACTTCATCATCGTCTACCGCCTGTCCATGCTGGACCTCGTCCCGGGCGGCTCGACGCTCGACGAGGTGATCACGCTCGCCAAGGCCGTCGAGGCCGCCGGCGCGACGATCATCAACACCGGCATCGGCTGGCACGAGGCCCGCATCCCCACCATCGCCACCTCGGTGCCGCGCGGGGCCTACACCTGGGTCACCAAGCGGCTGATGGGCGAGGTGTCCGTCCCGCTCGTGACCACCAACCGCATCAACACCCCCGACCTCGCCGAGGAGTTGCTCGCCGACGGCTACGCGGACATGGTGTCGATGGCCCGCCCGATGCTCGCCGACCCGGACTTCGTCGCCAAGGCCGCGGCCGGAAGGCCCGACGCCATCAACACCTGCATCGGCTGCAACCAGGCCTGCCTCGACCACACCTTCAGCGGGAAGATCACCTCCTGCCTGGTCAACCCGCGCGCCTGCCACGAGACCGAGCTCGTGCTCTCCCCCACCCGGCTGCGCAAGCGCGTCGCCGTCGTCGGCGCCGGGCCCGCCGGGCTCGCCTGCGCCGTCTCGGCGGCCGACCGCGGCCACGAGGTGACCCTGTTCGACGCCGCGAGCGAGATCGGCGGCCAGCTCAACGTCGCCCGCAAGGTCCCCGGCAAGCAGGAGTTCGACGAGACGCTCCGCTACTTCCGTCACCAGCTCGAAGAGCACGGTGTGGACGTACGGCTGAACACACGGGTGGCCATCGAGGACCTCTCCGGCTACGACGAGGTGGTCGTCGCCACGGGCGTCACCCCGCGCACCCCCGACATCCCCGGCGTCGACCACCCGAGCGTCGTGGGGTACCTCGACGTCCTGCGCGACGGCGCCCCCGTCGGCGACCGGGTCGCCATCCTCGGCGCGGGCGGCATCGGCTTCGACGTCGCCGAGTTCCTCACCGACGGCGGCGACAAGGCGAGCGAGGACCCGGCGACGTACTTCCGCCAGTGGGGAGTCGACACCGACTACGCGGCGCCCGGCGGACTCGCCGCCCCCGAGCGGCCCGCCCCGCCGCGCACCGTCCACCTGCTGCAGCGCAAGACCACCAAGGTCGGCGCGGGACTCGGCAAGACCACCGGCTGGATCCACCGCACCGAGCTCAAGCACCGCGGCGTCACCATGGTCCCGGGCGTGCGCTACGACCGTATCGACGACGCCGGCCTGCACGTCACCGTCGACGAGCGGAGCACCGTCCTGGAGGTCGACACCATCGTGCTGTGCACCGGTCAGGACCCGCGGCGCGACCTGTACGAGGCGCTGCTCGCCGCCGGCCGCAGCGCCCACCTCATCGGCGGCGCCGACATCGCCGCCGAGCTGGACGCCAAGCGCGCCATCAAGCAGGGCACGGAGCTCGCGGCAGCACTCTGAGGGCCGTCCCCGCGTCCCTAGGATGAGCCCATGTCACTCCCGCACGCGATCCTCACCGCCCTGCTCGAGAAGCCGTCGTCGGGGCTGGAGCTGACCCGCCGTTTCGACAAGTCGATCGGCTACTTCTGGTCGGCGACGCACCAGCAGATCTATCGCGAGCTGGGAAAGCTGGAGGCCGAGGGCTCCATCCGCGCGCTCCCGGCCGAGCAGCCGGCCCGTGGGCAGAAGAAGAGCTACGAGGTCCTCCCCGCGGGCCGCGCCGAGCTGGCCCGCTGGGCAGCCACCTCCCAGGACCCGAAGCCGCTGCGCGACGTGATGCTGCTGCGGCTGCGCGCGGCGGCCGTCGTGGGAACCGCCGGGATCGAGGCCGATCTGCGCCGCCATCTCGAGCTCCACCGGCGGCAGTTGGCCGAATACCGGGAGATCGAGAAGCGCGACTTCCCGCCCGGCAAGGACACTCCCCAGGACCGCCTGCATCACCTCGTGCTGCAGGCGGGCATCGACCTGGAGACCTTCTGGACACAGTGGCTGACGCGCGCGGTGGAGGAGTTCGCGGAACTGCCGGACGCGGACACCACCTGAAGGCGGCCGCGCCCAGGCCGGCGGACCATGCCGCAGACGCGGGGGAGCCGCCGCTTTCCCTCCGACCTGATCGCCGGACGCGTCAGAGCCGGTACGGCTTCGAGCGGCGCCGCAGGAACCACGCCGCGGCGATGACACCGGTCCCGGCCAGTGCCCCGCCCGCCACGAGCGTGAGGGTGCCGTAGTCCCTGGCGGCGCCGCCGACTCCGCCCATGACACCCCGGGACGGCGAGGCCGTGGCGGAGATCGTCGGGGTGGAGACGGGCGAGACGATGACGGACTGGGTGCCCGCGGTGCTGCCGTTCGAGCACACCACGACGACGGTGTACGTCCCGGGGCTCACGTTCGACCAGGCCGCGGACTGAAGGGAACTCGTGCCCGTCAACGCCGCCTGGCGACCCTGGGCGAAGTTCACCTGGCTGCTGTTGAGCAGCGAGGCGTTGCCCCAGCTGCCGTTGATCTGGGTGCACGCGCTGGTCGTGACCGAGACCGTGGACCCGTTGGTGTTCACGGAGATGCCCGGGGTCGCGGACGCATGCCCGGCCAGCAGGGTGAGCGGCAGCGCGGCGGCGGCTGCCGCGGTCAGGCCGGTGCGGAGGAGTGGCTGAGAGTTGCGCATGTGGACTGCCCTCCGGCGGCACGGTTGGCGGTACATCCCTTGCGCCGCCGAGGATCGGGGAACGCCCGTGCTGCCACGGGAAAAGCCAACGTGCCCCCGGTCCGGGCCGCATGCGGACGACGCCCGGGCAGGTGACGGATTCCCTCCTACGGGGGATTCCCGGCCTGCCGTGCCGGCTGTCCGCCGCGACGGAGGTCCGTCGTGAGGGACGTCAGCCAGGAGGTGGGTCGGCCGCCCGCCGCGCCCGTCGTCACCGTCCGCTCCGCCGAGAAGCCGCCCCAGGTGCCGTCGGGCAGCCTGGCGCGGATCCGTACCCGGTGCGTGACCCGGGCGTCCTCTCCCACGTAGAAGCTGTACGTGGGCCGGTCGGGCGGCGCGCTCCCGCCGTACACCAGCGAGGTGGCCGGACGGCCGTCGAGGTGAACCTGGTACTCCGTCACCACGCCGTCCGTCCGTGGCGGGGCCCAGGCGAGGTCGACGTAGTACGCCCCGTCGGCGCGGTGGGTCGTGGCGCGGAAGCCGGTGGGCGCGGTGCCCCGGCCGTCGTCGGCGCCCGGCGCGGTGGTGAGACGGACGGTGTCGCCGGCGGGCGAGACGTTGTCGGCCGCGTCCCGGGCCCGCACGCTGAACGAGTACCGGATGCCCGGCCGCAGCCCCGTGACGACGGCCGTGGTCTGGTTCCCGCCCACACTGTGGATCTTCGTCGAGCCCTGTTGGATGTCGTACGACACCACGCCCCGGTCGTCCGTCGACGCCGACCAGGACAGCTGCACGGCCCGGCTGCCGATCACCCTGCCCCGTGACCTGCCCGGACGCGTCGGTGCCGAATGGTCCGCTGCCGCGGCCGCGGCAGCGGAGGTGGTGGCCCGGACCTCCCGGCTGGGCGGCCCCAGCCGTCCGCCGGTGTCCCGCGCCCGCACGGTGAAGACGTATGCGGTGGACGGCCTGAGCCTGGTGACATCCACCATGTGCTGCCAACCTGGTACTTCCTTCACCCTCGTGGTGCCGCGATACACCTCGTAGACACTGATGCCGGCGGACGAGGACACCGCGTTCCACATCACGTGCACGCTGGTCGCGCTCCCCGCCGCCGCGGTGACGCCCACGGGCGCCGCGGGCAGCCTGCCGCCCTCGCCGTCGTCCGCCCCGCTCCTGCCACAGGACGCGACCAGGGCGAGTGCCGCGCAGAGCAGGACGAAGCGGCGCGGGGAGGAGCGGCGGAACAGCACGAAGGGACGCGGGAAAGCGGTACGGACAGCGGAAACGCGTCGCACGGCTCTGCCTCCCGGGGCGGCGCGGCGGCAATGGTACGGACCAATATGGCGCCGCCGGTGCGATCGCATCAAGAGGGCCGTCGTCTGCCGGTCGTGGGAAGAGTTACGTATGCTGAAGTCGCTCACGTCTGAACTCACCCTGAGGACTGGGTAGTTCAGCCGGTGGCGCGGGCCGCTGTCGTCGCTGATCCCGCGCCGGACGTGGGTGGCCGGGCGGCCGGAGCCGACACGGGCTCAGGCCCCCGGCCCCTGCCGGGATGTGCGCCGTCCGGCCCCCTGGTGGTGGCCGTGTGCCCGGAACGGGAACAGATGTGGCCGCGTGTTCGGCACATGTCCCCGAGGAGAGGGCCACCATCGTGCATGTCCCGTCACTGACGCTGGTCGCGGCAGGCGCCGTCCTGCTCGCCCCCACGGCAATGCCCGCCCCAAGGCCTCACGCCCACGAGGAGCTTGTGATGAGGCGTGAGGGCGACGTCCGCGCCGCGGACCTGCTTGCCAGGGTGCGTGACTGCACCCCCGTCTCCCGCGGCCGCTACCGCAGCGACGACGGCGCGCGCGCCCGCATCCCGGTGTGCGGCACCACACAGGCGGTCTTCTGGAAGGCCGACATGGACATCGACTGCGACGGACGGCCGGGCCCCCGCTGCAACCGCCGTACCGACCCGTACTTCTCCGGCTCCACGGCCTACCAGCAGTCCGACGGCCGCTATCTGAAGCCCGAACGCCTCCCGTACATCGTGGTGCCCGCCCCGAGCGGCATCTGGAACCACCGCGACCACGGTGTCCGCGGGGGCTCCCTCGCTGCCGTGGTACACGAGGACCGCGTGGTGTACGCGGTCGTCGGGGACGTCGGCCCGTACGACGTCATCGGTGAGGCGTCCTACGCCACCGCCAAGGCCCTCGGTATCCGCCCCGGCCCGCGCGGCGGCGGCACGGACTCCGGCGTCACGTACATCGTCTTCAAGGACACGCGGGTGACGCCCATCGAGGACCACGCGGCCGCTGTGAAGGCGGGGGAGCGGCTGGCGAGGCAGTTCGTGCGGAGCCGGTGAACCGCTTCCCTCCGCCCGGCCCTGAGGATGCGTCAGACGGCCGGCCGGCCGTCGTCGACGGGCAGGACCACACCGTTGATGTTGCTGGCGGCGTCCGAGGCGAGGCACACGATGGCGGCGGCCTGCTCCCGGGGCTGCGCCGGCCGGCCGATTCGGAGAGCTTCGTACGGCCGCTGTTCTCGGTGGGCATCGGGGCGATCGCCGCCTGCCTGAGGGACTGGCGTCCGGGGCAGCCTTTCGAGCAGCTCTTCGACGAGCGTTCACCGCCCGGCGGGGCTTCGGCGGCGGGCCGGCCCGCGCCACCGTCGGAGTACTGGTGCGCCTGACCCGCACCGAGCCGGGCCTGCGCGCGGTCTGGCGCCAGACGTACGAAGAGGCCGAGCCGGCGTTCGCCGCGCGCCTGCTGAGCGTGTCCGGCTGCCCCAGGACAGCCCTCATCAGGGCGATCAGGCGGCGATGTCCAACGCGGCGCTGCGCGCGGCGGTCGAGCACCACGGCTGGCGCACCACCGACGCGGCGACCGGCCCGGGAACGGCGGAGGCCGAGCTGACCGAGACCATCCGCTCGGCCCTCGCCGTCGCGGCGCAGGAGATCGCCTGAAGGGCACCCGGCCGGCTGGCGGCTTCACACCTTCCGGTAGGTGTACGCCTCCGCGGCCGCCGCCTCCACCGCCGCCAGGCCGGCTCCCGTCGACGCCGTGACGACCGCCGCCACCGCCCCCTCGACGAACGGGGCGTCCACCAGGTGGGTGCGGTCCGGGAGTTCGTCGCCCTCGGCGAGCAGTGCCTTCACCGTGAGGACGGCGCTGCCGAGGTCGGTGAGGACGGCGACGCCGGCCCCCCGGTCCACGGAGGCGGCCGCCGCGGCGATCAGCTCGGCGCTCGTACCGAGGCCGCCGCCCGCGGTGCCGCCCGCGGGAGCGACGGGCACCTCCGTGCCCCCGCCCGCCAGTCCCTTCGCCAGCTCGGCCACGGACGCGGCGACCTGCGCGCTGTGCGACACCAGCACGATCCCGACCAGCTTCTCGTCACTCACCGTCGGCCTCCGCGGCCTCGCAGAGTCCCGCGACGAGCAGCGCCGACGAGGTGGCACCCGGGTCCTGGTGCCCGATGCTGCGCTCCCCGAGGTAGCTGGCCCGGCCCTTGCGGGCCTGCAACGGTGTGGTCGCCAGGGCACCTTCCTCGGCCGCGGCCCGCGCCGCGGCGAAGCCCTCGCCGAGCGCGTCCACGGCCGGCACCAGTGCGTCGATCATCGTCTTGTCGCCCGGCGCCGCACCGCCGAGCGCCATGACGGCGTCCACCCCGGCCCGCAGGGCCTCGGCGAACTGCTCCGCGCTGACCTCGTCGGCCTCCCCGAGGGCCTTGCCGGTACGGCGCAGCAACGTCCCGTACAGCGGACCCGAGGCACCCCCGACCGTCGAGATGAGCTGCCGCCCGGCGAGCATGAGGACGGCTCCCGGCGTCTGCGGAGTCTCCTTCTCCAGCGCGGAGGTCACGGCGGTGAAGCCGCGATGGAGATTGGTGCCGTGGTCGGCGTCCCCGATGGGGGAGTCGAGGGCCGTGAGCCGTTCCGCCTCACGGTCGACCGACGCGGCCGTCGCCGTCATCCAACGGCGGAAGAAATCGGCGTCGAGCACTGGATCTCCTTGCCTGGTAGGTACGTGGTGATCGCCTTCTCCGCCGGATCACATACCCCACCGCAGCCCGGGCGTCCTGACCGGCGCGTCGTACAGCCGCAGCAGCTCCTCGTCGATCTGGCACAGCGTGACCGAGGCACCGGCCATGTCGAGCGACGTGACGTAGTTGCCGACGAGGGTGCGGGCGACGGCGACACCGCGCTCGGTGAGCACCCCCTGCACCTCCGCGTTGAAGCCGTACAGCTCCAGGAGCGGGGTCGCGCCCATGCCGTTGACCAGGACGAGTACGGGGTCGCGCGGGGGCATGTCCTCCAGGATCGCGTTGACCGCGAAGTCGGCGATCTCGCGCGAGGTCATCATCGCCCTGCGCTCCCGCCCCGGCTCACCGTGGATGCCGATGCCCAGCTCCAGTTCGCCGGGTGGCAGGTCGAAGGTGGGGCTGCCCTTGGCCGGGGTGGTGCACGCGCTGAGCGCGACACCGAAGCTGCGGGAGTTCTCGTTGACCTGCCGGGCGACCGCCTGCACCCGCTCCAGCGGCTGCCCCTCGTCGGCGGCGGCCCCGGCGATCTTCTCCACGAAGAGCGTCGCGCCCGTGCCGCGCCGCCCGGCCGTGTAGAGACTGTCGGTGACCGCGACGTCGTCGTTGACGAGCACCTTCGCGACCTGGATGCCCTCGTCCTCGGCGAGCTCGGCCGCCATGTCGAAGTTGAGCACGTCTCCGGTGTAGTTCTTCACGATGAAGAGCACCCCGGCCCCGCTGTCCACCGCGGCCGCCGCCCGTGCCATCTGGTCGGGCACCGGCGATGTGAACACCTCGCCGGGGCAGGCCGCCGAGAGCATCCCGGGACCCACGAATCCGCCGTGCAGCGGCTCGTGCCCCGAGCCACCGCCGGAGATCAGACCGACCTTTCCGGCAACGGGGGCGTCCCGTCGTACGATCACCCGGTTCTCGACGTCGACGGTCAGCTCGGGGTGAGCGGCCGCCAGGCCACGCAGTGCGTCCGCGACCACGGTCTCCGGGACGTTGATGAGCATCCTCATGGCTACCTCCGGCTGAGACAGGTGGGCCTCTTACCTGTGTTTTTGCAGGTCAGAGTGGTTTTGCTGGTTCTCGATCTTGGCGGTCCATGGTGGTCGGAAGCGGGTCGGCGGGTTTGCGGGCCCGCTCTCAGCAGTATCGGTGCTGAGGGGAGCGCAGGTCACGTGCACGGGTGCCAACGGGCGTGTGCACGGTCGGGCGAAGCGCTCGGCAAGGAGCTGGATCATGCGGCGCGTTGGCGAGGCAGCACCCCGCGGCCGGAACATGGTCGTACCGGCCCCGAACCGGGCGGGGCGTGCAGTCGGGCGGCTCCGTGAGAAAGGAAGTCCCGATGGTCGAGCAGGACGAACGTTTCGATGTCGTCGTACTGGGTGCGGGCCCGGGTGGGTACGTGGCCGCGATCCGCGCCGCCCAGCTGGGCAAACAGGTCGCCGTCGTGGAAGAGAAGTACTGGGGCGGCGTCTGCCTGAACGTGGGCTGCATCCCCAGCAAGGCGCTGCTGCGCAACGCCGAGCTGGCGCACATCATCACCCGCGAGGCGAAGACCTTCGGCATCAAGGTCGACGGGCAGGTCTCCTTCGACTACGGCGAGGCCTTCCGCCGCAGCCGCAAGGTAGCCGACGGGCGGGTCAAAGGCGTCCACTACCTGATGAAGAAGAACAAGATCACGGAGATCGACGGCCGGGGCACCTTCCTCGACCCGCACACCATCCAGGTGGCCGGTTACGAGGGCGACACCCGCACCATCGGCTTCGACCACTGCATCGTCGCCACCGGCGCCACACCCAAGCTGCTGCCCGGCACCCGCCGTACGTCGCGGGTGGTGACCTTCGAGGAACAGATCCTCGCCGAGGACCTGCCGCAGTCCATCGTGATCGCGGGCGCAGGCGCCATCGGCGTGGAGTTCGCCTACGTGCTGCACAACTACGGTGTGAAGGTCACGATCGTCGAGTTCCTGGACCGGATGGCCCCGCTGGAGGATGCCGAGGTCTCCGCCGAGCTGGCCAAGCAGTACCGCAGGCTGGGCATCGACGTGCTCACCTCCACCCGGGTCGACGCCGTCGACGAGACCGGCTCTCAAGTCCGCGTCACGGTCACCGGCAAGGACGGCTCCCAGCAGGTCCTGGAGGCCGACAAGGTGCTCCAGGCGATCGGCTTCGCCCCGAACGTCACCGGATACGGCCTGGAGACCACCGGCGTGACGGTCTCCGAGCGGGGCGCGATCGACATCGACGGCCGCTGCCGCACCTCCGTCCCGCACATCTACGCCATCGGCGACGTCACCGCCAAGCTCATGCTCGCGCACGCCGCCGAGGCGATGGGCGTGATCGCCGCCGAGACGATCGCGGACGCGGAGACCATGGAGCTCGACTACGTGATGATCCCGCGGGCCACCTACTGCCAGCCGCAGATCGCCAGCTTCGGCTACACGGAGGCGCAGGCCCGCGAGAACGGCTTCGACGTGAAGGTGACGAAGTTCCCGTTCACCGCGAACGGCAAGTCGCACGGCCTGGGCGACACGACCGGCTTCGTGAAGCTGATCAGCGATACGAAGTACGGCGAGCTGGTCGGCGGGCACCTGATCGGCCCGGACGTCACCGAACTGCTGCCGGAGCTGACGCTGGCCCAGCAGTGGGACCTGACCGTCCATGAGGTGGCACGCAACGTCCACGCCCACCCGACCCTGGGCGAGGCGGTCAAGGAGGCGGTGCACGGCCTGGCCGGCCACATGATCAACATGTAGTGCCTCCGGCGACTGGCGGGCCCCCGGCGGTCGACCAGCGCCTTCGGCATGGGCGTGTCCCGGCCCCGGGCCCCTCGCGTGCGTGAGGGCCGGGAAGCGAAGGCTGGGTCGGTCAGGCGGTGGTTTCGGCGCGTCCGGCTGGGATCGTGAGGCGTGAGGCGTGAGGCGTGAGGCGTGAGGCGTGAGGCGTGAGGCGTGAGGCGTGAGGCGTGAGACGTGAGGGGGGAGACGTGAGACGTGAGACGTGAGACGTCAGGCGTCAGGCGTCAGGTGGAGGTTGAGGGCTTCTCGTCGAAGCTGGCGAAGTAGGCGGCGGCCATGTCCTCGTCGGCGTGACCCTGGGCGGCGGCGCGCTCCAGCCGCGCCACGCTCGCGGCCGCCACGTCCAGACGGACGCCGTTGCGTTCGCCCGCCTCGACGATGAGACGGGCGTCCTTGGCGGCGGTGGTGATCGCGAACTGGGCAGGGGAGAGCTGGTCGTTGAGGACGAGTCCGGCCTTGGCGCGCAGGTAGCCCATGTCGAGCGGCCCGTCCGCGATGAGGTCGAAGAAACTCTGCGGGTCCACGCCGAGGGCCTTCGCCAGGGCGAGGACCTCGCCGGCCGCGCTGGTGGCGGCGATCACCCAGCTGTTGGTCACCAGCTTCAGCCGGGTGGCGCTGCCCGACGATCCGTCCTCTCCCATCCACATGGTCCGGGCGCCGACGGCGTCGAAGACCGGCGTCACCTTCTCCCGGCCGAAGACCGGACCGGCGGCGAGCACGGTGAGCTGTCCGGCCTCGGCCGGCCGGCGGGTGCCGAGCACGGGGGCGTCGTAGAACACCAGACCGTGCTCACCGGCGAAGGCGGCCAGGTCGCCGTTGGCGTCGATGCCCACGGTGGTCGACTGCACCCAGGCGGTACCGGGGCGCAGGGCGGGCGCCGCCTCGCGCAGGACGTCGAGGGCGACGGCGCCGTCGTACAGCATCGTCAGGACGACATCGGCGTCCTGGACCGCCTCGGCGGGGGTGCCGGCGATGAGGGCGCCGTCGGCGGCGAGCAGTTCGGCCTTGGCGCGGGTGCGGTTCCAGGCGCGGACGGTGTGCCCGGCGCGGACGAGGTTGCGGGCCATCGCGGCCCCCATGATCCCCGTGCCCAGGACACCCACGGTGAGCTTGTCGGTCATGACGTCGGCTTCCCTGTGTGGCTGTGCGTGTGCGGTGACGCGGCCGTAACCGACGATGCCACCGCGCGGGTGCCCCCGCAGAGGCGGGGTGCACCGGGCGCGGCGGCACCCGCGTCAGGATGCGACCCCGGCCGCCGGGCGGGCTCGCCGCCAGCCGGGCGGTCGGCGCGTCGAGCGGCTCGGGCCCGCCGCCGTCCGGGAAGGAGATGTCGGCGGCCGTTGCCGGCGCCCCCACCATCCGCGGGACGAGGCCGGCGCAGAAACTGCCGACCTCGTCAGGCCTTCAGGGGCCGTCGAGTACGACTCCCCGGGCAGCACATCTGGAGATGGGTCGCCCCAAGGACGAGGCGGCGCCGACCCGGACGTGGCCGCACCCCGTGACGCGGCGCGCCGCGGGACCTCGCGACCGCACCCCGTGATGCTGCGCGCCTCGGGACCTCGCGACCGTACCCTGACGACATGCGGCGCCCCCTGCGTGCGGTCAGCCCCTCGGCTCGCCCCGCTGGTCGGGGTACCGTGCGGCGGCGGTCCGAAGGGCTGCGGCGAGGTCGCCGGTGACACAGGGGAGCCCGCGCTGCGGCATCCACGTGTTCAGCGGCCGCCCGGTCCGCCGCTGCCGAACGAGCCACTGCTGCCCTCGGTCCAGCGGGACCGCCCCTGCGACGGGCTCGTCCGGGTCCCGGTGTTTCCGTGCCCGGGCAGCTGGTGCGGCGTGAGGCGGTGATCGCTCCTGGGAACCTCGTCGGGCTCCCGGTTCTCCCGGACCTCACGGACCGGGCCGCCCTCCGGCAGCCGCGGCTGCTCCTCGGGGCTCGGCGGCGGCGGTTCGCGCCGCCTGACGCGGGCGCCCATCCAGAAGGCGCCGATCAGCAGTGCCACTACCACCACACCCACCACGACCAGCCCGACGCCGAGTGCACCCCGGCTCGCGGCAGTGTCCACCGAGGCCGTGTCGATCGATGCCATGTCCATCCATGCGGTACTCATGGCGCGCGGGTACCCGTGGTCCTCTCCATGAACCGGCCGAACCGGCAGGCTTGCCGCGGACCCCGAACCCCGCACGACACGGGGTTTGACGACTTCGGCGGCGGCTACCCGCGGAGTGTGGCATCCACGACATCCCAGCAGGAGCTCTTCCGCTTCCTGGAGGACCGATTCGCGTGCGCGCAAGCGTGTACCGAGTGCGCGCGGGCGTGCGCGCTTCGCGCGAGCCTCGTGGACCCGGACGCTACCGAGCGGCAGGAACTCGTACGACGCAAGGGCATCATGTGCGCGGAGGTGTGTGACGCGACCTGCCGGGTGCTGTCCGAGGAGAACCGCCAGGACGAAGCCGGCATCCGGGTCCAGCTGGAGTGGTGCCGGACGGTGTGCCTGGAGTGCGCGCACGTCTTCGACGGGCAGCCGGGCGCGGAGGACAGCGCGAAGGCGTGCCGGGAGTGCGCCCAGGCGTGCACGGACTTCATCGCCACGCTCTGCTGAGTGCTGAGTGCTGAGTGACGGCCGCGCAGAGCCGAGTGCTTCCTCGGCATTCCTATTTCTGGAACACGTTCTACGGTGTGCGCCGTCAGGACCGGCCTTGGGAGCCTGGAGGCGCCGTGCATCTCGACCACACGCCCGAGCAGCAACGCCTGCGCACCCAACTGCGCGCCTACTTCGCCGACCTGGTGCCGGACCACTCCTCGACCCGGTACTCCGCCCGCTACGCGGACCCCGCCGCCCAGAAGCGCTTCTACCGCGAGACGATCCGACGGCTCGGCGCCGACGGCTGGCTGGGTGTCGGCTGGCTGAAGGAGTACGGCGGGCGCGGCCTGACGGCGATGGAGCAGTTCGTCTTCTTCGACGAGGCCGCGCAGGCGGGCGTCCCGCTACCGCTGATGGCGCTCAACACCGTGGGCCCGACGATCATGCAGTTCGGCACGGACGAGCAGAAGGCGTACTTCCTGCCGAAGATCCTCTCCGGTGAGATCGACTTCGCGATCGGCTACAGCGAGCCGGACGCGGGCACCGACCTGGCTTCCCTGAAGACGCGCGCGGTGCGGGAGGGCGACGAGTACGTCGTCAACGGCCAGAAGATCTGGACGACCAACGGCGACACCGCCGAGTGGGTGTGGCTCGCCGTCCGTACCGACCCGGACGCCCCGCCGCACAAGGGCATCACCATGCTCCTCGTGCCGACCACCGACCCCGGCTACTCCTGCACCGTCATCAACACCCTCGCCTCGCACGACACCACGGCCGGCTACTACGAGAACATCCGCGTTCCCGTCACCCGCCGGGTCGGCGAGGAGAACCAGGGCTGGCGGCTGATCACCAACCAGCTCAACCACGAACGCGCCATCCTCGCCGCGCACGGCACCATGGCGATCCGTGCCCTGCACGACGTCCAGCGCTGGGCGAGGGAGACCAAACTCGCCGACGGGCGCCGGGTCGTCGACCTCCCCTGGGTGCGGCGCCTGCTCGCCCGCACCCACACCAGGCTCGACGCGCTGAAGCTCCTCAACTGGCAGATGGTGAGCGCCGTCCAGGACGGCACCCTCACCCCGCAGGACGCCTCCGCCGTCAAGGTGTACGGCTCCGAGGCGCGCCGGGACGCGTACGCGTGGCTCATGGAGGTCGTCGGGGCCGCCGGTGCCCTGAAGGAGGGCTCTGCGGGCGCGGTGCTGCACGGCGAGCTGGAACGCGGCTACCGCTCGGCGGTGCTCTTCACCTTCGGCGGCGGCAACAACGAGATCCAGCGGGAGATCATCTCCTGGATCGGTCTGGGGATGGCGCGGGTACGGCGATAAGCCTGCTTGTGACTGGGCTCTTCAGTGGGCACTTGGGCTTGATAGCTGGCACTGGGTGCAGCGTGCGAAATGATGATCGCTGGGCACTCCTGTTGTGGCCGCGGTTTCGAAGGGGTGATGACTCCCCCAGAGGGTGGCCGCCCGCCGAGCACCTCTCCGAACTCGCCGAAGAGGTCGACGGACCAGTTCGCCGACTATCACGTCTTCTACGCCGCCGTCCCCGACCACCACTCGGGTTTTCCGCCTCCTCGCCTGCCGCGGGTGAGCAGCACGCCGGTCACCAGGTCAGGGCGGATGCGGATGACTCGATCATTGCAGCTGCTTCCGGATACGTCCTGGGACATCACCTCGCCGGCGGCACTGGCCCGTCTGCTGGCGTTCGACTGGACGTACGGTCGGCTGCAACCTCAAGCACGAGAGCGCGGCCCTGAGCTCGCCTCCGCTGCGATGTCCGTGCCGGGAAAGAAGAGCGGACCGACGATGCAGCTGCCGGTGCTGACCCCAGCCTGCGACCCAGTGCACCGTCTGCCACTCATCGCTGCGGCGACGCCCAACCACTCCAGGAGTGAGCTGCCGTCCCTGGCCTCCGTCACGTACGAGTCAGCTCGGCAGCGATCCCGGACGCCCAGTGGTCGATGGCGTCCCAATCGCGGAAGTCACCGAACCGCCCGCCCACCAGGCGAAACAGGATCCGCCCCGAGCGGGGCAGCTGGGACCGCCCAACGACACCGGAGAAGAGCCGGTGATCCCGGTACGAGACGTCACCAGGCAGGCTCTCGGTGATTGCCGGGGCTTCCTTGGGCGCCAGGCGCTTCCACGGTCCGCGCAGTGCATCCGGCATCCCGACGCTGAAGATCCACACGGGTCGGGGACCCAGCACGTCGAGGTTGGCGCGCAGGAAGTCTTTGGCCGGAGCCAGCCACGTCTGCCCGTGCACAGCGCTGCCGAGGACGAACGCGCGGTACGCGTCGGCGTCGTCCACCGTCTCGACAGCCCTCGCCTCCGTCTTCAGCCCCGCCTCCCTCAGCTTGGCGGCCAGTCGCTCGGCGATCTCGCGCGTCGAACCGTGCGCGGTCGCGTATCCCACCAGGACGTCCATGACGTCACCTCACATTCCTTCTCCGCCATGCCACTCCGCTGCTGGCGAGAGGCGCGCCGAACCGTCGACATTCCGCTGCCTCCGGCACACGGCCGGTGTTACGGGGTTGCGGAGTCTAGAGCTGGTGCAGTTCGCTCGCGAGATCCCGCGCCACCCTCGTCGCCCAGGCGGCGATCTGCTCGAAGTCGCGGAAGTCGCCGCCCTTCCCGGAGTTGACGATCATCCGGGCAATGCGGCCCTTGACGTCTCCCTCCAGGCGCCCGCCGAAGGTGATGTGACCGCGAGCATCGACACGGTCCGCGACTCGCCGCACGCCGGGCGCCGGCGGGATGTCCCGCTCTGACGCGGAGGGGTCCAGAGGTCCGCTGCTGAACAGCCACACCGGACGCTCCGCCAGGGCCCTGCGATGACGCCGGGCGAAGCGGCGGGCGTCGCTCTGCCAGCGGCCCGCGTACAGTCCGCCGCCGAGTACGACAGCCTCGTACGGCGCGACATCCGGGACGCAAGCGGCGGAACGCACGTCCACCGTCAGCCCCTCCTTGGTCAGGACTTCACCGACGCGCTCGGCGATCTCGGCCGTCGAGCCGTTGGTCGATCCGTAGGCGACCAGCACGGTCTCCGTCATGATCGGTACAGCTCCTCACAGCCCGCGCAGCCAGTCGTCGGCAACCCCGTGCGGAGCCTCCTCCTCAGGCCGCAGACGGGAATCGTCGAACTGATGGGTGAGTTTGTCGACGACCGCGACCACGCCGTCCATCTCACGGCACATGTGCACTGCTGAGGTGACCTCGCTGCGCCGCTCCAGCTGACCGGTCAGGGTCACCACGCCCTCGTGGACGTCCACGTCGACGGCCTGAGGCGCCAGCCACATGGCCCGCACCAGCACCTCGTCCACTATGGCGGTGCGGATCTCGGCGTCGGGGCGCAGGAAGACCTGCAGGAGGTCGCGGCGGGTGACGATGCCGACGAGCCGCTCCTCCTCGTCCACGACGGGCAGCCGTTCCACCCGGTGACGTGCCATGACGCGGGCCGCCTCGACGATGGTCGCGTCGCTGTGGATGGTGACGGCCGGACGGGACATCAACTGTCCGGCCGTCCTGGCGTGCGCCCTGGCGCGGCGGGTGCGGGCGCTCGGGGTCAAACGTCGCCACCTGAAGCGGCGTTCCCGCTCAAACGGGTCGGGTGTCTCGGCTTGGCGGACCATCAGATCGGTCTCGGAGATCACTCCGATGACCCTCTCGTCGTCATCCACCACAGGCAGTCCGCTGATCCCGTGCTCGGCGAGCAGCCGGGCGACTTCCTTGAACGGCGTGTCGTATTCGGCGCTGACGACGTCGCTCGTCATCAGCACACCGACCTTGCTGTGTTTCATCGTCCTCCGCCTTCCTCAGGAGCACACGGGTCTGTGCCGGCTCAGCGGAGCCTGCGCAGATAGGGGTCGTGGGCTCGGCGCGGCAGCAGCCGGATCCGGGCGTCGAGCGCGGTGACGAGGCCGGGCCGGGCGAGCACTGGGTTGAGGTCGACATCTGCGAGCTGCGGCAGGTCGCCTGCCATCCGGGACAGGCGCAGCAGCAGCTGCTCCAGCCCTTCCAGGTCCACCGGGCGGTTGCCGTCGCCCCCGAAGAGCAGCGGCGCGCAGCGCGGCGCGGTGATCAGGTCGTGTACGTCGAGATCGGTGAGCGGGGCAAGCCGTGCGGCGTGGTCGGCGAGCACCTCGGTGGCCGTGCCGCCCAGTCCGAACAGGACCAGGGGCCCGAACACCTCGTCCTGTACCACGCCCGCGAACAGTTCGATGCCGCGAGGCGCCAGCGGCTGCACCACCGCACCGGTCATCAGGTGGCCGAACCGGACGTCGAAGTCCCGGAAGGCGGCGCGCACCTGGGCGTCGCCGCGCAGGTCGAGGTGGACGGCGTGCTCGGCCGTCTTGTGGAGCAGCCCCGGCCAGTACGCCTTGAGGACGACCAGCCCGTCAGGCCCCCTGAGACGCTCGGCGGCCCGCACCGCCTCGTCCTCGGACTGCGCCCAGGACCACGGCGACTGCCGGATGCCGTAGCAGTCGAGGAGCTCCGCACAGGTGCGCGGATCGAGCCAGCCGCCCTCGGGGTTGCGTTCCAGGTAGCGGGTGGCGACCGCGTGGGCGCGCTCGGTGTCGACGCCCTCGAGGTCGGGAACTGTGCCGAGCGGCCGGGCCAGCCAACGGGCGCGCTCGACGGCGTGGGCGAGGGCACGGGCGGCGGCCTGCGGATCGGCGTAGGCGGGCACACGGCCCGCGTCCGCCGGCAGCAGTTGCACGGGCCTCTCCTGGTCGAGGAGGACCGCTGCGACCGTGCGGGCACGACGCCCGGGAGCCTGGGTGAGGGACCGGATCAGGATGTCGCCGGTCGCCGCGGCCACCGCGGTCGGTACCAGTGCGACCAGCACGGCGTCGACGCTGTCGTGGGCGGCGAGCCGGTCCACGCAGGCGCGCAGCTGTTCCTCGGAGACGGCGGCAGTGGCATCGACAGGGTTGCCGACGGCGGCGCCTTCGGGAAGTACGGCGAGCAGGTCGTCGACCAGACCGGGAGTCGGCGCGGGCAGGCTCAACCCGGCCTCCGCGCATGCGTCGGCCACGAGTACGCCGGCTCCGCCGGCGTTGGTCACCACGGCGACCCGGCTGCCCGTGGGCAGCGGCTGGGAGTGCAGCAGGGCCGCGGTCTCCAGGAGTTCGGGGATGGTGCGGGCGGCGGTGATCCCGGCCTGGGTGAAAAGAGCCCGCCGGGTCATGGTCGTGCTGGCGGCGGCCGCGGTGTGCGAGGCGGCGGCGCGCCGGCCCGCCTCGGTGCGACCGGCGTCGACGGTCAGTATCGGCATGCGCCGGGTGACGCGGCGCGCCGTACGGGAGAAGGCGCGCGGGTTGCCGAAGGACTCCAGGTGCAGCAGCGCCAGCTCGGTGCGCCCGTCGGACTCCCACCACTGCAGCAGGTCGTTGCCGCTGACGTCGTACTTGTCGCCGAGCGAGACGAAACTGGACACGCCTATGCCGAGCCGTTCCAGGCCACCGAGCAGGGCGATGCCTACACCGCCGGACTGCACGGCGACACCGGCGGTACCGGGTTCGGGGTGGGCGGCGGCGAAGGTGGCGTCGAGGCGCACGGTCTCCTCGGTGTTCGCCTCGCCCAGGCAGTTGGGCCCGACCAGCCGCATGTCGTGGTCACGGCAGGCCGCCAGGAGAGCCCTGGCCTGCTCGGCGTCGAACCCGGAGGAGATCACCAGCAGCGCCCTCACCCCCAGTTCTCCGCACTCCTCGGTGACCTGTGCGACGCCGGCGGCGGGCACGGCGATCACCGCGAGGTCGGGTACCACGGGCAGCGCGCGGAGGGACGGGTAGGCGTGCACCCCCAGGATCGAGGAGGCTGTCGGGTTGACCGCGAACAGCCGCCCCGTGAACCTTCCGCCGGTCAGGTTGTGCAGCACCGCCCGGCCCACCGAGCCGGGCCGGCGGCCCGCCCCGACGACCACTACGGACTTCGGTCGCAGCAGCGGCGTCAGACTCGCCACGTCGGCGGCCTGCCCGCGGGCGTCGACGGACGTCTTGTAATACTCGGTTTCGTCGAGCGGAATCGTGCAGTGGATCTCCGGCCCCTCGAAGTGGCGCGACGTCCGCAGGCCGAGATCGGCGAAGACCTTGAGCATCTCGTGGTTGTCAGCGAGCGCGTCGGCGGTGAAGGCCTTGATGCCGTGGGTGCGGGCGGCGGAGACCAGATGTTCCAGCAGCAGAGTGCCCACCCCCCGGTGGTGCCAGCCGTCGTCGACCGCGAGGGCGACCTCGGCGGTATCGGCGCTCCCTGCGGATGTCTCGTACTCCGCGATACCGATGATCCGGCCGCCGTGCTCGGCGAGGAGCGCCCGGTAGCCCGAGTCAGCGGGCTTGGCGAGCCGGGCGGCAGCTTGCTCGGCGGAGTTCCGGCTGACGGCGAAGAACCGGAGACGCAGGTTCGCCTCCGACATCTCTGCATAGAGCCGGAGTACGGCATCGTGGTCGTCCGGACCCGCCGGCCGTACGCACACGGTCGTGCCGTCGGTGAGAAGGGCGTGCACCTGCTCGCCGGAAGCTGCGTTGGCGATCATCGCGTGCCTTTCGTCGTCAGGTTGACACCTTCAGCGTCCGCCGCGGAAGCCGGTGATCCGATGGGCCGGGCGGGCACGCAGTAGGGCCGGATGGTCCCGGGGCTTCCCGGGTTCGCGTGGGCTGTCCACGATCTTGGCGAGGCCGGTGTCCTCGGGCTGGAGGTCCCTCCCGGTGGGCCGAATCGCCTGTGCCCGATACGGCCCTGCGCCTTCCCACTCGATTATGGGCCGGATGGGCCCGGATGAGGGCCGGTGGCCCCCTGCGCGCCGGGGGTGCCGACGCGCGACGCTGGTAGGGAGAAACACGCCGAGCGCAGCACAGAGGGTGCGCGTCATGTTGCTTCCTGTCGTCGCTGGGGCCGCGGAGAGCCTGGCCGGGCCGGGTGAGGCGACCCGCGAAGCCGTACGCCGAGAGAGCGCCATCAGGCTGATGCACACCTGGCACTGGCACCCCCGCCAGGACGGCGATCCCTCGAACGCTGCCCCACGGCATCAGACGCGGCGTGATCTTCGCCAGGCGGGGAATCGCACCCGCGGCGTCGGCCTTGGCGTACGCCTGTCTGACGAGCAGGTTGAGGGCCCGGTGGCCGTGGCCCTGCTGAAGGTCGCCGAGCAGGTCGCGGTGCTGGTGCCGGGCTCGCGCGGGCTGAGGAAAAGGCCACGTCCACGCCGGTCCGGGCGGGAGCAGGCCTCCGTCGGTTTCCCCGTTTCCGTAGTTCCCCCAACAAGTGAGAGGTCGGAGTCGAGATGAGCACCCCGACGGCGTACGTGTACGAGTTTGCCGACGGCAGCCGCGAGATGACCGGTCTGCTCGGCGGGAAGGGCGCGGGGCTGGCCGAGATGACCCGGCTGGGCCTGCCGGTGCCGCCCGGCTTCACCGTCACCACCGAGGCCTGCCGGATCTACTTGGAAACCGGTCAGGAGCCGCCGGAGCTCGGCATCGAAGTGGCCCGTGCACTGGCCCACCTGGAGCGGACCATGGGGCGTGATCTCGGCCGCCCCGACGACCCTCTGCTGGTGTCCGTCCGCTCCGGCGCCCGGTTCTCGATGCCCGGAATGATGGAGACCATTCTCGACATCGGTCTCAACGACGCGTCCGTCGCGGGACTCGCCAAGGCCTCAGGGCAGGAGAGGTTTGCCTGGGACTCCTACCGGCGGCTGCTGCAGATGTTCGGCCACACCGTCATGGGTGTCGACGGCGCCCTGTTCGAACGGGCCATCAGCGCGCACAAGGCCGTGCTGTCGGTGACCGACGACCACGCCCTGGACGCGGGTGAACTGGCCACCATCGTCGAAGAGTTCCAGACCATCATCCGCCGCGAGACGGGCGAGGACTTCCCGCAGGACCCCTTCGAACAGCTCTACCGTGCCGTCCGTGCGGTGTTCGCCTCGTGGAACAGCGAGCGCGCCCGCGTCTACCGGCGCCGCGAGCACATCCCTGACGATCTCGGCACCGCAGTGAACGTCCAGGCGATGGTCTTCGGCAACCTCGGCTCCGACTCCGGCACCGGCGTCGCCTTCACCCGCGACCCCGCCACCGGGGAGCGCGGAATGTACGGCGACTACCTGCCCGACGCGCAGGGCGAGGACGTCGTCGCCGGCGTGCGGGACGCCGTACCGCTCGCCGAACTGAGGAACCTCGACCCCCGCGCGTACGGCGAACTCGCCGACCACCTGCGCACTCTGGAAGCCCACTACCGTGACCTGTGCGACGTCGAGTTCACCGTCGAGCGCGGCAAGCTGTGGATCCTGCAGACCCGAGTCGGCAAGCGCACCGCCGAGGCAGCCTTCCGGATCGCCCACGACCTGCGCGATGAAGGCACCATCACCGCGGACGAGAGCCTGGCCCGCGTCGACGGCACCGAACTGTCCCGGCTGATGTTCCCCACCTTCGCCACCCGCCCCACCGACGTGCCCCTCGCGCATGGCGTGCCCGCGTCGCCGGGCGCCGCTGTCGGCGTCGTCGTCTTCGACTCGGACGCCGCCGTCCGCCGCGCGGCCGACGGACAGCACACCGTCCTCGTACGACGCGAGACCACCCCCGACGACCTGCCGGGCATGATCGCCGCACAGGCGGTCCTGACCAGCCGCGGTGGCAAAACCAGCCACGCCGCCGTCGTCGCTCGCGGGATGGGCAGGGTCTGCGTATGCGGCGCCGACGCGCTGGCCATCGATCCCGGCGGTCGCCAGTTCACCACACCTGCCGGCGTGGTGGTCCGCGAAGGCGACACCGTCTCCGTCGACGGCACCTCAGGCACCGTGTATCCGGGCACCCTGCCGCTGACCCCCTCGGAAGTGGGCCGGTGCCTGGAGACCGGCGAGGACACCGGGCCACTGACGGAAGCCGTGCTGAGCGCCCTTGCCCACGCCGACTCCGTACGCCGCCTCGAAGTCCGAGCCAACGCCGACACGCCCGAGGACGCCGCGCGCGCCCGCAGGCTCGGAGCCCAGGGCATCGGCCTGTGCCGCACCGAGCACATGTTCCTCGGCGAACGCAGGTCGCTGGTCGAGGCGATGATCCTCGCTCGCGACGACGGTGAGCGTGAACAGGCGCTGGCGGCCCTGCTGCCGCTCCAGCGGGAGGACTTCACCGGCATCCTGACGGCGATGGACGGACTGCCGGTGACGATCCGGCTGCTCGACCCGCCGCTGCACGAGTTCCTGCCCGACCGCACGGAACTGGCCGTCCGCATCGCCCGCGCGGCGCGGCCCGACGCGCACGACCGAGACCTGCTTGACGCCGTCGAGCGCATGCATGAGGAGAACCCGATGCTCGGGCTGCGCGGCGTCCGCCTCGGCCTGGCCGTGCCGGGCCTGGTGGCGATGCAGGTGCGGGCGATCGCCGAGGCCGTGGCCCAGCGGCTGCGTGACGGCGGTCGGCCGCGGGCAGAGATAATGATCCCGCTCGTCGGGGCGGTGGAGGAACTGCGCTTGGCGCGGGCCGAGGCCGAACGGGTCCTCGCCGAGGTCGCGGAGGAGACGGGACGGAACCCGGACTGCCCGATCGGCACCATGATCGAGCTGCCCCGGGCCGCGCTCACCGCCGGCCGCATCGCAGAAGCCGCCGACTTCTTCTCGTTCGGCACCAACGACCTGACCCAGACGACCTGGGGCCTGTCCCGCGACGACGCGGAGGCCTCCTTCTTCCCGCTGTACCTCAAGAAGGGTGTCTTCGCCGCTTCACCCTTCGAAACCCTCGATCAGGAGGGCGTCGGCCGGCTGGTGGAACTCGCCGTCGAGGCGGGCCGGGCCGTCAACGCCCGGCTGGAGACCGGCGTGTGCGGAGAGCACGGTGGTGACCCGGAGTCCATTCACTTCTTCCACCGGGCGGGTCTGGACTACGTCTCCTGCTCGCCCTTCCGTGTTCCGGCGGCTCGTTTGGAGGCGGGGCGCGCGGCGCTCACGGACACGAAGACAAGTGACAGCAGGTGAGGAGGCGGCCGCCCAGGGTCCCATCAGATTGGGAGCGAGGGCGGCGGGGGCGCCTCGAAGGAGGTGGATGGCCCACTGGGGCGGGCTCACCGTGCCCGCCGCTACGCCCGGCGACCGCGATACCTGTACATCAGGCCTCAGCCGAAGGCGTCGCTGCCTGTTCGAGCGCTCTATTCGCGGTGGAGTACGACCTTGAGGGCGCCGGTGTCGGTGCCGTGGGAGAACACGTCGTAGGCGTCCTCGATCCGGCCGAGGCCGAACGTGTGGGTGACGAGCTGCGAGATGTGCAGGCGTCCAGATGTCACCAGGTCGAGCAACCAGGGTGTGGAGGAGGTGTCGACCTGGCCGGTGCTGATCGTCATGTTCTTGTGCCACAGCGCCTCGAGATGCAGTGTGGCCGGCTTGCCGTGCGTGCCGATGTTGGCGATGTGCCCGCCCGGGCGTACGACCCGGGTGCACAGGACGAAACTCTCCGGGTCTCCGGCGGCCTCGATGGCCACGTCTGCGCCGGGCCCCTCGGCCAGGTCGGCGATCAGCCGTCCGGGCACCTCGGCGGCGTCGGCCCCCAGGCGGATGGCGGCTTCCAAGCGGGACCGGGACAAGTCCACGGCGATGATTCTGCGTGGCGAGTAGATCCGCGCCGTGATGACCGCGGCAAGCCCCACGGGTCCGGCGCCCACTACGACCACGGTGTCACCGGGGACCACGTGTCCGTTGCGCACGCCGACCTCGTAGGCGGTGGGGAGGACTTCGGCGAGCAGTACGGCGTCATCGAGGGCCAGGGTGCCGGGCCGCCGCCGTGTCGAGTAGTCGGCGAAGGGAACACGTACGAGCTCGGCCTGTGTCCCGTTGATCAGATTCCCGATGATCCACCCGCCCCCGCCTCGGCACTGTCCGAACGTGCCGTTCCGGCAGAACTGACAGTGGCCGCAGGCCGAGACGGACGACACGATCACCTGATCTCCGGGGGCGATGGAGTGAACCTCGCGGCCGGTTTCCATCACCTCGCCGACGGCCTCGTGGCCGAGGACCGTTCCTGGCTTCACGTCGGGCAGGTGCCCGCGCCGGATGTGCAGGTCTGTGCCGCAGATGGTGGTGGCGTCGACGCGTACGACCGCGTCGGTGGGGTCCTCGATCGCCGGATCAGTGACCGTGTCCCAGGAGGCCTGTTCGGGGCCGTGGTAGACGAGTGCTCGCATGGCCACCCCACTCCTTGACTACCTCGGCTGCCTCCCCTCCACCGTCGCTCTCACTGCATGTGCGGGCAACTGGGACTGTCGGGCTCCCTGGCACCGTCGGACGGTTGGATTCCTCTGAGGTCGCCGTCGGCGGCCGTGGCCGACCTGGTGGCTATGCCGCGGCGCAGATCAGTGACAGCCAGCCGCTCAGCCCGGCCGCGTCGACGCTCCCGCACCGGAAGCCGACATGCCCGTCCGGGCGGACGGCCACCAGACCACGGCCTGGGCTGTTGGTCAGCCGGAGGACGGTGACGTGGGGACCGAGGACCGCGTTCGATGGCAGGTCGGCGTCGCGCTGCAGCAGCAGGTGCACACCCGGGCGGGCCAGGAGTGCATGCAACCGTTGTGGAGCCCCGTTGAGGCTGACGGCCGCGTCCGGCAGGCGTTCTCCCGGGCGGGGAGCGCCACGGAGGTGCGGCGTTCCCTCCACTGACAGAGGGCTGTGCCGGTAGTTCACCCGTAGCTGCGAGATGAGACGGATGCCCTCGGCGACCAGCCGCCGCCGCTCCAGGAGGACCGGCACGGCCGGGGCGGCGCGCGCAGCGGCAACCGCGCGCAGCCACGAGGGGATCCGGCCGGTCGATGCCTCCGCCCAGAACGCCGTATGTGTGAGGATCAGCCGTTGGCAGGCGGCCGGCCTGCGCTCCCTGTCGTAGGAGTCGAGCAGCACTTCGGCACGCCGACCGCCCGTGGAAGTGCCGGAGCAGCTCACCGCGAAGCCGAGCTTCCAGCCGAGATTCACCGCGTCCTGGATGCCGGCGTTCATGCCCTGGCCGGTGGCCGGTGAGTAGTTGTGCGCCGCGTCCCCCGCGAGGAAGAGCCGCCCCCGGCGGAACCGCCCCGCGAGGCGGTATTGCAGCGGCACCCGCGCGGACCACGCGAGACGCTCGATCCGTGCGTCCAGTCCGGCGTCGCTCAGGAGTCGCTGGAGCTCGGCTCTCGGGACGGCGGGTCCGGGCTGACCGAAGTCCAGCCCGGACCCGCTGTGAGACGCCCGCGTAGCCAGCAGCCGCCAGGTGGCCTGCTCGCCCAGCGGGAAGAGGAACAGCAGTCCTTGACGCCTGGCGAACAACTGGGCACCGGAACGGCCGGGGTTGCCGCCGAAGTCGAGGTCGGCGAGCACCACCTCTTCCGTGTAGGGCCTGCCGTGCCACCGGATGCCGGCACAGGTCCGCACGGTACTGGCCGGGCCGTCGCAGCCGCCGGCGAAGAGGCAACGGATCTCCTCCGTGCCCTTCGGCGATCGCAGAACGGCCCATGCGCTGTGCCCGTCATCACGGGCGGCGACGAGTTCCGTGCCCCGTTCCACCGTCACCCCGCGGTCGGCGAGCGCCCCCGTCAGCACCCTCTCGACGTCCATCTGCCGTACCAACGACAGGTGCGGGAACGCCGTGTCGGGCAGCGCGAGGTCCGCGAGGCTCGCTTCGACGGTGCGGGAGCCGAGGTGAAGGGTGGCGGTCGGGGCGGTGTCCGCCCGCTCCAGCAGGGCGTCCGTGACGCCGAGGGGGCGCAGGACTTCGAGAGTGCGTGGGTGCAGGATGAGTGCCCGGGAGGGCCGGAACGCTCCGGGGCGCCGCTCGACGACCCGGATGCGCGCTCCGTGGTCGTGCGCCTGGAGGGCCAGGGTGAGGCCGGTCGGCCCGGCCCCGACCACGAGGACGTCGGCCGCTGTCGTCATGCCGTGCCCTGTATGCGGCACCCTGCCGCGGAGTCGTCGTCCGGTGCCAGGCCGTCGGCCAGTCCCGGCTCGGCGAGGACCGCGTCGCGGCGCAGGCCGGGCAGGACGGTGTAGCGGATCGAACCCGGCACGCTGACCAGCGCCAGTACCCGCCACAGGGAGCGCGCGTAGTGTTCGGCCCGCTCCGGGCCGTCCCACTCGTACACCCCTCGGTAGCGGTCGCGCTCGTCGTGGGCCAGCCACAGCTTCGAGGTGAAGCCGGGGAAACCGACGAACAGCGGGGTGTTCAGCAGGCTCTCCGCGCGGAACAGGGCATGCGCGGGCCCGCGGACCAGGCGCAGCCGGAACGCGACCACCAGCGTGCACGGGTCCTTCGCCAAGCCGCTGCCGAGGCGGGTCTCCCGGTACACCCGGGCCGAGGTGCCGTCGGCGAAGCGGAGCCACGACCCTCGCCGGTCCTTCGGCAGACGGACTTGGCGCCCCGCGAGCAGCCCGAAGGTGGAGAGGAAGCAAGCGGCCACGGACCGCCATGCCTCGCCAGGGGCGAGGGGACCTTGTTCACCCATGATGGCCTCCTCCCGAAGAGCCTGACGGGCGTACGGTGCGCGGCCCTGCCAGGCCTCCCGCGGGACCGGAATTCCCCGTACCAACCACCATGCGGGAATGTGCCGCGTCCCGCGAAACGTGGTGCCGCGGGCCGGTATTCGGTCACCCCCCGGGCACGTGCGGGCGTACCAACTCGTCTAGTCCGGCTCCATGTAGGGGCGGCGGAAGACCGGGGCCTGGCTGTCGGCGTGCGGGCGGATCGCTGCCATTGCCTGGACCACCGCGGCCGCCAGGGAGCCGCTCGTGTCGACCCTGACGGCATCGGGCCATGGCGGTTCCGTGGCAGCCATGGATGTGGCCACGTCGAGGGCGGCGTCTGACGCACCGGGCGCGCGCGTGGCGAGACGGGTCGCAGTCAGCTCGCCCGGAACCTGGCAGTGCAGGGCAACGAGATCGGCGCGGGTGCGTTCGGCCATGCGCAGGGCGGCTTCCCGCTGTTCCGTGTCGCGCCAGGTGGCGTCCAGGACGACGGACTCACCCATGGAAAGCAGGGTCGATGCGCGGTCGAGGAGGGCCGCGTACGTCTTGTTGGTCCATTCGGGGGAGTACAGGCCCTCGCCGTAGGCGGCGCCCGCCGGCTGCTCCGCGGGGATGCCCGCCAGTTCCTTGCGGAGCCGGTCGCTGCTGAGCAGTGTGACGCCGAGGCGGTCGGCGAGCGCGCCGGAGAGCGTGGACTTGCCGCTGCCGGGAAGCCCGCCGACGAGGGTCAGCCCGACGGCGGAGGCGCGCAGATGGCGCAGGGCGGTGGTGATCAGTCGGCGTGCTCCCGCCTTCGCACCGGGCGTGCCCTGGCGTGCCTGGATCAGGGAGACCTTGGCCCGGACGAACGCGCGATACGCGACGTAGTGGTGGCGCAGGGAGGGGGGAGCCGGGTCGCCGGAGTACTCGCCGTACTCGGCGAGGAAGAACGCCGCGGCTTCAGGGGCGCCGAGCTGTTCCAGGTCCATGGCGAGGAAGGCTGCGTCGTCGAGGCCGTCGACGTATCGAAGGTGGTCGTCGAACTCCAGGCAGTCCAGGACGCGCGGGCCGTCGTCGAGGCAGAAGATGTCCTCGGCGAGCAGATCTCCGTGGCCGTCGACCACCCGCCTGTGCGTGATCCGCCTGTCGAACAGGGGCTCGCGGCCGGCGAGGTAGCGGCGAACCAAGCGCTCGATCTCCTCCACCCCATCGGGCGCGGTGCCGTCGTCGGACAAGGCACGGACCTGGGCGAAGCTCGCTTCCCAGCGCGACGACAGCGCGTCCCGCGTCCCCTGCTCGTCCACCTCCCGGCTGCGAGGTGCGCCCGCGTGATGGGCGGCGAGCAGCCGGGCGACGGCCCGAAGGGCGTCGTCGACGGCCGCGCCTTCCCGTACGAGCCGGGAGAGACGTCGCTCGGTGGGCATGCGGCGCATCACCACGACGGGCTCGGACACGTCGGCTTCCGGACTGCGGAATTCGCCCACGCCGAGGTAGACGTCGGGGGCGAAACGCCGGTTGAGGACGACTTCCCTCTCGCATGCAGCCCGTCGGGCGGCCACCGTGGTGTAGTCCAGGAACGTCAGGTCGACCGGCTTCTTCACCTTGTAGGCACGGTCCCCGAGGAACAGCACCACCGCGGTGTGGGTCTCGCGCACCTCGGCGCGCGGGAGGGACGGAGTCCCGGGGGCGTCGGCCCGCCCCACCCACGCCATCGGCTCCCCGTGGCGGCCTGGCTCAGTCATGGGGGACTACGGCGACAGGACAACGCGCGTGGTGAGCCGCGGCCTGGACGACGGGGCCCAGGCGTGGGGCCAGGGTGGGGTGGTGCTTGCGTCGGCCGACGACCAGCAACTCGGCGCCTTCGGCAGCTCCTACGACGGCCTTGGCGGGGCTGTCAAGGCGGACGGCGTCAGCCACGACCACGCCCGGGAACTTCTCGCGCCAGGGGCGGAGGGCCTGGTTCAGGCCCATCTGCGCGTCCAGCCTGACCTCTTCGGTCACCGTGTGGTCCACGCCCCAGGGGGCGTACGCGTGGAGTGGCACCCTGCGGCCGTGGACCGCGCGAAGGGGAACGCCCCGCGCCGCGGCCGTGGCGAAGGCGAATTCGAGCAGGTCGTCGGACGGACCGTGAAGCTTCAGGGCCACGACCACGCCGCCTTCCGAACCTGCTTCGGGCGCGCGCCCCGCATCCCGGCGTTCGGCGCGCACCAGGACCACGGGCCGCTCGGCGCGAGCCACGACGGACATGCCGATGTCGCCGAGGAAGTAGCTCTCCGCGGGAGTCAGACCCCGCGAGCCGAGGACGAGCATCTCGGACTCCGACGCCGCTTGGAGCAGCGCGTCCTGGGCGTCGTCGGCGACCAGGTTGCCGACGACGGTGAGGCCCGGGTGGCGCGCCTCGAGTTCCGCCTGGGCGTTGTGCACGAGCCGCCTTGCCCAGTAGTTCTGATCGACTTCCGCGGGGAGGCTGGCCGGCTCCGGTGCCAGCAGGGGCCACGCGTGCAGCAGGCGCAGAGTGAGATTGCGCTGCTCCGCCTCGTCGGCGGCCCAGTGGGCGGCGGCGAGGCTCTCGGGTGAGCCGTCGAGGCCGACGGTGAGGACTCGTTCCATGGCGACTGCCTCCGTCTCGTACGAAGCTGGAAGGACGGTGAGCGCGGTCACCGTCCGGACTGCTGCCGCTCCCGTGAACCGGTGGCCGTGCAGTCCGGCCGGGGGCGTGTTCGATGCGACGCACGAGCCTCGGCGCCGCCCCGCAGAACACGGCCCTTCTACATCGAGGACTACCGCAGATCTCCTCGCGGCGCATGTGGTCCCCGGCAAGGCGGGCGCTCGCAGGCGCGAACTCCGGAACAAAGGAGGTGGGAGCCGTGGCGGTTCCCCTGGTGGTCGGCATCGACGGGTCCGAGGCGAGCCTGGAGGCGGTGGACTGGGCCGCGGACGAGGCAGTCCGGCACGAGGTGCCGCTCCATCTCGTGCACGCGGCCGTGAATGAACACGAGGCGCCGGACCTGGTCGCTGTCGCCTCGGAGCGAGCCAGGAAGAGCGCCCCCGCGGTGTGGCTGTCCAGCGAGGTGCTGCACGAGGACGCGGCGTCCGCCCTGGTCGACAAGGGGCGCAACGCCTTCGCGCTGGCAGTCGGGTCGAGAGGTCTCGGAGATCTCGCCGGGCTGCTCCTGGGCTCGGTCAGCCTGGCCGTGGCCGCTCACGCCGACTGCCCGGTCGTCGTCGTGCGCGGTGGGGCGGAGCACCGCGTCGGCCGGTTCGGGAGTGTCGTCGTCGGTGTCGAGGACGGAGAGGGCAGCGGTACGGCCGTGGAGTTCGCGTTCCGCGAGGCCCGTGTGCGGCGCTGCCGGCTGGTGGCGGTGCACGCCTGGATCGTCCCGGTCGGGAACCCGGGGCCTCCGGGTCTGTCCGGCTACGCCCTCCAGGCCCAGCGGCGCCCGCCGGCACAGGTGCTCGCCGACGTGCTGCGCGGCCCTGCGGAGCGGTATCAGGACGTGCCAGTGAGCAGCGAGGTGGTCGAGGGCTCGGCACGACGGGCGCTGTTGAAGGCCGCGTCCGCTGCTGATCTGCTCGTCGTCGGGGCCCGCAGGCGTCACGGGCACGTGGGCCTGCAGTTGGGCCTGGTCAACCATGCGGTACTGCATCACTCGCCGTGTCCGATCGCGGTCGTTCCGCAGATATGAACCGGTGACGGCGACGAGCACGGGGGGTCGAGTGTCTGGTGGGCAGGGACCTTTGGCCCCGTGATCTGGCACTGCCGCCGTTGGAGGGTGGTGAGCGAGACAGACGTGGTGGGGGGAAGCGCCAGCAACGGCTGGAGGCCAGGCCATGAGCACACAGGATCCGCCGCACGCGTCGGGTTCCCACCGACCGCACCGGGAGCAGCACACGTCCAAGGGCGCGAACCCACTCAGGCGTACGTCTGATCGGGTCGAGACCTGGTGCTCCGGTTTCCTGCTGGCGGTCCTTGTCCTCGGAATGCCCGCGGCTCCGGTGAGCGCGGGGCTGGCGCTTCACGAGTCGACGATGCGCATCGTCCAAGCCCAGTCCGCAGATCGGTTCCAGGTCACCGCTCGGGTGACCTCCGCCCCGGGAGCAGCATCGGGCCGTGCCGCGGACGAGAGACAGAAGGTCCAGCTCAGCTGGACCGGTGAAGACGGTCGGCAGCGGACGGGAACCGCCCGCGTACCCGTGGACCAGAACGCGGGCTCGACCGTGCGGATCTGGGTGGACCGGGAAGGAACCGTTCAGGGCCCGCCGATGTCCGCGCGCAACGCGCAGGCCACCGGTTGGCTGGTGGGCGGCATGACAGCGGTCGGCGTGTACGCCGGTTTCGCCGTGGCGCGCAAGGGCGTGCGCCTGGCGCTGGACCGCGGAAGGTACGCGCAGTGGGACGCCGAATGGGACCGGGTGGAACCTCTCTGGTCCGCGCGGTTCCACAGGTGACAGGCCGGGGTCCTGGGGCGTCGTCCAGGAGGTGACGCAGATGTCCGATGCCACGACCACGGACCTGTACGAGGTCACGATGGCGCTTTCGTACCTACGGGAGGGGATGAACCGCCCGGCGACATTCAGCCTGTTCGTCCGCGACATGCCGCCCGAACGGGGATTTCTTGTGGCCGCCGGGCTGGAGTCGTCGCTGGACTTCCTGTCCCGCTTCCGGGTCGGCCCGAAGGACGTCGACGCCTTTGCCTCGGTCCTGCATCGGTCGGCGCGTGATCTGGAGCCGTTGCTCGGTATGGAATTCACCGGCCGGGTGCGGGCGGTGCCGGAGGGGCGGATCGTCCTGGCAGGCGAGCCGCTGCTGGAGGTGACCGCTCCGCTCCCGCAGGCCCAGCTGGTCGAGACGTACGTCCTCAACCAGGTCAACCATCAGACGACGATCGCCTCGAAGGCCGCACGGTGCGTCCTGGCCGCGGCGGGACACCCGGTCGTGGACTTCTCCCTCCGCCGCACCCACGGCCTCCAAGCCGGCTACCAGGCCGCCCGGCTGAGCGCCATGGTCGGATTCGCGGGAACGAGCAACGTCGCCGCGGCCACCGCCGAAGGGCTGCCCGCCGTCGGCACGATGGCCCACTCGTACATCGAGGCGTTCGGCACGGAGGAGGCGGCCTTCCGGGCCTTCGCCCGGAGCCACCCCGGCCCGGTGACGCTCCTGGTGGACACCTACGACACCGAGGAGGGGGTCCGCGTCGCGGCCCGCGTGTTGCGGGACCTGGACCGTGGGCCCGGCTCGGCCGTACGGCTGGACAGCGGGAACCTGGGAGCCCTGGCACTGCGGGCGCGCGACATCCTCGACGCGGCGGGACTGCCGCACGTACGGATCATCGCCAGCGGCGGTCTCGACGAGTACGGCGTGGACGAACTGGTCCGCTCCGGAGCGCCGATCGACGTCTACGCCGTCGGCACCCGCGTCGGGGTGTCGGCCGACGCCCCGTTCCTGGACTCGGCCTACAAGATGGTCGAGTACGACGACCGGCCGGTGATGAAGCTCTCCTCGGCCAAGGTGACCGCCCCCGGGCAGAAGCAGGTGTTCCGCCGCCCCGGATACGCGGACGTGATCGGACTCCGTGACGAGCAGCCGCCGGGGGAGGGCGTACCGATGCTGGAGACGGTGATGCGGAACGGGAGGCGCGTCGTCGAGCGGGCCACTTTGGACGAGGGCGGGGAGAAGTTCGCCGCCGACCTGGCCGGGCTCCCGCCCGAGGCACGCCGCATCCAGGCCCCAGTCACGCCGCGGGCGAGGACCTCGGAACAGCTGACCGCCCTCTCCGACCAGGTCAGGCGTCGTATCGAAGACGCGGTCCCGGCCTCATCCGTGGATCTGCGTGACCACGAGCGGAGCACAACGGGGTCCCGACGCACCGCACCGAGATGAGGAGGACAGTGATGCCGCATACCGTGGAATGGAAGGTTCGCCTCTACCTCTTCGAGGACGAGGGAACGACCAAGGCACGTGTGGTGCTGGACACCGGAACAACGGAGCTCACCGGGCACGGGGACGCGCACCGGAACCCCATGGACATGGACGTGCCGGAGATCGGTGACGAGCTGGCGGCGGGCAGGGCCCTGCACGACCTCGGCCGACAGCTGGTGGACGTTGCCGAGCGTGACATCGAGGGCATGGGCGCGGCAGCGGCCGAGCGGGGGGCTCGCCCGGAAGCCGGCTGGCCGTCGCCGGATCAGATGCAAGGAGGATGACCGATGACGCAACCTGTCCGTCGTGGCCGGGGTTCCCTTCCGGCATGGGACCCTTTCCGCGAACTTGAGGACCTGCACACTCGCATGGACCGGCTCATGCAGTCCGCCTTCCCGGGTCGCGCCGAACTCGGCACCGCCGGGGCATGGGCGCCGCTGGCGGACATCGAGGACACCGAGGACGCGTACCTGGTGGAACTGGAGCTTCCCGGTGTGGAGAAGGACGACATCACCGTGGAGGTCACCGACTCCGAGATCGATGTCCACGGCGAGATCAAGGAGAAGGAACGCAGCGGCGTGGTCCGGCGGCGCACCCGTCACGTCGGGGAGTTCGACTACCGCACGAGTCTGCCGCCGAACTCGGACACCGAACACATCAGCGCCGAGCTGACCAACGGGGTTCTCACCGTGCGTGTCCCGAAAGCCGAGAAGGGCAAAGCGCATCGCATCGAGATCGTCGGCTGAACCAGGGACGGGGGCAGGCAGCGGCTGTGCGGATGCAGAGACTGCCTGCCCTCATCCGTCGGTTGCGGAACTCCCGGAGCCGGCCGCCCGGTGCGCGATGTGCCCGGCTACAGAGACCACGCCGTCAACGCTTTGGCACAGCCGCTCGATCACAGGGATCAGGGTCTCGACCTCGACGGATCCACCGAGGCTCACGCGCCCTTCGCGAACCTCGACCGTCACATCAGAAGCGACGGGCCCCAGCGTTCCCCGCAGCACGTCCCCCGTGATCTCGTCGCGGATGGCGTCGTCACGGCGCAGGAAGATCCTCAGCAGGTCACTGCGGCTGACGATGCCCTGCAGTCGGTCCGCCTCGTCCACGACGGGCAGCCGCTTGAGGTTGTGAACCGCCATGAGGCGAGCCGCCTCGACCACGGTCCACTCCGGACGCGCGCACACGGCAGGAGCCGACATCAGCTCCTCGGCCCTGGCGGCTTCGGCCTTGGCGCGTTCCCACGCCTCCAGATGCGGGACCGGTGTCAAGCCGGACGGGTCGGCCTGGGCGGCGGACTTGCGCAGCAGGTCGGCCTCGGACACCACACCGATGGGGCGGTCGAGTTCGTCGACGACGGGCGCGGCGGTGACGTCGTTCTCCGCGAGGAGTTTGACGATCTCCTTGAACGGCATGTCGCGCCGTGCTCGTACGACGCCTCGGGTCATGAGCTCTTCGACCGTGCGGTGGTGCATGTGGCCTCTCCCTTCCGCCCATGCGGCGGCACGCCGCGCGTGGGACGTTGGGTCACAGCAGCATTCTGAGGAAACGGCGGCGATCATGCGAGCTCAACTCGGCGATCAACTCGTGGTCGAGAGCCCTACCACCGGCGCCACCCGGCGGGACGGTGAGATTGTCGGACTCCACCACGAGGATGGCACCCCACCCTACGACGTGCGCTGGTCGGACACGGACGAGGTGACCCTCGTCTTTCCGGGCCCCGACGCACACATCCATCACATCGAACACCGACCCGGGAGCACCCACGAGCCTTCCCGGCCACGGACGAGCCAGGCAGGCGGGCAAAGCAGCGCCGAGCCCCGCGGAACCCCGCCGGGCAGGCCCCCCAATCCGGGTGACATCGGCCGCCGCGTTGCCACCGAACGCACACGCCGAGGACTGACCCGGGAGGAGACGGCCCGCCGCGCCAGAATGGCGCCGGAGTACCTGGCATACCTCGAGGAACAGCCGGCCGACCCGTCCCTGGCGACCCTCGTCAGCCTGGCCGACGCGCTGGGCACCACCATCGTCGCTCTGCGTGGCGGCGGCCTCGATCTGCCACCCGGCCTGGGGCAGGGGCTTCTGCACCCTCAGCTGCTGGACCTCGGCGCCGACGAATGCCGCGCCCTGCTGTCCACGCACGGCGTGGGGCGCGTCGCGGTGTCGACAGCGCACGGCCCGGCGGTGGTTCCGGTGAACTACCAGGTGGTCGACGATGCGATCGCGTTCCGGACCGCGCCGGACTCGGTCCCGGCGGCGGCTGTGGGATCGGACGTCGCCTTCGAGGTCGACCATGTCGACGAGGCCAGGAGCCAGGGCTGGAGTGTGCTCGTGGTCGGACCCGCGCGCGAGGTCACCGACCCCGACGCGGCGCGGAGCCTGGTCGATCGCGCCCACACCGAGCCGTGGCCAGGGGGTGAACGCGAGATGTGGGTGTCGATCCAGCCCACGCGCATCACAGGGCGCCGTATCACGTCGGCCGAGCAGTGAGGGAGGAGCGCCGGCCGGCTCCGCACCTTCCGCGTACCCGTTGGGCCCGACCGTTCACTGCTCGCGCCTGAGACCCGCCGTGGACTCGCCGGTGAGATGGGGCTCGACGTCGACGACGCCCTCCACCGCGCGGATGAGGCGCACGGCAACCGAGATCAGCGAGGTGTCGCGGATGTGTCCGCGGAGGGTGACGACTCCCTCGTGCACGTTCACGTGGATGGCGTGGCTGAAGGCCGGAAAGAGGTAGGACACCACCGTGCGCCGTACCTCCTCCTCGATGTCCTCGTCCGACCGCAGGAAGACCTTCAGCAGATCGGCACGGCTGACGATGCCTTGAAGCATGTCCAGGGCGTCGACCACGGGCAGCCGTTTGACGTGCCTGACGGCCATGATCCTCGCCGCCTGGGCCAAGGTGGCGTCGGGGTGGACCGTGATCGCGGGCGTACTCATGAGCTCCTCAGCCGTCACGCCCCCTGCCTTGGCAACGTCGGACAGGCGCCGGCGCTGCTCGAGGAGGCTCGGGTCGCTGTCGCGGAACTCCTCCTTGGGCAGCAGGTCGGCCTCGGAGACGACGCCAATGACGCGGCCTTCGCCTTCCAGGACCGGCATGGCACTGACCTTCCACTGCTCCATGGTCCGGACGATCTCCTTGAAAGGTGCGTCGCGTCCGACGGCCACGACCGTCTGCGTCATCACATCGCTCACGATGTGCGGGGTCTCAGGCACTCGGGTCTCCTCGTCTCGCCTCGTCAGGGCACTTCGCCCGCGCCGTAGGGCGCGTACAGGTCGAGCAGTCGCACCCGGGCGGACCTGAGTCGGCGCGCCAGGACGCCGAGGACATAGGTGCACAGTTCGTGATCCAGCTCCGGGTCATGGGCGCACATCTCACGGACCGCCGCCGCGTCGAACTCGTAGGCGCGCACCGGGCTGCTGGCCTCTGCCCCCAGATGCCAGTGCTCGGGAGGGACCAGCCAGGACCAGCCGAGCAGCCGTCCGGCGCCGAGGGTCTCGATGACCGCCGCCCGCCGACCTGGCACGTGAAGGTCCAGGGCGACCGTGCCCGTGTGGATGATCCAGAAGCGGTCGGCCTTGCCGCCCTCGTCGAAGATGCGCTCGCCCGTCGCGAACGACACCTCGCGAGCGAGCGACATCAGCTGCTCGCGGTGCTCCTTGCTCAGGGCGCCGAAGACGCCGGGTCTCGCAACCACAGTGGCCTTCCCTTCTCGAGAGTTCGAAGCGGAGGCGGGCTCGTATCGGTCACGGACGACGTCCCACCACGGCGTGCCTGATCTCGTCGACGGGCCCCGAGCCGCGTCCGGTCGGCAGGACGACGGACCGGGCCGATGCGACGACCGTGGCGGTGATGCCGAGTGGCACCCGGCGCTGTGCCATGGCCGCATGACTCCACCATCGCCGCAATTCGTCACGGTGCAACCCCGGGCCGAGGTCTGCCTCCGAGAGCCCGTCCACGTGTCGCGATGGACCGGGGGCGGTGCGACGGTATTTACAGGGGGATCTCGCAGTGGCCATGCAGGAAGGCGGTAGGGATCATGGGGCTCCCGCTGGTCGTGGGCGTCGACGGATCGGATTCCAGTCTGGAGGCCGTGGACTGGGCGGTGGACGAGGCGACGCGCCTCGGGCTGTCTCTGCGGCTCGTCTACGCCTCCCTGTGGAAGCGCTACGAGGGAGTCCGCCCCTCCTTCGGCACCGACCGTCCGGCCGAAGAGGTCATGGCCGAGCACATCACCGCGTCCTGCGCGGAACGCGCCCGGCTGCGCGACCCGAAGGTGAAGGTGTCGAGCGAGGTGCTGCCCGACGACGCGGTGTCCGTGCTGCTGCACGCGGCGCATGAGTCCTCGGCCCTGATCATGGGATCCCGCGGTCGTGGCGAGGTCGCCGGACTGCTGCTGGGATCGGTCAGCCTCGCCGTGGCCGCCCGGGCCGTGTGCCCGGTCATCGTGGTCCGCGGCGGGGAGCGGAACCGGCGGGGCTCCTTCGACCGGGTGGCGGTCGGTGTGGGCGACTCCACCGACGGCTCGGCCGCCGTGCGGTTCGCCTTCCGCGAGGCCGAGGCGCGCGGCTCCGCCCTGCGTGCGGTACGGGCCTGGCGTCGCCCCGCCCATGAACATGTGGACAGCCCCCTGATCGCGGACGATGCCGCCCGCTCCCACGAGGAACGGGCCTCCACCCTCCTCACCGACGCACTGCGCGACGCCGTACGGAATCATCCTCAGGTCGACGTGCGGCGCCAAGCGGTCGAAGGCCCTGCCCACAAGGTCCTCCTCGACGCCTCGGCCGACGCCGACCTGGTCGTCGTGGGGGCGCTGAGGCGGCACGGTCACTTCGGTCTGCAACTCGGCAGAGTCGCCCACACCTTGCTGCATCACGCGGAGTGCCCGGTGGCCGTCGTCCCGCAGCCAGCCTGAACTCCGGCGCGGGCTCACGCTCCCGCACATCTCGGGAGGGGAGAAGGTGAGGGCGACGGATGTCGGAGTGGACCTGGGAGTACGACGGATACGACCCCGATGCCGAGCGGTTGCGCGAGTCGCTGTGCACGCTCGGCAACGGCTACTTCGCCACCCGCGGCGCCGTACCCGAGAGCAGGGCGGGCCTGGTGCACTACCCGGCCACCTACGCGGCCGGGGTCTACAACCGCTTGGAGTCGACCGTGGCAGGGCGGCGGGTTGTGAACGAGGACCTGGTGAATCTGCCCAACTGGCTGCTCCTGCGTTTCCGTCTCCGCTCCGCCGACGGATCGGCGGGCCCCTGGTTCTCTCCCGCCAGGCGGCAACTGTTCGACTACCGCCACACCCTGGACCTGCGCCACGCCACGCTGACGCGTACCTTTCGGTACCAGGACGATGAGGCAGGCGTGCTGGGCGTGGAACAGAGTCGCCTGGTGGACATGGCGGACCCTCATCTGGCCGCGTTGCGAACCGTTTTCACGGCCGAGGAGCGGTCCGGAGAGGTCGAGGTCGAGTCCGTCCTGGACGGCGAGGTGACCAACAGCAACGTGCACCGCTACCGGTCCCTCAACCGCAAACACCTGACCGGGATACGGACCGGGGAGGCGGGCACCGACACGACGTGGCTGCGGTGCCGGACCAGCAGCTCCGACATCGGTGTCAGCATGGCGGCGCGTACGGTGGTCACGGGACAACGACCCGCGGCGTCCGAGCTCCGCCCGTCTCACCACCGTGCCGTACACCGGCTGGTGATCCCGGTCTCGCCGGGTCGACCGGCCGTGGTCGAGAAGACCGTGGCCCTGCACACCGGACGTGACCTCGCGATCAGCGACCCACTCGGGGCGGTGCTCGACCGGGTGACCACTGCCGGGGATTTCTCGGCGCTCCTGAACTCCCACGTGGAGGCGTGGGAGCGGTTGTGGCGGCAGGCGGACGTCCAGGTACCCGGGGAGGCGGGCCGTGTTCTGCGTCTGCATCTCTTCCATGTCTTGCAGACGCTGTCGCCGCACACCGTTGAACTGGACGTGGGTGTGCCGGCCCGGGGGCTGCACGGCGAGGCGTACCGGGGCCATGTCTTCTGGGACGAGCTGTTCGTACTGCCATATCTGAACCTGCACTTCCCGGAGGTCGCGCGGGCGCTGCTCAACTACCGCCACCGGCGCCTTCCCCAGGCATGCCGTGCTGCTCGCGCGGCAGGCCGGAGCGGTGCCATGTACCCGTGGCAGAGCGGCAGCGACGGGCGTGAGGAGACCCAGCAGATGCACCTCAATCCCCGTTCGGGCCGTTGGCTGCCGGACAACTCCCGGCTCCAGCACCACGTCGGCTCCGCCATCGCCTACAACGTGTGGCAGTACTGCGAAGCGACCGGCGACACCGAGTATCTGCACGCCCAGGGCGCGGAGATGGTGTTGCAGATCGCCCGCTTCTGGGCGGACAGCGCGGAGTTCGCACCCGAGCACGGCCGCTACCGCATCCGCGGTGTGGTCGGCCCCGACGAATACCACGACCGCTACCCGGACGCCGCCCGGCCGGGCCTGGACGACAACGCGTACACCAACGTCACCGCTGCCTGGGTCCTCAGCCGCGCCCTGGACCTCGTACGGCGCCTGCCCGCATGGCGTCGGGAAGAACTGTTCGAGCGCATCCGGCTGGACAGCGGCGAACTCCCTGAATGGGAGGAGATCTCACGGCGGTTGCGGGTGCCGTTCCACCAGGGCGTCATCAGCCAGTTCGACGGCTACGGCGATCTCGTCGAGCTGGACTGGGAAGCGTACCGAGCGCGCTACGACAGCATCCGGCGGCTGGACCGGATCCTCGAGGCCGAAGGCGACACCGTCAACCGCTACCAAGCCTCCAAGCAGGCCGATGTGCTGATGCTCGGATACCTCTTCTCGGCCGCCGAGCTGCGGGACCTTTTCCGCCGCCTCGGCTACGACGTGGACGACGAGATCTGGCGCAGGACCGTCGACTACTACCTCAAGCGCACCAGCCACGGCTCCACCCTCAGCGGCCTCGTTCACGCCTGGGTCCTCGCGCGGGCCAGACAGGCCGAGGCATGGAAGTACTGCCAGGAAGCCCTGGAACAGGATGTCGCCGACCTCCAGGGCGGCACGACCGGCGAAGGCATCCACCTCGGCGCCATGGCCGGCACCCTGGACCTGGTGCAGCGTGGCCTGACCGGGTTGGAGCCCCGCGAGGACGCCCTCCGGCTGGACCCGGTGCCCCTCCCGGCGCTGTCCGAGTACGGGTTCTCACTGCGTTACCGCGGCCACTGGGGCGTCAGCGTCCGGCTGCTGCGCGGACAGTTGCGGATCGGCGTGCCCGACTCGGAGGAGTCCCCGATCCGTGTGGTCCTGCCCGACCGGGCCGTCACCGTCGCACCCGGAGAGACCTGCACGCTCCTGCTGCCGGAGAACTGATCCGTCCGGCACGACAGAGTGTCAGACACGGCGACTGATCTCATGACTTGGATGAGACGTACCCGGGGTCGGGCGAGTCGGCTTCCCGGTGTCGCCTTCGGTCGCAAGGGCTATTCCCCGGTATCTTCTGAGTGAGTGACGCGGCCATCGGCGGTCCTTCCACCGGCGAGGACGGGGGCGGGGCGGGAACGCGAGTCCATCCGGCCGAAAGAGCAGGTGTTTGCCCTGGTGGGTGTGTCTTGATGCCGTGGGCGTGAGACGTGTTGCACACTCTCGGCATGCCCGAGGAACACGCGCAGCCGACTCCTCCCGAGTCACTGCTGCAAGTGATCGACAACCTCTCACGGTTCCATCGAGAGCATGAGCAGTACTACTCACAGGCCCCATTGCGGCAGGCTGGCGAGCTCCAAGCGCGATCTCGGGCGCTGAAGGCACTGGCCGACCGGTGGAGCGCGGTGGAGGCCGGTGAGCAGACGTCGGCGATCGCGTTCGCCGGGGCGGAGGATCTGAATGCCCCAGGACTCGTGGCGGAGTCGGGGATTCTCTTCATGGAAGGGGAGAACGAGCCAGCCGAGCTCCGGAGGCTGAAGCATGAAGTCGGCTTGCTTGCCGATGACACCGAGGAGGGCGGTGCCTGGCTGGCCCAGGCGATGGAGCAGGCGTGGGAGATCGCTGGGAGCTTGGCTGCTTACCCGGCGCTTGCCGACATGTTGGGGGAGCGGCACCGGATCATCGCCAATGACTGGCAGTCGGCCGGAATGCAGGCTCTGGTGGCGCGGCTGCTGCGCCGCGCACTTGACCTGTTGGCCCAGGTCGACTTCTCTCCGGTGGCGCTTCGCGCCGACCTGCGAAGCATGCGGAACGCCCCTGCCTACCTCTATTCGGCTTCTGAGCTGTTCGACCGGGCTGCCGACCTGATGGCGGAGTCGGCGACGCTCGTGCATGAGAACGAGAGGCGCTGGCGCATGTTCCGTGCCCGAGTTCGCGAGTTGCAGTCCGAGTGAGCCGGCGAACACCGGAGCGCTCTCATCGCACGAAGTAAAGGCTCATGGAGAAGGGCCGACTCGGGCGGCAGGGCGGCGGCCTTCGCTGCCGGCGCCGCGCAGGCCGCTCCACGCAACAGGCCGTGGGAGACGTGCATGGAGTGGTTGGTCTCACTGGCGGGAGCCGGGCTGGTCATGGCCGCTCTGCGAGACCTGTTCCATACCCTCTGGCACCCCACCCGCCACGGCGGTCTGAGCCGACTCGTCATGACCGCACTGTGGAGACTGTCCCATCATGTGCGGGCGCGCGGGCGCGTGGCCGGGCTCGTCGGGCCGCTCGCCATGGTGACGGTGGTGGGTATGTGGGCCGCCACGATCATCCTGGGCTGGGCCATCGTGTACTGGCCCCACATGCCCGAGGCGTTCGCCTTCACCGGCGGCTCGCGCCCGTCGCAGCAGCTGGACCTGCTCGACGCCCTCTACCTGTCGCTCGTCACCGTCGCCACTCTCGGACTGGGGGACGTCGTGCCTGCCGAGGGCTGGCTCCGCGTCGCGGCGCCGTTGGAAGCCCTCGTCGGATTCGCCCTCCTGACCGCCACCGTCTCCTGGGTCCTCGAAATCTACCCGGCCCTGGCACGCAGAAGGGTCCTGGCGGTCCGGCTGGCTCTCCTCCGCCGGTCGGACCCGACCACAGGGCAACTCGACTGCGCTGTAGGGGCTCTGATGCTGGACAGCCTCGCCACCGAAGTGGTGCGGGTCCGTATCGACTTCACCCAGTACGCCGAGGCCTACTACTTCCATGACGGTGAGGACCACGCGTCCCTGGCGGCCATGGTCGGCTATGCCTCTGACCTTGCCCGGCGCGGGCAGGCCGCCCGCCGACCGGACGTGCGTCTGACGGGCGACGTGCTCGCCGGTGCGCTCGGCGACCTTGCCTCCATCCTCGATCAGCGTTTTCTGCACACCGGTGGAAGCCCGACGGAAGTCTTCGCCGCGTACGCCGTCGACCACGGGCGCAGTCTCACACAGTCCTGATCACTCGCCCGTAACGGTGCGACGCTCCTCCGTCCGCTCCGGTGCGCGCGTCATCGATGGCCGGCCTTGGCGGTGGCAATCTGGCGGGTGGAGACCAGTCCTCCCCGGAACGGTCGTTCTCTGCACGACGGGAGTGGTCGATGGCGGGCGAAGCCCGGGGCACGACACGTTCTGCGGCTGGGCTGTCGCAGGCCGAAGCCGCGCGTCGCCTGACGCGCTACGGGCCCAACGAGGTCCCGACGGAACCGCGGACCCCGGTGTGGCGGCGGGTCCTGCAGCAGTTGCGCGACCCGCTGATCCTGGTGCTGCTGGTGGCCGCCGCTCTGACGATCGCCACCGGTGATCTCTCCGATGCCGCCGTGATCCTGCTCGTGATCACGGTGAACACCGTGGTCGGCGTGGTGCAGGAGGTGCGGGCAGAGCAGGCGGTCACGGCCCTGTCCGCGATGAGTGCCCCCGCCGCAAGGGTGGTGCGGGGAGGCGAGGAACGCTCCATCCCGGCTGCTGATGTGGTGCCCGGTGACCTGGTCCTGTTGGCCGAGGGGGACATCGTGCCCGCGGACGGAGACGTCATGGCAGCCGCTTTGCTGCTGGCGGACGAGTCCTCGCTGACGGGCGAGTCCATTCCCGTGGAGAAGGCTCCTGACCCTGACGCGTCGCGTGGCACGGTGTCGGCGGGCACGGTCGTCGTCCGTGGCCGGGGCCGCGTCGTGGTCACTGCCACGGGAGCCGGCAGCGCGCTCGGGCAAATCGCGTCCCTGATGGGTGCCGCGCCCGGCCTGACGCCGTTGCAGCGGCGGCTGGCGAGGTTCGGCCGGGTTCTGGCGGCCGCCATCGTGGTGTGGTGTGCCGTCGTCCTCGCTCTAGGGCTGGTGCGCGGTCAGCCCGTGGAGCTGATGATCGTGGCGGCGATCAGCCTCGCCGTCGCTGCCGTACCGGAGTCCCTGCCTGCTGTGGTGACGCTTGCCCTCGCGTTGGGAGCCCGGCGGATGGCGGACCGGCACGCGATCGTCCGCAGGCTGCCCGCGGTGGAGACTCTTGGCTCGGTCACCGTGATCGCCACCGACAAGACCGGCACCCTCACCGAGGGCCGGATGGCCGCCGAACGGCTGTGGACGCCGCGCGGGGAGGCCACCGTCGTGGGTACGGGCTACGAACCCGAGGGCCGGGTCGTCCGAGGCGGCGAGACGGTCACCGAAGGCGATGCGCCCGATCTGGCGGCGCTGCTGCGTGTCGCGATGCTGTGCAACGACGCGGCGCTGGAGCCCCCGTCGGACGGTTCCACGGAGTGGCGAGCACTGGGCGATCCCACGGAGGCCGCCCTGCTCGCGGCCGGGGTCCGCCTCGGACTGGACCGGACGGCGCTGGATCGCGAACTGCCGCGGGAGGAGGAGATTCCGTTCGACAGCGGCCGCAAGCGCATGACGACCGTGCATCGCCGACCGGAGGGCGGTGTGCGGGTCGCCTGCAAAGGGGCACCGGAAGCGTTGCTCCGGCCGCAGGTGCTGGCCGACGGTCCGGACGTACTCGCCCGAGCGGCGGCTCACGCACAGGCGCTGGCACGAGGCGGGTACAGGGTGCTCGCCGTCGCATCGGCCGACCATGAGGAGCCGGCAAACTTGCCGGGGACATGGGAGTCGGGCCTGTCGCTCCTGGGCCTCGTCGGCATCCTCGACCCGCCCCGCAGCGCCTCCGAGACGACCATCGCGGCCTGTAAACGGGCCGGCATCGTCCCGGTGCTCATCACCGGTGACCACCCGCTGACCGCACGTGCCGTGGCCGGGCGCCTCGGCATCGCCTCCCGGGACGAGGAGGTCACCACCGGCGAGCGGATCCGGGAAGGCACGGCGGGCGAACTGACCGGCGTACGCGTCTACGCCCGCACCACGCCCGAGCAGAAGCTGGACATCGTCCAGGCGTGGCGCGCTGCGGGGCATGTGGTGGCGATGACCGGGGACGGCGTCAACGACGGCCCGGCGCTGCGCCAGGCCGACATCGGCGTCGCCATGGGCCGTCGAGGCACCGAGGTGGCGCGCCAGGCGGCCGATCTCGTGCTTGCCGACGACAACCCGGCCACGATTGTGTCGGCTGTGGAGGAGGGGCGCCGGGTCTACGCGAACGTCCGCAGGTTCCTGCTCTACGCGCTGGCCGGGGGCACCGCGGAGATCGTGGTCATGCTCCTCGGGCCCTTCCTGGGGATGCCGCTGCCGCTGCTCCCCGCGCAGATCCTGTGGATCAACCTGCTCACGCACGGCCTGCCCGGTGTCGCACTCGGCGCGGAGCCCGTCGCCCCGGACGCGATGTGTCACCCGCCCCGGCCCCCCGAGGAGAGCGTGCTGGGCGCCGGGCTGTGGCCGCGGATCCTGTTCATGGGGGCCTTCGTCGCCACGGTGACCCTGGTGGCCGGCGTGTGGGCCCGGGAGACGGGCCGCCCCTGGCAGTCCATGATCTTCCTGGTTCTCGGCGCGACCCAGCTGGGAGTGGCGCTCGGTTCCCGGGCCCGTCCGGGGAGTCTGGCTAACCCGTTCCTGCTGGTCGCCGTGGGCGCGGCCCTGGCCCTACAGGCGGCCGGCGTCTACCTGCCTGCCCTGCGCGACTTGCTGGGTACGGAACCGCTGTCGCTCAGCGACCTTGCGATCGCCTGCGCGTTGTCCGGCCTCGGCCACGTGGTCATGCGTGTGCAGACACGGCTGTGGCCGGAGCGACAACGGCGCGTCGCCTCGGTGGAACCAAGCGCTCCGGGGGGCTGATGTACCTGCTCTGCCCGGGCGGAGCACGGTGTGCTGAGCCCCGGTCTGGCTGAGGTCGTCGACCACGTCGACTACGTAGTCGATCTCCCGGATCGTCTCAAGCGGCTTTGGGACGAGCGCTGTTTTCAGCTCCCCGGCCACGGTCACGACGCCGTTCTCCAGTGTCACCTCGAATAAGCCGCCGTCTAGGCGGAATTCGCGCCGGAGGATCCTCGATTCGACTTCTCGCGGATCTCGTCGTCGTTGCGGATGAGCGACCGGAGTAGGTCGGTGCGATTGACCGCACCCACCAGCCGACGGCGGTGGTCCGTGACGGGAACCCGCGAGGAGAAGGCGGGCCACGTCGTCGAGGTGGTCTGCGGGTCCCCCTGACCCCGTGGCCGTGCCCTCGACCGAGACGACGGCCGCCACTGGAACGCGGTGTGGATCTCCTGTTTTTGCGGGCCATCAAGGCCACCTGGTGCTGCAGCGGAGTCTTCTGCCGCGGCGCCGCGGCGGCGAGCCGGAAGATCCCTCCGAACTCGGTCGCCGCGCCGGTGGCGAACACCACCGCCTTCGCGGAGCCCGCCACGACATCGGTGCCCATGAACACGCAGTTGCGGGCCTGGAGCACCGGTCCGGCCGCCACCGGGTCGGCCGTACGCCTGACGGCGTCGCTCTCCCCGGTCAGAGCCGCGTTGTTGACGGTGACCTCGTGTGCTTCCACGAGGCGGCAGTCCGCCGGTACCGCGTCCCCGGCCTCCAGAACGACGACGTCTCCGGGCACCAGGTCACGCGCGGGCAACTCCCGCCGCTCCCCGTCGCGGAGCACCCGGCAGGCGTGCGGCACCATGGCCTGCAGCGACTCCGCCGTTCGCTCGGCGGAGTACTCCTGCGCGAAGCCGATGGCCGCGTTCAGCACCACCACACCGAGAATCGCCACGGCCAGTTGCAGGGTTCCCAGGTCCCGGGGCTCCTGAAGTTCGTACGCCAGGAACGTGATGGCCGACGCGACGAGCAGCACGACGGCGAAGAGGTCGGTGAACTGGCCGACCAGGTTTCGCCACAGCCCCCTTCGCCCGGCGGGCGGGAGTTGGTTGGGTCCGTACCGGTCGTGCCGCGCTGCCGCCTCCGCCGACGCCATTCCCCGCTGCGAGGTGCCCAGCGTGGCGAAAACCTCCGCGGTCGCGAACGTCAGCACCGCGGGGCCGCGGGTCCCGCTCGGAGCTTCCGGCCCGCGGCTCCCGTCTCCGGGCGTCAGTACGGGAGTTCCGGTACCCATCGCCTAGTACCTCGGACCATCGCCGTCACGGCGCGGCCACGCGGACCGCCGTGACCTTGTACTCGGGACAGGACGTGACGGTGTCCGCATGGTCGGACGTGAGGCGGTTCACGCCGCTCGCGGGAAAGTGGAAGGAACAGAAGACCTGTCCGGGAGCGGTCTGTTCACTGACGCGGGCGATGAGCCGGGCTCGCCCGTGCCGGCTCTCCACCGTGACCTGCTCGCCGCCCCGCAGCTCGTACCGGGCGGCGTCGTCGGGGTGGAGGTCGAGGAAGTCGACCGGGTCGAGGGCGAGGTTGTCGCCGCGCCGGGTCATGCTCCCGGAGTTGTAGTGTGCCCAGCGCCGCCCGGTGACCAGGACCAGCGGATATCCGTCGTCGGGCTGCTCGCCGGGCGGGAGGTAGGGGGCGGCGGCGAGGTGGGCCCGGCCGTCCGGTGTGGCGAACCGCTCCGTGTACAGCTTGGCCTCTCCCGGCTGGTCGGGGGCGCGGCAGGGCCAGGGCACGGCGCCCTCGTGGTCCAGCCGGTCGTGGGAGAGACCCGCGAAGACGGGCGCGAGCAGAGCGCACTCGGCGAGGGCGTCGGCGGGAGTCGCGCAGCCCAGGTCGACTCCCATCGTTGTGGCGAGGGCCCGAACGATGTCGAAGTCGGTTCGGGCCTCGCCCGGCGGCGGCACGGCGGGGCGGACCCGCTGGAACCGGCGGTCGAAGTTGACGAAGGTGCCGTCCTTCTCCAGCCAGGAGGCGACCGGCAGGACCATGTCGGCGTGCCGGGCGGTCTCGGACAGGAACAGTTCGTTGCATACGACGAGCGGGCAGGCGTCCAGGGCTTGGGCCACTCGGTTGGCGTCGGGGTCGGTGGCGCAGACGTCCTCGCCGATGACCCACAGGGCCCGCAGGTCTCCGGCTCGTGCGGCGGCGAACATGTCCGGGATCCGAAGCCCTGGCCGTGCGGGGACCGGTACGCCCCAGACGTCCTCCGCCCGCGAGCGGACGGCCGGGTCGGTCACCTTTCCGTACCCGGGCAGGAGGTCCGGCAGGGCGCCCATGTCGGAGGCGCCCTGGACGTTGTTCTGGCCCCGCAGCGGGTTGACACCGTAGCCCCGGTCGGTCCCCACGGCGCCGCGCAGGATCGCAAGGTTGGCCAGGGACCGTACGCCGTCGGTGCCGTGGAGGTGCTCGGTGACGCCCAGGCCGTAGACGATGGCCGGATGCTCGGCGCTGCCGTAGAGGCGGGCGGCGGTGACCAGGTCCGCGGCAGGCACGCCGGTGATGCCCGCGACCCGGTCGGGCGGGTAGTCGGCCAGCAGCTCGGTGAGCTCGGGCAGACCGGTCGCCCGCTCGCGAAGGAACTCCTCGTCGGCCATCCCCTCGGCGACCAGGATGTGGGCGAGCCCGTGGAAGAGCGCGACATTGGTGCCAGGGCGGGGACGCAGGTGGACATCGGCGTGCAGGGCGAGCCCGATCGCGCGGGGGTCGGCGACGACCAGCTTGGCTCCGTGCAGCACGCGCCGCAGCAGGCGAGCTCCGACCACGGGGTGGGCTTCGACGGGGTTGGCGCCGACCACCAGCAGGCAGTCGGCTCGTTCGACGTCGTCGAAGGTGTCGGTGCCGCCGGAGAGTCCGAAGGATGCCGTGAGGCCGGCGGCCGAGGGGGAGTGGCAGAGCCGGGAGCAGTTGTCGACGTTGTTGGTGCCGATGACGACCCGCATGAACTTCTGGACGAGGTAGTTGTCCTCGTTGGTGGCGCGGGCCGAGGAGATCGCCGCCACGGTATCCGGGCCGCCGGCGTCGACGGCCGCCCGCAGTCCCCGGGCGACGTGGGCGAGCGCCTCGTCCCAGCCGACCGGCTCCAGCGTGCCGCCGCGCCGGAGCAGGGGCCGGGTGAGCCGCTCGGGGGACGTGCGGAATCCGTGGGCGAAGCGGCCCTTCACGCACGCGTGCCCGTGGTTGACCGGGCCGTCCCGGGCGGGCAGTACCGCCGCGACGTCGCCGTCCTGGGCGACCACATCGAGGGTGCAGCCCACGCCGCAGTAGCCGCAGGTGGTGCGCGTCCGGGCCGCCGCGGACCGGAACGCCGAAGTGATCCCGCGCGCCGGTCCGGGCTGGGTGATCGCGCCTGTGGGGCAGGTGTCGACGCAGCCGCCGCAGGCCACGCAGTCCGACTCGGCCCAAGGCCCGCCGGTGCCCGGGGCCACGACCGTGTCGCCGCCCCTGCCGACCAGCGTGAGGGCGAACGTGCCCTGCACCTCGGAGCACATCCGCACACACCGGCCGCAGGCGATGCACAGGTCCCGGTCGAGATGGACGTACGGGTGGGACTCGTCCCCGCCCCGGCCGCCGGCGCCCTGCGCCGACTCGGGGCCGACGCCCATCGACCGGCAGACGTAGGCCAGCTCACTGAGATTCCCGTCGGCGAGCGCCCGGGGCGGCAGAGCGGAGACGATGACCTCCACCACGTCCCTGCGCAGCCCCACGAGATCATCAGTCGCAGTTTCGATCCGGGCACCAGGGGACACCGGGGCGGCGCAGGCCGCAGCGATACGCCCGTCGGCCCGTACCAGACACGAACGGCAGGACCCGGCAGGGCTGAGCCGGTCGTCGGAGCAGAGCGCGGGCAGCTCGACCCCGGCCGCCCGCACGGCCGTGAGCAGCGACGAACCCTCGGGCACCTCGACTCTGGTGCCGTCGACCTGGATCGCGATTGCGGTCATCGGCCCCATCCCGCCAGTCGATCTTCGTAGGCGCGGGAAAGGCTGTGCACGGCAGGCGGGATTCGCCGTCCGAAGGCACACAGGCTGGCCTCTGCCAGAACCCTCGACAGCCGCTCCCACTCCTGACCCGGCGGCGTCCCGGCGGATGCCATCTCCAGGCCGCGGTGCGAGCCGACCCGGCAGGGCGAGCACGCCCCACAGCTCTCCGCCGCGGCGAACTCCCACACATGCCGCAACACGTCCTCCGGTGCCACGCGCTCGTCGAAGGCGACCATCCCGGCATGGCCCAGGGCGGCGCCCCGAGCCGACAGCCCGGCCTCCGACAGAGGTACGTCCAGCGCGTCGGCGGCGAGGAAGCCCCCCAGTGGTCCGCCGACCTGGAGAGCGGCCAGCCGGGCGCCGTCCTTCAGGCCGCCGCCCAGCTCCGTGACGATCCGACGCACGGACGTGCCGAGCTCGACCTCGTAACATCCCGGCCGGGCGAACCGCTCCGAGAGGCACACGAGCTTGGTCCCCGTCTCGGCGTGTGTGCCGCGTCGGGCGTACGCCTCTCCGCCACGCCGGACGATCCATGGCACGGCCGCCAGGGTCTCCACGTTGTTGACCACGGTCGGCGCGTCCCACAGGCCACGCTCGGTCGGGTACGGCGGGCGCGGCCGGGCACATCCCCGGCTGCCCTCCAGCCCCGCGATGAGCGCGGTCTCCTCACCGGCGACGTAGGACCCGGCGCCTTCGACGAGCCGGATGTCGAGCGCGGTGGCCGTCCCGTGCACGGACGGGCCGAGATGGCCGTCGGCATACGCGTGCCCCACCGCTTCCCGCATCCGTGCGAGAGCCGCCGGGTATTCGGAGCGCACCAGCACCACGCCCTGACTGGCCCCGCACGCGAAACAGGCCAGGGCCAGCCCCTCCAGCACCCGCGCCGGGTCGGCCTCCATCAACAGCCGATCGGCGTACGAGCCAGGGTCCCCCTCGTCGCCGTTGGCCACCACCACCGTGCCGGGGGCGCGGCCGGCCGCCTCCCACTTCGCCGCCACCCGGAAACCGGCGCCCCCGCGCCCTCGGAGTTCGGACGCCGCGACCTCGCTGAGAACCTCGTCCGGGATGCCCGTCGTCACCGCCGCCGGCCACACCTGCCACGCGGGCTCAGCGGAGAGCACGCCACCCAGCAGAACCGGGTCACCGGTGTCGTCGACCGCCGGGATCCCCGGCGCTGACGGTGGCTCCCGTCCGGTGAGCTGACCGGCGAGCGTCGGACCCGTACATGGCGTGTCGCCGTCGAGCGCGGCGGGCCCCGCGTAGCAGTAGCCCAGACAACGGACGGCCTGCACCGACACGTCACCTTCCGGCAAAGCAGTGCCAGGGATGACGCCGAGTGCGTCCTCGACGTCGGTGAGATGCCGTCCGGCCTGTGCCGCGAAGCAGGCAGTAGCGGCGCACACCCGGACATGACGTCGGCTGTGCGGGGTGGCGAGGTCCGCGTAGTAACTCGCGGGTCCGAGCGCGGCGGCAGCAGGCAGTCCGACTTGGGCGGCGACAGCCGGAGCCCAGACCTCGGGACCGTTCGCTGTTCCCGCCCTGGCCCCGGCCAGCGATTCGATCAACCTGCCTCCGGGCCGCCCGCGGCGGTCGGCCAGGGCACGGAACGCGTCGAAACGGTCGGCGGGACCGACGGGAACCATGTCTTCATCGTGGAGGCAGCGGGACGAGGCCGCATCCCGGGCACCCGCCTGCGTACGACCTCGGTTCAGGCGCGCGACCAGCACAGGGCACCGCCTGAACCTGCCCAGCCCGGCGATCAGTCCTGCGGCGGCCAGGACAACGACGACATCGACGGCGCCCATGGCAGCGCGCCCTCTTCCAGCTCGCTCCCTCAGGCCTCCGCCCGGCTACCCCTACCTGGTAGGGGCTGAACGGCCCACCCGGTCGGGACCATCCGGCCCCAGCGCGCCGCTCCCCGGGAGACGCACGATGCATACGAGGACACAGGCTCCTTCCAGGCGCCGGGCCTCCGGGCCGGCCCCGATCGCCGAACGACCCGGGAAGCAGGTGAATGGCGATGTTCTGGTACGGCCACGACCCCAGCGGATGGGGCTGGTTCGCGATGTCCGCCAGCATGGTCGTGTTCTGGGCGCTGATCATCACAGTGGGGGTGCTGCTCTTCCGCGCTGTGAACCGTCCTCACGAGCACGCCCCTACCCCCGCCGCGCCGCAGACACCCGAGCAGGTCCTCGGCATGCGGTTCGCGCGCGGGGAGATCGACGAAGAGGAGTACCGGCGCCGCCTGAACGCCCTGCACGCCGGGCCTCTCACCAAACCCTGAACCACCCGCAGCCGGTTTCGGTCCTTGACTCCGCTCCGCACCCCGTGACCGGGACAAGAAGTTCGACTCCAACAGCATCGCAGGCGACGCAACCGCCACCTTCCCCGCACCCGGCAGCTATTCCTGCATCTGCACCATCCACCCGAGCATGAAGGGCGCCCTCACCATGGGCTGGGCCGACACCCCGGCAGCGAGCCCACACGGTGAGCGCAGTCCATGCCCCACGACGCTGTGAGCCCCGCAGAGAAGAGTTGGTGACCAGCCGTGCCCCAGCAGACGAGGCCGCCCATCCCCTCGCGCCCGGTCTTCGCCCGCTTCTACAGCAAGGTCGCCGGTCCAGCCCTGGAGAAGGCTGGTGTCACGGAACACCGCAGGAGCCTGCTGGCGGACCTGTCCGGCGAGGTCATCGAGATAGGCGCGGGCAACGGGATGAACTTCCCCCACTATCCGGGCACAGTGACCCGGCTCCTTGCGCTGGAACCCGAGCCCCACCTGCGTGAGTCGGCCGTCCAGAGCGCCCGCTCCGTTGGCGTTCCCGTGGAGGTGGTGGATGGCCGGGCCGAGCAACTTCCGGCCGAGGATGCCTCGTTCGACGCGGCCGTCGTCTGCCTGACATTGTGCTCGGTCGCCGACCCGCACGCCGCGCTCGCAGAACTCCACCGGGTGCTGCGGCCGGGTGGAGAACTCCGCTTCTTCGAGCACGTACGCGCCGACACGCCCGCGATGCGGCGCGTGCAGCGGGTACTCGACGCTACCGTCTGGCCCCTGCTCATGGGCGGCTGCCACGTCGGCCGCGACACGCAGGCTGCGATCGCCGCGGCCGGGTTCCGCCTCACCGAAGTGGAGAAGTTCGCCTTCCCCGACACCCGATTGCCCTCGCCCGCCGCCACGCACATCCTCGGCACGGCCCATCGGGAACAAGTAGGAGGTACATCATGACCGCGCGCCGCCTCCCGCTCGGGATCCGGCCGAGGCTCAAGATCCAGACCGGATGTGGACGGGCTGCGCGTGATGTGAGTCCGCCTGCCTGCCCGCTCTACCGATGTGCCGGCTGGAGCCTGATCGGCGCTGGAAGCTGCTGACTCTTGATGCCATCGCCGCAGGTCATCGACGTCTACTGGTGCCATTTGGAAGGCTCGGTCACACTGCTGCCATGACGGCCTCCCAGGCAGGCGACCCGGGACCGTTCGGCCCCCACTCGGTCACCTGGCAACTGCACAGCGACCCGATGATGTGGGTGGCCGGCGTCCGCGCGCTCTATCTCCAGGCACTGAACCCGCGCGTCGTGCGCGGAGTCATGCAGAACTCCGACTTCCGCCGCGACGCCTGGGGCCGGCTGATGCGCACCGCCGACTTCGTCGGCACCACGACGTACGGCACGATCGAGGCCGCCGAGAGGGCCGGCGCACGGGTGCGGAAGCTCCACAGCATGCTCCGGGCCACCGACCCGGACACCGGCGAGCGCTATGGCGTCGACGAACCCGAGCTGCTGCTGTGGGTGCATTGCGCCGAGATCGACTCCTACCTGCACGTCCTGCGCCGCTCCGGCTTCCGGCTCACCGACGCGCAGGCCGACCGCTACATCCGCGAAAACCGGGTCAGCGCCCGCCTGGCGGGTATCGACTCCGACGCCGTACCCGCCGACCAGGCCGAGATGGCCGCCTACTTCGAGAAGGTACGGCCGCTGCTCGTTGCCGGACCCGAAGCACGCGAAGTGGACGACTTCCTTCTCCGTCCGCCGACGCACCCCCTGCTCATCCCGGCGCGGGAGGTGCTGTGGCGGCGCCTGGCACAACTGGCGTACGCCGCTCTGCCGCCGTACGCCCACGAGCTGTACGGCAGACCGGCCCCCGAACCCGCCACCGTCACCCGTCAGTTGCGTGCCACGGGCACCCTGTTGCGCTGTGTTCCCGCGCGTCTGCGGTGGCAACTCCCGCCCAAGCACATCATCCGGGCCATGGCACGCCTCGGTCCCGGCTCCCGTCCGGCACCGTACAAAGTGGGGCGATAACTCGCCATACTGGACGAGCCAAGGGCGGGCGGGGCGAGTCTTCGACAGGGGCTGGCTGGGCCGCTGGGCGGACGCGCTGACCGAGTACCGGCGGGTGGCCGCCGCCCGCGAACGCGTCCTCGGCCCGCGCCACCCCGACACCCTCGCCGGCCACAACGACGAGGCCCACTGCCTGGAACAGCTCGGACGCGGAGCGGAGGCGGCCGAGCTGTACCGGAGGGTCGCGGTGCTGCGCCAGGAGCGGGCGCCCGGGCGGGCGCCGACCGCTGTCCGGCCCACGTCTGGCCGACCAGGACCACCCGTGTTACGAAGAACCATGCCTGCACCCGAGGGACCCCAGGGACACCGCACGTACGACGCCGTCATCGTCGGCGGAGGCCACAACGGCCTCGTCGCCGCCGCCTACCTGGCCCGGGCCGGCCGGTCCGTCCTGGTTCTGGAGCGGCTGGACCACACCGGCGGCGCCGCCGTCTCCACCCGCCCCTTCGCGGGCGTCGACGCACGGCTGTCCCGCTACTCGTACCTGGTCAGCCTGCTGCCGAAGAAGATCGTGCGGGACCTCGGGCTGGACTTCCGCGTCCGTACGCGCACCGTCTCGTCGTACACCCCTGTGGAGCGGGACGGCCGGCCGACCGGACTCCTGGTGGGTGGCGGCGAACGACGCACCCGCGAGGCGTTCGCGCGGCTCACCGGCGGCGAGCGCGAGTACGCGGCCTGGCAGCGCTTCTACGGCATGACCGGCCGCGTCGCCCAGCGGGTCTTCCCGACCCTGACCGAACCGCTGCCCAGCCGTGACGAACTGCGCCGCCGCGTCGACGACGAGGAGGCCTGGCGGACCCTCTTCGAGGAACCGATCGGCGTCGCCGTCGAGCGCACCTTCACCGACGACCTGGTGCGGGGCGTGGTCCTCACCGACGCCCTCATCGGGACCTTCGCGGACGCACACGATCCCGCGCTGCCGCAGAACCGCTGCTTCCTGTACCACGTGATCGGGGGCGGTACGGGCGCCTGGGACGTCCCCGTCGGCGGCATGGGCGCCCTGACCGACGCCATGGCCGGGGCGGCCCGGGCGGCGGGCGCCGTCATCGCCACCGGACACGAGGCGGTCCGGATCGACACGGACGGCCGAACCGCCGAGGTCGCCTATCGCACCGCGGACGGGGAAGGCGTGGCCGGCGCCCGGCACGTCCTGGTCAACGCCTCGCCACACGAGCTGTCGACCCTGACCGGGGACGAACCTCCTGCTCCCGCCGAGGGCGCCCAGCTCAAGGTGAACATGCTGCTCAAGCGGCTGCCGAGGCTGCGCGACAGCGCCGTCGACCCGCGCGAGGCCTTCGCCGGCACCTTCCACATCGCCGAGGGCTACGAGCAGCTGGCCACCGCCCACGCCCAGGCCGCGGCCGGCCAACCGCCCACCGCCCCGCCGTCCGAGATCTACTGCCACTCGCTCACGGACCCGACGATCCTCGGCCCGGCCCTCGTCGAACAGGGCTACCAGACCCTCACCCTCTTCGGCCTGCACACCCCCGCGCGCCTCTTCGACCGGGACAACGACGCCGTCCGCGACGCACTCCTGAAGCTGACGCTGGCGCAACTGGACGCCCACCTCGCGGAGCCGCTCGCCGACTGCCTGGCGACCGATGAGGACGGCCGCCCGTGCATCGAGGCGAAGACCCCCCTCGACCTGGAACGCGATCTGCGCCTTCCGGGCGGCAACATCTTCCACCGCGAACTGGCCTGGCCGTACGCCCAGCAGGACACCGGCCGCTGGGGTGTGGAGACCCGGCACGCGAACGTGCTGCTGTGCGGTGCGGGCGCGGTGCGCGGCGGAGGGGTGAGCGGGGTGCCGGGGCACAACGCCGCGATGGCGGTGCTGGAGGAGACGGGCCGGTAAGAGGTCGCTGGTCGGCCGACTCCGTCCAGCCCGTCGCCTCGATTCCGTCAGGAGAATCTGATGGGGCATCAGAAAAGGTCTTCCGTCGTCCGGAGGACTGCGGCATTCTGCGCCCATGCAGACGGAGCTGAGCAAGCAACTGGGAGTCGAGCACGCCGTCTTCGGCTTCACGCCGTTCCCCGCCGTCGCCGCGGCCATCAGCCGGGCCGGCGGTTTCGGAGTGCTCGGCGCGGTCCGCTACACCGCCCCCGACGACCTCAAGCGCGACCTGGACTGGATCGAGGCGCACGTCGGCGGCCGGCCCTACGGACTGGACGTCGTCATGCCCGCGAAGAAGGTCGACGGCGTCACCGAGGCCGACGCCGAGGCGATGATCCCCGAGGGGCAACGGCAGTTCGTCGCGGACACCCTCGCCAAGTACAGCGTCCCCGAGCTCGCCGAGGGCGAGGCGTCCGGCTGGCGCGTCACCGGGTGGATGGAGCAGGTCGCCCGCACCCAGCTCGACGTCGCCTTCGGCTATCCGATCAGGCTGCTCGCCAACGCGCTGGGCTCCCCGCCGGCCGACGTCGTCGCCCGCGCCCACGACCGGGACGTACTGGTCGCCGCGCTCGCCGGCAGCGCCCGGCATGCGCGCAAGCGCCGTCGCCGACGCGGCCGTCTTCGGCATCCCGCACGACGACTGGGGCGAGGAGGTCAAAGCCGTCGTCGAGGCCGCGCCCGGCCACGAGCCCGGCCCCGCCCTCGCCGCCGCCATCCTCGACCGCTGCTCCGCTCAACTCGCCGGATACAAGCGGCCCAAGAGCGTCGACTTCATCGCCGAGATGCCGCGCGACCCCAACGGCAAGCTGTACAAGCGGCGGTTGCGGGATCCGTACTGGGCGGGCCGCACCCGGCCCGTGTGAGCGCGCCACGGCGCGGACGACGCGTGCCCGGCTCACATCGGACCGGATGCCTCGATATGCCTCCTGGCGCGACGGGTTCCCGGCCGAGTTGACTGGTGTCCGCACCGCATGCCGAACACGCCGGGAGGACAGGCAAGTTGGAGACCGAACCGTTCGATATGTACCGTCCTTTACTGCTCGGGCTCGTCTATCGGCTGCTCGGCAGCCTGTGGGACGCCGAGGACGTCGTCCAGGAGGCCGGTGAACGGTGGTCGGCCGCCGATCGCGCCGAGATCCGCGAACCCCGCGCCTTCCTCGTCACGGTCGCCTCGCGGCTCGCCCTCGGCCGGCTGCGGTCGGCACGGGTGACCCGCGAGGCGTACACCGGGCCCTGGCTGCCCGAGCCGGTGGCCACGGACGCGCTCGGCCCGCTCGACACGGCCGGGCTGCGCGCCACCGCCGCTTACCCGACCCTGCACCTGATGGAGCGTCTGTCGCCGCCGGAGCGCGTGGTGTTCGTGCTGCGGGAGGGCTTCGACGTGCCGTACGGGGAGGTCGCCCGCATCCTGGAGACAACCGAGACGAGCTGCCGCCAGATGCACCTCCGCGCCGCGCGTCGGGTAGCCGCCGGGCGCGACCGGTTCACCCTCACCGAGGACGCGCACGCCAGGCTGCTGACGCGGTTCCTGGAGGCCGCGCAGAGCGGTGACCTGGCAGGACTCGCCGAGTTGCTGTCGGAGGACGTCGTCGCCTGGAACGACGGGGGCGGCAAGGTCGGGGCGGCGCTGCGGCCGATCGAGGGCTGGGAGCACGTCGTCGCGTTCGTCAGGAGCATGGCCGCCCGCCACCGGTTCGGCGCGCCGCGCCTCGTGGACGTCAACGGCCGCCCGGCCCTCGCCGCCACAGTCGACGGCATCGACCAGCTCATCACCGTCGACGTGTACGACGGTCAAGTCGTCGGCATCTACACGGTGCTCAACCCGGACAAGCTGGGCCACATTCCGGCCTAAGCGGAGTGTGGTTCCGCCTCATGTGGGTTCCACACATGGGGCGGAACCACAATGCCGTCACCACAACGCAGACACCGGCGATCGGCCACCTTGTCTCCTGCGGCCACGTGTCTTGACCTCCTTCGGCGGCGGATGAAGGATCATGTGTCATGACGCCCGGACACGGCAGCACGGTTGACGGGGTGCTGCGCCGCACCGCCCGACGGACCCCGGCGCGCGTCGCCGTCGAATACGGCGACCGCTCATGGACGTACGCCGAACTCGACGAGGCCGTCTCCCGCGCGGCGAGCGCGCTGCTCGGCCACGGCCTCGCCCCCGGAGACCGGGTCGGCGCCTACGGCCACAACTCGGACGCGTACCTCATCGGCTTCCTCGCCTGCGCCCGCGCCGGCCTGGTGCACGTGCCGGTGAACCACCACCTCACCGGCGACGACCTCGCGTACATCGTCGGCCAGTCGGGCAGCTCCCTGGTCCTCACCGACCCGGCCCTGGCCGGGCACCTTCCCGACGGAGTCCGCACGGTGCCGCTGCGCGACGCCGACGGCTCCCTCCTGGCGCTGCAGGCCGCCGCCCCCGTCTACGACGGTCCCGAACCGCGCAGCGAGGACCTGGTGCAGCTGCTGTACACCTCCGGCACGACAGCACTGCCGAAGGGCGCGATGATGTCCCATCGCGCCCTGGTCCACGAGTACCTGAGCGCGATCACCGCCCTCGACCTCAGTGCGGGCGACCGGCCGGTGCACGCGCTGCCGCTCTACCACTCCGCGCAGATGCACGTGTTCCTGCTGCCGTACCTCGCGGTCGGGGCCACGAACATCATCCTCGACGCCCCGGACGGCGACCTGCTCTTCGACCTGATCGAGGCCGACCGGGTGGACAGCGTCTTCGCCCCGCCCACCGTCTGGATCGGCCTGTCCAACCGCCCCGACTTCCCCTCCCGCCGCCTCGACGGACTGCGCAAGGCGTACTACGGGGCGTCGATCATGCCGGTGCCGGTCCTCGAGCGGCTGCGCGAGCGGCTGCCCGAACTGGCCTTCTACAACTGCTTCGGCCAGAGCGAGGTCGGACCCCTGGCCACCGTCCTGGCGCCCGACGAACACACAGGCCGGATGGACTCCTGCGGCCGGACCGTCCTGTTCGTGGACGCGCGTGTGGTCGACGAGGACGGCAAGGACGTGCCCGACGGCACACCCGGCGAGATCGTCTACCGTTCCCCGCAGCTCTGCGAAGGCTACTGGGACAAGCCCGAGGAGACGGCCGAGGCCTTCCGCGACGGCTGGTTCCACTCCGGCGATCTCGCGGTCCGTGACGCGCACGGCTACTTCACGATCGTCGACCGGGTGAAGGACGTCATCAACTCCGGTGGCGTACTGGTCGCTTCCCGGCAGGTCGAGGACGTGCTGTACACGCACGAGGCCGTCGCCGAGGTGGCCGTGATCGGCCTGCCGGACGAGCGGTGGATCGAGGCCGTCACCGCGGTCGTCGTCCCACGTGGTGAAATCACGGAGGACGAACTCGTCGCGTACGCCCGCGAGAAGCTCGCCCGCTTCAAGGCGCCGAAACGGGTCGAGTTCGTGGACGAGCTGCCGCGCAACGCCAGCGGAAAGATCCTCAAGCGGGAGCTCAGGGACCGGTTCGGGAGGAACGCGTGATTGAACTGTCCGACATGATCCGTGAGTTGAGGCAGCAGCTGACCGACTCGCTCGCTGACGGAGCCGGCGAGACCGTCCGGTTCGAGCTGGGCCCCGTGGAGATCGAGGCGACCGTCGCCGTCAGCCGCGAGGCCGGCGCCAACGCCAAGGTCCGGCTGTGGGTCGTGGACGCGGGGGCGGACGGAAGGTACGCGCACGCGCAGACGCAGCGCATCACCGTCACCCTGACGCCCAAGCTCGTCCCGGCGGACGGCAGTCCGCCGCGGACCGCGCTGATCGCGGGCGACGAGGCCGACGGCGAACGCTGAGCCACGCCCCTCCCGGGAACCTGGACCCTGGTAGCCCCCGACGCCCCGCGCACCCTGTCAACGGCCAGGTGTCGAATTCCCGGGTCAGTCCCCGGTTCCGGCGTTCCTGTCGACCCACGCCTGGTACCGGTGGTCCACGCTGAGGTCCTGGAGCGGTGCGAACGCACGGTCGATGGCCAGCGCCCGCTGGACCACCCGCCATGCGTCGGACTCGCGGCCGAGGGAGAGCAGAACCCGGGCGTGGGTGTCGTGCAGATACATGTGGTCGCCGCCGTCGGCGCACGCCACGCCCTGTTCGATCAGCCGGAGGGCGTCGGCGAGGTCCTCCGGGGTGGGTGCGGGGTCATCGGCATGGATGACTTCCCAGGCGAGGAAGTTGGTCGCGTACCGGACGACCTCGCGCTGGAACTGCCCCTCGTCGGTGAAGTGGAAGATCTGCCAGACCGGCGGCACCAGCCGCATACAGGTCTCGGCCGCCGCAACGCCGTCGCGGCGGTGCTGGGCCCGGTGCTGCCCGGTGCCCTCGTCGCCGTAGCCGACCTCGCCGTGGATCCACATCTTGCCGTAGTAGGCGTACAACAGGCCGTAGGAGTCGTCGGCGTCGCCCTCGGTGTATTGCGCGATGGCCTTGTCGTACTCGGCGAGCGCCGCGGACCATTCCCGCCGGTCGCGGTGCGCGTTGGCCTGTGTGACCAGGCCACTGGCCGCCTCGGCCTGCCTGCGCTCGGAGTCGCTGTCGGCGCCGCGCTGGTCGCGGAAGTCGATGCGCGCCCGCGGGTAGGCGGCGGCTACGCGTCGGCGGACCTCCCCGGGGAGGGCGTTGCAGCGAAGGTCGATCTGGTCGATGGCGGGCAGGGTGAAGAATCCGTCGGGCAGACCGGTCAGCCCGTTGAAGGACAGCTCGATCCTCTTCAGGCCCTTAAAGGCGCCGATTCCGGCGATGACGTCGGCGGTCAGTGGACCACGCCCGTCCCGGTCGTCCGCGCCCCAGAAGCCGATCTCCAGCTCCTCCAGCGCGGGCAGCGGATTCGTGAGCACGGACCGCAGCAGCTCGTGCGCCGGTTTCGGCACACCTGTGTGGGATGTGCGTCCCCTCAGCTTCAGCACCCGCAGCCTGGGCAGCCGGGACAGGTCGGGCAGCGGGGTCTTCACCAGTCCGAGGCCGTCGTTGAGGCCCAGTTCCTCAAGGTTGGTCAGGCGCAGCAATGTGTCGGGGACCTCTGGGAAGAAATTGTCGCGGAGGTCGAGGCTGCGCAGGTTCGGGAAGCTGGTGACGGCTTCGGGGAACCGTCTGAGGTAGCTCCAGGTGTTTCCCGCCATGGAGATTTCTTCCAGGCCGGCCAGGCCCTGCATCGATGCCGGGAACAGCAGGTTGGTCTGGTCCGCCACCAGTCGGCGCAGGCGTATCAGGTTGCCGGCTGTCTCCGGGAGCGCGAAGGGTGTGGTGTCGGGCAGTGCCTCGCGAGTGCCGGAGGGTCGGGTGGACAGCTTCGAGACGTCGAGTTCCTCCAACGCGGTGAGCCGGCCAAGGGTGTCCGGCAGCCTGATCGGCTGGAGGTCGGACTCGGCGGAGGAGTCGAAGGTCCTGTTGCCGGCTATCCGCAGCGCACGCAGCCTGGACAGCCGGCCGATGGAGGCGGGCAGTTCGGCCAGGCCGCAGTCTCGGACCGACAGGTGTTCAAGGTCGGTCAGGGTGCCGATCTCATCGGGGAGGCGTCCGATCTGGTTGCCGTCCAGGACCAGGGTGCGGAGCCATGGCATCCGCAGCACCTCCGCCGGGAACTCCGTGAGCTTGCGTCCCGACAGATCGAGATGGAGCACCCGGTCGGCCTGGGCGCGTGCGACCTCCGCCAGCGCCGCCTCGCTCGCCGTCCGCGCACCCGGGCGCAGCACCGGCAGTCCGGCCCGCAGTCGTTCCAGGAACTCCGCCACCTTGATGCTTTCGTATTCCGGGTCGACGACCTCGGCGACGAACGACTCCACGATGTTCCCGCTGCCGAAGTCCGCGTCGTCATCGTCGCCGAAGTTGTCCACCAGGCGAGCGCCGGGGGCGGAGACGCGGAGATCGTGGTCGGAGTTGATGACCCATGGGGTCTCAACGGTGCCGGTCTCCAGGATGCCGTCGTTGTAGTAGCCGTAGACCAGATGGGTGAAGGTGCCGTCACCGATGTAGATTTCGCAGTCGCCGCCCTCCAGGGTCTCGGCCCGGGTGGTGCCGCCGACGTAGAGCCCCGGCAGAGACTCGTAGAGCTCTATCGGTCCGGACACCGTCAGATCGCCGGTGATCACCACCAGGGCCACGTCGTCCAGACTCCCGATCTTGGCGACGGCGTCGAGGAAGTCCCCCTCCAGTACCAGATCGCCGTCGAAGAGCAGGACGTCGTCGTAGTCGCCCTCGAAACAGGCGGAGAGTGCCTGCGCAAGGCGAGTGTCGGCCTCGGCGAAGGAGAGGCGTTCGGGTGCGGCGTTGTTGGTCATGTGGGCGACCATAGAACACGGGTATGACAGCCCCGCGATGCCCTTCTGGCCGTCGGGCGTGCGCGCAGAACGGCAGCCCAGGGTGGTGAACCAGCGGTTGGCCGCGCGGTGGCGGAGCTGGAGCGGCGGCCGGGTCCGTAGTGCCCTGGCGGGCGGCCTCGGCGATCAGACCCTCCAGAAGGGCCGTGAGGGACACCGGCGTTCCGCCAGGCCGGAAAGCGTCCGTTGACGGCAGGTCAACTGCCCTAACTCACCCGGCATCTCACGCCACGCGCGCCTGACACAGCCCGCCAGAGCACCCCTTCGAACTGATCCCGCGGCCGTCGGTGTACGGGCCGTACTCGCCTACCGACAGGTACGACGCGATCAACTTCCACTGGCCCCAGCTCAGTTCGCTGCGCGTCACGTTCGTCTTGCCGGGCCCACTCTCCGAACGGATCCGGGTCCGGCAAGATCGATCACCGCATCACACAGGACCTGGTGCCGCGTCAGCCAAGGTTCGCCCCGTCGCGATGCCCGGCACGCTCCTGGCGCGGCCGCAGGTCCACGATGCGCCGGATCTTGCCCACCGACCGTTCCAGCGACTCCGGTTCGACGATCTCCGCCGTCACCGACACACCGATGCCGTCCTTCACGGCCGCCTCGATCGTCCGGGCGGCCGCGTCCCGCACCCCCGGGGCGGCGTCGGGCCGGGCCTCCGCGCGTACGGTCAGGGCGTCGAGGCGGCCCTCACGGGTGAGCCGGAGCTGGAAGTGGGGGGCGACGCCCGGCGTGCGGAGCACGATCTCCTCGATCTGGGTGGGGAAGAGGTTCACCCCGCGCAGGATCACCATGTCGTCGCTGCGGCCGGTGACCTTCTCCATCCGCCGGAACACGCGTGCCGTGCCCGGCAGCAGCCTCGTCAGGTCGCGCGTCCGGTAGCGGACGACAGGCATGGCCTCCTTGGTGAGCGAGGTGAAGACCAGCTCGCCCTTCTCGCCGTCCGGCAGCACCTCGCCGGTGACCGGGTCGACGACCTCCGGGAAGAAGTGGTCCTCCCAGATGTGCAGGCCGTCCTTCGTCTCCACGCACTCCTGCGCGACACCCGGGCCGATCACCTCCGACAGGCCGTATATGTCGACGGCGTCGATCGCGAACCGTTCCTCGATCTCCTGGCGCATCCCCTCGGTCCAGGGCTCGGCGCCGAAGACGCCCACGCGCAGGGAGGTGGCGCGCGGATCGATGCCCTGCCGCTCGAACTCGTCGAGGATCGTCAGCATGTACGACGGCGTCACCATGATGATCCCGGGCTCGAGGTCCTGGATCAGCTGGACCTGGCGGGCCGTCATTCCGCCCGACGCGGGGATGACCGTACAGCCGAGGCGTTCGGCACCGTAGTGGGCGCCCAGGCCCCCGGTGAACAGCCCATATCCGTACGCCACATGCACCTTGTCCCCGGGCCGTCCGCCCGCCGCCCTGATCGCACGGGCCACCAGGTCGGCCCACAGGGAGAGGTCGGCATCCGTGTAGCCGACCACCGTGGGGCGCCCGGTGGTGCCGCTGGACGCGTGGATACGGCGGATGCGGTCCTGCGGTACGGCGAACATGCCGTACGGGTAGTTCTCCCGCAGGTCCGCCTTGGTGGTGAAGGGAAAGCGGGCCAGGTCGGCGAGTGACCGGCAGTCGTCGGGCCGTATCCCGGCCTTGTCGAAGGACTCCCGGTAGAAGGGCACGTGATCGTACGCATGCCGCAGCGACGCGCGCAACCGCTCCAACTGCAACGCCCGCAACGCCTCCGCGTCGAGCCGTTCCCCCGGGTCCAGCAGTTCCGTCGCATCCGCCATGGGGACTACTCCCTCACCAACCATGACAATCCTGGCGACCGATCATTCGGTCGAGGTGCACGGGATCAGTAATCCAGGCCGACCGGCCTCAGGCAAGAGGTCCGGCCCACTTTCTCCGCCGACGCCGTCACGCGGAACGGCTCACCGGTCCCTCGCCCGCCGCGAGAACCCCGTGGCGGCTTCGAGCGCTCGACCGCGAGAATCGGACCATGCCGACTTTCACCGCGCCCGACGGGACCGGGCTCACCTATCACGTCCGGGGCGCGGGCGACCCGCTCGTGGTGCTGCCCGGGGGACCCATGCGGGCCTCCGCCTACCTGGGCGGCCTGGGCGGGCTCGACGCTCACCGTCGGTTGATCCTGCTCGACCTGCGCGGCACGGGGGACTCCGAGGTTCCGGCAGACCCGGCGTCGTACCGCTGCGACCGGCTGACCGACGACGTGGAGGCGCTGCGTGTCCACCTGGGGCTGGAGAGGATGGACATGATCGCGCACTCGGCGGGCGGCAGTCTTGCGATGCTGTACGCCGCCCGGTACCCCGATCGGGTGACCCGGCTGGCTCTGATCACCGCCATCCCCTGGGCACTGGGCAAGCCGGTGTCGGCGGAGGACCGGCTGACCGCGGCGCGGCTGCGGAAGGGCGAGCCGTGGTTCGCTGAGGCGTTCCCGGCGTTCGAGGCCTGGCTGGCGGGCGCGGGCGACTTCGACCCCGTGTTCGCCCCCTTCTTCTACGGCCGCTGGGACGACGCGGCCCGGCGGCACGACGCCCGCGCCGACGAGGAGTGCAACGACGAGGCGGCCGGCGTGTACGGCTCCGAGGGGGCCTACGACCCGCCCGCCACCCGAGCGGCCCTCTCCAAGGTCACCTCGCCCGTCCTCGTCCTCGCGGGGGAGCTCGACGGCGGCCCGCGCCCCGGACTCGCCCGCCACGCGGCCGACACGTTCCCGGACGCCGAGTTCGTGGTCCAGCCGGGTGCCGGCCACTACCCCTGGCTGGACGACCCGCGGTGGTTCGCCCACCGCACCGCCGCGTTCTTCGCGGGGAGCGGGGTGCCTCTGCCGTCGGCAGAGTAGGCACGACGCGGGATGCCCGGCGGCCACCTGCCCCGCATGGGGCCGACGGCGCCGACCGGTCCGGCACCTCGCCAGGCGCCCGCGCCGGGTGCGCGCGCCCGACCTGCGCGGTCACGGGCACGGCGACTGGGCCGACGCGGTTCCGGAGGACGTACCCGCGCCGATCCCGCTCGGTCCGCCCGGGCCGCCGCCGGGCGGCCCGGGCGGAGACCCGCCGTACGACCGGGCCGGGCTCCGGGCCGTGATCGAACCATTCCTGACGGAATCACCAGCGGCACGTCACTTCGCGTACGCCGTCATGAAGCGGTCGCGGAACTTGTCCATGCCCCATTCCGGTGCGTTCCCGGCAGGCTTGAGGCCGTCCGTCCAGCCCCAGTCGGAGATCCTGTCCAGGACCTTCTTGTCGTGGGCGACGATCGTGACCGGTACGTCCCTGCTGGTGCTGCCGGCCGTGACGGTCGGGACCGGCTGGTGGTCGCCGAGGAAGACCAGGACCGTGTTCTCGTCGCCGTAGCGCTCGACCCATTCGGTCAGGCTGTGCAGGGAGTACTCGATGGCACGCCGGTACTCGGTGCGGACGCTCTCCGGGTTCTTCCAGACCTCCTTGGGGTCCTTGCCCTCCTTCTTGATCTGGTGGAAGACCGAGCCGTCGCCCAGGTCCTCCCAGTCGATCATGTGCGCGATGGGGGACCACGGGTTGTGGCTGGAGGCCAGGATGATCTCCGCCATGATCGGCTCGCGGTCCTTCCTGCCGTGCTCCAGACGTTCGAACGCCTCCAGGCTGAACTGGTCGGGTACGGGCGTCCAGCTGAAATACGGGCCCTGGTAGCCGAGGTGCTCGGAGTCGTAGATGTGATCGAGGCCGAAGAACCTGCCCTCCGGCCAGGCCCGGCGCACTCCCGGCACGATGCCGACCGTGCGCCAGGCGCCGGTCTTCCCGAAATAGCTCGTGAGGGTGGCCCGGTCGCTGGTGGTGAGACTCCGGTAGCGCTGCTGGTTCTTGATCCACAGCCCGGACAGGAAGGTGGAGTGGGCGAGCCAGCTGCCGGCGCCCGTCACCGGCGACCTGAGCCAGGCGCTGCGCGACTCGAACCCGGCCGCCTCCAGGGAGCTCGTGCCCTCCTTGAGAACCGCGTCGACCTGCGAAGCCATCGCCGGGTCGTCGATCGCCGTACGGCCGTAGCTCTCGATGAACGTGAACAGGACGTCCTTGCCGCGCAGACCCGTCAGCAGCTGGTCGGGCGGTGTGTCGGCGAAGGCGTCCACGGAGGCCTGCTTCTCGAAGATGCGGCCGTCCCTGAGGCCGGCGCGCACCTGCTCCACCCGATTGCCGAGGAACTCGGCGTTGCCCTTGGTGGCGACGGGGACGCCGGTGATCTCCACGCCCAGAGTGACGCAGGTGATCCACGCGGTGCCGAGGATCAGCGTCGTGCGTGCGGCGACGGCACGGTGCCGGACCATCACGTTCGTCAGCCGCACCGTCGCGAGCGCGGTCAGCACGAGCACGGCGACGAGCAGGACGATCACCCCGACCACGGCGAGGACCTCGCCGGTGCGGCCGAACGACTCCCGGAGGAAGTCCGTCGCGTCGTCGAGCAGGATCCAGTCCAGGACGAGATCGAAGGGCCGGGCCAGGACCTGGTAGAAGCCCATGTCGACGAACTTCAGAACGGTGACCAGCCCGAGGAGCACTCCCGAGACCACCGCCATGATCCGCCGTGGCCTCGACGGCAGGGTGAGCAGCAGGCCCGCGAGCAGGATTCCCTCGGCGGGGATGCGGAGGAACGCCTCAAGGTTGAGCCGCTCGAGGCGGTTGGGCAGGAGCAGCGCGAAGTAGACGAGGGCGGCGGACAGGACGCTGACGCCGACGGTCACGCCACGGGCGACACGCGGGTACTCGGCCCGCCAGCCGAACCAGCCGGGCCGGGCCACGGCGCGACGGGGGTCGCCGCCGACCTCGGCGGTTGGATCGGGTGCGCCGGCCGTGTCACCGGCGGTTTCCTTGGGTGCGTCGGCCGTGTCGACGGCGGTTTCCTTGGGTGCGTCGGCCGTGTCGACGGCGGTTTCCTTGGGTGCGTCGGCCGTGTCACCGGCGGTTTCCTTGGGTGCGCCGGCCGTGTCACCGGCGGTTTCCTTGGGTGCGCCGGCCGTGTCACCGGCGGTTTCCTTGGGTACGTCGGTCGCGTCGTCGGTGGTTGTCTCGTTCTCGTTCACGACGGGTGCGTCGTCGTCGGTCGTCTCGGGCACATCGTCGACGCTCGTCTCGGGCGTGATGCCTCCGTCGTCGGAAGTCTCCTCGCGCACTTCGGGACCGACGTCGGGAACCACCTCGCCGTCGGCGTCCGGCAGTTGACGAGAGGGCGTGTAGCGCGACACCCGATGGTCCTTCCGTGCGAACCCGGTGCTGGCACGGCGAACCCAGCCCGGGTCACCAGGGCCGCCACCATTAGTACGGTCGCACGTCCCCTTCGGTTCAAACGAGCGAGCCGGAGGTTCACCCTAGGCCCTGTCGTCCCGGCGTCACCGGTCCGCCGCGACCGCCACCTCCCGGGCCCACCGGTAGTCGGCCTTGCCGCTGGGGGAGCGCCGGATGGATTCCGCCACCACCAGCTGGCGAGGGATCTTGTAGCCCGCGAGGTGGGACCGGCAGTGCGTCCGGATGTCCTCCAGCGACGGTCGCGCGGCGCCCCGCCGGAGCTCCACCACGGCCGCCACATGGTGGCCCCACTTCGCGTCGGGGACCCCGGCGACGAGCGCGTCGTACACGTCCGGATGGGTCTTGAGCGCCTGCTCGACCTCCTCCGGGTACACCTTCTCGCCGCCCGTGTTGATGCACTGGGAGCCGCGGCCGAGAACGGTGACGACGCCCTCCTCGTCGACGGTGGCCATGTCGCCGAGCAGCACCCAGCGCTCGCCGTCCTGTTCGAAGAACGTCCCGGCGGTTCTCCTCGGATCGTTGTAGTAGCCGAGCGGTACGTGACCGCACTGGGCGACCCGGCCCACCTCGCCCACGGCGACCGGCTCGTGTGTGGCCGGGTCGACCACCTGCGTACGGGAGTTGACGCGGATGCGGAAGCCGCGCTCGGGGCCGGAGTCCTCGGTCGCCGTGCCGTTGAAGCCGGACTCGGCGGAACCGAAGTTGTTCAGCAGCATCGCGTTAGGGACGAGTGCCCGGAACTGGCGGCGCACCGTGTCCGACATGACCGCTCCCGACGAGGAGACGCTGAACATCGACGAGCAGTCCGTGCCCTTCATGGGCCCGTCCAGGGCGTCGATCAGCGGCCGCAGCATCGCGTCGCCCACCAGGGACATGCTGGTGACCCTCTCCTTCTCGACGGTCCGCAGCACCTCCTCGGGCACGAACTTGCGGTGCAGCACGATCCGTTGCCCGAAGTTGAAGCCGATGAACGCCGTCAGCGTCGACGTGCCGTGCATCAGTGGGGGAGCGGGGAAGAAGGTGATGCCTTCGCCGCCGGCCGCGACCCGCTCGGCGAGTTCCTGCGGCCGCTTGACGGGCTCGCCCGTGGGCGCGCCGCCGCCGAGCCCCGAGAAGAACAGGTCCTCCTGGCGCCACATCACGCCCTTGGGCATCCCGGTGGTGCCGCCGGTGTAGATGATGAACTGGTCGTCGCCGGAGCGCCGCGGGAATCCCCGCTCCGGGGATCCCGCGGCCTCGGCGTCCGTGAAGGCCGTGGCGGGCACGTCGGGCGCCCCCGGCTCCGCGGTCCCCACCCGCAGCAGATGCCGCAGCTTCTCCGTCTGCGCCAGGGCCGGCGCCACCCGGTCCGTGAACTCCGCGTCGAAGACCAGGACGGCCAGATCGGCGTCCCGGTAGAGGTGGACCAGTTCCTCTTCCACGTACCGATAGTTGACGTTGACCGGCACGACCCGGGCCTTCAGACACCCCAGCGCGGTCTGGAGGTACTCGACACCGTTGTAGAGGTGCAGTCCGAGGTGCTCGCCGGGGCGTATCCCGCTGTCGATCAGGTGGTGGGCGATGCGGTTGGCGGCCGCGTCCAGCTCCGCGTATGTCAGGCGGCGTTCCGCGCCCGTGCCGGGGTGGTCGATGTACACGAGCGCCTCGCGGTCCGGCACCACGTCGACGACCGACTCGAACAGGTCGGCAAGGTTGTACTCCACCGCTCCTCCTGACCCGGTTCCATTTCTCGTTCGCGTGCCTGGCAGTTGTCGGTCCGCCGGTCATCAGAGCAAAGGGCCCGGCAACTGTGAAGGGTCCGCGTCGAAGAAATCTGACTAGCTGTCAGAAAACTCTTGAAGTGCCTCGTCGGCTCCTGCAACCTGTTCTCGTTCTTTCCGAGGGGAGATGGGCGATGGGCGGGACGGAACACCTCACCATGCAGCGCGAAGGCGCCACTCTGGTACTCACGCTCAACAGGCCGGAAGCGAAGAACGCACTCTCGCCGGCGATGCTCGTCGGCCTGTACGACGGCTGGGTCGAGGCCGACGAGGACGACGCGGTCCGCTCGATCGTGCTGACCGGCGCGGGCGGCGCCTTCTGCGCCGGCATGGACCTCAAGGCCCTCGCGGGCAAGGGCATGGAAGGCGAGCAGTACCGCGACCGGCTCAAGTCCGACCCGGACCTGCACTGGAAGGCGATACTGCGCCACCACCGCCCCCGTAAGCCGCTGATCGCCGCCGTCGAGGGGTACTGCGTCGCCGGCGGCACGGAGATCCTGCAGGGCACGGACATCCGGGTCGCCGGAGAGTCCGCGACCTTCGGACTGTTCGAGGCGAAACGCGGACTGTTCCCGATCGGCGGCTCCACGGTCCGCCTGCAACGCCAGATTCCCCGCACTCACGCGCTGGAGATGCTGCTCACCGGCCGCCCCTACAGTGCCCGGGAGGCCGCGGACATCGGGCTGATCGGTCATGTCGTCGCGGACGGCACCGCGCTCGCCAAGGCCCTGGAGATCGCCGAACGGATCAACGCGTGCGGCCCGCTCGCGGTCGAAGCCGTCAAGGCGTCCGTGTACGAGACGGCCGAGATGACGGAGACCGACGGTCTGGCGGCAGAACTTAAGCGCGGCTGGCCGGTCTTCGACACCGCCGACGCCAGGGAAGGCGCACGCGCCTTCGCCGAGAAGCGGCCGCCCGTCTACAAGCGCGCCTGACCGCGAAGGAGACCGCCCGCGATGCCCGAAGCCCTCAAAGCCCCGCTCGTCGTCGAGTTCCCCTTCACCCGCTCCGTCGGTCCCGTCCAGAGCGCGTTCCTCACGGGCCTGCGCGAACGGGTCGTCCTCGGAGTGCGGACCCGCGACGGCAGGACGCTCGTCCCGCCCGTCGAGTACGATCCCGTCACCGCCGAGGAGATACGCGACCTGGTCGAGGTCGCCCCCACCGGTACGGTCAGCACCTGGGCCTGGAACCACGACCCCCGCCGCGGCCAGCCCCTCGACACGCCTTTCGCCTGGGTCCTGGTCCGCGTCGACGGCGCCGACACCGCCCTCCTGCACGCCCTCGACGTCCCCGGCCCGGACGCCGTGCACACCGACATGAGGGTCCGCGTCCGCTGGGCCGGGGACCGTTCCGGCGCCATCACGGACATCGCCTGCTTCGAGCCGTACGACAGTGCCGAGGAGCGGACCGTGGAGCCCGAACCCGCGGCCCGCGCCGGCGAGTTCGAGAACATGATCACCTGCGTCGTCGCCCCCGCCCGCCTCGACTACACCTACTCACCCGGCCGCGCCCAGGCCGCCTACGTCGCGGCCCTCTCTGAACGGCGGACCGTCGGCGAGCGCTGCCCGTCCTGCCGCAAGGTGTACGTGCCGCCCAGGGGTGCGTGTCCCACATGTGGTGTGGCCACATTCGAACGGGTCGAGGTGGGTCCGCGCAGCACGGTCACCACGTTCTGCATCGTCAACATCAAGGCTGCTCATACGGCGAATCTCGACATCGAGGTGCCGTACGTCTACGCCCACATCGCCCTCGACGGCGCCGACCTCGCGCTGCACGGGCGTATCGCGGGCATCCCCTACGACGAGGTGCGCATGGGCCTGCGCGTCGAGCCGGTGTGGACGGAGGGCGCCCGCTACCCCGACCACTACCGGCCGACCGGCGAACCCGACGCGGAGTACGACACCTACAAGGAGCTGTTGTGACGCGTGAGATTGCCGTGGCCGCCTTCGCACAGACCGGCCACCGGCGTACGAGTGAGGAGCTCTCCGACGTGGAGATGCTCATGCCCGTCCTGCACGACGTGCTCGAACAAAGCGGCCTGAAGACCGCGGACATCGGCTTCACCTGCTCCGGCTCCAGCGACTATCCGGCCGGCCGCGCCTTCTCCTTCACCCTGGCGCTCGACGGGGTGGGCGCCTGGCCGCCGATCTCCGAGTCGCACGTCGAGATGGACGGCGCGTGGGCGCTGTACGAGGCGTGGACCAAGCTGCTCACCGGGGACGCGGACACCGCGCTGGTGTACTCCTACGGCAAGTCCTCGCCCGGATCACTACGCGACGTGCTGACCAGGCAGCTCGACCCCTACTACACGGCCCCCCTGTGGCCCGACTCCATAGCCCTGGCCGCCCTCCAGGCGCAGGCGCTCATCGACGCGGGCGCCACCGACGAGCCCGCGCTGGCCGCCGTCGCTACCCGGAACCGGGCGGCCGCCGCCAGCAACTGGCACGCCCAGCTGAGGGCGCCGGTGCCGCAGGGGGAGTACGCGGTGCGACCGCTGCGCACCGGCGACTGCCCGCCCATCGGCGACGGGGCCGCCGCCGTGATCCTGGCGGCAGGGGAGCGGGCCCGGGAGCTGAGCCAGCGGCCCGCCTGGCTCCGCGGCATCGACCACCGCATCGAGGCGCACGGCCTGGGCGTCCGTGACCTGACCGACTCGCCGTCCGCCCGGCTGGCAGCGGAGAAGGCCGGCGCCTTCGACCGGCCCGTGGACACCGCCGAGCTGCACGCACCCTTCACTTCGCAGGAGGTCGTCCTGCGCAGGGCGCTCAGGCTCGACGACTCCGTGCGCGTCAACCCGTCCGGCGGGGCGCTCGCCGCGAACCCGGTCATGGCCGCCGGCCTGATCCGCATCGGCGAGGCGGCCGCCGGCATCCACCGGGGCGAGTCCGACCGGGCCCTCGCCCACGCGACCTCCGGCCCCTGCCTGCAACAGAACCTGATCGCCGTACTCGAAGGGGATCCGCGATGAGCAAGGAGCCCGTGGCCGTCGTGGGAATCGGCCAGACCAAGCACGTGGCGGCGCGCCGGGACGTGTCGATCGCCGGGCTCGTGCGCGAGGCGGCCCGGCGCGCCCTCGACGACGCCGAGCTGACCTGGGCCGACATCGAGGCCGTCGTCATCGGCAAGGCACCCGACTTCTTCGAGGGCGTCATGATGCCGGAGCTGTACCTCGCCGACGCCCTCGGCGCGGTGGGCAAGCCCATGCTGCGGGTGCACACCGCGGGCTCCGTCGGCGGATCCACCGCGCTGGTCGCCGCGGGGCTGGTCGCATCGCGGGTCCACGGCACCGTACTGACGCTCGCCTTCGAGAAACAGTCCGAGTCCAACGCCATGTGGGGACTGTCCCTGCCGATCCCCTTCCAGCAGCCCCTGCTGGCCGGGGCGGGCGGATTCTTCGCCCCGCACGTGCGGGCCTACATGCGGCGCAGTGGCGCGCCCGACACGGTAGGATCGCTGGTCGCGTACAAGGACCGGCGTAACGCGCTGAAGAACCCGTACGCGCACCTGCACGAGCAGGACATCACCCTGGAGAAGGTCCAGGCGTCCCCCATGCTCTGGGACCCGATCCGCTACTCGGAGACCTGCCCGTCCTCGGACGGCGCCTGCGCGATGATCCTCACGGACCTTGCCGGAGCCGCCCGCGCACCCCGGCCCCCGGCATGGATGCTCGGCGGCGCGATGCGCAGCGAGCCCACCCTCTTCGCCGGCAAGGACTTCGTGTCGCCGCAGGCCGGCAAGGACTGCGCGGCCGACGTGTACCGGCAGGCCGGGATCGCCGACCCGCGCAGGGACATCGACGCCGTGGAGATGTATGTGCCGTTCTCCTGGTACGAACCCATGTGGCTGGAGAACCTCGGCTTCGCCGACGAGGGCGAGGGCTGGAAACTCACGGAGTCCGGGGTGACGGAGCTGGACGGCGACCTGCCCGTCAACATGTCGGGCGGCGTCCTGTCCGCCAACCCCATCGGCGCCTCGGGCATGATCCGCTTCGCGGAGGCGGCCCTCCAGGTGCGCGGTCAGGCCGGGGAACACCAGGTGGCGGGGGCGCGCAGGGTGCTCGGGCACGCCTACGGCGGCGGATCCCAGTTCTTCTCCATGTGGCTCGTGGGGTCGCATCTCCCCGACTCCTGAAAGGTCCCCCTCACGTGCCCTGTCGGCGTCAGGAACCGATCGCTAGGCTTGCCCGCGGACGACGCGAATCGGGAGGAGCACGGACGTGGCCGAGAGCACCATCCAGCAGCAGCCGCTCACGGGCTGGGACAAGCCGGAGCTGGACCTCAGCAACGCCGACTGGCACTCGAGCAGCCGTGGCCTGGGGGATGTCCAGATCGCCTTTGTCGAGGGATTCATCGCGATGCGCAACAGCGGCCGCCCGGAAAGCCCTTCTCTGATCTTCACGCCCGCGGAGTGGGGCGCGTTCGTGTCCGGCGCGCGCGAAGGCGAGTTCGACCTGACCTGAACCGCCGCCGGAGGAGGTGATCCGTCGGGCTGGTCCGGAGGGCGTTCCGCCCGTTGATCCGGACACGCGACTTCGAGCACCCCTCCGTGGCCGGTGAGCCCGAGTGAGGGCGGCCACGGGAGGGGAGTCGTACCTCGGAGGCGAGGAACCCCTTGAGTACCCAGCCGGTCATCGTCGCGGTCGACGGTTCGGACGACAGCCCGCGCGCCCTGGACCGGGCCCTCGACGCCGCCCGCCGGCGCGGGGCACCGCCGCGGGTGGTCCATGTGCGGCAGTACGCCGCGCAGCACCCGCGCCAGGAGTGGTGCGGGCCGTCCTGCGGCAACCGGGTCCGCGTCGCACGCCATCACGAAAGGCACCGCAACGCCGCCCGGGACGCCCTCGGTCGGCAAGAGCGGGACGGAGCGCACCCGCGAAGCGTACGCTGAGGTACTCATAGGTCACGGTGTGTGTCCGCTCCCCGCGCGGATGCGTGGCCGTGACAGGGGGTACGGAATGGCGCAGCGCAACGCACTCAGCAGAAAGACGCTCCTGGAGCGCGAGAGCGAACTCGCGGCCGTCGACGAGGCGTTGGTGGAGCTCACCGGTCTGCGCACGGACGGCGCCGAACCGCGCGGCCGCCCGCGCGGCGCGCTGCTCGCCTTCGCCGGACGCGCCGGCATAGGCAAGACGACCCTGCTGGCCGAGGTCCGCCGCCGGGCAACCGACCGGGGCTGCACCGTGCTCTCCGCCCGCGGCGGCGACCAGGAACAGCGCGTCGCCTTCCACGTCGCCCGCCAGCTCCTCCAGCCCCAGCTCGCCGGCGCATCGGAGACCGATCTGCGCAACTCGCTGGGCAGTTGGTACGACATCGTCGGCCCCGCCCTCGGCCTGTGCGCCCCGACCGACGGCGCCCCGCCCGACCCGCAGGGCCTGCGCGACGGCCTCGACTGGGTACTCACCCACCTCGCCGTGCGGAGGGCCCCGATGGTCCTCGTCCTCGACGACGCCCACTGGGCCGATCCCGAATCACTGGGCTGGCTGGCCGCGTTCGCAGCCCGCGCCGAACAGCTCCCGCTCCTGGTCGCCGTCGCCTACCGGCCCGACGAACTCCCCCAGCACGCCGAGTCGTTCAGGCGACTCCCCGGCCGCGCGGGCGGACGTCCCCTCGACCTGGAGCCGCTCAGCGCCGCCGCCGTCGCCCGCCTCGTACGGGAGTCGCTCGGCGCGCACGCCGACGACGCCTTCTGCCGCGAGTGCTGGGCCGTCACCGCCGGCAACCCCTTCGAGGCGGTCGAGCTGACGGCCAAGGTCCGCGACCGCGGCCTCACTCCCACCGGAGCCGGGGCGCACCTGCTGCGCGACCTCGCCGCCGCCGTCAAGGGCAGCGGTCTCGTCGACCGGCTCGAACGCCTCGGTACCTCCACCGTGCGCTTCGCCTGGGCGTGCGCGGTCCTTGGCACCGAAATCCGTCCGGCGCTCGCCGCCGCCGTCGCCGGCCTCGGCCACGAGGAGGCCGCCGACGCGGCCGACGCCCTGCGCGGCGTCCGTATCCTGACCGGCGCCGCGACCCTGGAGTTCGTCCACCCGCTGATCGCCACCGCCGTCTACCGGGCCATCCCGGCCGGATTCCGCGTCGCCCTGCACGGCCAGGCCGCCTGGTGCGTCATCAACGACGGCCAAGGCGCCGCGGCCGCCGCCCGCCACCTCCTCGAAACCCACCCCGAAGGCGACGCGTGGGTCGTGCAGCAACTGCGCGCCGCCGCCGTCGAGACCCTCAGGGCCGGCGCCCCCGACGCGGCCCGCAGCTATCTCGCCCGCGCCCTGCGCGAACCCCCGCCCTTCGAGGACCGGGCCGCCGTCCTGTACGAACTGGGATCGGCCTCGCTGCTCACCGAACCGGCCACCACGGTCAACCATCTGCGCGCCGCCCTCGACGAGCCCATCGCCGCCCCCCGGCTGCGCCACCACATCGTCTACCGGCTCTCCCAGGTCCTCGCCCACAGCGACCGCCTCGCCGAGGCCTCCGACACCCTCGCCCGCGAGATCCGCGTGACCGACGACGCCCGCGTCAGACTGCGCATGGTCGCCGAACAGTTCATGTGGGACGCCTTCCGCGCCGACGAACCCGACCACCCCTCGCGCTCCCGCCGCCTCACCAGGCTCGCCGACCGTGTGGCGGGCCGCGACCTCACCGAGCGGTACATCATCGGCCTGCGCACCTGGGACGCCGTACTGCGCGGCGAACCCGCCCCCGTCGCCCTCCATCACGCCGAACGCGCCCTCGCCGGCGGCCTCGGCTGGGCCGAACCCGACCGCGGCTTCGAAGTGCCCGTCCTGGTCGCCCTCTCCTTCCTGTACTGCGACCGTCCCTGCCGCACCGAGGAGCTGTTCGCCGCCGGCATCGCCGACTTCGAACGGCAGGGCTGGCGCGGCGCCCACCTCTCCTTCGCCTACACCCTCCTCGCCTACGTCCGCTACCGCCGCGGCCGGCTCGCCGAGGCAGAGGACTTCGTCCGCGCCGGCCTGCGCCTTGCCGAACGCGTCGGCCCCGGTACGCCCGCCCACTGGTACGCCGTCGGCATCCTCATCGAGGTGCTGCTCGCCCGCGGCCGCCTCACCGAGGCCGTGCAGGCCGGCGACGCCTACTCCTTCTGCGCGCCCTACCCGGCCGCCGTCGTCTTCCCCGACGCCCAGACCGTGCACGGCGAACTCCTGCTGGCCCGCGGCCGCACCAAGGAGGCGGCCGAGGAGCTCGCCGCCGCCGGCCGCCGCCTGGACCCGCGCGGCGTCCGCAACCCGGCCTGGTGCCCCTGGCAGCTCCACCTCGCCCGCGCCGAGGCCCACGACATGCCCGAACGTGCCCTCGCCACCGCGCTCGAAGCGGTCGCCCGCGCCCGCCAGTTCGGCACCCCGTCCGCCGTCGGCCAGGCCCTGCGGATCGCCGCCGAGGTGTCCTCGGGCTCGGCCCGCCTGAAGTTCCTCGTGGAGTCCGTCGCCCAGCTGGAGTGCTCGCCCTCCGCCTACGAGCTCGCCTGCGCCCTGGTCGCGCTCGGTACCGAGCTGCGCCATGCCGGCCGCTCCAGGGAAGCCGCCGAGCACCTCTACCGGGGACTCGACACGGCGGTGCAGTGCGGCGCCGACGGCCTCGCGGACACGGCCCGCACCGAACTCGCCGCCGCGGGTCTGCGCCCCCGCCGCCTGAACGGCACCGAGACCGACACGCTCACCGTCCGCGAACGCACGGCCGCCGTCCGCGCCGCGCGCGGCCGCACCCCGGCGGAGATCGCCGTGGAACTGGCCACCGACGAGCAGACCGTCGTCCACCTGCTCTCCGCGGTCTGCCGCAAGCTCGGCACGGACCGCACGGGCCTGGGGGCAGCACTGGAGCACTGACGGCGGGCGCGGGACCCCGGCACACCCAGGGGCGCGGGGCTGTGTCCGACATACGGCCCCGCCGCGCGGGCGCGACCAGCCACCCACCATCCGCCCCCCGACCAAGACGCCACCCACCATCCGGCCCGACCCGCGAGCGCATCCCCACGGCCCGTGACCTCCCGCACATCGCGGAACGGCACCACGTACCATGGCCGCATGTCGTTCCTCCGCCGCCGCAGCGCCACTCCCGCCGGGCCCGACTTCGACGTACTGGCCATGGACCCGGGCGACTGGCCCGGGAATCTGGGCGCCGGGCTGCTGCCCGCTCCCGACGGCAGCTGCCAGGGTGTGTTCCTGCGCTACGACCTGTTCGGCGGCCGCGGTCCCGCGATGATCATCGGCAATCTGCCGGAGGGCTCCCCGGCCCGCGAGGTCGCCGGGGAAGAGGTCCCCTTCGAGGTGGCCCAGCTGCTGCTGGCCCTGGAGAACGACGAGGAGGTCACCGTCGTCGGCACCGAGGACGTGCCGGTGATGCAGGGCGACAACCTCCTGATCGTGCGCCGCCTCAAGCTCTCCGAGGGCCGGATCTCCTGCGTGCAGTTCGACCGGAGCGACAACGTCCTGGTGACCATCGCCGCCTGGGACCGCCCCATCACCGACGACCTGTACGCCCTGCTGAAGCCGCTCCCGGCGGAACTGTTCCAGCAGGGCTGAGGCACCTACCCGGCCGACGGCACCACCCGCACGTCCGCGGCCCGTACGAACGCCACCCGGTGGCCGAACTGGATCTCGTAGTACAGGTCCTGGCCCACCACGACCTGGTGCGAGTCCGTGGCGAAGGTGACCGCGTAGTAGTACTCCCCGGGAAGCGCGTCGCCGAGCACGTACTGCTGGCCATCGAGCAGCTGGTACGGCAGCGGGGACACCGTCTGCGCGGGCACTCCCGCCGGGTAGGCCGACGCCTCCGGGTAGGCCCGTCCGTATACCGGGACACTGGTCAGACCCTCCTTGGGTGTCACGACCAGGCCGGCCGCGCTCACCGCCGCCGGCTCCTTCGCCGGGTTCCTGAACCAGGCCTTCTGCCCGAGGTACCAGATCGCCGTCCAGTCACCGTCGCGGCCGGCCACCGCGTACTGCTGGCCGGTGGAGACCCGCGAGGAGAGGTCGTTCACCCCGGTCGTCGGTGCGCTGCCCAGGCCGATGTCCTTGATCAGCGGGTAGGTCTCGCCGGGTCCTGAGTACAGCCGGACCGCGCTCGACCCGTGTGCCACGCACGGCTCGCCCCGGGTGACGCAGCCCGTGTACTCCGGCTGGTTGGAGGCGTAGTCGGGGCGGATCGTCACCAGCCCGCCCTTCTTGCCCGCGGTCGCCCTGATCGGGTGGTCCAGCAGCTCGAAGTAGTGGCGCCAGTCCCAGTACGGGCCGGGGTCGGTGTGCATGCCGGGCACCGTCGCGGTGGTCGGGCCCGGCACGGTGTCATGCCCGAGGATGTGCTGGCGGTCCAGCGGAATGGCGTACTTCGCGGCGAGGTACTTCACCAGCCGCGCCGACGACCGGTACATCGCCTCGGTGTACCAGGCGTCCGGATTCGCCAGGAAGCCCTCGTGCTCCAGGCCGATCGACTTGGCGTTGACGTACCAGTTGCCCGCGTGCCAGGCCACGTCCTCGGCCTTCACATGCTGGGCGATGTGGCCGTCCGTGGAACGCAGTGTGTAGTTCCACGACACGTAGGCGGGGTCCTGCACGAGGTCGATGACCCCGTCCCAGGCGCCCTCCGTGTCATGGATGACGATGTACCGGATGCTCTGCGACGCCGGGCGGTCACCCAGGTCGTGGTTGCCGTAGTCGCGCTCCCCGAACTCCTCGTACGGTGCCGGGATCCACTCGCACGACACCGATGCGGGGCACTCCGTGCCGTTGGCGTTCCCCCTCCGCAGACCCGTCCGCTTCAGCTGCGCGGTGTCGGGGGCCAGCTCCGGCCGGGCTGCCAGGGTGACCTGCTGGCCCGCGTCCGTGGTGCGCTCCTCACCGGTGCGGAGCACGTCGTACACGTCATTGGCGTACGCGGCCGCCGTCGCGGTGTCGTCCGCGCCCGAGAAACGGGCCACCGCGCCGTACCAGTCCGCCGGGTCCTCGCTGAGCGGTTCGCCCAGGTCCTTCTGGGCCGCGGCCAGGAGGGCGGCTCCGCCGGCCACGTTGGCGGCGGGGTCGGTGCGCAGCTTTCCGGGGCTCAGCCCGGTCAGCCCGGCCGCCTTCGGCAAGGTCCTGAGACGGGCGGGCAGTTCGGAGCTCTCCGGGACCTGGACGCCTGGGTGGAGGGGCGCGCGGGCGCTGTCGCCGCGGGCATCCTCCGTGGCCTCGCTGTGGTGGGGGGCCCGGGCGAGCGCGGTGCGGGCGTCGGTGAGGTGCATCGGGCCGTAGCCGCCGGTGACGCTCGGCGCGCCGGAGTGCGCGTCCCAGCGGGACTGGAGGTAGGAGACGCCGAGGAGCACGCTCTGCGGGACGTGGTACTCGGCGGCCGCGGTCGCGAACGCCGACTGCAGCTCTTCGGCCGAGGCCCGGGCGTCGGGCGGGGCCGCGCCGAGCAGCGGCAGCAGCAGGGCCGCCGAAGCGAGGGCACCGGCGGTTCTGCGGGTGCGTCTGTGGCCGGGGGTGCGCGTGGGGTCGGGGGCGGATCCTCGCAATGCAGCCTCCAGGGCGGTCGAGCGTGGCGGGGCGTGCGGGGCCGGGCGTGGTCAGTGCTATCGGCTTGCCGACGATCCGTCAATCATGCCCAGACGCAGGGGGTTTCCCTTGTCATCCCGGGGGCGGAGGAATTTCGTGGCGGCGGCTTCCGGGCCTGCGGGGCGCCAGTGGCTCACACCAATGGCCGAACGACGCGCCACGGCCGGAAGTCAGGTCGTCCGGACACACGAAGGTCCGCGGTGCGCCGCTTTCACGGGTGCACCGCGGACCGTCGCCCCCTTTCAGCGAGTGCCGACCGCCGCGCGTACGGCCCGGCGGGCCAGCTGGCAGTCGTCGTGCAGCCGCCGCAGCAGCAGCCGCTGCTCCTCGCCGGACGGCGCAGCACCCGGGTGGGCCATCCCCGGTGCCGCCGGGGTCGCGTCGTGCATCGAACGTTGCACGGCCGTCTCGTACGTGCGGATCTCACGGGTCAGGACGAGCATCAGGTTCACCAGGAACGCGTCACGCGAGGCAGGGCCCGCCGACTGCGCGATCTGGCTGATCTGACGGCGTGCCACCGGTGCGTCCCCGAGCACCGACCACAGCGTCGCCAGGTCGTAGCCCGGCAGGTACCAGCCCGCGTGCTCCCAGTCCACCAGCACTGGACCGGCCGGTGAGAGCAGGATGTTCGAGAGCAGTGCGTCGCCGTGGCAGAACTGGCCCATGCCCTGCCGGCCCGCCGCTTGCGCGATGCCGTGCAGCAGCTTCTGCAGGTCACCCATGTCCCGGTCGGTGAGCAGGCCCAGCTCGTGGTAGCGGGAGATCCGGGCGGCGTAGTCCAGCGGGGCGCCGAAGGTGCCCGCCTGCGGCCGCCAGGTGTTCAGCCGGCAGATCGCGCCGAGTGCCGCTCTGATGTCCGCGCGCGGCGGAGACTCGGCCGGGTGCCGGTGCAGGGCGGCCACCCGTCCCGGCATCCGCTCGATGACGAGGGTGCAGTTGTCCGGGTCCGCCGCGATCAGCCGGGGCACCCGCACGGGCGGGCGGTGCCGGACGAACGAGCGGTATGCCGCTATTTCGTGGCGGATCCGGTCCGACCACACGGAGGAGTGGTCCAGTAAACACTTGGCGACGGCCGTGCTGCGTCCCGTCGTCCCGACCAGGAGCACGGAGCGTCCGCTGCGGCGCAGCACCTGCACCGGGGCGAACTCCGGGCAGATCCGGTGCACCGAGGCGATCGCCGTACGCAGCTGGGCGCCCTGAGGGCCGGACAAGTCGAGTCTCCCGCTGAGCGGTTGGGTGCCGAGCCCCGGCAGGCGCCGGGGCCGGCCCGCACCGATCAGAGGGGCGGTCGCCGGACGCGCGGGGTCGAGGTAGGGGCCGCTGCCGCCCGGGCGGGGGTGCAGCGGCCGGGGCGGGGCGGACACGGAGGACGATGCTGTGTACATGGGCGATACAGATCCCTTCGTGTGCCTGCGTCGTCAGTGCGCTGCCCGGCCCGGTCGCCCGGGTGCACCCTGGGGAATGTCCCTCGGCGACCGGGGCGGGGTGGCGCGTTCCTACCTGACACCTGTTGCCCGGTGGCACACCATCTGGCGCACCCTGGCGAACCCTGGCGAATAGTCGCCCGGCAACCTGCACCGGGCTACTGTCAACTCAGCTGAGAACCTGGGGGCTTGACGTGAGCGGACAACCCAACTCCCGCCTGTCGGACCTGTTCGGCCTGGCCGGCTGGTCCAAGGGCGAACTCGCGAGGCTGGTCAACAAGCAGGCGGCGGCCATGGGCCACCCCCAGCTGGCGACCGACACCTCCCGGGTGCGGCGTTGGATCGACATGGGAGAGATCCCGCGCGATCCGGTGCCGCGGGTGCTGGCGGCCCTGTTCACCGAGCGTCTCGGCCGTGTCGTGACCATCGAGGACCTCGGTCTGGTCCGGCACGGGCGTACGGGGAAACGGCAGGGCGGCGGGAATGCGGAACATCCCGACGGTGTGCCGTGGGCGCCCGAACGGACTGCCGCGGTCCTCACCGAATTCACGGGAATGGACCTCATGCTCAACCGACGCGGCTTGGTGGGTGCGGGCGTCGCGCTCACCGCAGGATCCGCACTCAGCAGCGCCATGCACGACTGGCTGCTCACCGATCCCACCCTGAAGGCCGACGCTCCCGCGTTCCACGATCCCCTGCACGCCGACCCCGCTGGGTTCGACCGCTACGAGGCAGCCCCCATCGGGTCGCAGGAGATCGAGGAACTGGAGCGCTCGGTCGAGGTGTTCCGAGCCTGGGACGCGGCCCGCGGCGGCGGGCTGCAGCGCAAGGCCGTGGTGGGCCAGCTCAACGAAGTGGGCGGCATGCTCGCCTACCGCCACCCCGACCACCTCCAGCGGCGCCTGTGGGGCGTCGCCGCCAACCTCGCCGTCCTCGCGGGCTGGATGTCGCACGACGTCGGCCTGGAACCCACGGCCCAGAAGTACTTCGTCATCGCCGCCCACGCGGCCCGTGAGGGCGGCGACCGGCCCCGCGCCGGGGAGGCGCTCTCCCGGGCGGCTCGCCAGATGGTGCACCTGGGCCGGCCCGACGACGCACTCGACCTGATGAAGCTCGCCCGTTCCGGTTCCGGCGACGAGGTGCTGCCGCGCACCCGGGCGATGCTCCACACCATCGAGGCCTGGGCACAGGCCTCCATGGGCAAGGGCCAGGCGATGCGCCGCACCCTCGGGCGGGCGGAGGACCTCTTCGTCTCCGACCGGGGCGACGTGCCCCCGCCGAGCTGGATGCAGACCTTCAAGGAGGAGGACCTGTACGGCATGCAGGCCCTGGCCTACCGCACGCTGGCGGAGCACGAGCCGGGCGCGGCCGTGCATGCCCAGCACTACGCGGAGAAGGCCCTGGCCCTGCGGATCGACGGGCGGCAGCGGTCGAAGATCTTCGACTTCCTGTCGATGGCCTCCGCCTGCTTCATCGCCGACGATCCCGAACAGGCGGACCGGTACGCCCGGTTGGCCCTCGTGTCGATGGGATCCAACTCCTCCCACCGCACCTGGGACCGGCTGCGCCAGATGTACCGGCTGACCGCCGAGTACGCGAGCTACCCGAGGATCAACGAGCTGCGGGAGGAGATCAGGCTGGCGCTGCCGAAACCGAAGGGCGGCAGCAGCGCAAAGGCATAGCCGGCGTGTTCGCCTCGTGCGAGATCACCCTGGTTCGTCCGTCTCTTGCGGGACATCGTGGTCTTACGAGGCCACCCTGGCGACGAGCACGCACGCGTCGTCCTGACGGTCGGCCTCGCCGAACTCCTCCACGACGATCCGCACGCAGTCCTGTGCCGTGCGCGCCTCGCCGAAGCGGGGGGCCAGGCCGAGGAGACGGTCCACGGCCTCGGTGCCGCTGTGCCCGGACACCAGCCCGTCGGTGTGCAGCAGCAGCAGGTCGCCCTGCTCGAGGGCTTCCTCGGTCTGCTCGTAGACGGCACCCGAGGTCGCGCCGAGCAGGACGCCGGCCGGGGCGTGCAGCCTGCGCCCCGTCCCGTCGCGGAACAGCAGCGGGGCGGGGTGTCCGGCCTGCGCCCACACCAGCGTGCGGGTCCCGGGCCGGTAGCGGCAGCAGACGGCGCTGCCCAGGGCCGGCTGCACGGTGGCGTCGAGTAACTGGTTGAGCCAGGCCATCAGCTGTCCGGGCTGGGTGCCCGCCATCGCCATGCCGCGCACGGCGCCGAGCAGCGTCGCCATGCCGGAGGTCACGGCGACGCCGTGACCGGTGAGGTCGCCGACGCTCAGCAGCGTCTCGCCGTCGGACAGTTCGAGCGCGTCGTACCAGTCGCCACCGATCAGCGTGCTCGTGGACGACGGCAGGTAGCGGGCGGCCAGATCCAGGGTCTCGGGACCCTGGTGCGGGAGCCGCAGGGAGCCGCGCCACGGCGGCAGCACGGCCTCCTGCAGCTCGACCGCGAGCCGGTGCTCGGTCTGCGCGCGCTGCCGGTGGCGTTGCAGCGAGTCACGGGTCTCGCTCACCACCCGCTGGCTGCGGCGCAGTTCGCTGACGTCGCGCAGTACGGCCCACATCGAGGCCGTACTGCCGTCGGCGTCGAGCACGGGCTCGCCCATCAGGTGCACGGTTCGCACGTCGCCGTCCGGTCGTACGACGCGGAACTCCCCGTCGATGGGTTTGGCGTCGACGAGACAGTCCGTGACCATCGCCGTCAGCCTCGGCCGGTCCTCGTCGAGAACCAGGGCCGGCAGTTCGTCGAGGGTGAGCGGGGGAGCGCCGGGGTCACGGCCCAGGATCCGGTAGAGCTCGCCGGACCAACTGGCCTCGTCCGTCAGCAGGTTCCACTCCGCGCTGCCGACCCGGCTGAGCAGCGAGCCGCTTCGGGGTGCGGGCGGCGCGGCCTCGGCTGCGGCCTCGGGCGGAGCGGGCACGGGGGGCGGGCCGTCCCGCAGCTGCGCCAAGTGTTCGTCGAGGTCGCTGAGTTGGTGCAGCGCCAGGTCGCACAGCGCGCGCTGCCACCGCTCCTGCGGATCCGGACTTTCGCTCTGCGCGTCCCGTCGTACGGCGTCCACGTCGCCCTTGAGCCGGCGCGCCTGCGAGATGAGCGCGTCGACCGAGCCACGCCCGGGCGGCTGGGCGGCGGGGAGGTCCGCAGAGAGATGGGGTGGCATGACGCACTCCGATGCGGGGACGGTACGACCAAGGCCGGCGGAAGGACCGTTACGACTGTTGCACAGCCCGCGACGCCCTGTAAGGGATTTGGCAACACACGATACGGTGGTGCTTCTGGCATATGCCACAGTCTTCACGGAGCGGTTGGGCCGTGTGCTCGGTGTACGTCGTCGGTGCGTCAAGTCGTAGACGGCGTACGTGACTTGATGGATCGATGGGGTGGCCGACCCGGCGCTCATCAGTGTGTTCGACGACTCTGTGTTCTAGCGAGCATGGCACAGGTGGGCCGGTCCGTACAGCTCCGGGCGTGGGGCAAGGGTGACCGCCGTGCGGGCGCCGCTCTCCAGTGCCCGGACCCCCGCTTCTGCGACCACGGAGGCCGCATAGCCGTCCCAGGCGGAGGGGCCGGTGACCAGGCCCCGCCGGGCGGCGTCGACCCAAGCCTGCACCTCGCGGTCGTAGGCGTCCGCGAACCGAACGAGGTAGTCCTCGGGCACCTCCTCGCGGGCCGTTCCCCGGGTGGTGACGAGCATCGAGTGCTGCTCGCCGATCCGGGCGCTGCCCGCCTCGCAGACCGCCTCGCAGCGCACCTGGTAGCCGAAGCCGCAGTTGACGAAGACCTCCACGTCGACCAGTGCGCCCTCCTCGGTCTCGAAGAGCACGAACTGCGGGTCCAGGAGTCCCTCGGGCGCACCGGAGGAAGCGTGCGGGCGCAGAACGGTGACCGCGGTCAGCTCCTGCCCGAGCAGCCAGCGGGCCGCGTCGATCTCGTGCGAGACCGAGCTGTTGATCAGCATCTCGGAGGTGAAGTCCTGCGGGGAGGAGACGTTGCGGTGTGTGCAGTGCAGCATCAGTGGGCGCCCCAGCCGGCCGCTGTCCAGCAGGGACTTGAGCTGCCGGTGCTCGGCGTCGTAGCGCCGCATGAACCCGATCTGCGCCAGCCGCCGTCCGAGCCGCACCTCCGCCTCCATCACGCGCAGCGCTCCCGTGGAGCCGGGCACCATGGGCTTCTCGCACAGCACCGGAAGCCCGCGCGTGAAAGTCGCGAGCAGCGCCTCCTCGTGCGCGGGACCGGGTGAGGCGATCAGCACCGCCTCGACCCCGGGCGCGTCGAGCGCTGCCTCCACGTCCGTGTGCACCGCGACCCCGTCCAGCCCGGCCACCGCGTCCTCGGCCCGGGCGGCATCGGGATCGGCCACGGCGGCGACCCTGGCTCCGCTCACCACCTGATCGAGGCGGCGTATGTGGTCGGCTCCCATGTGTCCCGCACCCAGCACGGCCACGCCCAACAGGTCACCCACGTGTGCTCTCCCTCCCCGCCGACTGTTCCGGCGTAGCGTAGACGGCGGGGGAAGGACGCGTCTCAGTACCGCAGCACCCCTGCGATCCCGTGCGCGTCGCCCAGCACGCCGTCCGGCACGAAGCGGACGTCGGCGCCGGTCTCCAGGCACTGTTCGACGATCTCGTCCACGATGTCCTCGCGGGCGTCGAGGTCGCCGCTCGCGGCCGGGACCAGATGATCGCCGCTGTCGTCGCGGACCGTCACCCGGTAGTTCTCCTCCACGGCCAGCAGCCGGACGCGGCCCTCTCGCGCGTTCTGCCAGACTTCGTCGACACCGGCCGCGAACGACTTGCGCCCGCGGGCCGATTCGAGTTCCCGCGCCACGGCGTCGGTGTGTTTGCGATCCTCGGCGACGACCAGCGGCCGGACCGCCTGCCACACGGCCTCGGGCGTCCTGTGGGCGAGACCGCCGTGCGGCACGTGCACCGCGTCCCTGGTGACGCTGCCGACCTCGTCCAGTGCGGACAGTGCCGCCGCCTCACCGGTCACGTACACCGGCCTGGGGTCGTCGCGCAGGATCTTGCTCAGCGCGGTGTCGGCGTCGCGCAGGAAGTGACGGGTGTCCTCGTCGCGGAAGGTGCTGGGGAGATCGCCGATCTGCTCCTGGCGCTCGGCGTCGAAGTTCTCACGGTTCCTGGTCAGCGGGAAGCCGCCGGTGCGGTCCTCGGTGACGTGCTGCGTGCCGCCGTTCCACAGGGTGATGCGGTCGGCGGAGACCGAGAGTACCCAGAACGTCCGCTCGGCGGCCTGCGCGGAGACCAGGTTGCGCGTCAGGAAGGTGTCCGAGAGCACCACACGTTCAGGCACGGTTCTGGCGAGGGACCACACCTGGTGCTCACCTGGCGCCGCGAAGATGACCAGGCCGTCCTCCGCATGTGCCAGGTCGACCTCGGCGAGGGCCTGGTCGAGTTGCCGGGAGACGTCGATGCGCCGCTCCCGGGGAACCGCGGGATCGGCTTCAAGCTGCTTCTTGGCCTCGGCCACCACATTGCGCAGCCGGACCGGATCCTGGGTGTTGTCGGGCTCGCGTCGATGGGTCGGTGTCAGGACGGACACCGCGGGGTAGGGGCGCGGGCGGCGCAGCTCGGTGAGGGTCGCGGGACTGAGTGCGTGCTCCATAAGAGCACCATAGGACCGATTCACCGATCAGGCACTTGGGGTAATTCGGTCGGACACGCAGGGCAATTCATTCGAAATCCCGATCAGGATGCAGGCCGGCCGGGAGACCGGCTCACGCCGCGGAGTGCGAGGCGCCGCCTCCGGACTCGGGCACGGCGATCGACCCCTGGGCCACGGCACACAGGGTCTCGGTTCCCTCGGAGTCGACGGTGATCAGGTCGCAGCGGCAGACGACACGGGTACGGCCGGCCCGGACGACGCGGCCTTCGGCACGCAGGATCTCTCCCCTGGCCGGCCGCAGGTAGTCGATGCTGAAACCGGCGGTGGTCAGGCGGGCGCCGGTGACGGAGCCCGCGGCGAAGGCCAGCGCGTTGTCAGCGGCATAGCCGAGCACCCCGCCGTGGACGTAGCCGTACTGCTGCAGCAGCTCGTCGCGGATGTCCAGTTCGAGGATGGCCGCGCCCTCCCCGAAAGCCGACAGCCGGGCGCCGAGCAGCGTGCTGAAGGGCTGGGCGGCGAGGACCTTGCGGGCGAGCGCCAGGTCGGGAGTCCCAGTCATGTCACACCTCAATTCACTAGTGAAGTGAGGCTGGCGTGGGTCGGTCGGTTCTGTCAAGATCGGGCCATGCCCGACCCCGACGAGCGCCTGTACTTCCTGCTCCAGCGGGCGGCGCACCGGCTGCGCACCACGGCTGACCGGCGCTGCCTGGCCGCGGCCGGGGTCTCCACGGCCCAGCTCGGCGCGCTGTTCGCCGTACAGGACCGGCCTGCCGTCACCCAGCAGCAGCTCGCCCGCACCCTGGGGCTGCGTGAATCCGCGGTCACCGCACTGGTCGGACGGCTCACCGCGGCCGGTCTCCTGGCCAAGCAGGCACATCCCCGTGAACACCGGGCCGTGGTCCTGGAGTTGACCGACGCGGGGGCCGCCGCCCTGCGTGCCGCCCAGCCGGAGATCGACCGTTTCAACGCCGAACTCCGCGCTCTGCTCGGCGACGAGGGATTCAGCCGGACGGCGGCCGCCATGGACCTGCTCGCGCGCGGGGAACCCTGAGGTGCGCCCCAGGGGCTCAGTCGTCGTCCTCCGCACCGCAGGAACTGCCGTCGGGCGGCAGGGAGCCGTAGAGCAGGAACGCGTTCACCTTCCGGTGCACGCACTCGGAGGCCACGTAGCCGGTGTGGCCCTCACCCTTGTTGTCGAGCACCACTGCCGCGTCGCCGAGCCGCTCAGCCGTCTCCACGGTCCAGCGGTACGGTGTCGCGGGATCGCCGCGGGTGCCCACCAGCAGCATCTTCGGTCCGGACAGGTCCTTCACCTCGTCCCGGATGAAGTCGGTGCCCCTCGGCCGGCCGTAGCACATCAGCACTTCGATGAGCCGGTACCGGCCGAAGACCGGTGACGCCCGTTCGTACTCGGCGCGCAGCCGGCCCAGATCCCTTGTGATCCGGCCGGCGGTGGGGCGGTCGGGGTCGTCCGCGCAGTTGATCGCCATCATGGCCGCCGGGAGGTTGTCCAGGGGGATGTCCTCCTCGTCGGCGAGGCCGCCGCCGTTGCCGTCGCCGTCGTCGTCCGTGGGTTGCAGGCCGGCGCCGCCCATGGAGAACGCGACGATGTGCTGCGGGTCGCCGTCCTCGACCAGGGAGGCGAGCGCGCGTTCCAGTGAGGGCCACAACTCGCTGCTGTAGAGCGCCTGACTGATGGCGGCCACCAGGTCCTGGCCGGTGAAATCCTGGCCGAGGTCCGTCGGCAACGGGTTCTCGTCGAGCGATTCGACGAGCTGAGCCACCTGTTCGCGTGCCGTGCGCGCGTCCTGCCCGAACGGACAGGCGACGTCCTTCACACACCAGTTGACGAAGCTCTCCAGCGCCCTCTGCTGGCCGGCGGCGCCCGCCACGCCCTGTTCGGACAGCGGCTCGGTCAGGGTGTCCACGCCGTCGAGCGCCAGCCGGCCCACCTTGTCCGGGAACTGGGCCGCGTACACCGCGCCGAGCCGGGTTCCGTAGGAGAAGCCGAGGTAGTTGAGCTTGTCGTCGCCGAGTGCCTCGCGCATCACGTCGAGGTCGCGCGAGGCGTTGACCGTGCCTATGTGGGGCAGCACCGGCCCCGAATGCTCGGCGCACCGGTCGGCCGCCGCCTTCAACCGGTCCAGCACGGCCCGCGTGTCGTCCGCGAGGTCCGTGTTGTCGTCCGTCGGGTCCCCGGCCTCGTCGGTGCCCTCGCCGCAGCTGACCGGCGAGGACCTGCCGACGCCGCGGGGGTCGAAGGTCACCACGTCGTAGTCGTTTGTGAGGTCCATGAACTCCTTGCCGCCGACGGCCAGTTGGCTGACGCCCCCGCCGCCCGGGCCACCGAAGTTCAGCAGCACCGAACCTCTCGGCTTCGCCGTCGCCCGGTAACGGGCGAGCGCCAGATCGAGGGTGCCCGCGCGGGGCCGGGCGTAGTCGAGGGGGACGGTGACCTTGCCGCACTGGAGATCCTTTGGCATGTCCATGCCCTCACACTCGGACCAGCTGACCTTCTGGCTGTAGAACCGGGAAAGATCCGGTTCGGAGCCGTCCGCGACGGTTGCCGGCAGCCCCGCGCCCAGCAGCGCCAGCCCGATCGCTCCGGCGAACGCGCAGCGCCGGACCGCGGGCCGCGGCGACAGCTTGGCCAGCATCGATGCCTCCAGGAGCGCCCGTCGCGGATCGGGGATCGGCGCCCCCAGCTCACGATAGGCGGCCCCCGCGGGCCTCGCCTCCGGGAGAGCGGGGCGCAGGACGGCCGAACCGCCCGTTCGAAACCGTGCCGCTCGATGGGGTGAAAGGCGGATTAGCCATAACTCGGATGGTTCGCCTGCGTTCTACCCGGTGCGGGTGAGCGCCCGCGACCAAGTCTGGAAGGCAGGGAACCTATGAGACGGGTTACCCGAATCGGTGTGCTCGCTGTTGTCGCCGCCTCCGGCGCGATGGCTGCGACCACGCCGGTGTCCGCCGCTGTTGCGGCTGATGGTGGCTCTGGGGCTGATGGTGCGGCGGCCGATTCGCCCGGGCTGATCTCCGGCAACACCGTCCAGGTTCCGGTGCACGCCCCGGTCAACGCGTGCGGGAACACCGTGAACGTGGTGGGCCTCCTCAACGCCGTCGCGGGCAACGGTTGCGTCAACGGAGGCAACGAAGGCAACGACGCCGGCGAAGGCAACGACGGCAACGGGAACGCCGGAAGCGACAGCGGGACGGCGTCCGGCGGGGCGGCCGCACAGGGCGGCGTACAGGATTCCCCGGGCGTGATCTCCGGCAACGTGGTGCAGCTTCCGGTGCACGTCCCGGTGAACGTCAGCGGCAACGCCGTGGGTGTGGTGGGCGTCGGCGGCGGAGCCGTGGGCAACGAGTCCGCCAACACACCCGGGACCCGCCCCGTGAGGCCGGCCGCACCGACCCGGGCCAACCCGGCACCGGAGCACGCCCCGCACCCCCCGGCCCTGAGCACGGACTCGCTCGCGCACACGGGAGCGGAGCAGACCGTGCCCGCCCTCATCGGGAGCGCGGCACTGATCCTGGGCGGCGCCACCCTGTACCGGCGCTCCCGGCCGCGGGCGGTGCGCTGACGGCACGCGCTGCCCGCGGACATCCGCAGGGAAACGGGAAGGCGGCCCCACCGGGGGAGTGACCGGTGGGGCCCGTGCCCGTCCGTCCGGTGCCGTATGCGTCGTCCGTGCCGTAGCGTCGTCAGTGCCTCAGTGCCTCAGTGCCTCGTGGCTCCGTGCCGTGCCGTCCGTACCGGAGACCGTCAACGGCTTGATCACACCGTGACGCGCCCCGGGAAGATCGGCAAGGATGCTGTGGACGCGGCCGACCTCCGCGTCGCCGACACCCCGATGGAATGGAGCGCGCCGATGACCTCACCGGCCCTCGAAGACCTCGTCGTCACTCAGGCCGGCCCGGACGACTGGCATGTCATCAGCGGGTGGGCCGGGGACGAGGGATGGAACCCGGGACTCTCCGACGGGCCCGCGTTCTTCGCGCAGGACCTCGACGGCTTCTTCCTCGGCCGGATCGACGGCGAGCCGGTGTCGGCGATCTCCGTCGTGAACTACGGATCCGACTACGCCTTCCTCGGCTGCTACCTCGTCCGGCCCGACCTGCGCGGCCGCGGCCACGGCCTCACCACGTGGAAGACCGCGCTTGCCCATGCCGAAAACCGCACCATCGGCCTCGACGGTGTGGTGGCCCAGCAGGACAACTACCGCCGTTCCGGCTTCGCATTCGCCCACCGCACCGTCCGCTTCACCGGAACCGCCCCCGCCGCCGAGTCTCCGGCGGGCGTCCGCGCCGTGCGGCCGGCCGACATGCCGGACCTGACCGCGTACGACAGCTCCTGCTTTCCGGCCGACCGCCCCCGTTTCCTGGCCCACTGGCTGACCGGCGCCGGGCACCGCGCGGTCGTCCGCCGCACCGGCGACCGTGTGACCGGCTACGGGGTGATCCGGCCCGGCCGCGACTCACTGCGCATCGGCCCGCTGTTCGCGGACACCGCCGACGACGCGCGGGCCCTGTTCGCCGCCCTGACCGCCGAAGCGGTCGGCACCGAGATCGCTGTTGACGTCCCCGAGACGAACACGTCGGGCATCGCCCTTGCGGAGGAGGCCGGGCTCATGCCCTCCTTCGAGACGGCCCGGATGTACACGGGACCGGTACGGCCGTATGCCCGGGAGCGCGTCTTCGGGGTCACGACGCTCGAACTCGGGTAGCAGCTGATGGAACTCGGCGGACTGTACGCCGAGATGTACACGCTGCAGGCGGCCAACCACGTCGACCTCAGCAACCCCGACCTCACCTGATGGCCGCCGATCCGCACCACTGCGCTCCCCCATACCCGCAGCGCCCGGAACCAGGAACTGCCGGCGCGGGTAGCCCTGCGGGACCGGGTGCCAGGGGGAGCGGGCAACCGGCGACCGGGGCTGTTGGGCGTTCTGCGCGGCGGCGGACAACACGACGCGTCGGGAGGCCGGCTGTTCCTTGGCGCGGGCGAGGATCCGGCATCCGTACAGGGCGAGTTCGCTGTCCCTGGTCGCCGCCACGCTTTCCGTGTCGGAATCTCCCGGTCGATGTCGGACGGATGTCGGATACGGCATCGCCGTGAGACTGGCTAGAGCCCGGATGTCCCGTCTCGCTGAGTACGGACGAGTCTCACTGATCTGAGCGGGGCGGCCTCTGCGATCACGTCGGTGGCTGTCGTCGAGGGTGGGGTCACCCTCTGGTCGGACGCCACGGGGAGGTCCGCCCATCGGGTGATTCTGTGGAGGTGACGGGATACGCCGTGCCGCATGGAGAGGGCGGCGACGATGCCGGTCCCGCGGCCGTGTTCCTCATGTTCCGCGGGGTGCGGGCTGTCGGGTGTCGGGCGCGGTCGGGCCAGGGGCCCAGCGTCTGTGACCTCGATGCGGAGGCCGCGACGGCCGCCGACCACGGGCATCGACAGCCGCAGCACCGCTGGGGGCAGTGCGTGGGCGATCGCGTTGGTGATCAGTTCGGAGATCACGAGGAGGGCGTCGTCGGCTGTCTCCATGGGCAGGGCCCAGTGGGCCAGGACCGTGCGCGCGCGGCGGCGCACGGCGGAGACGGCCTCGGGGATGTGCGGCAGGGGGCAGATGTGCTCGGTCCGCGGGGGCGGGTCCACGTCGGTGTCGGACGTGGGCATGGCCGGGGTGGTCATCCTCGGCCACCTCCACTCGTCTCGGATTCTCATGGCGGAATCGGCGGCTCGTTCGGTGCGGTGGCCGGGCGCCGGATTATTCGGCGGTGGCGAGGATGTCGGTCAGTGCCGTGACGGCCTGCTCCGCGTCGGGGCCTTCGGCGCGGACGGTCACGGTGCTGCCGGCTGTGGCGCCCAGCCCCATCACGGCGAGGACGCCAGTCGGGTTGATGGTCCGGCCACCGTGCTCCAGCTGTATGGCACTGGTGAATCCGGCTGCGGCGCGGGCGAGTTGGCCTGCGGGACGGGCGTGCAGGTTGGCGGGCAGGACGACGGCGATTTCGTGACTCGCCGTGGTCGTGGTGGTGGCGTCAGAACTTGAGGACATTGCGGGCCTCCTGGGCGGCGTTGGCGACGGTCTTCAGGTCGGCGCCGGATGCGGCGGTGACCACGGCTGCGACGGCTCCCTCGACGAAGGGCGCGTCGACGATCGTTACGTCGGTGTGGGGATGGTCTTCCAGGACAGTGCGGGCGGTGAGGACTGAACTGCCGAGGTCGGGAAGGACGACAACGCCGCCGCCGCGGTCGGCGTCCCGGATCGCGGCGAGGACGAGGTCGTAGCTGGTGCCGATCCGGCCGTCGTCGGTTCCTCCGGCGGTGGCGAGGGGGACTGTGTCGGAGCCGATCTGCTCCACCAGCAGGCGAAGGCCTGCGGCGAGCTCGGCGCTGTGGGACACGAGTACGATGCCGACAAGGTTGCTCATGAACAACCACGCTATATGTCAGAACGCTGTTCATCAATCCTGAACGAGGAGAAATTTTCGATGGTGCAAGCGGTGCAGCGGGCGGTGCAGATCTTGCGGGAGCTCGCATCCACCGGGCCCCGGCTGGGTGTGACCGAGCTGGCCGACCGCCTGGGCGTGGCCAAGCCCACCGTTCATGCGCTGCTGCGCACGCTGGAGCGCGAGGGGCTTGTGGTGCAGGACCGGGACAGCTCCAAGTACCAGCTCGGCCCGGACCTGGTGCAGCTGGGCAACGCCTACCTCGATACCCAGGAGCTGCGGACCCGCTCACTGACCTGGGCGGACCAGCTCGCCACCCGGGCGAACGAAGCGGTGTGGGTAGCCGTGCTCACCGGCGACCACATCCTGGTGGTGCACCACGCCTTCCGGCCGGAGGGTGCCGTGCAGATCCTCGAGGTGGGCGCCAGTATCCCGTGGAGCACCTGCGCCCTGGGCAAGGCCGTGGTGGCCTTCGCCCCGGCGCCCGAGCGGGAGCGGCTGCTCACGGGTGACCGGGCCGTGCTCACCGGCGCCAGCATCACCGACCCGGAGGAGCTGGCCGGCCAGCTGAAGGAGATTCTCAGGACGGGGTACGCGATCGAGGACCAGGAGTCCGCCATCGGGGACGCGGGCATCGCATCGCCTGTCTTCGATCGCTCCGGCGAGGTGGTGGGCGCCATCGGCATTGTCGGCCCCGTCGAGCGTCTGCTGGCCGAATCGGCACGTCAGGAGCTCGCGGTCGCGGTCCGGGAGACCGCCCGCAACCTCTCCCGCGACCTGGGTGCCCCTCGGGGGGCCGCCCGCATCGCCGGCCCCTGACCGCCCGCCCCGCACCCACCAGCCTCGCGGGCACCTGACCTGCACACTCCGCATCCACCTGCAGCTCGGCGGCGGGGCCCCGGCGTCCCGCCACCTGCCCCTCCGTCCAGGCCCCTCGGCGCATCGCCGTGGGGCCTTCTCCATGTCCGTGGTACCCGATAGTCGCCGAACCTCTTGACAGGCGTGAAACACGGGCCTAACTTCCGGAACAACGTTCATTCATAGTGAACGACTTCCGGATTTCGCTGGTTATCCGGTTCCCCTGAGCCGGCCGCCAGGTGCCCGACCCCTGACCACCTGGCGGCCACCTCCCTTCATAGCCCGCTCCACGCGGAGGAGGTGAGACGCCCAAGCTGCCCTTCGGCACTGGGCGCCATCAATGGAAGAAAACACCTACCCACAGAAGCTTCTCGCCGAGATGCTGGGCACCGCGGTGCTGGTGTTCATCGGCGTCGGTTCGGTCCCCGCAACGCTCATCGTCGGCGGCGACGCCCCCTTCACCATGGCGCAGCTGGGAATGATCTCGCTGGCCTTCGCCACCGCCGTCATCGCCATGGTCTACGCGATCGGCCATATCTCCGGCTGCCAGATCAACCCGGCCATCACCCTGGCGCTGGCCGCCACGAAGAAGATGCCCTGGCGGGACGTCCCCGGCTACATCACGGCCCAGGTGGCCGGGGCGGTGCTGGGAGCGCTTGCGATCGTCGGCGTGCTGGGGAAGAAGGCGGTCGACGTCGGCCTCGGTATCGCCGCCTACGGCACCGGTGTCGGCGCCGGCCAGGCCTTCTTCGCCGAAGCCATCGGCACGTTCATCCTCGCGTTCGTCGTCTTCGGGGCCATCGACCGGCGCGCGGCCGGCGGCTTCGCGGGCCTGGCCATCGGCCTCGGCGTGTTCGCGATCATCATTCCGGTGGCGCCCGCCACCGCGGCGTCCATCAACCCGGCCAGGACGCTCGGCCCGATGATCACCGGCGAGCTCTTCGACGGCACGGTCCACTGGAACCAACTGCCCGTCTACCTGGCCGCCGAGGTGATCGGCGCCCTCGCCGCAGGCGTCCTCTACACCGCCCTCAACGCCCACCGCAGGGCAGCCGCCGCAACCGCGGCCGCGAACCAGGTGGCCGAGCCCGCCACTGCCGAAGGAGCCCTGTCATGAAGAAGCTCATCAACGCCCCCGAGGCCGTCCTGGGCGATGCCCTGGCTGGTGTCGCCGCCGCCCACCGGGATCTGAAGGTCGACGCGGAGAACAAGGTGATCACCCGGGGCGGCGACGCCAGACCGGGCAAGGTGGCCCTCGTCTCCGGCGGTGGTTCCGGACACGAGCCACTGCACGGCGGTTTCGTGGGCCCGGGCATGCTCGACGCGGCCTGTCCCGGAGAGGTGTTCACCTCGCCCGTACCAGGCCAGATGCTTGCCGCAGCCCAGGCCGTCGACGGCGGTGCGGGCGTGCTGTTCATCGTGAAGAACTACACCGGTGACGTCCTCAACTTCCAGATGGCCGCCGAACTGGCCACCGAGGAAGGCATCACGGTGGAGACCGTGCTGGTCGACGACGATGTCGCCGTCCAGGACTCCACCTGGACCGCCGGGCGCCGGGGAACCGGAGCCACCGTCTTCGTCGAGAAGATCGCCGGCGCTCTCGCCGAGAAGGGTGCCGACCTCGCCACGGTGGCGGAGATGGGTAAGCGGGTCAACGCCGCCTCCCGGTCCTTCGCTGTGGCGCTCACCCCCTGTACCACCCCCGCCTCCGGCAAGCCTGGCTTCGACCTGCCCGAGGACGAAATGGAAGTCGGCGTCGGCATCCACGGCGAACCCGGACGCAGCAGGGAAAAGCTCTGTCCGGCCAAGGAGATCGTGGCCACCGCCCTGGATGCGATCCTCGCCGACCAGCCGCTCACCGCGGGGGACGAGACCATCGTCATGGTCAACGGCCTGGGCGGCACACCGCTCATCGAGCTGTACGTGGTATTCAACGAGGTCGCCGCCGTACTCGCGGACAAGGGCGTCGTCATCGCCCGCAACCTCGTCGGAAACTACGTCACCAGCCTGGACATGGCTGGTGTTTCCCTCACCGTGTGCAAGGCCGATGCCGACATGCTGTCCCTGTGGGACGCACCTGTGAACACCCCAGCCCTGCGCTGGGGCGCCTGAACCGAGCCGGGGGCGGGGCCGCGCCATACGCGAGGGCCGGGCGGGATCCTTCCGGATCCAGCTCACCTGACCGCCCCTCCCGCATCCGCCCCCGCCCCCGGCTCGCCCAACCGTCAACCCGCCACGCACCGACCATGAACGGAGACTCCGTGGACACCGACCTCGCCCGCACGTGGGTGCAGGCCATCGCCGCCGCCGTCGACAAGCACAAGGACCACCTCACCCAGCTCGACTCGGCCATCGGCGACGCCGACCACGGCATCAACATGAAACGCGGCTTCTCCGCCGTCACCACGGCCCTGGCCGACTACAAGCCGGACACCGTCGGGGCCGTGCTGGTCAAAACGGGCACCACCCTCATCTCCAGCGTCGGGGGCGCCTCCGGCCCCCTCTACGGCGGCGCCTTCCGTGCCATGGGCATGGCCCTTGACGCACCCGCCGCCGACACGCAGCAGTTCGCCACCGCACTCGCCGCCGGCCTGGAAAGCATCCAGAAGCTCGGCGCGGCAGCACCCGGCGACAAGACCATGATCGACGCCTACGCCCCCGCGCTGGCCGCCTTCCAGCAGCACGTCGGCGCCGGAGCCGACTTCGCCGCCGCGGCCCTGGCCGCCGCCGACGCTGCCGAGGAGGGCATGCGCGCGACCACCCCCATGCAGGCACGCAAGGGACGCGCTTCCTACCTAGGCGCCCGCAGCATCGGCCACCAGGACCCGGGAGCCACCTCCACCGCCCTGATCTTCCGGGCCCTCGCCAGAACGGTGGTGGCCCGATGACCGACCGCCACACCTACGCCGGGCACACCGGCGCACCCGGCATAGCCCTGGGGTTCCTCCACCGCACCGACCGTCCGCCCACCAGAACGGTGCTGCCCCACCGCACCAGTGGCGACGCCGCACAGCAGATCACCGACGCCTTCGACACCGTCGCAGCCCGCCTGCTCGACCTGTCCACCTCGCTGCGTGAACGGGGCAAGGACGAAGAGGCCGACATCATGGAGGTCAACGGCTACATGGCGCAGGACCATGATCTGCGCGAACAGGCGATCAAGCGAGCGGACCAAGGACAGCCGGTACCCGTCGCCGTCCGGCAGGCCATCGACACTTACGCCCGGACCATCGCCGCACTGGACGACCCCACCCTCGCCGAACGCGCGGCCGACGTACGGCAAGTCGGCCGCCGCGTCCTGGCTCACCTGCACGGCGAGACCGGCCCCGCACCCGACCAGCCCCTCGTCCTGGTCGCCCACGAGATCGGCGCGGCGGACCTGCTGGAACCCGGCCAGACAGTGACCGCCGCCATCTCCGTCACAGGCGGCCCCAACTCACACGCCGCGATCGTCGCCCGCTCACAGGGCATCCCCCTCCTCCTGGCCGTCGACCCCGCCCTGCTCGACCTACCGGACGGGCAGGAAATCCTCCTCGACACCGACCAGGCCACCGCCGTCGCCCACCCCGACGACGACGAACGCGCGAGAGCCCTGCACGCCATGGACGCCGCCCGCACCCGCCGCCTCGCCCTCGCCGAAGAGCGCCACCTGCCCGCCCGGACACTGGACCGCCACCACGTGGTGCTGCGGGCCAACGTGGCGACCCCGGCCGAGGCCCGAGCGGCTCTGGCCGCCAACGCCGACGGCATCGGCCTGCTCCGCACCGAGCTGCCCTTCCTCAACCACCCGGCCTGGCCCACCCGCAACCAGCACGCGGCCACCCTCGTCCCGGTGCTGCGCGCCCTCGCCGGACAGACCGTCACCGCCCGCACCCTCGACTTCGCCGACGACAAACTCCCGCCGTTCCTCGCCAAAGTCCGCCAGGGCCAGCGGCTGGGCCGCGGCCTGCCCCTCATGCTCGCCCAACCCGACGCTTTCGCCGATCAGTTCCGCAGCCTGCTCAGCGCCGGAGCCGACACCGACCTGCGCATCATGATCCCCATGGTCGCCGGCATCGACGAACTGCGCGCCTGCCGAAGCCTTCTCCAGGCCGCAGCCGACGAAGCCAGTGTCCCGACCCCGCCCCTGGGCATCATGGTGGAACTCCCCGAAGCCGTCGCCGCAGCCGACGACCTCGCCCGCGAAGCCGCCTTCCTCTCCATCGGCAGCAACGACCTCACCTGCCAGATACTGGGCCTGGACCGGCGCGACCCCACCGCCACCCCCGCCATGGCCGCGCACCCCGCCGTCCTCAACGCCATCGCCCAAGTCGTCGCCGCCGCCCACCGCCACCACCGCCACGTCTCCGTCTGCGGCGACGCCGCCGCACACCCCCTCGTCACCCCCCTCCTCATCGGCCTCGGCTGCGACACCCTCTCCGTGGCACCCGCCGCCCTCGACGAAGTACGCGCCCGCATCCGCCGCCTGCGCCATGACACCTGCGCCTCCCTGGCGGCCATCGCCCTGACCTGCGAAACCCCCGAAGAGGTCTGGCGACTCGTCGAGAAGTGCTGCCTGCCGTCGCTGCCCTGACCCGAGCCGCGCACATGGCGCGATCAGCCGAGCCTGGGAGGGTCCGGTCGGACCGGCCCCGTAAAGAAAGTGAGTGTTTCTTGTCCAGCCGAGAAGGGGCCTGAACCGTGAAGAAGCTCATCAACTCGCCCGACGAGGTGCTTGCCGATGCTCTCGTCGGCGTGGCCGCCGCGCACCCCTCACTGACGGTCAACACCTTCGACCGCTACATCATCCGCGCAGGCGGGCCGACCGCTGGGAAGGTCGGTCTCGTGTCGGGTGGCGGGTCCGGGCACGAGCCGCTGCACGGCGGGTTCGTCGGGTACGGGATGCTGGATGCGGCCTGTCCTGGTGAGGTGTTCACATCTCCCGTGCCGGACCAGGTCCTCGCCGCCACGCGGGCCGTTGACGGCGGGGCGGGGGTGCTGCACATCGTGAAGAACTACACCGGCGACGTGCTGAACTTCCAGATGGCCGCCGACTTGGCCGCTGACGACGGTGTGCGGGTGGAGGGCATCGTGGTCAATGACGATGTCGCCGTGGAGAACAGTACGTGGACGGCCGGCCGACGGGGTACCGGGGCGACCGTCTTCGTGGAGAAGATCGTCGGTGCGGCTGCCGAGCTCGGCGCGGACCTGGCCTCGGCTGCGGCTTTGGGCCGGGAGGTCAACGATCGGTCCCGTTCGTTCGGGGTGGCGCTCACGCCGTGCACGGTGCCCGCGTCGGGCAAACCCGGGTTCGAGCTGGGCGAGGACGAGATCGAGCTGGGCGTCGGCATCCACGGCGAGCCCGGTCGCGCCCGCGGCAGGCTCGTCTCCGCCAAGGAGATCGTCGGTGTCGCGTTGGACGCCATCCACGCCGACATGCCGCTCTCGGGCGAAGTGCTCGTGATGGTCAACGGCCTGGGTGGCACCCCGCTTCTTGAGCTGTACGTGGTGTATGCCGCGGTTGCCGAGTGGCTCGCCGGCCATGGCGTGTGGATCACCCGCAACCTCGTCGGCAACTACATCACCAGCCTGGAGATGGCCGGTTGCACGATCACGGTGTGCCGGCTCACGCCGCAGCTCACCTATTTGTGGGATGCCCCTGTCGAGACCCCCGCGCTGCGCTGGGGACGCTGAGCGGGCTCGGACACCGCGACGGACCCTACGAGGGAGAATCACGACGATGGACGCGAGCACGTTCCGGGCCTGGATCCATGAGGCGGCCCGATTGGTGGTCGACAACGCCGATCATCTGACCCGCCTCGATTCCGCTATCGGCGACGCCGACCACGGCATCAACATGCGCCGTGGCATGCGGGCGGCGGTGGCGATGCTGGACGAAACCAACCCGTCTACCCCCGGTGCGGTGCTCGCCACCGTCGGCCGGGCACTGATCAGCAAGACCGGCGGCGCCTCGGGACCGCTGTACGGCACCGGGTTCCGGCAGGCCGCGGGGACCCTGGGCGAGGCTCCCGACGTGTCTGCGGCGCAACTCGGGGCGGCGTTGGCGGCTGCCCTCGCAGGCATCCAGCGGATCGGCGCCGCTCTGGAGGGCGACAAAACCATGATCGACGCCCTCGGCCCGGCCGTGGCCTCCTACCAGGCCGTCATCGACACCGGCGGCGACCTGAGCAACGCTACCCGCGCGGCGTTCGACGCCGGCGTGCGGGGCCTGAAGCAGACCGCCGGCATGCAGGCCCGGAAGGGCCGGGCGAGCTATCTCGGTGCCCGCACCATCGGTCACGAGGACCCCGGCGCGGCGTCGACCGTGCTCATCCTGTCTGCCCTTGCGACCGTCACCGCGGCAAGCGGGCGGGGTAGCGAGCGGCCGGGCGCAGGGGCGGCGTCATGAGAGTGGTGTCCGGCCGGTGGGCCGGCACGGGGGTGGCTCACGGCACGGCCGTCGCCGAGCGCCTCGCCGATGGCCGCCCGAGATCGCCGGCCACTTCGGCGGCGACGCCAGGCTCCACCCGCCGAGGGGCACAGACCAGGGACGGCCGGGCACCGGTGACGAGCGGATCGGCGCAGCGACCGCCTCCGACGAAGTGTTTGCGATCCCGAACAGCCCCGAGACCGACGCGTAGTCGGCTGCCCCAGGCACCTGCCGGGGGAGGGACGGGGCCCTGGCCTCGTCCAGCGACGTCACGACAAGCGCACTCGCGCGATGAGAGGAGCGTCCGCGATGCGCGCACGAGCCCGTGAATCGCGCACCTCCAACGGCGGGGAGAAGCTGCGAGGGCGAGGGCAAGGGCAAGGGCAAGTGCAGACACAACCCGTCGTGGATCGCCGCGGCACGGAACCGGTGCGGACACCTCCGGCGAGAGACAGGGGTTCCGACAACGGCAGTAGCGAGCGGGGCAGTTCCGATCCGGGCCCCGTGCGTGCGGGTGGCGGGTCTCGGCCGCGCCCGGGCAGCGACCAGAAGGCCATCGCACCGAGTAACTGGAGTCTGCGGACCCGGCTGCTGGCTGTGGTGCTCATCCCGCTCGTCACGGCACTGGTGCTCGGCGGTCTGGGGATCGGTTCGGCCGTGCAGAACGCGCAGGACATCGACAACGTCCGTCAGCTCGTCCGTCTCGTCGACAAGAGCACGGGACTGTTGGAGGAGCTGGAGGACGAACGCGACCTCACCGCGCTCCACGTTGCGGCCGGGCGCACGGGCGACACGAGCCGGCTGGACACACAGCGCTCCCAGGTCGACGCTGCGCTCGCCCGAGTCCGTGCCGAGGCCGCCCATGTCCACCGCGGGACGAACCCCGTCCTGGCCACCCGGCTCGCGGCGCTCGACGACCTGGGCGGGACGGTGACGTCACTGCGCGACACGGTAGACCACTCGAAAACGCGCTTCCTGACCGTGGTCAACGCATACACGGCGCTGATCGCCGAGCTCACCGACGCACTTGGCCTTCTCACGCCGGACATTGCCCACCAGACCCTTGCCGTGAGGGCCCGTGCCCTCCAGACCTTCGCGCAGGCCACGGAGCAGGCCTCCCGGCAACGCGCGCTGCTCGGCGGGGCGCTGGCCGAGGGACACCTCGCTGCGAGCGAGGCCCAGAGCCTGACCCTCGCCGGCCGGCAGCAACAGGCCTTGATCGGCGACTTCCGGTCCCGTGCGCCGCTGGCCCAGCGTCAGTTCTACGAGCACACCGTTACCGGAAGGGACGTCGACAGGGCTGAAACGCTCCAGAAGCAGGCGCTCACCCGGCAGGGCACCAGCCGCCCCCGCCTCGACGCAGGCGAGTGGTTCGACACCATGACGAGCAAGCTCGAGCTGATGCGTCTGGTCGAGAAGCGGCTCGTCGGATCGGTCGAAGACGAGAGCTCGCGCGAGCGGCAAGAGGCCGAGCGCTCAGTGTTCATCGCCTCGCTCGTCGTGCTGTTGATCCTCCTGCTCGCATTCGGTGTGATACGCGTCGTGGTGCAGTCGATGGTCGTCCCCCTGCACACGCTGCGCGCGTCCGCGCTCGATATCACGGAACGCCGTCTGCCAGAGGTGGTCCGGCTGCTGCGGGGTGGCTCCAGCGACGCCCAACTGGAGGCCATCGAGGTCGAGCCCTCGAGCATCGATTCGACCGACGAGATCGGCGGTGTCGCCCACGCGTTCAACGAGGTCTATCGCGAGGCCGTACGGCTGGCGTTCGAGCAAGCGCAGCTGAGAGGCCGCATCAACGCGACGTTCGTCAACCTCTCCCGGCGCAGCCAGAACCTCGTGGAACGGCAGCTGGAGCTGATCGACCATCTGGAGAACGGCGAGCAGGACCCCGACCTGCTCGCCAGCCTCTTCAAGCTCGACCATCTGGCCACCTGCATGCGCCGCAATGGGGAGAACCTGCTCGTCCTCGCGGGCGAGGAGGCGGGCCGCCGCTGGAGCGCCCCGGTCCGGCTGGTGGATGTCCTCCGGGCCGCCGCCAGTGAGGTCGAGCAGTACCAGCGTGTGCAGCTACGCGGACTGGTGACCGCGGACGTCGACGGCCAAGCAGTGAACGACATCGTTCACCTCATCGCGGAGCTGCTGGAGAACGCGACCGCGTTCTCCTCGCCGGACACCGAGGTCCTCGTCACGAGCCAGCTGCTGTCCGGCGGCGGCGCGAAGGTCGAAATCCAGGACAGCGGCATCGGCATGATCGCAGAGGACCTCGAGGAGGCCAACGAGAAGCTCCTGAACCCGCCGGTCGTCGACGTGTCCGTGGCGCGGCGCATGGGCATGTTCGTCGTCGGCCGGCTCTCCGGCCGCCACGGCATACGCGTCCAGCTCCGCAGGTCATCCCCCCGCGGCGTCACAGCAGTGGTGATGCTGCCCCAGAAGTTGGTCCGGGAACACGGAGATCACATGGATCCTCCCGGACTGTCAGCCAGGTACAACTCGGAGGGACGCCTCACCGGCTGGCGCAACTACGACACGACCGAGCAACTCGACGACAGCGTGCGGGCCAAACGCGCGTACCGGACACGCCGTCACGGTGCCCGCTCGGCCACCAAGGAGTAAGCGCTCCCGCGCCCCTCTCCGCGCCGTGGAGTCCCCGGTCCTCGACTCCGGCACATGACACGCTTCGGCGGCCCGGTGACTTGCCGGCGGTGCGGCCGGACGCCCACGGGATCACAAGCGCATGACGAGGACGTTATGACCGGCCAAAGCCCTTGCCGCGGGCGGAGCGTGATGCTGGAGTGAGCACATGGATCATGCCGCGATACTCGCCCTGTTCGATCGTGACATGCGCGAAGGCGCCCAGCCGGACGGCCCCGGCGCCCGCGTCGAGCGGTCCGGGAGCGTGGTCCGCCAGGTCTCCGAGCACGGCTGGAACGGCGTCGTCTGGTCCGTTCTCGACGAGGCGGGCGCGGACCAGGCGATCGCGGAGCAGATCGCGTACTTCTCCGGACTGGCCCGCGAGTTCGAGTGGAAGCTGTACGGGCACGACCTGCCGGTGGACCTCGGCCAGCGGCTCAGGGAGGCCGGGTTCACGCCCGAGCCCGAGGAGACGCTGATGATCGGCGAGGTGGCCGACCTGAACCTGGACGCCGAGCCGCCCGAGGGCATCCGCATCCTGGCCGTCAACGACCCGGCGGGCGTCGATCTCGTGGCTGACGTGCACGAGAAGGCGTTCGGGACCAGCAGTGCGCGGCTGCGGAACCAGCTGCTCGCCCATCTCAAGGCCGACCCGGACACCGTCCTCGCCGCGGTCGCGCTGGCCGGGGACGTGGCGGTGAGCGCGGCCCGTATGGAACTCGTGCCCGGCACCCGGTTCGCCGGGCTGTGGGGCGGCGGGACCGTCGAGGAATGGCGCGGCCGCGGCATCTACCGCGCGCTCGTCGCCCACCGGTCCCGGGTCGCCGTCGAACGCGGCTACCGCTACCTCCAGGTCGACGCCGTACCCGAGAGCCGCGCCATCCTGGAACGCCTCGGCTTCCAGCCGCTGACCGTCACGACACCGTACGTGTACGTTCCGTGAGGCGCCCGTCGGCGCGGGTCGTCCTCTTGGGGATGTCACATCCGGGCCCGCCGGATCCGTCGCATGGTCATGACGACGATCCAGAAGAACCAGAGCATCCTCCTCGCGGGCGCGAGCGGCGTCCTCGGCCGGCACGTCACCCGGGCCCTCACCGAGGCGGGCCACAAGGTCACCGGGCTCGGCCGCAGCCAGGACAACGGCGTCCGGGCCGATCTCATGGACCGTGGCGCACTGCTGCGCGCCGTCGACGGGCACCACTTCGACGCGGTGATCCACGCCGCGACAGCCCTGCGCAAGCCGCCCATGCGCCACCGCGACATGCACCCGACCAACGCGCTGCGCACCGGCGGCACCGCCCACCTCGTCGAGGCCGCGCAGGCCACCGGCGCCAGCCGCTTCGTCAGCGAGTCCATGGTCTTCGGATACGGCTACGGAGACCACGGAGACCACTGGATCACCGAGGACGACCCCTTCGGCCCGCACAGCGGCTCCCCGGAACTGGAGGCGCACATCGCGGCCATGCGAACCAAGGAGGAACTCACCTTCGGTACACCGGGGTTGGAGGGCATCGCGCTGCGCTTCGGCCTCTTCTACGGACCCGGCGGCACCGACGCCCTGTTTCCCCTGCTGCGCAGGCGGCAACTGCCCCTCCCCGGCGACCACGGCCGGGTCCTGCCGTGGGTGGAACTCACCGACGCGGCGCGCGCGGTGGTCGCCGCGGTCGAACGGGGCCGCCCCGGCCAGGCGTACAACGTCGCGGACCGCGTCCCGCTGGGATTCCGCGCCCATGTCCTGTGCGTGGCCGAGGAGTTCGGGCTGCCCAAGCCGATGAGCGTACCCCGGTGGCTGATGAAGCCCATGCCGTACGCGCACTCGGTGATGTCGGCGTCGCTGCGGGTCTCCTCGGCCAAGGCCGAGCGGGAACTGGGCTGGACACCGGCGTACCCGGCCTGCCCCGACGGCCTCGCGGCGATGCGGGCCGACGCCGGCTGAGCGGGGCTCACAGGCTCGTCGCGAGTCGGCGTACGACTGGGCCGGCGCGTCCGGCACCGTGCCGTCCCACTCCGTCAACCGGCAGCCGGGGTGCGGGCGTTCGACCAGCTCGCTGATCACCACGGGGTCGGCGCCGGCAAGCGGCAGCCTGGCGCACGTCAGTCCCAGCACCCGGCGAAAGCCCCGCGCCGCCAGGAACAGGTCGGCGGGGGAGCCCTGTTCGGCCTGCGCGATCGAACGACCGCCGCCGCTCCGCACCCGCCGCGGCCACGGCGGGCTCCAGCAGCCGCGAGCCGACGCCCCCCGCCGCTCGGCGTCGTGCACGGCGTTCCGTGCGGGGGGCCTCGTCCGCCGTGCTGTCCTCGACCGTCCCTCAGCGGCGTGCCTTAGACCGGTCCAGTGCGGCCACGCCGAGCGCGGCGAGGCCGATCTGGATCAGCCACTCGACCCAGTCGAGGCCTTTGGTGTCGGCCACGTCGAATGCGCCGGCGATCGCCGATCCGATCAGCGCGGCCACGATGCCCACGGCGATCGTCCACAGAATGCCGATGCGCTGACGGCCCGGGACGACGAGCCTGCCCAGCACACCGATGACAATGCCGATCACGATGGCACTGATGATGCCGTCGATCTCCATCTCCGCCCCATTTCGTCAGGACCCCCGCACTACTCCGGATGCCCCCATCGCGCGGGGACAGTCCGTCCGGTTTCAACCAACGGTCAACGGCGAACGACGACGAGGGGCGGGGGACAAGTACTCCCGCGTCACTTCGACATCCGGCCGCACGCCCACATCGTCCGCCTCACCGTCACCCACGAGGATCTCGCCGACGAGAGCGAGCACGCCGACGTCTCGTCCGGCTGGCCGGGGTCGCTGTCCAACCTGAAGTCCCTGCTGGAGACCGGTAGTCCGCTGCCGCAGAACCCTGGCTGCGTGCCCGGCCGCTGAGCGGGCGTCAGGGGGCCGGTCCGCGGTGGGCGGACCGGCCTTCATTTCTGGGGCGTTCCTACGGCCTGGGGGCGCTCCTCGCCGTCGTAGCGATGCACAGCAGCCCCAGGACGGCGCAGTACAGACCGAGCAGGAACACCGGTCCGTCCACGAGCGCGACATCGCGAGCGCCGAGCATGCGGGCGTAGCGTTCCCGCATTTCCGAGACATCAGGGTGACTGGTGATGTCACCTCTGGTGGGCGAGACGTTGGCCATCACTCGTCTCCTTCGACTTGCAGGCCTGACCGCGTCTGATGCGGTGTGCGGTAAGCGCCGCGCAGGCTTAATTTGCGCTTATTTCGCCTTTATGTGTAGAGGTCGGCACGGTCGACGCGGACGGCCGCCGGGGAGCCCGTTCGGAGCAGCGCGCACATGTCCGCTCCGATCGAGGGCAGGCGGATCGTACGAGAGCTGTCCCGACGGGTCGTACGTCGATGCTGGAGGTGTCTGCCGCTATGGGCGCGAAGGTGTTGGAGCGGTTTCCTGCGGGAGCTCCGCGCGGATCGTGGCCGGCGGAGGAGTACGCGGCCAGGTGCCGCGCCGAGGGTGAGCCCGCGACGGTCGTCATGGACCTGAAGTCGGACGCCTTCCTCGTCGTGGTTCCGACGCACGACGGCGACTGACCGGGAGCGGCACGCAGTAACCGTCGTCCGCAGAGCCACCTGCTCCCGACCGGTTTGACGGTGGGCGGGACATCCCGCACGGCACCGGGGTGGTGTCGGCGATCCACGCGCCGGTCGGACTCGCGACGGAACGCGGGCTCACACCGCCGGCCCGTCAGGGACTGCCTGTTCCGTCCAGAGAATCTTGCCGGTCTTCGTGTAGCGCGTGCCCCATCGTCGGGCGAGCTGCGCGACGATCAGCAGGCCCCGCCCTCCCTCGTCCGTGGTCCGGGCGTGGCGCAGGCGCGGCGAGGTGCTGCTGGCGTCGGAAACCTCACAGATCAGAGCGCGGTCCCAGATCAGGCGCAGACTGATCGGTCCCGTCGCATGGCGGATGGCGTTGGTGACCAGTTCGCTGACGATCAGCTCCGTGGTGAACACCAGGTCGTCCATGCCCCACTCGCACAGCTGCCGGCCGGCGAGGCTACGCACATTCGCGACGGCGGCCGGGTCGGAGGGCAGGGCCCAGTGGGCGACCCGGTCCGAGCCGAGGACTCGGGTCCGGGCGAGAAGCAGGGCTGCGTCGTCGGGCGGCGCACCGGAGAGCAGAACGTCGACCACCTTGTCGCCCGTCTCCTCCAGCGTCGGCCCGGGCACCGCGAGGGCAGTCCTCAGCCGGGAGAGCCCGACGTCGATGTCCCGATCGCAGGTCTCGATGAGGCCGTCGGTGTAGAGCCCGATCAGACTGCCCTCGGCCAGTTCCAGTTCGACGGACTCGAAGGGCAGGGACCCGAGGCCGAGCGGCGGCCCGGCGGGCAGGTCGACAAAGTCGGCGGCGCCCTCCGGGCCGACGATCACGGGCGGGAGGTGACCGGCCCGGGCCAGCGTGCAGTGCCTGCTGACCGGGTCATAAACGGCGTACGCGCAGGTGGCCCCCATGAACGCGGCGCCCACGCTCTCTTTCTCGGCCGTCGCCGGCCCGTCGCCCCCGTGACCCTCCATCAGGCCGATGACCAGGTCGTCCAGGTGGGCCAGCAATTCGTCCGGAGGAAGGTCCAGATTGGCGAGCGTGCGTACTGCCGTGCGCAGCCGCCCCATGGTTGCCGCCGCGTTGATTCCATGTCCGACCACGTCCCCGATGACCAGTGCGACCCGGGCCCCGGAGAGCGGAATCACATCGAACCAGTCACCACCCACACCGCTTGGCGCATCCGCCGGGAAGTACCACGACGCCACCTCAAGAGCGGATCCGCCTATGAGCTCTTGCGGCAGCAGAAAGCGCTGCATCGAACGGGCCGCGGTGCGCTCGCGGGTGAAGCGGCGGGCGTTGTCGACACACACGGCCGCACGGGACACGAGTTCCTCGGCGAGACGTACGTCATCCCCCTCGAAGGGACCCAGACGCCGGGAGCGGACGAACGTCGCCGCGCCCAGGGTGATGCCGCGGGCCCGCACCGGCACCACCATGATCGAGCGGAACTTGAACTCGCGGAAGACTGCGCCCAGCGACGGGTCCATGGCCACCCACGCACTGGCGGAAGCGTCCAGGATCGGTTCCACCAGGGTCCGGCTTTCCAGCAGGCACCGGGCGACGGGCGACGAGGGGTCGCGCTGGACCGCCTCCCCCAGGGCCAGTCTCGCCTCCGGCGAGCCCTCACGTACCGATTTCTGGGCCGCGCGACGGATGACGGGGCCGATGTCGACCGGTCCGGGGGCCGGTTCCTCGCCCGTCATGACCGAGTCCAGCAGGTCGACGGCGACGAAGTCGGCGAGGGACGGCACGGCGCCGTCGGCCAGTTCCTGCGCCGTCCGCGTCACGTCCAGAGTGCTGCCGATGCGGGCGGCAGCGTCGTTGAGCAGCGCCAGTCGTTCCTGGGCCCGCCAGCGCTCGGTGACATCGATCACCATGTACCAGACGCCCACGTGCTGGCCGTGGCGGTTCCTCATCCCGAAGAAGGAGGCCGAGTACGCACGTTCCCGGTGGGGATCGGCGTAACTGGGGCCGCGGAACTCGTGGTCCATCACCGGAACCCCGGTCCTCAGGACCGTTCGCATCTTCTCCTCGAACGGCTCCGCCTCCAGCGTCGGCAGCACCTCCCTCACCTGCCGCCCCAGCCGTCGATCGAGGGGGATCAAGCGTCCCAGCACGTCGTTCACCCAGACGTACCGCAGGTCCGTGTCCAGGATGGCCACGCCGACCGGCGCGTGTGCGAGAAACGGCTCGAGCATCAGCTGGCTCACCCCGCCTCCGGGCATGCGCCAGAAGGCGCTTTCCGGTGGTCGGCCGACGAACTTGCCGAACACCAGCGCCGCGAGCGTGGCGACCACCATGCCCGGGACTATCTCGTAGATGCCCGACTCGAGCGGACCGAGCAGTGGATTGATCCTTTTCCAGAGAATCACCGTGGTCGCGCCCGAGACGATTCCGGCAACGGCCCCCGCCCATGTCATACGCGGCCAGTACAAAGAGAGGAGGACGACAGGCCCGAAGGCGGCTGCGGAACCCGCCCAGGCGTAGGCGACGATGTTCAGCACCGCGCCGCCTCTGAGCGCGATCGCATAGGCGACCAAGGTCACCACGACCACTGCGCCGCGGCCGACCCACACCAGCGTCTGGTCCGTCGCCCGGCGGCGGAGGAGCGCCCGGTAGAAGTCCTCCGTGAGGGCGACGGACGACACCAGAAGCTGGCTGTCCGCAGTCGACAGGATCGCGGCCAGTACGGCGACCAGCATCACCCCCGCGATCCAGGGATTGAGCAGGGTCTGGCTCAGGGCGATGAACACGGTCTCAGGGTCGTCGAGTGGCTGGTCGAGCCGTGCGATGCCCACGAGGCCCACGAGCGTGGCGCCCGTGAGCGCGACGAACACCCAGCCGGTGTGGATGCGCCGGGCCGCGGGAATGCCACGGGTGCTGCGAATGCTCATGAAGCGGGCGAGGATGTGCGGCTGGCCGAAATAGCCGAGACCCCAGGAGAGCAGCGAGATGATGGAGACGGCGCTGAGCGCCCTGCCCGCCGACCACTGGCTGTCGGCGAAGCTGGCCCCTGCCCCCATGTCCAAGAGGGTCGGTGCCTTGTCGCGGAGGGCGCCGCCCAGCGCCCCGAAACCCCCGAGCGCCGATATACCGACCGCAGGGAGCACGACCAGCGCCAGGAACATCAGTGTGGCCTGCCCCAAATGCGTCAGGCTCACGGCGAGGAAACCACCGAAGCACGAGTAGACGAGGATCACCAGGGCGGTCAGCATCGCGCCGAGCTCGAAGTTGAGGTTGAAGATCTGCTCGAGCAGCAACCCGCCCGCTACCAGGCCGCTGGCGATGTAGGGGGTGAAGAACACAAGGGTGACCGCCGCCGATATGGTCCTGAGCAACCGGGTGCGGTCCTCGAACCGTTCCTCCAGGTATGCCGACAGGCTCACGGCATTTCCGGCGCGCTCGGTATAGGTGCGGAGCCGGGGTGCGACCAGGAGCCAACTGAGGTAGGTGCCTATCACCAGGCCGATGGGGAGCCAGGTGGCACCGATGCCGGCCGCGTACACCGCTCCCGGAAGTGCCAGAAACAGCCAGCCCGACATGGCACTGGCACCTGCCGACAGAGCGGCGACCGGCGCGCGGAGCCTGCGGCTCCCCAAGGCGAAGTCGGCGAAGGTGTGGATGCGGGGGTATGCCCAGAGACCCATGCCGATCATGGCAAGCACATAGACGATGAATGTGATCACGATCGGCGCGCTCAGATCGATCACGGTTCCCTCGCCCTCGATGTGGTGGGCACCAGCACGGCCGTCCGCAGGTCGACAGCGGTCTGCTCTGGGTATAAATGTACAGATTCTGGACGGGTAGGGTCCGACCGACGTCAGGGCGGGGAGGCCGGACGGGGCCTTCCCGGTGCGGAAGAGCCCGGCTGAGGTCGTAGGCGCCGGTACCCGTCGTGGTCCTTGGGGCAGGTACTTTTCGGTCCAGGCTCAGAGCTGAGCGGTGCTGCCCGTCAGCGCGTTGAGATGTGCTCGGCGTGACTCTGCGGTCTGGCCCTGGACCAAGAGGAACATCGCCTCGCGGGCCAGGCGTTGGGGCTTGCTCGTCAGGGCCGTCGCACGGCCGCCTCCGGCCACCACCGCAGCGGTGGTGGCCGTCCGCATCACCTCGTACGCCTGTGTACGCAGGGCCAGCCGTTCCGCCAGGTGTTCGTGCGGCGCGGCGTGGTCGGCCAGGGCGTAGGCCCGGCTGCGGACCTTTTCCATGCGGGCGCGCAGGGGCCCCGCGGTGTCCTCGTCCAGCAGGGCGAGTGCGGCGCTCGTGATGCCGAAGGCCGCCGGTGAGGGGTTCACCGTCTTCGGCCGGTCGGCCGCGGCCCACTGGTCGTACGGCTGCCGCAGGGTCACCGACTCCTCGGGCAGCCACAGCCCGTCCAGCTCCAGTGAGACCGTGCGTGAGGCGGTGAGCGCCACGAGACGTATCGGCTCCGACGCCCGCAGCCCCGGCTGCTCCCGTGCCTCGGTGAAGGCGAAGAGCGCCTCGTCCGTATCGGTCACGCCCGCGAGCAGCATGACGTCGTTGAGCCCCCACCCCGTGTACCAGGGCACGGTCCCCTCGAACCGCCACCCGCCCCGGTCCCGGATCACCCGTACGGGGGTCCGCGGGTACGCGCGCAGGTGCGCGTAGGCCACCCCCGACAGCAGCTCGCCGCGCGCCAGCCGGCCCAGCAGGCGTTCCCGTACCGGCGACGCGCCCTTGGCCAGCGTCATCACCGGCGTGTGGTGCTGTGTCTGTACGAACCATGTCGAGCAGCACGCCCCGGCCAGGATCTCCGCGGTCTCCCGCGCCACCGCGGCCGGGGCGGCCGCTCCGCCGTACTCCTTCGGCGCGCTCACGCCGAGCAGCCCCGACCGTTTCACCGCCTTGATGTGGCTCGCGGGCACGCCCTCCTGGTCGACGCGTCCGGCGTGCGGGGCCAGCAGATCGTCGGCGAGCCGCCGGGCGCGGGCGACGAGGGGGTGGAGTGTGGTGGTCATGGGAGGAATTCTTCCGTTGCGGTGGGGCGAGGTGTCGATCCGGGGCTCTGCCGTTCGTGTAGGAGGTGAGGGAACGACACGAAGCCAAGGAGGCCGTCATGAAGTACTACCTGCTCAGCGTGATGCAGCCGGTGGGGGAGCCGCCCCCGCCCGAGGTCCTCGCGGAGATCGGCAAGCAGCTCGACGCCTTCCACCAGGAGCTGCGGGAGGCGGACGCCTGGGTGTTCGCCGGGGGACTGCACGGCCCGGAATCCTCGACCGTGCTGCGGCCCCGTGACGAGGACGTCCTGGTCACCGACGGGCCGTACGCAGAGGGCAAGGAGATGCTCGGCGGCATCTGCATCGTCAAGGCGCCCGACCTGGACGCGGCGCTTGAGTGGGGCCGCAAGGCCGCGCTGGCGACCACCCTGCCGATCGAGGTGCGCCCCTTCATGCACCAGGCCGAGGACTGATGCCCGCCACATCCGCGGACGTCGAGGCCGTCTTCCGCAGGGAGTACGGCCGCGCGGTCGCCGTTCTCGTCCGCTTCCTCGGTGACATCGACCTCGCCGAGGAAGCGGTCCAGGACGCCTTCACCGCGGCCCTGGAACGCTGGCCGGAGACCGGTGTACCGCCGAGCCCGGCAGGCTGGATCATCACCACCGCCCGCAACCGGTCGATCGACCGGCTGCGCCGGGAGGCGAAGCGCGACACCCGCCATGCCGAGGCCGCGCTGCTGAACACCCCTGACGCGCCGCCCGAGGAGGGCCCCGTGCGCGACGACCGGCTCCGCCTGATCTTCACCTGCTGCCACCCCGCCCTCGCCACGCAGGCGCGGGTGGCTCTCACCCTGCGGCTCCTCGGCGGCCTCACGACGGCACAGATCGCCCGCGCCTTCCTGGTGCCCGAACCGACGATGGCCCAGCGGCTCGTCCGGGCCAAGGCCAAGATCCGCGATGCGCGGATCCCGTACCGCGTGCCCCGCGACGCGGACCTCCCTGACCGGCTGAGGGGCGTGCTGGCCGTGGTCTACCTCATCTTCAACGAGGGGTACACCGGTTCTCCCGGCCTGTGCGGCGAAGCCGTGCGTCTCGGCCGCCTCCTGGCCGAGCTCATGCCGGACGAACCCGAGGTCACCGGCCTGCTCGCGCTGATGCTCCTCGCCGAGTCGCGCCGGCCGGCGCGGCAGGACGGCAGCGGCGGGCTGGTGCCGCTGTCCGAGCAGGACCGTGGCCGGTGGGACCGGGCTCTGATCGCCGAGGGGCAGGGGCTCGTCCGCCGCTGCCTGCGGCGCGACCAGCCGGGGCCGTACCAGATCCAGGCCGCGATCCAGGCCGTCCACAGCGACGCGCCCACCGCGGACGCCACGGACTGGGGGCAGATCATTCAGCTGTACGACCAGCTCATGGCTCTCGCCCCGAGCCCGGTCGTGGCCCTGAACCGGGCGGTCGCCGTGGCCGAGGTCGAGGGTCCTCGCCGGGCCCTCGACCTCGTCGACACGCTGGACCTCGGCGGCTACCACGTCTTCCACGCGGTCCGCGCCGATCTGCTGCGCCGCCTGGGGAGGGGCGCCGAGGCAGTACGTGCGTACGAGGCAGCCCTCGCGCTCACCGAGAGCCCGGCGGAGAGGGCCTTCCTCCAGCGGCGTGTCGGGTCACTCACACGCTGAGCGACTTCCGTTCTCCGATCGCTGAGCGACTTCCGTTCTCCGGTCTGCGGCCCCGCACCGCCCACGCGCGGGCCTCAAGGAGGATCGTTCCGTCGGCACGCTCGGGTATGACCTCACGCAGCGCCTCCCGAAGCCGGGCCCGGGCCGCGGGTGCCAGGGCGGCGACATAGCCGGGGGCCGGACCCTGACCGGCCAGGAACGGCTCCCACAGGTCGGCGAACCCGGCGAAGCGGGTCGGTGCCTCGACCGGGGCGACGGCCACGTCGACCAGTCCCGCCCCGGTCCACAGCGCCCGCAAAGGCTCCGGCCGGCACAGCGGGAACCGGCGTCCCTCGTCGAACGCGGCCGCCGACGGGTCCACCGTGATCGCGGCATCCCAGAAGCGGCGCAGGAACCCCATGCCGTCGCCGTAGTCCCACACATACGCGGCGACCAGTCCGCCCGGCCGTACCGCGCGTGCCGCCTCGGCCACCGAGGCGTCCGGCGCGGGCAGGAAGTTCAGCACCAGTCCGCTGACAGCCACGTCGAAGACGGCGCCGCGCACGGGCAGCGCCAGGGCGTCCGCCACGGCGAAGTGCGCTGGCGCGGAAGCCGAAGCGCGAGCCGTGGCCGCGAACCCCGGGGACCGCTCCACCCCCAGCAGGGTCAGCGGCCGGCACCGGTCGGCGACCGTGCTGGTCAAGGCCCCCGAACCGCAGCCGACGTCCAGCCACCGCAGACCTCTCCCGCAGCCGAGCCATGTGACGAAACCGTCCGCGATCAGCCGGCTCCACCGGCCCATGTACCGCTCGTAGGCCGTGCCGGCCGCCCACACGTCGAAGCGCTGCTCGGTCACCCCACCACCTTCCCCGATGGGGCCCCCGCGGGCCACCGGGGTGTCCGCGGGCTGCAGTGCGAGCGCCGAATCGGTGGTGCCCTCCCCTAAGTTCCGGTGGCAGGAGGGAAGTTGACTGGTCTATACCCTTGACTGGTACAGACCAAAGCGGTGGGAGTGTGCCTCCACACCCCCCACCACGGCCGCGCCCACGCCGTGCCCGGTCCGACCGGGACGTGCGCACAAGGCCGGCATCGCCCTGCCCTTGTCCGGGTGCGGCCGTGCTCCGCAAAGGAGTTGATCCTGTGCCGAAACGCCGCATCTCCGCCGTGGTCACCGCACTCGTCCTGGCAAGCGCCGTGCCGGTCCTGCTGCCCGCCTCCCAGGCGTCCGCCGCCACGTGTTCGAGCTACCCGAACTGGGTGGCCGGACGGTCGTATACCACCGGAGACATCGTGCGCTACACCGACGGCAAGGCCTACATCGCCGAGCACGACAATCCGGGCTACGACCCGACCATCAGCACCTGGTACTGGGAGCCCTACGCCTGCGACAACGGCCCGGGACCCCGGCCGGCACCTTCGTGGTGAGCGAGGCCCAGTTCAACCAGATGTTCCCGAACCGGAATTCCTTCTACGCGTACAGCGGGCTCACCGCCGCCCTCGGCGCGTACCCCGGCTTCGCGAACACCGGAAGCGACACGGTGAGGAAGCAGGAGGCCGCGGCCTTCCTCGCCAACGTCAGTCACGAGACCGGCGGTCTCGTGCACGTGGTCGAGCAGAACACCGCCAACCACCCGCACTACTGCGACTGGAGCAGGCCCTACGGCTGCCCGGCCGGCCAGGCGGCCTACTACGGGCGCGGCCCCATCCAGCTCAGCTGGAACTTCAACTACAAGGCCGCGGGCGACGCGCTCGGCATCGATCTCCTGGGCAACCCCTGGCTGGTGCAGAACGACGCGGCCGTGGCCTGGAAGACGGCACTGTGGTACTGGAACACCCAGACCGGACCGGGCACCATGACCCCGCACAACGCGATGGTCAACGGAGCCGGCTTCGGCCAGACGATCCGGAGCATCAACGGCTCCCTCGAGTGCGACGGCAAGAACCCGGCCCAGGTGCAGAGCCGCGTCGACGCCTACCAGCGGTTCACCCGGATCCTCGGGACGACACCGGGCGGCAACCTCTACTGCTGAGGGGCGTACGGCGGTTCGCACAGTCGGTACGGCGGCGCACCGGCCGTGGACCAGACTCCGCCGGTGACCTCCAGGGAGTTCCCCGCGGACTGCTCGGGCACCTGGAAGAATCGGCGACCCGCCCGTCCACCACATCGGCTTCCGAGCGATGCGGCTGGCGGGCAGCGCCGCACGGCCCGCTGCCCTGGCGACCTGCTCGTCGCCACCAAGGCCGGCCCCTACCGCAACTATGCCGGGGAGTGGGGCACTTCGGTTGGGTGTACACAACCCGGGCCGGGGGCCGACGTACACACCCGGACCGGACCGGGGGGCCTGCGTAGACGCCGGCGCAAGGTCTAAGCGTCTTCGCGGCCCCCGGTCCGGGGTGTGTACGCCCGCCCCGGACCGCACGCGCCCGCCGCTTCTCCGCGCCGCGCCGCCGTCATCGCCGCCGGGCCGCACAGGCCGGAAGGTGCTGACTGGCGTCGGTTGAGTTTTACGTATAACCTCTCCCGTCAATCCCACCCCCGGAGAGGACCCGATGAGTCGTATCGCCCTGGTCACCCTCGTCGTCGACGACTACGACGAGGCGATCCGCTTCTACACCGAGGCCCTCGGATTCCGGCTCGTCGAGGACACCCCGCGTCCCGACGGCTCCCGCTGGGTCGTCGTGCGGCCGGGCCCGCAGGGGGACGGGACCGCGCTGCTGCTGGCCCGGGCCAAGGGCGACGCCCAGCGCGGCCGCGTCGGCGACCAGACCGGCGGACGCGTCGGCTTCTTCCTGCACACCGACGACTTCGCCCGCGACCACGCCCGGATGCTCGCCGCGGGCGTGATCTTCCTGGAGGAACCGCGGCACGAGCCGTACGGCTCCGTCGCCGTCTTCCAGGACCTGTACGGAAACCGCTGGGACCTGCTCCAGCCTGCCACCGCCTGAGGGCCGTCCGGCCCGACCCGAGGAAAGACACGACACGCATGACCGCGCACCGCATCGACACCGAGACCCTCCGCCGCCTGCCCAAGGCGGTGCTGCACGACCACCTCGACGGCGGCCTGCGCCCCGCCACCGTCGTGGAGCTCGCGGAGGCGGTCGGCCACACCCTGCCCACCACCGACCCGGACGAGCTGGCCGCCTGGTACTTCGAGGCCGCGAACTCCGGCGACCTGGTCCGCTACATAGCCACCTTCGAGCACACCCTCGCGGTGATGCAGTCCCGCGAGGGCCTCCTGCGCACCGCCGAGGAGTACGTCCTCGACCTCGCCGCGGACGGTGTCGTCTACGGCGAGGTGCGGTACGCGCCCGAGCTGATGGTGAACGGCGGGCTGGTACTGCCCGAGGTCGTCGAGACCGTTCAGGAGGGCCTGGCGGCGGGCATGGCCAAGGCTGCGGCCGCGGGCACCCCGGTCCGGGTGGGCACCCTGCTGTGCGGCATGCGGATGTTCGACCGGACCCGGGAGACCGCCGACCTCGCGGTGGCCTTCCGTGACGCGGGTGTCGTCGGCTTCGACATCGCGGGCGCCGAGGACGGCTTCCCGCCCGCCGACCACCTCGCCGCCTTCGAGCACCTGCGCCGCGAGAGCGTCCCGTTCACCATCCACGCGGGCGAGGCGCACGGCCTGCCCAGCATCCACCAGGCCCTCCAGGTGTGCGGCGCCCAGCGCATCGGGCACGGTGTGCGCATCACCGACGACATCGTCGACGGCAAGCTCGGCCGTCTGGCCGGCTGGGTCCGCGACCGCCGCATCGCCTTGGAGATGTGCCCGACCTCCAACCTGCAGACCGGCGCCGCCACCTCGATCGCCGAGCACCCGATCACCGCGCTGAAGGACCTCGGCTTCCGCGTCACCCTCAACACCGACAACCGCCTGGTGTCGGGCACGACGATGACCCGCGAGATGTCGCTGCTGGTCGAGGAGGCGGGCTGGACCGTCGAGGACCTGCGCACGGTCACGGTGAACGCCCTCAAGAGCGCGTTCATCCCGTTCGACGAGCGGGGCGCCCTCATCGAGGACGTCGTCCTGCCGGGTTACGCGGCCGCGCTCTGAAGCAGACCCCGAACGTAGGCGGCCTGTCCGACGTGCTGCAGATCGTCGGACAGGACGCTGACCAGCCGTACGCCCAGGCTGACCGGCGGGTCCCAGCGCTCGTCCACGATGCGCTCGAAGTCCTTGGCGGTCAGCCCGCGCAGGAACTCCAGGCTCTGCTCGTGGACGGCGTCGTAGTAGCCGGTCAGCAGGTCACCGGAGTCGACCCGCACCTTGGCGACCTGGGCGCCGCTGTGGCCGTAGCCCGTGGCCTTGCGGGGCAGGTCGAGGCCGAAGCGTTTCTCCCAGCCCTGCGTCAGCCAGACCTGGTCGAGCCCGGAGGCGTCCGCCATGTGGTCGTCCTGGACGCGGGTGAGGTGCCAGACCAACCATGAGACGGAGTTGGCGTCGGCGGCGGGCCGGGCGTTGAGCACGTCCGGTGTCAGGCCCTCCACCGCGGCATGGACTTCTTCCCGGATGCGGTTGTACCCGTCGATGAGGATGTCCTTCGCATGCATACGTCCACCATCGCGCACGGCGGTCCGTCACGCCCCCGGGTCCTCAGGTTTCGAGGGTTCTGAGGGTTTCCAGGGTTTCCAGGGTTTCCAGGGTTTCGAGCAGCGTCATCAGCGCCCGCGCCGCCGGACTGGTGGCCTGAGCAGGCGGCAGCAGGGCGACCGTCTCGTACACAGAGTCGCCGGTGCCCTTGAGCGGGACGGCGGCGAGCGAGGTGCGCTTGTGCCGGAAGTGCCGCGGAACGACGGCGATACCGAGGTTCTCGTCCACCAGGTCGAGCAGGCCGTGCACGTCGTTCACCTCGAGCGCGACGGTGCGCCCGACGCCCGCGGCGGCGAAGGCGGCGTCCGTGGTGCGCCGCGGGCCCCAGTCCGGGTGGAAGTCGACGAAGACCTCGCCGCCCAGGTCGTCCGGCGTGACGGCGGCACCCGCTCTCGCGAGCCGGTGGGTGGGGTGGCACAGCAGGGTCATCGGCTCGCTGGTCAGCGATACGGAGCGCAGCTGCTCCGTGTCCGCCCGGGTACGCACCGCGAAGGCCAGGTCGAGACGGCCGGCCGTCACCTCCTCCGCCAGTGCCCCCGAGCCGGCCTGCCGCAGCCGGATCTCCACGTCCGGGTGCTGCCGCCGGAACGCGGCGAGCAGCCTCGCCACATGAACGCCCGCGATGCACTGCTCGGTGCCCAGCGCGAGCGTGCCGCGCAGCACGCCCTGTACGGCGGCGACCGCCTCATGGGCAGCCCGGACCTGGGCCAGGATCCGCTCGGCCTCGCCCAGCAGCGCACGCCCGGCCTCGGTGAGGGTGACCCGGCGGGTCGTCCGTACGAACAGCGGGGTCTGCAGCTCCCGCTCCAGCGCCCGGATCGAGGCGGAGAGGCCGGACTGGGACACCATGAGCCGTTCGGCGGCCCGGGTGAAATGCTGGTCCTCGGCGACCGCGACGAAGTGCCGGAGATGGCGCAGTTCCATGATTGAGAAGCGTATCCGCTGAATTCCATCCGATTCTTCTGTTGGACCGCTGCCCACGGCTTGCGAAAGGGTGGATCCAATTCCAGGTGCTCCCCAACCCCCTCTGGAGTCGCGTTGTACACCGCACACCCCGACCGCTACGCGGACATGCCCTACCGGCGCACCGGACGCAGCGGCCTGAAGCTTCCCGCGCTCTCGCTCGGTCTGTGGCACAACTTCGGCCCGGACCGCCCGGTCGAGACGCAGCGCGCCATTCTGCGCCGCGCCTTCGACCTCGGTGTCACCCACTTCGACCTGGCGAACAACTACGGCCCGCCGCCCGGCGCCGCCGAGTCCGCCCTGGGCGAGGCGCTCAAGGCGGACTTCGCGCCGTACCGCGACGAACTCCTCATCTCCACCAAGGCCGGGTACCTGATGTGGCCCGGCCCGTACGGCGAGTGGGGTTCGCGCAAGTACCTGCTGTCCTCGCTCGACCAGAGCCTCGTGCGCCTGGGCGTGGACCACGTCGACATCTTCTACTCGCACCGCCCCGACCCGGAGACTCCCCTGGAGGAGACGATGGGCGCCCTGCATTCGGCGGTCCAGCAGGGCAAGGCGCTCTACGTCGGCGTCTCCAACTACTCACCGGAGCAGACCCGCGAAGCGGCGCGCGTCCTCGGCGAGCTGGGCACGCCTCTCCTGATCCACCAGCCGCGCTACTCGATGCTCGACCGGCGCCCCGAGGACGGGCTCCTGGACGCGCTGGACGAGCTCCAGGTCGGCTCCATCGCCTACTCCCCGCTGGAGCAGGGCCTGCTGACGGCCCGCTATCTCGACGGCATCCCCGAGAACTCGCGGGCCGCGAGCGACAGCCCGTTCCTCGACTCCGACGCGGTCACCGGGGAACTCGTCGGGCGGCTGCGGGCCCTCGACGACATCGCCGGGTCCCGCGGCCAGTCCCTGGCCCAGATGGCCCTGGCCTGGGTGCTGCGCGGTGGCCGGATCACCTCCGCGCTGGTCGGTGCGAGCAGCCCGCAGCAACTGGCGGACAGTGTCGAGGCCGTCCGCAACCTGGACTTCGACGCCGACGAGCTGGCTCGGATCGACGCGGTCGTCAGGCCGTGAGGCGCTCACCGAGGAGGGTGACGCACGGTGATCCGGGGCGGGCCGCAGTGACGTATCGGGACGCGGCTACGTACTGAGCCGTTCCTCCAGCCGTACGGTCACCCTCTCACCCGCCTCCTTACCGATCGCCTTGCGCAGCTCGGCCTTGACGGGCAGCTTGTGGGTGCCGTCGCCCAGGGCCATGAAGGAGCTGCGGAAGGGGTGCCCGTCGATCGTGCCGCGCACCTTGACCAGTCCGCGGGTGCCGAAGAACTCGGCGGCCCCGGGCCACACCAGATAGGTCCAGCCGCCTTCGCTCGGGCTCTTGCGCAGCACCGCGGTGAATTCCTCGTCCAGTTTCCCGGTCGTGCCCATCGCGTCCTCCGCTCCCGTGTCCCCGTACTCAGGAGACCCGTACCCAAGAGACCACCGGGAGCGGGAAAACTCATCGCGGACGCGGCACGGCTCACGCCGCCCCGGCCGGCACCCTGTCCAGGAAGCCGAGCACGGACCCGGTCGATTTACCCCGCGGGTGATGCCGACCGCCGCAGGTCCGCCGGCTTTCGGTCACGCCGTGGTGTGCATATGCCAGGAGACTGGCCGGAAAGTCGTGGTGACAGTGTTTCGGCAGTGAACATACTCAACAGTTGAAGGACCTCACATCGAGCGAAGCCACGAACACGTACAGCACACGAACCGCACCGAAAGTCACGAGCCGCAGCGAAGGAGAGGCCCAGCGGGCAGGCGAGCGGAGCGACGGGGAGTGGAACGTGCACGACGAATTCCTGTGCCATGTCACGGCGTACGGCACCTGCGACGGCCGGCGTATCGGCGTCCCTCTGGGAACCTACCGGGCGCCCACCCTGGCCCTCGCCCTGTGGTGGCTGCGCGACCGTGCCTCCTGGATCGCGGACCGCCTCGATCCGCGCCCCGAGGCGGCGCACTTCCCGCCCGGTGCGCTCGTCCCGGTCGCCGGCACCGTGCCTGACGTGCCGGCCCTGCTGCGCGCCTGGTGCGGCGACGTGGCCCGACAGGAGCTGGTCGCCGACGAGTTGGCGGCCGGGCGGCTGGTGCGGATCGCCGCCGTCGACGACACCACGGAGTACGAACTTCTCGCGGAGTCCATCGACGCCCTGCGTATGCAGCGGACCATTCCGGCGCTGGCCGTACCCGTCGCCTGAGCGGGCTCCAGAAGCGGTGCATCAGGCGCATACATGAACAAATCGGTAGAATTCTGGCATGGCGGAGCGGCCGGTCGCGCCGACGGCGCCCGAACTCGTGCTGGAGACCGAGTCGGGCTCCATGGTGATGAGTCCGGGCCACGCCTACCACGTCGGACGCGACCCCTCCAGCGACATCGTCATCGACGACGCCCGGGTCTCCTGGCACCACGCGGTCCTGCGGCCCGAGGGCGGACACTGGACGCTCGCGGACGAGAACAGCACGAACGGCACCTACGCCGACGGCCGCCGTGTCGAAGAGTGGAGCGTGGGCCCCGGCAGCGTCATCCACCTCGGCAACCCCTTCGACGGCCCGCGCGTGACACTGCTCGGCCGCCCGGAACCGGCCCCGGAGCGCCCCTCCGCCGTCGGTGTCTCGATGCCCGCCCTCACCGGCACCTTCCGGCACCCCACCGCCGTACGACCGCTGCCCGCCCGCACCGTCCGCATCGGCCGCGACCCCGACGACAACGACCTGGTCGTCGACGACCTGATCGTCTCCCGCCATCACGCCGAACTGCGGGCCCTGCCCGACGGGACGTACGAGATCGCCGACCTCGGCAGCCACAACGGCACGTTCCTCAACGGCCGGCCCGTCGAGTCCGCCACCATCGGGCCCGGTGACATCGTCGGCATCGGCCACTCGGCGTTCTGCCTGGTCGACGATCAGCTGCAGGAGTACGTCGACACGGGCGAGGTCTCCCTCGACGTGCAGGGCCTCACGGTCGCCGTCGACCGCGGCAGCAAAACGCTGCTCGACCACGTGTCGTTCCCGGTGGGGGAGAAGTGCCTGCTCGCGGTCGTCGGCCCGAGCGGCGCGGGAAAGTCCACCCTCCTCAACTCCCTCACCGGGCAGCGGCCCGCCGACCACGGCACCGTGCTGTACGACGGCCGGGACCTGTACCGCGACTACGCCGAGCTGCGCCAGCGCATCGGTCTCGTCCCGCAGGACGACATCCTGCACACCCAGCTCACCGTCCGCGGCGCCCTGTCCTACTCCGCCGAACTGCGCTTCCCGCAGGACACCGCCAGGGCCGAGCGCCGGGCCAGGGTCGACGAGGTCATCCTCGAACTCGGCCTGGAGCAGCGCGCAGGGCAGCCCGTGCACAGCCTGTCGGGCGGACAGCGCAAGCGCGTGAGCGTGGCCCTGGAGCTGCTGACCAAGCCGTCGCTGCTCTTCCTCGACGAGCCGACCTCCGGACTCGACCCCGGCATGGACCGCTCCGTGATGCACATGCTGCGCGGCCTCGCCGACGACGGCCGCACCGTCATCGTCGTCACCCACAGCGTCCTCAGCCTCGACGTCTGCGACCGGCTCCTCGTCCTCGCGCCTGGCGGGAGGATCGCGTACTACGGCCCGCCGGAGGACGCCCTCGCCTACTTCGGCTTCGAGCACTGGCCGGAAGCATTCGAGGCCTTCGAACGCGACCGCGAGCGGGACTGGGCGGGAGACTTCCGCGCATCGCCCGTCCACCGGCAGTACGTCGCCGACGCCTCCGCCCAGCCCCGCCTGCCCAGGTCGGAGCCGGTCATCATCACGCGCCCGCCCCGGCCGCGCAGCCGCACCGCACAGCTCGGCACGCTGATCCGCCGGTACACGGCCGCGCTGAGCGCCGACCGCACCTTCCTTGCCGTCATGATCGCCCTTCCGTTCGTGATGGGCGCCCTGGCCCGAGCGCTGGCCGGCAGCAAGCTGACCCAGGAGTCGGCGATGAACGCGCTGCTGATCCTGTGCGTGGGCGGAGTCCTCACCGGCGCGGCCAACGCCGTCCGGGAACTCGTCAAGGAACGCGTGATCTACCAGCGCGAACGGGCCGTGGGCCTGTCCAGATCGGCGTACCTGATGTCGAAGGTGGTGGTCCTCGGGGCGATCACCGTGCTGCAGGCGGTGGTGCTCACCCTCGTCGCGCTGCTCGGCGTCGACCTCAACGCGCCCGGCGGCGAAGGCGTGCTGATGCCGCCCCTCGCCGAAATCACGGTCGCCGTCGCCCTGCTCGCCTTCACGGCGATGATGCTCGGCCTGCTCGTCTCCGCGCTGGTGCGCAAGGAGGAGGTGACGATGCCGCTGCTCGTGCTGCTCGCCATCGTCCAAGTGGTCTTCTGCGGCGCCCTGCTGAAGCTCGACGGCGTTCCCGGCCTGGAGCAGCTGTCCTGGCTGGTTCCCTCGCGCTGGGCGCTCGGGGCGATGGCCGGCACGATCGGGCTGGCCCGGATCGTGCCCGGAGAACTGACCGACGACCCGATGTTCCGGCACTCCACGGGCGTCTGGCTGCTCAACGTGGCGATGCTGGTCGTCCTGTCGGCGGTCTTCGGCTGGGTCGTGTCGCGGCTGCTGCGCCGGCACGAACCGGCCGTGATGCGGGAGTAGGCGCTGTGACGACGACACCCGGCTTCCGGCCCACGCACGTCGTGCCCCGGCACGGGATGCCCGCCTGGGAGGCACCCGACCCCGACCGGCCCACCGTGCCCCTCGACCCGCTGCTGCCGGTCCAGCTGGTGGAGCGGCGCGGCGACTGGGGCCACGTCCTGTGCGCCAACGGCTGGTCGGCCTGGGTCGACGGCCGTCACCTGGTCGCCGTACCCCAGGACCCGCCCGCCGCCGACGACCCGCCCGCCCGCACCGCCGACCCACGCCCCCTGCTCGCCCGCACCGAACAGGCCCTGGCCCGCTACCGGACCGCGGTCGAGGAACTGGCGGAGGCGGCCCTCGACGGCGAGGCCTTCCGCAGCCGTACGGCGGGGCTGCGGATCGGGGTCGTGGTCGACGGGGAGTCCGTGTGGCTGTACGACAGCCGGCAGGGGTGCTGGGTGTACGGGGACGGCACACGGCTGAACACCTACGCGGCCGACGACGCGCCGAGCGCCGCCGAGGACTCCGGCCACGCGCCCACCCAGGTCGTGACACCCGACGGCGGTACGTGATGGCACACGAGACGAGCCTGTTCTCCGGCCGGCCCTCCGAACTGATAGGCAGGAAGGTCGCGGGCTACCGCATCGAGGCCGAGATCGGCCGCGGCGGCATGGCCGTCGTGTACCGCGCCCGGGACCTGCGCCTGGAGCGCACCGTCGCCCTCAAGCTGCTCGCCCCCGAACTCGCCCGCAACGACACCTTCCGGCAGCGCTTCAGCCACGAGTCCCGGGTGGCCGCCGCCATCGACCACCCCAACATCGTGCCGGTCTTCGAGGCGGGGGAGACGGACGGTGTGCTGTACATCGCCATGCGGTACGTCTCCGGCAGCGACCTGCGCCATCTCCTCGACCGCGAGGGCCCGCTGCCGCACGCCACCGCCCTGCGGATCGCGGTGCAGGTGGCCTCCGCGCTGGACGCGGCCCACGAGCACGGACTGGTCCACCGGGACGTGAAGCCCGGCAACATCCTGGTCGCCCGCGGCACCGACAGCGACCACCCCGAGCATGTCTACCTCACCGACTTCGGCCTGACCAAGAAGTCGCTGTCCCTGACCGGCTTCACGACGGTCGGCCAGTTCGTGGGCACCCTCGACTACGTGGCGCCGGAACAGATCTCCGGCCGCCCGGTCGACGGCCGCTGCGACGTCTACGGCCTCGCCTGCGTCGTCTACGAGACCCTCGCGGGCCGGCCGCCCTTCCTCCGCGACGACGACATGGCCCTCCTGTGGGCCCACCAGTACGACCCACCGCCCCCGCTGACCGAAGCCCGCCCCGACCTGGTCCCACAGGTGGACTCCGCGTTCGCCAAGGGCCTGGCCAAGAGTCCCGACGACCGCTACGACACCTGCCTCGCCTTCGTGGCCGCCCTGCGCACGGCCGCCCACGGCACCCCGGCGGCCCCCCATCCGTCCACGGAGGTGGACCTGCGGGTCGTGGACCCGCGAGGGGAACGCCCGGCCGCACCGCCGCGCTGGGCCGAGCCGGTCTTCCGGCAGCGCACCTAACTAGGCGTACCCGGCCAAGGGCCGTTTCGCGGCACAGGGCAGCCGTGGCCGGTGTCACCGCCCCCGGACGTCGTCGACCTCTCCCCGCCGGTGCACCGGGCCGGCCAGCAGCCCCCCGAGGAAACCGGCGACCAGGCCCCACAGCACGGCGAGTCCCAGCGCGGACCACAACTCAGGCTCCAGCAACAGCTTTCCGGACAGGCCGCCGCCCAGGTCGCCGAAGACGAGCACCGACAGACCGAAGTGCGCCGTGACGCGGCAGACGAGGCAGATCATGAGGACTGTGAGCGTGAGCGCGGCCGCCATGTGCACGGCGTGCTGCCAGGCCCGCATCCGCGCCGGGGAGCGCGCCGCCATCACGAACGCGGCGGCCAGCAGCAGCACCGCGTCGACGGCCACGAGCCACCACACCCTCCCGTCGTACTGGGAGAGCGTGCTCAGACTGAGCGCGGAGACGTCGTCCCTGCGCAGCACCTCGTCGAGCACATGCGGCATGGGCAGCCCGAACGGGCCCGACACCTGGCCGTTCCAAGTCGCCCCGAGACCGATCGTGAGCGTCAGCCAGACCAGGTTCGGCATGCCGAGCAGGATCACGGCCATCGTCTCGGCGGCATGGCCGCGGGTCGCCGCCACGACGAGGGCGATGACGACGCCCAGGGCGACGTAGACGAGCAGCAGCGCGACCATGGCGTACGCGGCCGGCCGTACCGTCTCCTGGAAGCGCAGCAGCCGCGCCGGCAGCGGAGCCCTGCGCGAGACCAGCAGCGCCAGCACCAGCACACCGCCCAGCCACACCAGACCGAAGAAGACGGTCAGCGGCACGTCCGTGGTGAAGCCGACCTTCGGCGCGACGCCGAACAGGTCACCCAGGTCTTCGATCGCCTCCTCCCCGAGGGAGAGCGCGAACGTCTGGCGGGCCGCGAAGGCCAGGGCCAGCAGCGCGACCAGCCACACCACGGCGATCCTCCCCGCCCAGCCGGCCAGCTCCACGGCGCCGGCGACCGCCCGGCGGCGCAGCGCACGCAGAAAACCCGCGGCGATCATCAGGGCCCCGACGAGCGTGACCGACAGCGGGATCACGGCCAGCCCCGCCTGGGTCTCGGCCAGCGCGCCGGCGTTCCCCGACAGTTCGATCGTGCCGCCGACCGCCGTGACCACGGTCGCCGCGACGACCCGGGGGAAGGCGTTGTCCGGCAGATCCGCCGCACCGGCCGCCCACAGCCCCAGGGCGGCGACCGCTCCCATGGCGATCAGCGCGCCCAGCACCGTGGCGAGCGCCTGCGGCCACCCGTGTCGGGCGACTGCCTGGTCCGAGGGGGTACGCGGGCTCACGCTGCCACGCTATGCAGCCCCCGCGCGGTGCGCCCGCCGGGAGGGCCGTCCGCGTCGGCTTGCGCACGGCAGGCATCCGGAGCACACAATGGAAGTGTCATGGTGCAGAAGCGGTGAAAGCATGACAAACACGCTTGGCTCCGCTTCGGGAAGAAGAGCTCGTGAGCGTGGAACCGCCGTCGTCCGGCCGCCCCACAGGACCGCCTTCCGGCCCCCTGTCAGGCCCTTCGCAGCCGCCTTCCGGCCCGCCCTCCCAGCCGCCGCCTCCGGGCCCGCCCTCCCAGCCGACGGGCGGCGGAGCGGCGCCGGAGCCGGGGCCCCGCCACCCGTGGTGGAAGTCCGCACCCCGCGTCGCCGTACTCGCCACCCTGGTCGTGGCCGCGGTGGTGCTGGCGGTGCTCTTCAGCCGCCCCGACGGCAGCTCGGGCAGCGGCGGCGAGGTCTTCCTCCAGGCCGCCGGCAAGACCGGCCCCGACCCGTTCACCGCGTCGACCGCCACCGACAACTCCGCCCCGCCGGTCTCCGCCTCCACGGCCACCGAGTCGGCCCCGGCCAACGCGGTCCGGGGCGTGGACGGCGGAGCACCCGGCCTCTACGGCGGCACGCAGAACGTCTCCAGCTGCGATGTGGAGAAGCAGGTCAAGAGCCTCCAGGCATCCCCCTCGAAGAACAGGGCGTTCGCCTCGGTCGCCGGTGTCGAGCCCCCCAGGACCCCCGCCTATCTGCGCTCCCTCACTCCCGTACAGCTGCGCATGGACACGCGGGTCACCAACCACGGCTACCGCGACGGCGCCGCCACCAGCTACCAGGCCGTCCTGCAGACCGGCACGGCCGTTCTCGTGGACAACCGTGGCGTGCCCCGCGTGCGCTGTGCCTGCGGCAACCCGCTGACCCCTCCGGTCGCCCAGCAGACCGCGCCCCGGCGCACGGGCGACTCGTGGCCGTCGTACAACCCCTCGAACGTCGTCGTGGTCACGCCGGCGCCGAAGGTGGTCAACACCTTCGTGGTCTACGACTCCAAGCGTCACAGCTGGTTCTCCCGGCACCACGGCGACACCGGCCACAAGGACAAGAAGACCAAGCCGCCGGCGCACCGGCCCTCCCCGTCGGTGAGCGCGACCACTCCGACGTCTCCTTCGACGTCCCCGTCGACCACTTCACCTTCGCCGTGCGCCTCGGGGAAGCCCGCCCCCTCGACGACCCCGTGCCCGCCGACACCGACGGCGCCGTCGCCCCCGAGCTCCGTGCCGCCCTCCTCACCGTCCTCGGTGCCTCCGCCCGCCTCGGTGCCGCCGTCCTCGGTGCCGCCTTCGTCCGTGACACCTTCCGCCGTGACGCCTCCCCCCGTGACGCCTTCCTCCGCGCCTCCCGTGTCACCCTCGCCCGGGTCGCCTGCCCCGTCCTCGGCTCCGCCCCCCTCCTCGGCTCCGCAGGACTCCACGACTCGATCGACGCTGCTGTGACCCACCCGGGCCGGGCGCCGACGGCGTAAGGGACTCACGGTGTCTTCCAGGACTGCGAGGCGCAGCTCGGGGTACGAGCACTGGTGCAGCAGCGTCCGGCCAGTCCGGCTTCCGAGAGAGAAACGCATGATCGACCACCTGGACGGGGCAGTGATACCGACTGGTTTCGACGTGCCCGTGGAACCGCTGCGGCGGGCGGCACACTACACAGGCGAACCGGGATGCATCGCGGATGCCCGGCACTTCGCCGCGCTCTTCCTCGACCAGCTCAGGACCGAGTGGTACGCCGCCATCGGCGCCCGCGCCCAGGGGGAGGTGCTCCTGGTGGTGAGCGAGCTGGTCACCAACGCCGACCGGCACAGCAACGGGCCGTACATCCTGGAGCTGGAGGGCACGGACACCTCGCTCACGGTGGCGGTCTACGACAGCAGCGCCGCGCTGCCCAGGCGCTTCCCCCGTGATCCCGAACGGGTCGGCCGGCACGGCCTTGAGATAGTCCACGCGCTCGCGGCGCATGTCGTCGTCGAACGGGTGCCGGTCGGCAAGCGCATCAGTGCCGCGGTGAGCCTCGGCAGCGAGTGAGCACGGACGCGGGCGCCACCGCACCCCCGGACGCGGGTGCCACCCCGTACCTGAACGTGGGGTGGCACCCGCTTGCGTGCGCCCGGCTCAGGCGCAGCCCAGCTCGCCCAGCATTCCCTCGCGCAGCCGCAGGATGATCCGCTTGATCAGCCTGGACACATGCATCTGCGAGCAGCCGAGCCGCTCGCCGATCTCCGCCTGGGTGGCCTCCTCCACGAACCTCATGTGGATGATCTGCCGGTCGCGTTCGCTCAGTTCCGCCATCAGCGGGGCGAGCGACTGGAAGTCCTCGACCAGCCGCAGCCCTTCCTCCTCCACGCCGATGAAGTCGGCCAGCACCGCCTCGCCGCCCTCGGTCCCGTCTCCGTTGAGAGCGGCGTCCAGGGAGGAGGAGTTGTAGCCGTTGGAGGCGATCTGGGCCTCGATGACCTCGTCCTCGGAGAGGTTCATCAGGGTGGCGAGTTCGGAGACCGTCGGATCGCGGTCCAGCCTGCTGGCGAGTTCCTCCCGTGCCTTGGCCAGCTCGACCCGCAGCTCCTGCAGGCGCCGCGGCACGTGCACCGCCCACGTGGTGTCGCGGAAGAACCTCTTGATCTCGCCCACGATGTAGGGCAGAGCGAACGAGGTGAACTCCACCTCGCGCGCCAGCTCGAAGCGGTCGATTGCCTTGATCAGGCCGATCATGCCCGTCTGGACGATGTCCTGCATGTCGTCGCCGCGGCCGCGGAACCGGCCGGCGGCGAACCGCACCAACGACATGTTCATCTCGATGAGCGTGTTGCGCGCGTACTGGTATTCGTGCGTGCCTTCCTCAAGCTCCGTCAGGCGCTGGAAGAACTGGCGGGACAGCTCACGCGCGTCGCGCGGAGCCACGGTTTTCGGGTCCTCGACTCCCGGCAGTGGTCCGTCACCCGTCGTCCTGGTCCTGGCGTTTTCGGTGGTCTTCTCGACGACCTGTGCCTCCGACCGGATCACGGCGGTGTCCATTACCTCTCCCACGAAAGTCACGGCTCGACGTCTGCCTCTTCGGCCTCGGTTGTTTCTGGTCCTGCCCGGGTGTGCGGCTTGCCGTGTACCCGGATGGCGGCGACGTATGCACACGTCGTCCGCCGGGCGGCGGGCCGCCCGCAGATCCTGCTGCGTTGCGCGTACCCGTGGCGTGACGGGCCATGCCCGTCGCGTGTCCGCCCGGCGGAAAATCGGTGGCGTGCGTGACGGGTGCCCGGGCCTTCTCCTCCGGAGACCTCGGCACCCTCGTCGAGCTGCCCAACTCCGGTAAGGTGCCCGCGAACGTGGCCAGGATCTGCCGGTGGACCCGGGCGTGCACGTCTGATGACCCTCCGCCCGTCCTCGCGGCCGCCGCCCAGGCACTGGGCCTCGGCCTCGGCGACCTGCTGTCGCTGGCCAGGACCGAGCTCACCCGGCTCACCGCGGCGCAGCCGGGCAGGAGCCGGAACGCGTCCACTTCGCCGTACAACGGCCTGTGCCTGGCCGCCTGACCACCCGTCCCGAGCCGGCGCCTCAGACCCGTGCGAGACGCCGGCTGAGCACCTCGTCCGCCCAGCGTCGCCGTGATTTCCACTCTCGGCCCGGGGATGCCCGCTCACGGGATTTCTCTGCCCGCAGCAGATTCGCTGCGGGCAGAGTGTCAGCGGACCTCCTTCTCCCGCAGCTCCCGGAAGAAGGCCCGTACGTCCCCGACCAGCAGGTCCGGCTCCTCCGTCGCCGCGAAGTGCCCGCCGCGGCCGAACTCCGTCCAGCCCACGAGGTTCTCGGTCCGCTCCGCCTTGTGCCGCAGCGCGATCTGCGGCTCGGCCGGGAAGAGAGGCGAGTGCGGTCGGCGCGGTCGACGGCTCGGCGGGCCGGGCCGTACGGCCCGTGGTGTGCGCCCGCTCGTAATAGATGCGGGCCGAAGAACCGGCCGTCCCGGTCAGCCAGTACAGCATCAGGTTGGTCGGCATCCGGTCCCGGTCCACCGCCTCCTCGGGCAGTTCCGCGGAGTCCGTCCACTCCGCGCTGCGGAACGTCGATGCGGAAGGGCCGGATGGTGTCTGCGGGCGAAGACGTCATGGTCCGGATGCTGGTTCCGGGCCGGCACGGGGCCATCCGGATCGATCGGCCGACCGACCGATGAGTTCCGTGGCGAGGATCAGTCGACACAGATGACCGCGTTTCACCCCCAGGAGGTGCTCATGACCGCCGAAGGATTCACTACGTGTCTCTGGTTCGACGACCAGGCCGAGGACGCTGCCCACTACTACGTCTCGATCTTCAAGAACTCCAGCGTCGGCAACGTCACCCACTACTCCGAGGGAGCCCCGCGCCCCGCCGGTACGGTGCTGACCGTCGACTTCACGGCCAACGGCCACAAGTTCGTGGCGCTCAACGGCGGCCCCGAGTTCACGTTCAACGAGGCGATCTCCTTCCAGATCCACTGCGAGAACCAGGAGGAGGTCGACTACTACTGGACCAAGCTCACCGAGGGCGGCGAGCCGGGCCCCTGCGGCTGGCTGAAGGACAGGTACGGCGTGTCCTGGCAGGTCGTCCCCGACCGCCTCCTTGAGTTGATGGGCGACCCGGACGGGGAGAAGGCGGCCCGCGCGACCGAGGCCCTGCTCGCGATGGGCAAGATCGATATCGCGGCCCTGGAGAAGGCGGCAGCCGGCGGGTGACACACCGCAGCGGCGGAGGCCGGCCGAGGATCCGGCTGATTCCGGCCGGCCTGGGGCCTGTCCGTCGCCGGACAGGCGGCCCCAGGGCCCTACGCGGTCTCGGCCAGGATCTCCCTGATCACATGCCGGGAGTTCGCCGCGAGCGCCTGATTGGTCTCCCAGTAGTACGGGAGCTGGATCAGCGAGATCGACAGCGCCCAGCCCGGGCCGCGCGCCCACTCGGCGCCGCCCGCGCCCACCGCCTCCCGGAAGGTGCCGCGGGCCTGGTCGGGCAGCACATTCCAGGCCACGATCAGGTCGACCGCCGGGTCACCGACACCCAGCAGCAACCCCACGAACCACGGCTTCCGCACGCAGCAACCCCCGCCCCGGACACCGAAAACGACTCCCCAGGCAAGCAATGGCGGGCATCGGGGGGAAGACATACGTCGGCCACGGAACCTTCAGGACGCGTCGTTCACCAGCACCGCCGCCCCGTCGAAGCGGCCGGCCTTCAGGTCGCGCAGTGCGGCATCGGCCCGGGTCAGCGGGTAGGTGTGCGTGGTGGCGCGTACGCCGTACCGGGCGGCCAGGGCCAGGAACTCCCTGGCGTCCTCACGGGTGTTGGCGGTGACGCTGCGCACCTGCTTCTCGTAGAACAGCTCGCTCTCGTAGCGCAGGGGCGGGATGTCGCTGAGGTGGATGCCGGCGATCGCCAGGACTCCGCCCCGGTCGAGGGCGCGCAGCGCGACCGGGACCAGGTCGCCGGCAGGCGCGAACAGGATCGCGCTGTCCAGGGGCTCCGGCGGCAGGCCGTACGCGTCCTGCGCGGAGGCGGCGCCCAGTTCCAGCGCGAGACGCCGGGCCGCCGCACCCCGGGTCAGGACGTGCACGGTGGCGCCCTCGGCCAGCGCGACCTGGGCGCACAGATGGGCGCTGCCCCCGAACCCGTACAGGCCCAGCCGTCCGCCCGGCGGCAGCGCGGCCCGGCGCAGCGCGCGGTAGCCGATGATCCCCGCGCACAGCAGGGGAGCCGCGGCCACGTCGTCGAGGCCGTCGGGGAGCCGGTGGGCGAAGGCGGCCGGCACGGTCGTGTACGCCGCGTAGCCGCCGTCCGCGTCCCAGCCCGTGTACTGCGAGGACGGGCAGAGATTCTCGGCGCCGCGCCGGCAGCAGGCGCACGTGCCGTCCGTGCGGCGCAGCCAGGCCACCCCGACGCGGTCGCCGACGGTGAAGCCGCGCACCGCCGCGCCGAGGCCCGCCACCACGCCGGCCACCTCGTGTCCGGGGGTCACGCCGGGCCGGCGCACCGGCAGGTCGCCCTCGGCCACGTGCAGGTCGGTGCGGCACACCCCGCACGCGAGCACATGCACCAAAAGTTCGTCCTCCCCGGGCACCGGAACCGGTCTCTCGACGAAGCGGAGGGGCCCCGGCGCCTCCTCCACGGGCCCCGGTGCCGTCACGGCCCACGCGTGCATCGTCCCGTCCGCCATCCCGCTCCCCTGCCGCCGAACGCCGTCCTCTCCCTCCAGTCTGAGGCGGGCCGCGCGGTTCGGCGCGCGGCCGGGCGAACCGCTCGCTAGCGTGAGGTATCGGACCGTCCACCGATTCGGAGAGGCCGCAGTCATGGCCGTACGACCTGAGGGAACCCCCTGTTGGGCCGATGCGATGTTCAGCGACGTCGAGGGAGCCAAGAGTTTCTACGGCGACGTCCTCGGCTGGACCTTCGGCCAGGCGTCGTCGGAGTACGGCAACTACACCCAGGCCTACGCGGACGGCAAGGCGGTCGCCGCCGTCGTGCCGCCCATGCCGGGCCAGGAGGGCCCGTCGCAGTGGTGCCTCTACTTGGCGTCACCGGATGCCGAGGCCACCGCCGGCAAGATCCGTGACAACGGCGGCGAGGTGCTGACGGGGCCGATGCAGGTCGGCGAGTTCGGCACGATGTGCCTGGGCCGCGACCCGAGCGGCGTCGTGTTCGGTGTGTGGCAGGCCGGTACCCACGAGGGCTTCGAGGCGCCGCCCGAGCAGCCGGGTGCCTTCTGCTGGGCCGAGGTCTTCACCCGGGAGCCCGGGAAGTCGGACGCGTTCTTCCCCGCCGTCTTCCCGTACGCCGCGAAGCAGCTGCAGGACGACGCGGTGGACTTCCGCATCTTCGAGGTGGGCGGCGAGTCGGTCCTCGGCCGCATGAGGATGACGGAGGAGTTCCCGCCCGAGGTGCCGCCGTACATCAACGTCTACTTCTCCGTCGAGAACTGCGACGACGCCGTGGCGACGGCCACCAAGCTCGGTGGTGTCCTGCGGTTCGGGCCGATGGACACCCCGTTCGGGCGCTTCGCGGCGCTCGGCGATCCGCAGGGCGCCAGCTTCTCGGTGATCGACGTCACGACGAAGCAGGGAGAGATGCCGCAGGTCACGGACGTCTCCTGAGCCGTGGCCGGGCCTCGCGTCCGTGCGTGGCATGATCGGGCACATGCGTGAACGTGTGGTGGCCGCGTGCGACGGGGCTTCGAAGGGAAATCCCGGTCCGGCGGGCTGGGCCTGGGTCGTCGCCGACGATACGGAGACCCCCGCCCGCTGGGAGGCGGGGCCGCTCGGCAGGGCCACCAACAACGTCGCCGAACTCACCGCGCTGGAACGCCTGTTGGCGGCGACCGACCCGGACGTACCCCTCGAGATCCGGATGGACTCGCAGTACGCCATGAAGGCCGTCACCACCTGGCTGCCCGGCTGGAAGCGCAACGGCTGGAAGACGGCAGCCGGCAAGCCGGTCGCCAACCAGGACCTGGTCGTGCGCATCGACGAGCTGCTCGACGGCCGCTCGGTCGAATTCCGCTACGTACCCGCCCACCAGGTGGACGGCGACCCCCTCAACGACTTCGCAGACCGTGCCGCCAGCCAGGCGGCGACCGTCCAGGAGCCCGCGGGCAGTGGTCTCGGTTCGCCGGAGCCGCCGCCCGCACCGGACACGCCGCCGGCCCGTGCCCCGCGCAAGCGGTCCGCCGGAGCCAAGGCGTCCGGCGGGCGTGGCGGCTCCTCGCGGACGATCAAGGCGAAGTTCCCCGGCAGCTGCGTCTGCGGACGCTCCTACGCGGCGGGGGAGCCCATCGCCAGGAACGACCAGGGCTGGGGCCATCCGGAGTGCCGTACGGCGCCCGCCGGATAGCCCGCGCCGGTCACACCGCCGTGCCGCGTGAGCAAAGCCCGCGTCCCGGCCGTCAGTCGGTGTCGAAGGTGTAGTGGGCGGTGTGGTCGAGCAGGTCGGCCGGGCGCACGTCGTTCCAGGGCTTCATCGTCTCGCCCAGATCCACCACGTTCGGCGTGCCGGCGGCCGGTGCGTAGCCGGAGCCGGGGTGGCGGCGCTGCCAGTCGGCCCACAGTTTGTCGATGTAGGCGTGGTGCAGCCAGAACACCGGATCGTTGGGGGAGACGCCGGTGGCCATCTGTCCGCCGACCCAGACGTGGACCCGGTTGTGCAGGTTGACGCCGCGCCAGCCTTCGAGGTGGTTGCGGAAGCCGTCCGAGGCGCTGTTCCAGGGCGCCGTGTCGTACGTCGGTATGGAAAGGACCGACTCGACCTCGGACGGGGTCGGCAACTGCAGTCCGCTGCCCCCGAGCGAGCGGCGCAGATAAGTACGGCCGTCCACGCGCACGTTGACCGGCCAGTTCCCGGCGGACGCGGCGAACGGCCCGTCCTCCACCCGGCCGTCCCGGCTGCGCCCGGTGCCGCCGAGGAAGTCGGGCGCCCACAGCGACGAGCGCGGCGAGCGGTCGGTGCTCCAGTCCCAGTACGGCAGTGCCACCGACGCGTCCACCGACTGCAGGGCCTGCTCGAAGTCGAGGAGGAATCTGCGGTGCCAGGGCAGAAAGGAGGGTGAACGGTGGCCGGTGCGCTCGCCGTTGTCGGTGTCGCCGATGATGAAGGCGTTGTGCGTCGTGACGAAGGTGTCGTAACGGCCGCTGCGCTTGAGTTCCAGGACGGCGGCGACGAAGCGCCGCTTCTCGTCGCCGGTCAGGCTCGCCTGGTTCTTGCGGACGGTCATGTGCGGGTGGCTCCCAACGTGCGGGCGGAACGGGTCAGTTGGCGGGGAAGGGGAGGAGTGCGGCGCCCTGCAGTTCGTCCACGGCGGCGCGGGCGGCGGCGCGCGGAGTGGGCACCGGGTCGTAGTGGCTGACGACGCTGATCCAGCTGCCGTCGGCGTTGCGCATCACGTGCAGCTCGACCCCGTCGACGAACACGGCGTAGCCGCCGCCGTGGTCGTGATGGCCGCCCCCGGTGGCCGGGCGGCCCTGTATCCGGCGGCCCTTGTAGACCTCGTCGAAGGCGGCGGGGGAGCCGTGCTGGTGTCCGGCGGCGGACGCGGTGGGGGCGGCGCCCGTCTGGGCGCCTGCCGCGGCGGCGAGGGCGGCCGCGGCGGTGAGCGCGCGGCGTCGGCTGAGTTCCGGCATGCGGACCTCCAGGGTTCGTTCGGTTGACGACCCCACATGCCTATCGGCCCGGTCGAGAGCGGGAGAAATCGCTCGGAGGTGGTTGGCTGCGATCAGGACAATCAGCCACATGCCGTGCAACATTGAACGAAGATGATCTTGCTCCGGACGGGGTCCCGTGCGTCCCGGAAGGGGAGTTCCTTCTCGTGGGGGCGGTGTTTCCGGTGGTCTTTCGCGGGCGGACGGGACCCCAGTGGCCTGCCTCACGCGGAGAACGTGGCGCAAACGGGAAGCCCGGGGGGCTGCGGGGCCTGAGGTGATGGCCTCCGGCAGGCAGCCCGTCCGGCGGATGACCTGTATCGGTGAACGGCAACTCATTGGCATGGTGAATTGCCCGCACAACCTGACGCCTGGCGGAACCGCCGGACCGGGAATGACAGACTGATGTCATGGACGAGCGCACTTTCGGCAGGTCACAGCAGCACGCATCGGTCGTCGGCCTCGGCACCTGGCAGCTCGGAGCCGACTGGGGAGACGTCGACGACAAGGAAGCCCTGGCGGTGCTGGAGACGGCGGCCGAGTCGGGGGTGACCTTCTTCGACACGGCCGACGTCTACGGCGACGGACGCAGCGAGCAGACCATCGCGGCGTTCCTGAGCGGCCGGCCCGACCTGCACGTGCTGGTCGCGACGAAGATGGGCCGCCGCGTCGACCAGATCCCGGAGAACTACGTCCTGGACAACTTCCGGGCCTGGAACGACCGTTCCCGGCGCAACCTCGGCGTCGACCGCGTCGACCTGGTGCAGCTGCACTGCCCGCCGACGCCCGTGTACTCGACCGACGAGGTGTTCGACGCCCTCGACACGATGGTCGACGAGGAGCGCGTCGCCGCGTACGGAGTCAGCGTGGAGACCTGCGAGGAGGCGCTGACCGCGATCGCCCGGCCGAACGTGGCGAGCGTGCAGATCATCCTCAACCCGTTCCGCATGAAGCCCCTGCGCGAGGTGCTGCCCGCCGCCCGGGAGGCGGGCGTCGGAATCATCGCCCGGGTACCGCTGGCCTCCGGTCTGCTGTCGGGCAAGTACACCAGGGAGACGGTCTTTCCCGCCAACGACCACCGCACCTACAACCGGCACGGCGAGTCCTTCGACCAGGGCGAGACCTTCTCCGGCGTCGACTTCGCGACGGGCGTCGAGGCGGCAGCCGAGTTCTCCGCCCTCGCCCCCGAGGGATACACCCCGGCCCAGCTCGCGCTGCGCTGGATCGTCCAGCAGCCAGGGGTGACGACCGTGATCCCGGGCGCCCGCTCGCCCGAGCAGGCCCGTGCCAACGCTGCCGCCGCCAAGCTGCCGGACCTTCCGCAGGAGACGCTCCGCGCGATCCGCGGCCTCTACGACCGGCGGATCAAGGACCAGGTCGAGGCCCGCTGGTAGGCCCCGGGCCGCGTGCTCACGGCTCCAGGAGCAGCTGCCGCTCGCGCTCCTGGTCGCCGGAGGCGGATCCCTGGTCCTGTGCCTCGAAGGTGTGAGCAAGGGTCGAGCCCGCCTTCTCGACGGCCTCGGGCGTGCCCTGCACGGTGACGGTCACCGGCGCAGACAGGTGGCGGTCGTCACCCGGTGCGGCCGGTCGCGGCCGGTGGGACGGGTCGTACTCGAACGTGGCCGTGTGAACCGTGGCGTCCTCGGCGGCGGGCGCCTGGTCCGTGTTTCCGAAGGCACGCTCGAGGGCCCGCACGACCGTCCGTGCGTCGGCGGCGCTGCCACCGCTGAGGGTGACGGTGAGCTCGGTGCCGGACATGACCGACGTGACTCCTCCCTGGGCGACGACGGGGGCGCGCCGGCCGTCTTCAGAAACGTCCTCCGGTGAGCCGCGTGACCGGCCCCAGTGTGTGACGCTCCGCGCGGCGGCCCGCCGCGAAGGACGCGGCGCCCAGCACGGTCAGGCCCGCGCCGACGCCCGCGGCGACGAGCTTGCGGTGGGCGAGTGCCGTCCAGGCCGTCTTCGCGCCGGCCGCGACCTGCCCCGAGGCCGACACGATCGCCTGACGGCCCGCCTCGACGCTGCGGGCCGCGGTCTGCGCGGCCCGGCCAGTCGCGTCGGCGGCCCGCTCGGCACCGGCCTTCGCCGCTGACGCCGCCTCATCCGTCTTCGTGGCCGCGGCCCGTGCGGTGCGCGCGGCCGGAGCCGTGGCCTTGTCCGCAGTCCGCTCCGCCTTGTCCGCCGTTCGCGCGGTCGTGGTCTTCTTCGCTTCCTTGTCCGTTTCCTTCATGGGAACCGCTTTGCCGTTCGATCCGCAGGCAAACACGTTCCGCGACATGGCATTGCCACCACCGTGACCGGTAGGCAACGGACGGGTGAAACGGGGAACCCGGTGAGGGAGGGAATCGGGGTCGAGCACACCGGGAGGAACCTTGCCGATCACGGGAAGTCCTGCAGCCGAACGGAAGAGGGGGCGCAACGAGACCGAGGAGGAGAGAGCCGACCGGATGTGGGGGGAGCTGATCCAGGAGGTCAGGGTCGCCCAGACCGGCGTGCAGATCCTGTTCGGGTTCCTGCTCACGGTCGTGTTCACGCCGAGGTACGCGGAGCTGGAGCAGACGGACCAGACCATCTACATCGTGACCGTCGTACTGGGCGCCGCCGCGACGGGCGCGCTGATCGGCCCGGTGTCCCTGCACCGTCTGGTGGCGGGGCGGCTGGTCAAACCGCAGGCGGTCCGGTGGGCGTCCCGGATGACCTTCGTCGGCCTGCTGCTGCTGCTCGCCACCATGACCGCCGCGCTGCTGCTGATCCTCCGGGTCGCCACCGGCGACGGATACGTGCCCTATCTGGTCACCGCAGTGGTCGTGTGGTACGCGGTGTGCTGGTTCGCGGTGCCGCTGTGGACGCGGCGCCGCCATACGACGAAGTGACCGGCAGCGCGTCGAGCTGCCGGTCGTGGACGCGGGCCAGCAGCAGGACCGCGGCGGTGGCGCCGATCAGGGCGCAGAACATGTCCCACTGCGTGTCCCACACATCCCCCTGGGTGGCCAGGAAGGCGTCCGCCGCCTGGCCGCCGATCACCGCCGCCGCCCACTCGAACATCTCGAAGACCGCGCTGAAGGCGAGGCACGCGCACACCGTCAGCGGCGCCAGCCACCGGCTGCCGCGCAGCGGAGAGGTACGGCTGAGCAGTTCCCGCACCAGCACGGCGGGCACGAAGCCCTGCATGAGGTGCCCGAACCGGTCGTACGGATTGCGGTCCAGGCCGAACGTGTCCCGGACCCAGTCGCCCAGGGGCACCTGCGCGTACGTGTAGTGGCCGCCCACGGCCAGGACGAGGGCGTGCGCGGCCAGCAGCCAGCACAACAGGTCGGTCAGCGGAAAGCGGCGCCGGGCCAGGACGACGACCGGCAGTCCGACCAGCACCCACACGGTCTCCAGGAACCAGGTGGTCCGGTCGTGCGCCCCCCAGGCGGACACGGCGAGTCCCGCGACCACCACCGCGGTCAGGGCTGTGGGCACGGGGCGGGGAACTGCAGTCATCGACGGGCTCCTTCTCGTGGAGATCCCATCGTCGCGACGCGCGCCCGCGGCGGCATGAGTACGGCTACTCAGCTCGCGTCCGTGTCAGCCCCCGGTGATGACCGCGGCCAGGAAGTCGTCCACCCGGACCTTCTCCCGCCCCGGCGCGACGATCTCGCAGGTCTCCCGCAGGAAGGCCGCGACTCCCGGAGCCCAAGCGAACACCACGGCGTGGTGGCGGCCTCCGTCGGGGCGGGCGTCGCCGTAGAACTCCATGCACAGCTCCTCCCACATGCCGGCCGACACGGGACGCATGCGCACATCGCCCACGCCGACCGGCCGGCGCAGTCCGTCGGCGAGCATCTCGCGGTCCAGCCGCCACTGCGCGAGCACGCGGCCGTCATGGCTGAACACGGCGGTGACGGCGAACGGGTCGTCGGCGTCGTAGCTCAGGTGGGCGAGCACGGGGAAGCGGTCCGTGACGCCCGCCTGGAGCTGCATGACGAGGGTCTTGTGCACGAAGGAGTTCACGGCAGGGCCTCCGAGGGGAGCGGACGTGGAGCACGTTCGGACGTAGGGACCTCTAGTACCCCTCTCGCGCGCAAGATGCTCAGCCTTGCGGGTGATTCTCCTGGGCGCCGCGCAGCGCGGTGATGCACGTGGCGATGGCCCGCTGGAGGTCCTCGCCGTTCCTGGACGCGCTCGGGATCTGCCTACACCACCTCGGCGACAAGGGACTTGACGGTGTCGTACGCCTCGCCGGCCCACTCGCCGGAGTCCTCGCCGTCGTCGCCCACGGCGGCCCGCCCCCCCCCGCGCGGGAAGCGCCCCGGGGCTCAGTCCGACGGCTCCCGGAACGTCCGCAGGAAGGTGTCGAGCGCCTCGCGGCTGGCTCTGTCGTCCCAGTCGGCCGCCGGGGTCGTCCAGCGCAGGGAGAAGCCCCGGGTTCCGCCGAGGAGGAATCCGCGGCCGAAGGTGCGCACCCGGGTACCGCCGCTGTCGGCGAGCCACTCCATGTCGGCTGCCTCGTAGCCGCGGTACGCCGTCGCGCGGATCTCGCCGATCCGCCGGTAGTCGCCGTCCTGCTTCAGGTTCGGTTCGACGTCGTCGCGCCAGACGGCGACGGGATCGGGGCCGACCCGCTCGCTGTAGGTGACGGCGAGCGTGCGGGGGTCGCCGGCCGCACCGAAGACCACGCGGTACGCCACGTCCGACACGCGCGAGGTGCTCAGCCGCTTCCAGCCGTCGGGCAGGGCGACGGAGAAGCCCTCCGGCGCGTGGTAGCGGCGGTAGCCGGCGGGCAGGGCCGTGGCCGAGGGGGACGAAGGGGCCGACGGGGTCGCGGTGGGCGTCGGCGACGCGGACGGGCTGGTGGTCCGGGTCTCGGTGCGGTCACCGGCCGACGGGCGGGCCGCCGTGTCCGCCGCGGAGTCGTCGGTACCGGGCAGTTGCCGTATGACGGCGAACACCGCGACCGCGACGGTCACCACGGCGAGCGCCGTCCCGGCGGCCATGGTGCGTCTGCTCCACCCCGGGCCGAGCCCTTTCGGGCCGCGCTGCCAGGGCCGCCGCGGCATCGTTTGTTCGGCCGCGTCGGGGTCCTCGTCGAGAACCCGGACGAGCGCCTCGCGGACCACCGCGTGGGAAAGCCGCTCCCGGGAGTCCTTGCGCAGCAGCCCCTGCACGACCTGGGTGAGCGGCCCGGCGCGCAGCGGCGTCCGCACCGGAAGCCGGGCCACCCCCTTCAGCGTGGCCTCGGGCCGGTCCCGGTCCCGGAGGGGCGGACGGCCCTCGACCATCGTGTAGAGGATCGCGCCCAGCGCCCACAGGTCGGCCGCCGGCCCGATGCGTTCGTCGCGGGCCTGTTCGGGGGAGGCGTACGACGGTGCGGTGACCCGTGGTGCGAGGGTCGCCCCGGCCAGGCCGAAGCCGGTGAGGACGACGGGGCCGCGGTCGCGCACGAACACCTGGTTCGGGCTCAGTTCGCCGTGGGTGATGCCCTCGTGGTGCCCGGCCTCCAGCACCTCCAGCAGCTCCAGGCCGACGCGCGCGGCCCGCACGTGGTCGAACGTGTCCTGCTGAGCGAGGAGTTGGCCGAGGGGGACGCCGTCTATGCACTCGGTGACGGTCCACAGGGTGCCGGCCTCCTCCATGGCGTCGACGACCGCGGCGACCCGGCCGGGGCAGAGCAGGGTCATGGTCTCGGACGCGCGGACGACGCGTGCCGTGGCCCGGCGCGCGCTGTCCGCGTCGAGGCCGGACGGAAGTCCGATCTGGGTGAGAAGGCGGGGCCGGTCCGCGTCGACGTCCTCGCCGTACCAGCACGTCCGGTTCGTTTCGCGGTGCAGGACCTCCAGGAGCCGGTACCTTCCGGCGACCAACTCGTGTGCGGAGACGTGTGCCTTGACCATGGTCATCCCTCGCTGAAACCGCTGGCTCTCACCTTTCCCATAGGTACGACGCGTGCGACGGTGTGTGTTCAAATGCATCCCCAACTACCCGGCGCCTCTTTCGATTTGCCGACCGTTGCGGGCATGTGTGCGACGAAAAGCGGCCAGGGAGCGGACGCGGCGGCGTCATCCGAGCTCACGGCGGTGTGCAGGTACCCCGTATTTCCTCCGGGCCCGCCCGAAGAACCCTGTTTCCTGTCCCACCTGTGGGTAACCATCGGTAATCGGGAAGCGGCGACGGAGAAAAACCGGTCGGGGAAACTCGCCGCCCCCGGCGAGAATTCGGCGCCGTGGCCCGTCAGCGCAGACCGAAACGCTCCGACCACGCCATGACATCGCCGGTCGTCGCGTTGCCCCCGCACACGACAAGTCCCAGCCGTGCGCCGCGGCCGACCCGCTCCACCACCCGCCGGACCGCGGGCAGCAGACAGCCGGCGGCCGGCTCGGCCCACACCTTGGCGTGGTCGGCGAGGTCGAGCGTGCCCTGCACGGCCTCGCGGTCCGGAACCACCAGGACATCGGTGACCAGGGCGGACACATGGTCGTACGTCAGTTGCGAGACGGACGGTGCGCTGAGCGTGGACACGATCGACGACAGCGCGACCGGCACCGGACCGCCCGCGGCCAGCGCCTTGGACATGGCCTCGGCGCCCTCGGTCTCCACGCCCCAGATCCGTACGTGAGGCCGGCGGGCCCGCAGTGCCGCCGCCACACCGGCGATCAGTCCGCCGCCCCCGATGCTGACGAGCACATCGGTGAGTTCACCGGCGTCCTCGGCGAACTCCAGTCCGACGGTGCCCTGCCCGGCGACCACCACGGGGTCGTCGAACGGGTGGACCAGCGTCAGCCCTCCGTCCCGCAGGCGGGTCACGAGCGAGAAGGCGCCCGCCATGTCGTCGGTGAGCCGCACCGACGCGCCGGCGCTCTCCGCGATCTCCACGGCCCGGTCGGGAGCCGACCGCGGCATGACCACCGTGGCCTTCACATGGAGGGCGGCGGCCATGACCGCGAGGGCGATCCCGTGATTTCCTCCGCTGACCGCCACCACTCCGGCGGCCCGCTCCGCCTCGCTCAGCGACAGCAGCTTGGCCGTCGCACCCCGCGCCTTGAACGAACCGGTGCGCTGCAGCAGTTCCAGCTTGGCGGTGACCGGCACGCCGAGCAGCGCGGACAGGCCGGGGCTCGCCACCGTCGGAGTGCGTACGACATGTCCGGCGATGCGCTCGGCGGCGGCTTCGACGTCCGAGACTCCGATCAAGACACTCACCTTCCAGGCACGGGCGCGGATGCCCGCAGCTTCGACCCTGACGCGGGACGCCGAGAACGTCAACAGGGCTTTCTAAAGATCGCGGCGCACCAGGAAGTCCAGCAGCGACCCCAGCTCGCCGGCGGCCCGCCCCTCCAGGGGCACGCCGGCGAGTGCCGCCTCGGCTGCGTCGACTTGGCGGCGTGCCTCGGTCAGCGCCGCCGACCTGCCGCCCACCTCCTCGACCAGCGCGGCCGCCTCCGCGGGGTCACCGGCCGACTCCAGGAGCAGCGCGAGACGCCGCGCCGCGGGAAGCGGGGAGCCCAGCGCGGCCAGGACCGGGAACGTCTTCTTCCGCTCGCGCAGATCGGCGTGCACGGGCTTGCCGGTGACGGCGGGGTCGCCCCAGACGCCCAGCATGTCGTCGACCACCTGGAAGGCGATCCCAAGACGGCGGCCGGCGCGGTCGAGGGCGGCGACCGTGGCAGGGGCCGCCCCGGCGAGCACCGCCCCGAGCGAGGCCGCGCAGCCCAGCAGCGCGCCCGTCTTGTGCTCGGCCATCGCCCGGTACTCGTCCGGCCCCACCCGCTGCGGGCCCGTCCAGGGGCGTGCGGTGAACAGCAGATCGTCCGCCTGTCCGCGCACCAGGTCCCCGAGCGCCGCGGACAGCCGTCGTACGGCTTCGCTGCTCGCCGCCGTCTCGGCCAGCGTCTGCACGGCGAGCGCGAACAGGCCGTCGCCCGCGAGGACCGCGGGGCCCGTGCCGTACGCCTTCCAGACGGTGGGGCGGCGGCGCCGGGCCGGATCGCCGTCCATGATGTCGTCGTGCACCAGGGAGAACACGTGCACCAGCTCCACCGCGACCGCGGCGGCGACCCCGGCCCGCCCCGGCGCACCGGCCGCCTCGGCCCCGAGCACCGCCAGCGCCTGCCGTACCCCCTTGCCGCCGGAGGCGAGCGCGGGCGCGCCGCCGACCTCGCACCAGCCGAACGAGTACGCCGCCATCTCACCGACCCATGGATGCAGCCGTCCGACGGCCTCCCGAAGGGCGGGCAGCACCAACGCGCGGCACCGGTCGAGGACTTGGGGCGTGGCGAGCGGTGCGTGGACCGTCGAGGGCAGCCGCGTCACCGTACGGCCTCCGCGGCGGTGGCCCGGTTCGCCTCCGGGGTGATGCCGAACTCCTCCTGCGCCCGGGCCACCATCGCCCTCGCGTGCCGCAGCCCGATCTGTTCCAACACCCGTGCCACGTCGGCCAGTTCATCGGCGGTCTCGGCCCGGTCGCGGCCCAGCCGCGCCAGCGACTTGGCCAGCCCGAGCCGCGCCAGCGCCTGCCCGCGCGGCTCACTCATGGCCCGGAACTCCGCGAGCGCCTGCTCGTACAGATCCCGGGCCTCGGTGTAACGCCCGGCGCGGTACAGGACGTTGCCGCGCATCTTGTGGTTGTACGCCAGCGCGCTGGACAGCCGCATCTCGCGGCACGTCGTCTCCGCCTCGCAGAGCAGGGCGAGCGCCCGCTCCGTGTCCCCGTCGCGCACCGAGACGACGTCGGCGAGCCCCCGCAGCGCCCAGGCGTGGCCCCGCCGGTCGTCGGCCCGCCCGGCGATCTCGGCCGCTTCCTCGAACAGCCCGTACGCCGTGTCGTACGCGCCCGTGTTGCGGTGCATCTGGGCTATGCCTTCCAGCGCCCACACCGTGTGCCGGGCCTCCCCGCGGCGGCGGGCCTCCGCCAGCAGTTGCTCGTGCAGCCTGCCGACGGCTTCGTAGTCGCCCTGGATGCGGCCCGTCTCGGCCAGGCCCGCCAGCGAGTAGCCCCGCACCACGATGTCCCCGCCACGCTCGCCGAGTTCGGCCGCGAGCTCCAGCAGCCGCCGGGCCAGGGGGAACGCCCCCCGTTGGCGGGCCAGCGTGCCGCCGCTCCACAGCGCCCAGGCCATCGCCGCGGTGTCCTGGGCCTCCCGGGCGGCACGGTAACTCGCCTTCCACGCCCGCTCCGCGTCCCCGACCTGACCGAGCCGGCGGTGCGCCTCGGCGACCGCGAGTCCGGAGCGCGCCGCCTCACCGTGCTGTCCCGCCCGCTCGGCCGCCCGCAACCGCTCTGTTCCCGCGGCCAGTACGTCGGCCAGTGAGGAGTTGACCGACAGCGTGGTGAGAGCGCCCTGATACTCCGGGGCGAATGCCTTGCCGTACATGGATGCCTTCCGGTCGCGTATACACATCACGTATACGCTGCGTGTATACGTGATGTGTATAGTGTGTCGAAAACAGGCCCCGGCCCAGAAGGCCAGGGGGGTCACCTGTTGTCGATCAAGACGTCGGCAGAACCGGCCGGGTTGCTCGTGAGGCGCAGATCACCTCATGAGGCCTCAGTGCTGCTGCGCCTTCTGCGGCGTCGCCTCGCTCGGCCGTACGACCACGTGGCCCTCGCCCTGCAGCATCAGCTGCACGGCCTCGCCCGAGCCGCCGCGCAGCATCGACCCGATGGACTGGGAGCGGTGGAGCGAGGTCGCGAGATTCGCGGTCCAGCCCACGACGGCGTCCGTGTCGACGTACACCGGGTACTGCGGCGAGACCGGGATGACCAGCGGATTGCCCTCGCACACCAGGCCCAGCCTGCCGTGTCCCGTGAAGACGCTGTTGAACAGACCGCCACCCGCGATGCCGGCGCCCTTCACGGTCGCGATCCGGTATGCCAACGAGGCGTCGAAACACAGGACGTTGCGGCCGTTGACCGTGAACTCGTCGCCGGGGTCGACCTCGACGACGAAGCAGTTCTGCGCCTCGTGCGCGAACCAGGCCTCGCCCTGGCCGCGCACCGTCATCAGCGGCAGCCCCTCACCGGTCACCGCGCGCTTGAGCATGCCGCCGACGCCCTGGCCCTTGCGCTCGAACTGGAGGGCGCCGCGATAGGCGATCATCGCCCCCTGCCGGGCCAGCATCTCGCCGTGCACCGCGTACTTGATGCACTTGGCGTTCTCGACCGTCATGCCGGGCTGTGTGGCCGGCTGCACCATGTGCTCGCTGGAAAACAAGTCACCCTTCATGTGGGCATCCTGTCCCGGAGGAGTTGATTCCGCCAAGATCGCGCAGCAAGCCGGTGCCGGTACCGCCGACTTCCGGTGCGAGATGCGTCACAGTCGCGCCGCGCAACCTTCACGGATCAGGTCGCATCTTCACAGTTGAAGCACAGTTGGTCGCTACGGGCCGCTGGGCTGTGGGGGTTTGCAAAGGATTGTCATGGAAGGCGCGGAAGGCGACTATTCGCGCTTTACATGCGCATGACTTGTTTGAAAGGGTTTCGTGCTGGGGCCCGACCAGCCCCCATGGCGCTCAACTGCGCCATGAATCGAGGCGGTTGGCGATCCCGGCCGCCTTTGAACGAAGGAACCCTCATCAGTGCGTAGAGCCCACATACGCAGCCTGGCGGTCGCCGTCGCAGTGACGACGGCCGCAACGGGTCTTGCGGGCACGGCCTTCGCGGACCCGGCCACGGGGACGGACCAGGTCTCGGCCTCCTCCGCCGCCGCCGACTCCGCCGCTTCCGTCGTCGAGGCGGCCCGCGCCGCAGCCTTCGCCCACGCCTCCGCGACCGGTGTCACCCAGGGCGACGAACTGCACGCCCAGGAAGTGATGATCGACCCGGAAGGCGCCCGGCACGTCCGGTTCGTCCGGGCCCACGAGGGCATGGCGGTCCTCGGCGGCGACCTCGTCGTCCACCTCACCGAGAAGCTGGCGTACGACGGTGTCACCCGGGCCGCCGACCACAAGGTGGACGCCACGGCCGCCGAGGCCAAGCTGACGGCCCGCCAGGCGCAGGCCAAGGCGGCGTCGGTCGCCAAGGGCGACGCCGGCAGCGCCGAACTCGTCGTCGACGCCCGGAACGGCGCCTCCTCCCTCGCCTACCAGGTGCGGGTGAGCGACAGCTCCACCACCGAGGCCGGCGGTTCCCGGACCGTCGTCATCGACGCCCTCACCGGCAAGGTGCGCAGCAACACGCCCGACAACGAAGGGTTCCTGTCGCCGAAGCTGATCGACACCCTGCGCGACCGCGGCGAGACGCTCGACCCCGAGACCGGCATCGGTTCGCAGTCCGCCGGGCTCACCGCGGACTCCACGGACGCCGCTGTCAGCTACCCGCGCAAGGCCACCGGTACGGGCCGCTCGCTCTTCTCCGGCAAGGTCACCCTGACCACCACCCAGACGGCTCCCACGAAGTTCGTCCTCAAGGACCCGAGCCGTTACGGCACGGCGACCCGGGACGCCAAGGGCCAGTACACGGAGAGCTTCAGCGCCGGCAAGAGGTTCACCAGCTCCACCAACAAGTGGGGCAACGGCACCGTCTCCAGCCGGACCAGTGCGGCGGTCGACGCCCAGTACGGGGTCGCCGAGACCCTGGACTTCTACAAGGAGAAGTTCGGGCGCAAGGGCATCAATAACAACAGCAAGGCCGCCCGCGCCATGGTCCACTGGGGCGAGAACGTCGCCAACGCCTTCTGGGACCCGACCTGCGGCTGCATGCTGTACGGCGACGGCGACGGCGACATGTTCAAGAAGCCGCTGGTCATGCTCGACGTCACCGGCCACGAGCTCACCCACGGTGTCGTGGGCGCCACCGCCAAGCTGGAGCCGACGTACGTCGACGAGTACGGCAACCAGTACGGCGAGGCCGGCTCCCTGAACGAGTCCCTCGCGGACATCTTCGGCTCCCACGTCGAGTTCACCGCGAAGAACGCCAAGAACCCGCCGAACTACCTCCTCGGCGAGAAGCTGGGCCTCGACCAGGGATTCCTGCGCCGCCTCGACAAGCCGTCCCTCGACGTGCTCGAAGGCGCGATCGACTACTGGGACCCGTCGACGTACTACGCCGAGGTGCACGCCGGCTCCGGCGTCTCCTCGCACGCGTACTACCTCCTCGCCGAGGGCAGCGGCCGCAAGACGATCGGCTCCGTCACCTACAACTCGCCGACCTACGACGGCCGGTCGGTGACGGGCATCGGGCGCGCCAAGGCCTCGAAGATCTACTACCGTGCCCTGACCCGCTACATGGTCTCCACGACCGACTTCCACGACGCCCGCAAGGCGACGCTGAAGGCGGCGAAGGACCTGTACGGGGCGAACAGCACGGAGTACAAGGCGGTGAACCGGTCCTGGGCCGCCGTCAACGTGACCTTCGCCAACACGCCGGCCGTCCGCCGCTGACGGCAGACCGGCAAGGGTGATCCGGGTGCCCCGCCCCGTGGCGGGGCACCCTTTCCGCTCCGGCCCGGATCCACCGCGCCGAGGACGGCGCCGCCCACGACGACGAACGCACCGAGGTCAGGCGGGCGTCGCCCCCTCCGGGGCGATCAGCCCCTCCCGGTAGGCGATCGCCACCGCCTCCGTGCGGCTCGCGGCGCCCAGTTTCGCCAGGATGTTGGAGACGTGGACGCTCGCCGTCTTGCCGCTGATGAACAGTTCCTCGCCGATCTGCCGGTTGCTGCGGCCCCGCGCGAGGAGCAGCAGCACGTCGTGCTCGCGAGCGGTGAGCACCGGGGAGCGGATGTCGGCGGGCCGGGCGCCCGACAGCCGGCCCCGCCGGATCAGGGCGTCCGCCCGCTCCAGCAGCGGCGCGGCGCCGAGCCCGGCGGCCGTGTCACGCGCCGCGGTGGCCTCGACGGCCGCCTCCTCGCGCCGCTCGGCCGCCAACAGGGCCTCGGCGAACCGCAGTCGGCAACGCGCCCGCTCGTAGACATCACCGTAGTCGAACGCGGCGACAGCCTTTTCCCAGGCCTCGGCATCCGGCCCGGACACGGCCCGGGTCCACTCCGCCTCGGCGCGCGCCAGCCAGGCCTGTCCCTCCGGTCCCTGCGGTGTGCCGTCCTCGCCGTGCGTGGCAGTGTCCCGCGCCAGCAGCACGAGGTCGGTCGCGGTTCCGGCCCAGCGGCGCGCGCCGCTCTCGTCGCCGGTGAGGCGGAGCCCTGCGGCCCGGTCGGCGACCGCGGACAGCGCGAGGGCGGCCAGCCGGACCGTGACGTCCGGAAACGTGCCCGAGTCGTCGGTGAGGCTCGCGACGGTGGACCGCATCCGCTCCACGGCCGCCTCCGGTTCACCGTGCAGCGCGGCGGCGTCGGTCAGCACGATGCCGGCGACCAGCGTGCTCATCCAGTCGAACGGCCCCTCCAACAGGGCGCGTGCACGGTCCGCGGCCTTGAGGTCGCCGCGCCCGAGCCCCACGTACAGCGCGGGCCCGACCGTGTACCCGGCGGCCGCGGGCAGCACCTCGGCACCGGTCTCCGCCGCGCGGGCGCACTCGTCCCACCGGCCCAGCGTGTAGAGCACGAGCAGTTGGAGATAGCGCATCTCCGTCGGATACGGCGAGGACAGCAGCCCGGCGCGGCGGGCGCGGTCGAGCCCCTCGCCCAGCCAGGGCAGGCACTCCTCGAGGTCGCCGGACTCGAAGCTGCCGAGGGCCAGGTTGAACAGGGCGCGCATCTCCACCGGTGGGTTGCCCGAACGCCGCGCGAGCTCCCGGGCCCGGCTGAGTCGCTCGCGGCCCTCCGGTGTACGGCGGCCGCCCCCTTCGAGGCCGGCCAGGGAGATCAGGAGGTCGGCCTGCGCGTCGGTCACCCGCAACTGCTCCGCGGTGCGCAGGGCCCGGCGGGCCACACGGCGCGCGATCTCGTTCTCCCCGACCTGACGCGCCGCCATGACATGGGTGGCCGCCGCCCACACCCAGGTGCGTGACGGGGGCTCGGCCGGGATCATGGCGAGCGCCTCGCTGCTGTAGGCGAACGCCGCCGACAGGTTGTCGACGCTCATGAGGTTGCCGGCCAGCGTGTAGCGGACCCGGGCGGCGAGTTCGGAGTCCGCGTCCTGGCCGATGCCGGCGAGGGCGGCCCGGGTGAGGGAGACCGCGCGATGCGACTCGCCCGCGTGCGCGGCCGCGGCGGAGGCGCGCAGGGTGAGCGTCACGATGTCGGGTCCCGAGGGCCGCGCGGACGGCTCCACCGCCGACCACAGGTCGAGGGCGGCCTCCAGATGCCGCAGCTCCTCGGCGGGCGCTCCCACCCGCTGGGCGTGGTCGGCGGCCTCCAGGGAGGCGGCGAGCGCCTCGGCCAAATCGTGGCTCTCGCGGTAGTGGTGGGCGCGCTCCGCCGCGCTCTCGGCCGGGTGGCCGCGGCCGGCGAGCAGCCGGGCGAACGCGCCGTGCAGCCGGGACCGTTCACCGGGGAGCAGATCGGCGTACACCGCCTCGCGGGCCAGGGCGTGGCGGAAGGAGTACGTGTCGCCCCGGCCCGGGACGAGGAGCTGCCGGCCGACGGCCTCGCGCAGCGCCGTCTCCAGCTCGTCCTCAGGGAGATCGACGGCGTCCCGCAGCAGGTCGTGCTCGACGCGGCGCCCGGCGACGGCGGCGGTACGCAGCACCTGCTGGGCGGTGTCGGACAGCTGCTCGAAGCGGATGAGGAGGACGTCGGCCAGGCCGCTGGGCACACCGCCGGCCTCCGTGTCCGTGGCCGCGAGCAGTTCCTCGGCGTAGAAGGCGTTGCCCTCGGCGCGCTCCACGATCCGCCGGACCGTGGTGTCCGGCAGCGGACGGTCCTGCAGGGCCCGCACCAGCCGGGTCACCTCGGCGTCGGCCATGGGACGCAGCTCGAGCCGCTCGACGGCGGGCAGCCGCACCAGCTCGGCAAGGAGCGGACGCAGTGGGTGGCGCCGGTGCAGGTCGTCCGCGCGGTACGAGGCGAGCACCGCGAGCCGGTGGGTGGGCGCACCGCCCGCCGGCCGCTGGAGGATGCCCCGGCTGAGCAGGAACCGCAGCAGGTCCCGGGAGGACTGGTCGGCCCAGTGCAGGTCCTCCAGGACCAGCAGCAGCGGAGCGATGTCCGCCAGGTCGGCCAGCAGTCCGGCCATGCCCTCGAACAGCCGCAGCCGTCCCCCCACGTCCCGCTCGGCGTCCGGGCCCGCGCCCAGCAGGCGGTCCACGACGGGGTGGGCGGTGAGAGCGTCCGCGAAGCGCTCGTCGGCGGCGAGAACCCCCAGGATCTCGGTGAACGGCAGATACGGCAGGCCGACGTCACCGAGGTCGACGCAGTGCCCGGTGAGCACCGTCATGCCCGCCCCCGCCGCCCGGACCGCGACCTCGTCCAGCATCCGGGTCTTGCCGACCCCGGCGTCGCCGGCGATCAGCACGGCGCGGGCCTCACCACCCCGGGCACGCTCCAGTACTGCGGCGAGTCGGGCGAGTTCGTCCTCCCGGCCGATGAGCGGTGTGGTGAACGCGGTCTCGGGCACAGATCCATCCTGGCATGCGGCACTGACAACGCCCCGTGATCAGGAGCGGCTCCGGTGAGGGGCTCAGCGCAGCGTCTTCGCCCAGTCCCCCGGTACCCGCCCCTGTGGCCCCGGCGCCGGCTGGTCCGCGGGATGGCTCACCGGCGGCGCCAGGTCGGGTCCGGCCTCGTACAGCTCGGAGGTCTCGTAGCTCCAGAACCATGCCTCGCCCGGCTCGTAGCTGCGGACCACCGGGTGGCCCGTGGCCTTGTAGTGAGCGGTGGCGTGCTTGGCGGGGGAGGAGTCGCAACAGCCGACGTGGCCGCACTGCGCGCAGCGCCGCAGATGGAACCACCATCCGCCGGCCTCGTCGCACTCCACGCAGCCGGCGCCGCTCGGCGGGACGCTGGGGTCTATTCCGGTGTCGCTGGTCATGCGGGCTCCTCGGGCGCGTCGTTCTCGGCTGCGGTGAGCGGAAGGAGGACCTGGAAACGGGTGTCGCCCGGCTCGGACTCGACCTGGAGGGTGCCGTGGTGCTTGTTGACGACGATCCGCCAGGAGATGTCCAGTCCGAGCCCGGTGCCCTCGCCCACCGGCTTGGTGGTGAAGAAGGGGTCGAAGATCCGGCTGCGGATCTCCTTCGGCACGCCGGGCCCGGTGTCGCGGAACTCCACGAGCAGCCGTTCGTCGGCGAGCGCCGTCCGCACGGTCAGCGTCCCTTCTCCGCCCGCGTCGCCGATGGCGGAGACCGCGTTGTCGATCAGGTTGGTCCATACCTGGTTGAGTTCCGCCGGGTACGCAGGGATCTTCGGCAGTGTACGGTCGTACTCCTTGACGACCTCGATCCGCCGGCCGATCTTGCCAGACAGCATCAGCAGGGTGCTGTCGAGGAGTTCATGGACGTCGGCGTTCTGGTAGGGGGCCCGGTCGAGCTGCGAGTACTGCTTGGCGGCGTCGACGAGACGCGAGACGCGGGTGGTGGAGTCCTCGATCTCGTCCATCAGCAGCTCGGTCTCGACCGTGTAGTTGAGCCATCCGATCGCCCCGGGGAGGATCTCCTCGTCCACGGCCGCCGCGATCCGGTCCAGCCAGTCGAGGTCGAGCCCGGCCTGCACGAAGGTGGGCGCGAGGCGCCAGCCCTCCGGGATGCCGTGGTCGTCGAGCCAGTCGGTGACGGCGTCCTCCCGGTCCGAGGCCTCCAGCGGGCTCAACGTGGGCGCCTTCGCGACGCGTTCGGCGGTGCGCTCCTGGATCTCGATCAGGTGGGCCAGGGCCTCACGCGGATACGGTCCCGCGGAGATGACGCTGAGCTTGTGCCGCATCTTCGCCACCCGTTCCCGCAGGGTGGCGGTGGCACGGACGGCCGCCGCCGCGGGATTGTTGAGCTCGTGCGTGAGACCAGCCGACAACGAGCCGAGCGCCAGCAGCCGTTCACGCTGCCCGATGGCCCGCTGCAGGCTCTTCGAGCCGAAGAAGAGCCCCTCCAGCAGATGCACCGCCATGGGGAACCACTCCTGCATGATGCTCGCGAACGAGTCCGCGGGCAGCACGAAGAACCGCGTCGGCTCCGTGACGCGCATCGAGTTGTTGTAGACCTGCGGCACCCGGTCGCCGAGGTAGGCCTGCATGCCCCCCGCGTACACCCCGCGCTGGGAGGTCCGGGTGACCTCCACGTCGTCGGTGCCGACCCGGCGCGAGAGGACGACCGTGCCCTCGACCATCACGTAGAAGCAGGTGGCGGGATCGCCCTCGGTGTACACGGGCCCGGGCTCGAACAGCTCCACCCGTCCCTCGCTGCACAGACGCCCCAACTGCTCCGGGGACAGTTTCTCGAAGAGGAACAGTGAACCGATCTCCTGCGGGCTGCAGGGCACGACCCGCCCGCTCACGACTGCTCCAGATAACGGTGGACGAGCATCACGGCCATGGCACCCTCTCCGACGGCGGACGCGACCCGCTTCGCGGACTCGGCGCGCGCGTCGCCCGCGACGAACACGCCGGGAATGTTGGTCTCCAGGTGGTACGGCGGCCGGTCCAGCTCCCAGCCCGCCGGCGGCCGGCCGTCGGGGGTCAGGTCGGGGCCGGCCAGGATGAAGCCGTGCTCGTCCCGCAGCACCGTGCCGTCCAGCCAGTCGGTCAGCGGGGCCGCTCCGATGAACACGAACATCCACTGCGCGTCGACGAGTTCGGTCTTCCCGCTCTCCGTGTCGCGCAGGGTCAGCTGTTCCAGACGGCCGGAGCCGTGCGCGGCCTGAACGACGGTGCCGCAGCGCACCGAGATGTTGGGTGCGTCGCTGATCTGCTGGATCAGGTAGTACGACATCGACGCGGCCAGCGACGGTCCCCGCACCAGCAGGGTCACCGACTTGGCGCCCCTCGAAAGGTACATCGCCGCCTGCCCGGCGGAGTTGGCGCCGCCGACGATGTACACGTCCTGCCCCTGGCAGGCGGCCGCCTCCGTCAGCGCCGATCCGTAGAACACCCCGCAGCCGGTGAGGTCGTCGGCGCCCGGCGCGTTCAGCTGCCGGTACGACACGCCGGTCGCCAGGATCACGCTGTGCGCGGCGACCGCCGAGCCGTCGGAGAAGCGCACGGTCCGCGCGGCCCCGTTGACCTCCAGCCCCGTCACCTCGCGCGCGCTGAGGATCTCGGCGCCGAACTTCGTGGCCTGCCGCCGGGCCCGGTCGGTGAGCTGCGCGCCGGAGACGCCGTCCGGGAAGCCGAGGTAGTTCTCGATCCGCGAGCTCTGGCCCGCCTGCCCTCCCGTCGCGGACCGCTCCACGAGCACGGTCCGCAGCCCTTCGGAAGCCCCGTACACCGCCGCGCCGAGCCCCGCCGGGCCGCCGCCGACGACGACGAGATCGTAGAAGTCGGCCGTGGGCATGGTCGCCAGTCCGACCCGGGCGGCGAGGTCGGGAGCTTCCGGTTCGACGAGCGGCGTGCCGTCCGGGGTGATCACCAGCGGCAGCCGCTGCCCGTCCGCCCCCGCGGCGGCAAGCAGCCGCCGGCCCTCGGGCTCGTCGGCCGAGTACCAGCGGTACGGCACCTGGTTGCGGGCCAGGAACTCCCGTACGTCCGAGGAGCGCGCCGACCAGCGGTGCCCGACCACCTTGGTGCTGGGCACGGGACGGTGATCGCTGCTGCGCCACGCCTCCAGGAGGTCGTCCAGGACGGGGTAGAGCTTCTCCTCGGGCGGATCCCACGGCTTGAGCAGGTAGTGGTCCAGATCCACGACGTTGATCGCGTCGATCGCCGCGTTGGTGTCCGCGTACGCGGTCAGCAGCACCCGCCGCGCGCCCGGATACACGTCCAGTGCCTGTTCGAGGAACTCGATGCCGTTCATCTGCGGCATGCGGTAGTCGGCCAGGAGCACGGCCACGAGATCGCCGCGCAGCTTCAGCTCGCGCAGCGCTTCCAGCGCGGACTCGCCGGACTCCGCCCGCACGATCCGGTACGACTGGCCGTAGCGGCGCCGCAGGTCCCGGGCGACGGCCCGGGAGACTCCCGGGTCGTCGTCCACGGTCATGATGACGGTCCGCGCCGTGTCCGCGGCCTGTGCCATACGTCTCCCACCCCGACTGGTCGGATGCACGGCACGGCGAGCCCCGCTCTCCCCGCGCCGGTTCCCGCCCATCGTATGTTCGATCGTCCCGCTTCGCTCAGACATGCGGGAGGCCGCCGGCGTCAGCCGTGTCGTCGGCCGAGCACGCAGAACTCGTTGCCCTCGGGATCCGCGAGGACCACCCAGGGCTGCTCGCCCTGCCCGACGTCTGCGAGGCGCGCGCCCAGGGCGAGCAGGCGGGCGACCTCCGCCTCCTGGTCGGCGGGACGGAAGTCGAGGTGGAGGCGGTTCTTGACGGTCTTGTCGTCCGGCACCGGGACGAAGACCAGGCCGGGCAGCCGGTCCCGCTCGGGGCGGATCTCGTACTCCTCGGGTGAGTCGTTGGTCGTCACCCACCCGAGGGCGTCTGCCCACCAGCGCCCCAGGGACGCCGGATCGGCCGCGTCCACGACAACCTGCTCCCATTCCAAGGCCATGTCGGCAGGGTAGTGAAGACTGGCCTCACGTACGTGACCGCGACACAGGGAGGCCACCGCATGACGCGCCCGATCACGGCAGGGTTCGACGGAAGCGAGGAGAGCCTGGCCGCGCTGGGCTGGGCGGCCAGGGAAGCCGTCCGCCGCGGGCTCGCGCTGCGCGTGGTGCACGCCTGGCGGTTCGAGCCGTACGAGGCGGTAGACGCGGGAGACGCGGACACTCAGGCCTCGTGGGTGCGGGACACGCTGGCCGAGGGCGCCCGGACCGTCAACGGACGGCACCCCGGACTCGACGTCTTAACCGACGTCCTGCCGGGCGACACCGTCGACGCGCTGGTGGCCGCGGCGGCGGAGGCCGAGATGCTGGTGCTCGGCTCGCGCGGCCACGGGGCGCTCGTCGGCTTCCTGCTGGGTTCCATCGGCCAGCAGGTGATCGCCGAGGCCCGGCGGCCCGTCGTCCTGGTGCGGGCCGGGGACGAGCCCGCCGCCGAGGCCGCCGGCCGCGAGATCGTCGTCGGCCAGCAGGGCGAGCCCGACGACAGCGCCGCGACACTGCGGTTCGCGTTCGAGACGGCCGCGGCACGCGGGGCCACCGTTCGCGCCGTACGGGCCTGGACCCTGCCCCCGGTGTTCGCCTACAGCCCGGGCTCCCTGAAGCTCCTCGACGAGTCCGGTGGCCTGGAACCGTACGAGAAGAAGGCGCTGGGCGTGGCGCTGCAGCCGTGGCGGGAGCGCTTCCCCGACGTTCCGGTGGTCGAGCACGTGGAGATGGGCAGTGCCGGGCAGGTGCTGCTGTCGGTGGCCGGGCAGGCCCAGCTGATGGTCGTCGGCCGGCGGGCCCACCGCACCGCCGTGGGCGCCCGGATCGGCTCGGTGGCCCACGGCGTCCTGCACCACGCGGGCTGCCCGGTCGCCGTCGTCCCGCACGACTAGTGCCGCGTCAGCCAAGGTTCGCCCCGTCGCGACGCCCGGCACGCTCCCCCACTGCCTCAAGGGCGTGGGAGGTGCCCCCTCTCGCCGCACCGGCCGAAAGCCCAAGTACGTCCAGTACGAGGACTTCCGGCCGGCACGCCGAGAGCACGCACCGGACGCCGCTCCTTGACGGGCAAACCTTGGCTGACGCGGCACTAGTGCCGCGTCAGCGGCACCAGGCCTGGCCCAGGGCCGGTTCCCGGTCACTCCGGCGTCGTCGGCTCCGGCGTCTCGCGCGCCTTGCGCAGGATGTTCGAGATGTAGTCCTCGACGGCCGTGCCGAGCCCGATGTCGTGCTGTGCCTGCTCCGACATGTACCAGCGGTGTTCCAGGAGCTCGTGGTAGACCTCCGCCGGGTCCATGGAGCCGCGCAGCTCCAGCGGCACGGCGCGCACGGTGGGGCGGAAGACGTCCCGCACCCAGCGGTGCGCAAGCACCTCCGGGCGGGCCGCGAGCGGGTCGCCGGGCGGCGCGTAGTCGTCCTGGGTGGCCATCCAGCTCTCCAGGTCGTTCAGCAGCCGCCGGGCCTGGTTCTCCTCGGTGTCCAGGCCCGTCAGGCGCAGCAGCTGACGCTGGTGGTGGCCGGCGTCCACGACCTTCGGCACGAAGGTGACCGTGTCGCCGTTGGAGGAGTGCTCGATCTGCATCTCGGCCACGTCGAAACCGAGCTCGTTGAGCCGGCGGATCCTGCGCTCGATGTAGTGGTACTTGCCCGCCGGGTAGACGGAGGTTCGGGTCAGCTCCTCCCACAGGCCCCCGTAGCGGGCGCAGATCTCCATGCCGAACTCGACGGGGTCCACGGACGGGTGCAGCGCCCCCGACGCCTCCAGGTCGAGCAGCTCACCGCTGATGTTCACCCGGGCGAGGTCGAGGTCGTACTCGCGCTGACCGGTGCTGAGCTGCGGATGCAGATCGCCGGTCTCCGCGTCCACCAGGTACGCGGCGTACGCGCCCGCGTCCCGCCTGAACAGCGTGTTGGACAGCGAGCAGTCGCCCCACGCGAACCCGGTGAGGTGCAGGCGCACCAGCAGCGCGGCGAGGGCGTCCATCAGACGGTGCATGGTCGCCGGGCGCATGGTGGTCTCGAACATCGAGCGGTACGGCAGCGAGCCGCCCAGGTGCCGGGTGACCAGTACGGGTTCGAGCGGGGCCCCGCCGGTGTCCGTGCGGCCGGTGACCACGGCCAGCGGGTCCACCGCGGGAATGCCGAGGCGGTCCAGGTCGCGCAGCAGCTCGTACTCGCGCAGCGCGGGCCGTTCGGCGAGCTCCTTGACGGCGATCACCTCGTCGCCGGCGCGGGCGTAGCGCACCACGTGGCGGGAGATACCGCGCGGCAGCGGGACGAGGTACTCCTCGGGCCACACCTCCAGGGGCAGGTGCCACGGCAGCTCGAGCAGCAGCGCGGGGTGCTCCGGGTTGGTGGCGTTGATCTGCAAAGCCATGGCCCGAGCTTAAGCTGCCCGCTCCCGGGCCCGCAGCGCAGCCTCCCGGACCGAACCCCGGTGCACCGGCCCGTGCCCCGGCAGCAGGAGGTCGCCCTCCAGCCCCTCGAACGCCGCCAGTGAGGCCACGGCACGGGAGCGCTCGTGGTGGAACATGTCGGGCAGCAGCTGCGGCCCCTTGGCCCGGGAGGTCGGGTGGCCGCTCACCAGGGCGTCGCCCGAGACGACCACCCCGCGCTCCGGGAGGTGGAACGCGCAGTGCCCGAGGGTGTGGCCGGGTGTCGGCACGGGCACGGGGCGGCCCGGCAGGTCGAGCGCACCGGCCGTGGGGAACGGCTCGGGAGCGGTCACCGGGACGTGGGTCGTGCCACCCGAGCGGATCGCGTGCAGCGCCCATGGCAGGACGCCCGGACGCCAGCCGTTCCTCAGGACCGTTCCGACGGACACCTGGTGCAGGAACTCCCTGCGGGCGTGCGGAACTTCGGCCTCGTGGAGGTACACGGGGGTGCCGTACGTGCCGCGCAGGTACTCGGCGGAGCCCAGGTGATCGTTGTGGGCGTGGGTGATCAGCACCGCCGCCACCGCCTCGGGTGAACTTCCCACCTCCGTCAGGGAGGCCAGAACCTGCTCCCGGTCTCCCGGGTAACCCGTGTCGACCAGCGTGACCGCGTCGCCCTCCGTGATGATCACCCAGTTCGTGTTGCTGCCGTGCACCAGATAGGTGCCGTCGGCGACTTGCCGCACATCCGTCCGCATGATCGTCCCGAGTGGTGAGGTCCCTGCCCGACGGACACAGCAAAGCAGATCACGAGGGCGACGTCGTCGGCGGGTTCGGCCGTATACCGAACAGGAAACGCGTCACCCGGGTCGTGCGCACCCCGAACTCGTACACCAGAAGGATCACCACTGGCGAAGGGGCCACGATCGCCGCGTACTTGACCGCCACGGTGCGCTCCAGCCCATGACCCCTCAGGCGAAGGCGACGACGACCGGCTGGTGCAGGACGTACAACGGCAGTGCGGCGACCGCGAGATACCCGAGGGCACACCGGGGGACCGCCCTCCCGGCCGGGCCCGTCGAGCAGCCCCGGGACCGCCACCACCCAGTACCAGCCCACGGCACCGGACAGGGCACGTGTGAAGAGGGCCGCCTCCGGCGCCGTCCGCCGGAGGCAGCCCCGGCGCACAGCCGAAGCAGCCGCCTCTCCGCCTCAGTGCACGCCGTCCGGACGGAACTGCACGCTGATACGCGGTCCCGCGGCCCTGGTGGTCTTGGGAATGGAGTGCTCCCAGGTGCGCTGGCAGGTGCCGCCCATGACGATCAGGTCGCCGTGCCCCAGGGGGCGCCGGACCGTGTCGCCGCCGTGCGCCGGACGCAGCAGCAGATCGCGGGGTGTTCCCACGGAGAGGATCGCGACCATCGTGTCCTCGCGCGCGCCCCGCCCGATGCGGTCGCCGTGCCAGGCGACGCTGTCCCGGCCGTCGCGGTAGTAGCACAGCCCGGCCGTGGTGAACGGCTCGCCCAGCTCTTCGGCGTAGCGCGCGGACAGCGTGTCGCGTGCCGACGCGAGCACCGGGTGCGGCAGCGGGTCGCCGGCGCCGTAGAACGCCAGCAGTCGCGGTACGTCGACGACGTGGTCGTACATCTTGCGGCGCTCCGCCCGCCACGGGACCTCGGAGGCCAGCTGTTCGAACAGGGCGTCGGAGCCGCAGAGCCAGCCGGGCAGTACGTCGATCCAGGCGCCGAGGCCGAGTTCGGTCCGGCGCATCCCGTCGAGAGAGCCGAGCCGCAGCTGGTCGGTCTGGTCGAAGAGGGAGCCCTGGAGGTGCGTGGTCATGGATCCAGCGTACTCCTTATTCGAAAATGTGTTCCAAAGCGGGCGGGTGGGCTCGTGCGGAACTCTTCGCGTTCCAGACCTTTGGATACGTCGATGTATCGGATACATTCGTGTATCGAATGGGGGAACGGAGGGTGGCACATGGTGGCGGACGGCACGACCAAGCGCGTGACCCGGCGCCGTGTCCGCACTCGCGCCAACCTCCTGGACGCCGCCTTCGCGGTCTTCGCGGCCAAGGGATTCGGGCGGGTCTCCATCGAGGAGGTCTGCGAGGCCGCCGGGTACAGCAGGGGCGCCTTCTACTCGAACTTCGACAGCCTGGACGAGCTGTTCTTCGCCCTCTACCGGCAACGCGCCGACCTGATCGCGGAGCAGGTGTCCGGTGCGCTCGCCCTCGACGGGCCGGACCTCGACGTGCCCGCCGCCGTCGACCGCGTCACCGACGTGCTGCTGCTCGACCTGGACTGGCTCCTGGTGAAGACGGACTTCCTGGTGCACGCGGCCCGGGATCCGGACGTCGCGCACACCCTGCTGGAGCACCGGGAGCGGCTGCGGCAGGCGGTCGCGGACCGGCTCGCCCGGGCCAGGGGCCGCACCGGACTGCCCGCCGTGCTCGGCGACGCCGACGGCGCCGCCCGCGCCGTGGTCGCCGCGTACGACGGTGTCACCACCCAACTGCTGCTGGACAAGGACGTCGAGCGTGCTCGCGCCTGGCTGGGCCGGCTGCTCACCGCACTCCTGACCGACGGCAGCGGCACACCCGGACAGAACGCCCGAGAACACCCATAGAACCCCCGTAGAACCCCCTGAGAAAGGCAACGGTCGCCATGGACGCGGACGTCATCGTCGTCGGAGCCGGACTCGCGGGCCTGGCCGCCGCACACGAACTGACCAGCCGGGGCCGGAGGGTCGCACTCGTGGACCAGGAGAACGCCGCCAACCTCGGCGGGCAGGCGTTCTGGTCCTTCGGCGGGCTCTTCCTCGTCGACTCGCCGGAGCAGCGCCGGCTGGGCGTCAAGGACTCCTTCGACCTGGCCTGGAGCGACTGGCAGGGCAGCGCGCAGTTCGACCGGACCGACGACGAGGACTCCTGGGCCGTGCGCTGGGCGCGCGCCTACGTCGAGTTCGCTGCGGGGGAGAAGCGGGCATGGCTGGACGGGCACGGCATCAAGTTCCTGCCCACGGTGGGCTGGGCCGAGCGGGGCGATCTGAGGGCGCACGGACACGGGAACTCCGTACCCCGTTTCCACGTCGCCTGGGGCACCGGCACGGGGGTTGTGGAGCCGTTCGTCCACTACGCCGAGCAGGCCGCCCGCGACGGGCTGCTCACCTTCCACCACCGCCACCAGGTCGACGAGCTCGTCATCGAGGGCGGGGCCGCACGCGGCGTGCGCGGCACGGTGCTCGCCGAGGACGGCTCGGCGCGGGGCGTCGCCTCCAACCGCGACCGCGCGGGCGAGTTCGAACTCACCGCGCAGGCAGTCGTCCTCACCACAGGTGGCATCGGCGCCAACCACGACATCGTGCGCCGCTACTGGCCCGAGCGCCTCGGCACACCGCCCGCGGAGATGGTCACGGGCGTGCCGGCCTACGTCGACGGGCGGATGCTCGACATCAGCGCCGACGCGGGCGTGCGCCTGGTCAACCGCGACCGCATGTGGCACTACACCGAGGGCCTGCAGAACTGGGACCCGATCTGGCCCGGCCACGGCATCCGCATCCTGCCCGGCCCCTCCTCGCTGTGGTTCGACGCCCTCGGCCGCCGGCTGCCCGGCCCCTGCCTGCCCGGCTACGACACCCTGAGCACCCTCAAGTACCTGCGCGCCACCGAGGACATCGCCGGGCACGACCACTCCTGGTTCATCCTCACCCAGAAGATCATCGAGAAGGAGTTCGCGCTGTCGGGCTCCGAGCAGAACCCCGACATCACCGCGAAGGACCGTGCCGGGTTCCTGAAGGAGCGGGTACTCGGCAAGGGCGCGCCGGGACCGGTCGACGCCTTCCTGCGCAAGGGCGCGGACTTCGTGACCGCCCCCGACCTGGAGCAACTCGTCGACAAGATGAACCAGTTGACGGACAAGCCGCTTCTCGACGCCGCCGGCATCCGCCGCCAGATCGACGCCCGGGACCTGCAGATCGCCAACGCGTACAGCAAGGACGCCCAGGTGCAGGGCATCCGCAACGCCCGCCGCTACATCGGCGACCGCCTCGGCAGGGTCGCGACCCCGCACCGCATCCTCGACCCGGCGGCCGGGCCGCTGATCGGCGTCAAGCTGCACGTCCTGACCCGCAAGACGCTCGGCGGCATCCAGACCGACCTCGACTCCCGCGCCCTGGGACGCGACGGGAACGCCATCGAGGGGCTGTACGCCGCGGGCGAGGTCGCGGGCTTCGGCGGTGGTGGCGTCCACGGTTACAACGCGCTCGAGGGCACGTTCCTCGGCGGCTGCCTCTTCTCCGGGCGGGCGGCGGGCCGGGCGGCAGCGCGCCAGACCGCCTGACCGCACCGCACGGTCCGTCTCCTCAGGCCTCGAGAAGGCGGGCCAGCACCGCCGCGTGACTCCGCTCCGGCGCCTTGGCGGACGTCAGCAGGGTCACCGGCCCCTTGCGGGCCAACGCGCGGAGGCGGTCTAGGAGTTCGGCCGCCTCAGGGGCGGCGAGCTCCGCCTCGTAGCGCTCGGCGAACTCCTCGTACGACCCCTCGCCCGCGTGGTACCAGCGGCGCAGCTCGGTCGACGGGGTGAGGGCCTTGGGCCATTCGCCCACACGTGCCGCGTCCTTCGACAGACCACGCGGCCACAGCCGGTCGACCAGGACGCGCGCACCGTCGTCCGGCTCGGGCGGTTCATACACGCGACGCATGCGCACGCTCACGGGCGGGCCTTTCTCCGGGGGCGATGACGCGGGGAGCGTACGCCCGGGAAACGAGCGACGGCCGGTGACGCCGCGCGACTTGACCTGTTCGAGGGGGATTTCGGGCCAAGCGGCCCCTACGCTGGGGCAGTTGTCCACCCCCCCAAACAGGAGTTCATGTGACCCAGGCCCCCAGACGCCCCGCCGTCCTCCGCCGCGAGGCCGTGACCATGACCGTCCCCGTCGCCCTCGCGGCGCTGCTGGCGGCGGCCGGACCCGCCGCCGCGGGCACCACCGGCGCATCCGGCGTCGGTGACCCGTACTTCCCGCTCGCCGGGAACGGCGGCTACCACGTCGAGCACTACGACCTGACCCTCCGTTACAACCCGACGAGCAAGCATCTCGTCGGCAGGGCCGTCCTGACCGCCCGCGCCACCAAGAAGCTGACCCGCTTCGACCTCGACCTCAAGGGGCTGAAGGTCACCGGCCTCAAGGTCGGCCCCGACAGGGCGGACTACCGGCGCGACGGCCAGGAACTCGTCGTCTCCCCGGGCCGGGCGCTGCACAAGGGCGAGAAGTTCAAGGTGACCGTCACCTACAAGGGCACCCCCAAGCCGGCCACCGACCCGGACGGTTCGCTCGACGGCTGGATCCCCACCGACGACGGAGCCTTCGTCGCCGGCGAGCCGCAGGGCGCCATGACCTGGTTCCCGGCGAACAACCACCCCTTGGACAAGTCGTCGTACGACTTCACCCTCACCGTCCCCGAGGGGCGTACCGCGGTCGCCAACGGGGTCTATCTCGGCTCGCGGACCGAGGACGGGAGGACCACGTTCCGCTGGCGCCAGCGGGAACCCATGGCCGCCTACCTGGCCACGGCGACGATCGGGAAGTTCAAGGTCGAGCGGTACACGACATCCGACGGCATCAAGGTCTACAACGCCGTCGACCCGCGCGAGGCCGGTGCGGCCGCTCCCGTCCTCAAGAAGCTGCCGTCCGTCCTGAAATGGGAGAGCAAGGTCTTCGGGCCCTACCCGTACCGTGCCGCCGGGGCGATCGTCGACCGTGCCCCGAACGTCGGCTTCGCGCTGGAGACCCAGACGCGACCCGTCTACGACTCGGCGCCCGACCTGAGCACCCTCGTGCACGAGAGCGCCCACCAGTGGTTCGGCGACTCCGTCTCGCTCACCTCCTGGAAGGACATCTGGCTCAACGAGGGCTTCGCGACCTACGCCGAGTGGCTCTACAGCGAGCAGCACGGCGGCGACAGCGCGCAGAAGACCTTCGACGCGCTCTACGCCCGCCCGGCCGGCGACGACCTGTGGGAGTTCCCGCCCGGCGACCCCGGCAGCGGCGCGAACATCTTCGGCACCCCCGTCTACGTGCGCGGCGCGATGGCCCTGCACAAACTCCGTACGGCCGTCGGGGACCAGGTGTTCTACGGGATCCTGAAGGCCTGGCCGGCCGAGCACCGCGACGGCCACGGTACGACCGCGCAGTTCGTGCGTCTCGCGGAGCGCGAGTCCGGCAAGGATCTGGACAGCCTGTTCCAGACCTGGCTGTACACCGCGGGGAAGCCGAACCAACCCTAGAACCCGACGGGTTCGTCACAGGTGCCGGTCAAGATCCATCCATGACCACACGCAGAGCCCGCCTCACGCCCGCCGCCGCATCCCGTTCCCCACGGGCTGCGGCGGCCGGCGCGGCGGCACCTTTCACCATGCGCCTGCCGGGCGCGGCGGCACCGGTGAACGGCTGGCGTTCGGTGCTGCCGGCGACGGGCGTGCCCGGTGGAGTCGGTACGGGGGTCACCCGGAGCTCCGGCGGGAGCCCGCGCGTCGCTTGAGCGCACGCCGTTCGTTCTCGCTGGTGCCGCCCCAGACGCCGATGGTCTGCCCGGTGTCGAGCGCCCACCGCAGACACTGCTCCCGGACGCGGCAGCTCCGGCAGACGGCCTTCGCCTGCTCCGTCTGTACCAGGGCCGGGCCGGTCGTGCCGAAGGGGAAGAAGAGATCGGGGTCCTCGTGGCGGCACGCGGCGTGGTCTCGCCAGTTGTCCATCAATGTCACCTGCGATCGAAGTCGGTGCCCTCGGGGATGCATTACTCGCTTTCGGGTCACCTGTCGACACGCGAGTGAAACAGCGGATTCCCGGGAAATGCGTTCACTGCTCCCGCATGCCCCACGGGGAGCCGTACTCGGTCAGCAGATCCAGGAAGGGCCGGGACGCAAACGCCTCCGGGCCGAGGACGCCCGCGCCGGACCAGACGCCCGTGGCGAGGAGTTCGAGGGCGACGACCGGATTGACCGCCGTCTGCCACACCACCGCCTGGCAGCCGTACTCCGCCATCGACCACTGGTTGTCGACCACGTGGTAGAGGTACACCTCGCGCGGCGCCCCGTCCTTCACGCCCCGCACCCAGGTGCCCGCGCAGGTCTTGCCGTGCATCCGCTCGCCGAGCGTCGCCGGGTCGGGCAGACATGCGGCGACCACGTCCCGGGGCGACACCGTCACCGTGCCGGCGGCGCCCGGCACGGTGACCGGGGCGGTGCGGTCGAGACCCAGCAGATGCAGCGTCTTGAGCGTCTCGACGAACTCCCGGCCCAGGCCGTACTTGAAGGTGACCCGGCGCGCGTCGACCCAGCGCGGGACGAGCAGTACCTCCTCGTGCTCCACGTTCACGCACTCGACCGGGCCGATGCCCTCGGGGAAGTCGAACACCTCGGGCTCGCTGAAGGGTTCGGTGGTGAACCAGCCGCGGCCGGCCTCGTAGACCACCGGCGGGTTCAGGCACTCCTCGATCGTGGTCCAGATGCTGAAGGACGGCGCGAAGTCGTGGCCGTCGACGGTCAGGTTCGCTCCGTCGCGGATGCCGATCTCCTCGATCTCGTCGAAGAGCTCGTCGGCCGCGTACCGAGCGAAGACGTCCGACAGCCCCGGCTCGACGCCCATGCCCACGAGCGCGAGCACCCCGGCCTTCTCCCAGTCGGCCGCCTCGGCGAACTGGTCGTCGCCGAGCTTGACCCCGCACTCCTGGTACGGGCGCTCGGGGTGCGGGTGCGACAGTGACATCGCCATGTCGAGATAGCCGGCCCCGGCGCTGCGCGCAGCACGGAACAGGGGCATCACGAACCGCGGGTCGGTGGCGTTGAGGAGCACGTCGCACGCGTGCCGCTCCAGCAGCGCCGCCACGGCCGTCTCGTCGCTCGCGTCCACCCGGGCGGCACGGAACCGGCCTTCCTCCGTGCCCAGGGCCGCGACCGCGGCCTCCGCCCGCGCCAGGTCGTAGTCGGCCACCACCATCGCGTCGAAGAACGGACGCCGGGCCGCGATACGGGTGATGGCGGTGCCCACACCACCGGCTCCCACAAGCAGTACGCGCATGACAGATCTCCCTCTGCTGACGGTCGAAGAACCTGGGGCCCTGAGGGAGATACAACGCCGCGGACTCCCGTAAGGTCAATGACGTTGGCATAAGGATGAAAGGGGGTGACGGGATGCCCAAACCGGTGGTACCCGAGGAGAAGCGGCGACGGCGCCGGCCCACCAGGAGCGGTACCGTGCTGTCCGAGCGGCTGATCGTCGACACCGCGCTGCGCATGCTGCGCGAACACGGCAGCGCAGGCCTCACCGCCCGCCGCCTCGGCCTGGCCCTGGACGCCGACCCGAGCACGCTCTACCGGTACTTCCGGGGCATGGACGACCTGACGCTCGCCATCGGCGACGCGCTCATCGGGCAGGCCCTGGACGGCTGGCGTCCGACGGGTCAGTGGCGCTCGGACCTGCGCGCCGTCGGGCTGCGCATCCACGCCGCCTACGTCGCCCACCCACAGGCGGCCCTGCTGACCACGAACCGGGTCACCGGGCGGGCGCACGAACTCGCGGCCGACGAGGCCGTCCTCGACGTACTGCGCACGGCCGGATTCCCGCTGCCCGACACGGTGCGCATCTACCACGCCTTCATCGACCAGACGCTGGCCTTCGCCGCGCTCGACGCCGCCTCGCTGACGCTGCCGAGCGCCTCACAGCGTGCCGACGAGGACATGTGGCGCTCGACGTACGCACGCCTGCCCCGCACCACCCACCCCCGCATCGCCGAGGCGGCGCCCCTCCTGGCGACCCGCATGGTCACCAGTGCCTATCCGACGGCTCTGGAGATGCTCCTGGACAGCGCGGCGGCCCAGCTGGAGTCGACGACGGGCTCCTGAACGTCGTCTCGGTGATCGGAATTCATCCGGACCGCTCACCGAGTGCTGCCATAGTGACGCCCGACCCGAAAGATGTATCGAGCATCCAGGAAGCCCGTGGACACGAGCGAGAGCAGTACCGCAGCGCAGCCGGCAGTGCCGGAAGCCGCCGAGCCGGCCCGGCGAGGATGGCGCCGCTGGGCGATGGACACCCGCCCCCTGCGCCGCCCGGCCTACCGCCGGCTGTGGTCCTCGACGATCGTCACGGCCGTCGGCAGCCAGCTCACCGCGGTCGCCGTGCCCAAGCAGATCTACGACATCACCGGCTCCTCGGCCTGGGTCGGCGCAGCCAGCCTCGCCGGCCTGGTGCCGCTCATCGTGTTCGCGCTGTGGGGCGGGGCCGTGGCCGACAGCATGGACCGCCGCAAGCTGCTGCTGATCACCAACAGCGGCATAGCCGTCACCTCGCTGCTGTTCTGGATACAGGCCCTCGCCGGGCTCGAGTCCGTGGCCGCCCTGATGGTCCTGCTCGCCGTGCAGCAGGCGTTCTGGGGCCTGAACGCACCGGCCCGCAACGCCTCCATCGCCCGCCTCGTCCCCGAGGACGAACTGCCCGCTGCCAACGCCCTCGGCTCGACCGTCATGCAGACCGGCCAGGTGGTCGGGCCGCTGCTCGCCGGTGTCCTCATCCCCGTCCTCGGCCTGCCCGAGCTGTATCTGATCGACGCGGTGGCGCTGTGCCTCACGGTGTGGGCCGTCTACCGGCTGCCCGCCCTTCCGCCTCTCGCGACGGCGGCGGTCCGCCGGGCGGGCGTGCGGGAGATCGCGGCCGGATTCCGTTACATCGCCACGCACAAGGTCCTGCTGCTGTCCTTCCTCGCCGACATCATCGCGATGGTCTTCGGCATGCCGCGCGCACTGTTTCCGCAGCTCGCCGCCCAGACGTACGCGTCCTACGGCGAAGGCCTCGCGCTCGGCCTGCTGTTCGCCGCGGTCCCCCTCGGCGCGGTGGCGGGCGGACTGTTCTCGGGCACGTTCGCCCGGGCCCGCAGCCACGGCTGGATGGTGATCGGCGCGGTCGTCGCCTGGGGGCTCGCCGTCACCGGTTCCGGGCTGAGCGGCAACCTGTGGCTCGCGGTGGTGTTCCTCGCCGTGGCCGGGGTCGCCGACATGGTCTCGATGGTCTTCCGCGGGGCGATCCTGCTGTCCGCCGCCACCGACGAGATGCGCGGCCGCATGCAGGGCGTCTTCATTGTCGTCGTCGCCGGGGGACCGCGCCTCGCCGACGTCCTGCACGGCACCGCCGGCTCGGCCTTCGGTGCGCGCCCGGCGGTCGCGGGCGGCGGGCTCCTGGTCGTCGCCGCGATGCTCGGCCTGGCCCTCGTGGTGCCGGCGCTGCGGCGCTACCGCGTCTGATGCCCTACAGGGCGCTCCGCCGGTGCAGCGTGTACTGCTCCATGAGCTTGCCCCGGGTCATCTCCAGGCGGTGCGCGAGAATCTCGGCGACGTTCTGCACCAGAATCATCCCGAGCTCGGGATCCTCCTGGCACAGCCGCCGCACGGCGGCCGCGTCGAACTCGTGGGCGCGCACGGGGCTGAAGGCCTCGGCGCCGAAGTCCCACTGGTACGGCGGGAACAGCCAGGACCAGCCGAGCAGATCGCCCGCGCCGAGGCTGGCGACCGTCACCTTCTGCACGGCGGTCACCTGCTGGTCGAGGGAGACCGCGCCGGAGCGGATGACCCAGAAGCGGTCGGCCGTGCCTCCCGCCTCGAAGATCCGGGCGTCCTCAGGGAACGAGACCTCGCGCGCGAGCGTCATCAGGCGCTGACGCTGGGGCGGGGGAAGGGCGGTCAGCAGTTTGGTCGCTTTGGTCATGACGCGGGGCTCCTCGCCGGCGTTCGTTTCCGGGGTGCTTTCCCTACGCCCATTTCAGCGGCTCGCGACGCCCCGGGCACCTCGGCGGACGCAACTGTCGGCCCGGGATGTGCGGCGGCATTAAAAAGCCCTGGCTGGACGGGGGAGGCCAGCCAGGGCCGTTCGCGGTGACGTACGGAGGACGGATGCTGTCTACCCCGTCGCCACGTATCAATGAAAGGTAAACCATCATGGTGCGTGGTGCGTACTCAGGAGCCGGTCACGTGACCTGTTTCACTCTGTCCGCCTTTCGGCTTGACTACGCGTCCGACGCCACCACCCTGATCGTGTCCAGCTCCGGGTCGCTGGGATCGGGGAGGTTCATGCCGGCGGCCAGGCCGGTGCGCAGATACCGCAGCACGGGCTCGGTGAGCCGTTCACCCGGCAGGACGGCCGGGATCCCGGGCGGATACGGCGTGATCATCTCCGCCGCGACCCGTCCGGCCGCCTCACTCACCGGCACGTTCTCGGCGGGTCCGAAGTAGGAGTCCCGGGGAAGGAGCGCCTGGGCCATCCGCAGTTCGGAAGGCGAGGGCACATCCACGCCCGGGGCCGGGGGCAGGTCGGGTGCCGCCTGTGCGAGGTCCCTGAGCGCGGCGAGCAACTGGCTCGTGGTCTCGCGGTCGTCCGCATGGGTGATCTGGGCGCCGATGCGGCGGTGGTCGGTCAGATGGGTGTCGATCCTCCGGTGCTCGCGCAGCCAGTCGGCGGCCTGGAAACCGGTGATCCCGAGCCCGCTGATGTCGATGACGCCGGGCAGCGGGTCGATGTCGTCGGCGAGCCCGGCACCGCAGAAGTCCTCGCGGTCGTTGACGTGCATCCCGTCGATCTCCTCCACGGCGGCCCGCACCCGGGCCGCCAGATCCAGCGCGCCGCCCATGAGCTCCTTGCCGTGCAGAGCCATCTGCCGGCGCCAGCCGTCCAGCCCGGCGTAGATCAGCACCGAGGGACTGGTGGAGCCCAGCAGGTCGGCGCGCATCTTCAGCAGGTCCGGCGGGACGAGGTCACCCTGCAGGTGGAAGACGGAACCCTGTTCCAGGCCGCTGCCCATCTTGTGGATGCTGGTCACACAGATGTCGGCCCCCGCGTCCATCGCCCAGGACGGCAGATCGGGGTGGAAGGGCAGATGTGCGCCCCAGGCCTCGTCCACGATGAGCGGCACCGGCCGCCGGTGACAGACCTCGGCGACGGCGCGCAGGTCCGCGCAACAGCCGTACGGCGTCGGACTGGTGATCAGCGCGCCCTTGGCGTCGGGATGAGCCTCGAAGGCCTGCCGGAAGTCCTCTGCGGACGGGGGATGGGCGATGTTCCGCTCGGCGTCCCACCGCGGCTCGACCCAGACGGGCTCGATTCCGGCCAGGACCAGACCGGACACGACCGACTTGTGCGCGTCCCGCCCGATCAGCAGCTTCTCGTGCGGACCCGCGACGGCCAGCATGGCCGCCTTGACGGACAGGGAACTCCCGCACGTGGTGAAGAACGTGTGCTCGGCGTGCACGGCGTCGGCCATCAGCTTCTCGGCGCGGTCCAGCACCCGCCCCCGGGTCAGCCGGTCGTCCAGGCCGCCCGATGCCAGCACGTCACCCAGGAACACCGCGTCACCGAGCACCTCCCGCACCGCGGGATCGGCACCACGGGCCTGCTTGTGCCCGGGGGGCGCGAACGACAGCCGCCCCTTGCGGTGATAGTCCGCCAGGGCTTCAAGGACCGGTGCCTGGGTGTGATCGGCAGTCACGGGAGCCGGGTTCCCGGCACGAACGGCCGCAATCAGCCCTTGCGCCGGCTGGGGCGCGTCACGGGGTCCCGGCAGGTCAGCGTTCCGCGGCGTGTCTGCCGGGCGTGAGGACCTCGTCCAGCACCCTGATCACGGCCTCGTAGGCCAGGCTCCGTACGGCCGCGTCACGCGCTCCCTCCGGATCGCCCGGCCGCAGGTTGCCGCTGCGCGCCCGCCATGCCCGTTCCTCCTCCTGCGCACAGGCCCTGGCGCGCTGGATACGCCGCATCAGCTCGTCTGAGTCCACGACATCGGTCATGAACTCCGCGTACCCCGAATCGGACCGGGATCGCCTGCTGAAGCCCGCACATCGGGAGGTTTGTCCAGGCGCGGAAAGGTCAGCCGAAGAGAAGAGGCCTGCGGAGCTCGCACAGCGCGGGGCACGACAACTGTGGCGAGCGACCGCCGTGTCCGAGAGCGGGGTACGGTCCGGACTCGGTACCGCGGGCGTGGCCGGGTCCGGCTTCCATCAGAGATCAGGGAGTTCAGGCATGTGCGAGAGGCACAGGACCGAATCCGCCCTCCAGCCGTCCGTCGCTCGACACCACGGGCACCCGTGTCCGTGCAGGCCGGCCGAGGCGCGCAGGGCCGTGGCGCAGGCCGTGGCCGAACGCTGTCGCGTCACCCATACCGCCTGCGACGAGGACGCCCTCTCGGACGCCCTGCTGGTCACCTCGGAACTCACCACCAACGCGATCCTGCACGGCGGCGGAGTCACGGACTTCCACGTCGACGTCGTCGGACCCGACGTACGCGTATCGGTGAGCGACCGCAGCGACGAGATTCCGGTGGCCCTGGCGCAGGTCGACCAGGACGGACGATGGCGGCCCGGCGGCCGGGGCTGGCCCATCGTCTGCCGGCTGGCCCACGACATCCGGGTGACGGACCTGCCCACGGGCGGCAAGTGCATCACCGCCATGGTGCCACTGACCTGACCTGACCTGACCTGACCTGACCTGATCTGACCACGGCCGGCCCTCTCCTCGACGCCTCCCGGCCCCCGCCCCAGCACTTTTCGCAGCGAAGCGGAGTTTGGTCCCCCAGGGTGCGGGCAGACGCAGTTTCGTGCTTCGGACCGGAGGCGCGCCAGCGGGAGCGGTACGGCTGCCCCGGGGCCGTCCAGGCGATCCGGGCAGCGACCCTCCCGCGGTAAGTCCCTGAAACCACCGTTCAGGAGCGATTCCGCATGCTCATCGAAATGTCGACCAGCCGTCCCGGCACGCCCACCCAGCCCACCGCCCCGACCCCGACCCGGCGCCGGCACGACGACGCCCCCGACACCGCCGCCCTGTTCACCCGTCTGGCCGAACTCGAGGACGGCCCCGAGCGGGACGCCGTGCGCGACGAACTCGTCACGGCATGGCTGCCCATGGCCCATCGCATCGCCGGCCGGTTCCGCGACCGCGGAGAGTCGATCGAGGACCTCAGGCAGGTTGCGGCACTGGGGCTGGTGAAGGCGATCGACCGGTTCGAGCCGGACCGGGGCGCCTTCGAGAGCTACGCCGTCCCCACCATCACCGGCGAGGTCAAGCGGCACTTCCGGGACCGGATGTGGGCACTGAGGGTGCCCCGCCGGGTGCAGGAACTGCGCAACAAGGTCCGGGTGGCCCGCCGCGAGCTCACCCAGACCCCGGGCTCCGCCGAACCCTCCGTCGCCGACATCGCCGCCCACACGGGCCTCACCGAGGACGAGGTCGGCGCGGGCATGGAGGCCCTCGAAAGCTTCAGCACGCTGTCACTGGACGCCGAGCTGTCGGCCGACGACGGATACAGCCTCGCGGACACCCTGGGCGCCTCTGACGCCTCGTACGACGTGGTGGTCGACCGCGAGGCCGCCAAGGAAGGACTGCGCCGCCTGCCCGAACGCGAGCGCGCCATCCTCTACATGCGCTTTTTCGAGGACATGACACAAAGTCGAATCGCCGACCGGCTCGGCATCTCCCAGATGCACGTCTCCCGGCTCATCAGCCGCAGCTGCGCCCGGGTGCGGGACGAGGCGCTGGAGCAGCGCAGGAGCCGTCATGACGCAGGCGGACGGGCGGTGGCCTGAGCGGACGAGGAGCGAACAGATGCTGATCCCCCGTCCCGGTTTCCTGCGCGGGCCCGTCGACGGGTACGAGGTGCTGGAGGCCGAGGAGGACAGGATCCCGGCGAACGGACCGAGCCCGCGGGCGCGGGACCTCGCCGACACGCTCTGCGTGGCGACCGGCACACGCGATGTGAGACAGGCCCTGGAAGTGGCGCACGGGCTGCTCGACTCCACCACCGTGCCCGTGCCCGAGCCCGCGCCTTCGGCCGACTGACGCCCCGAAGACGGGGCACCGGCACTCCGGGAGGAGACATGGACACGCACGCGATGGCGCGGACCGGCCGCGGTGAGGCCCGCCGGGTGGCGAACGGCTCGGTGACCCGGAGCGCCGCACGGGCCGGTTTCGTCGCGCGGGGCGTGATCTACCTGCTGGTCGGGGTGCTGGCCCTGCAGATCGCCTTCGGGGAAGGCAAACGGCAGGCGGACCGCAGCGGCGCCCTCGCCGAACTGGCGGAGAAGCCCTTCGGCGCCGCACTGCTGTGGGCCCTGGGCATCGGGATGGCAGGCATGGCCCTGTGGCGCCTGTCCCAGGTCCTCTTCGGCTCCGACGGACCGGACGGCCGCAAGCCCGGGAAACGCTTGCTGGCGGCCGCCCGGTTCGTCTTCTACACGTTCGTCGCCTACTCCGTGCTGTCGTTCGCCGCCGCCCCGCACGACAGCACGAGCACATCGAGCGACAAGCAGTCCCGGGACGTCACCGCCAGGGCGCTGGAGGTTCCCGCCGGGCAGTGGCTCGTCGGTGCCGCCGGGGCGGCGGTCGTCGTGGCGGGCGTGTGGATCGGCGTGCGGGCGGTCCGCCGCGACTTCCACGAGAAGCTCAGGCCGGGGGAGACGGGGCCGGGTGCGCGGCGTCTGGTGGACGTGACCGGCGTGGTCGGCGGCGCGGCGCGCGGAGCGGTGTTCGCCGCGGCCGGAGCCTTCGCCGTGAACGCGGCCGTCGACTACGAACCCGAGAAGGCCAAAGGCCTGGACGACACCCTCCGCTCCCTCGCCGACACCCCGCTCGGACCATGGCTGCTGGTCTGCGTCGCGGCCGGTCTGGTGCTGTTCGGTGTGTTCTCCTTCGCCATGGCACGCTGGCGCCGCGTCTGACCGGTCCCGTGCGGGGAACCCGCACCCCATGAACGAATCCGAGCTTCCACCGGACGGCCGGCCCGTGGACATGTACCTCGAGCTCCTGCGCCTGCGGATGGACACCGACGACTACCGGCTCCTGCTCACGGTCGTCGAACCGGTCCTGCGGGCCATCGACCAGCAGCAGGTGCCCTCGCTGGACTTCGCCCTGGACGACGAGAACGCCGAAGGGCTGCCCCAGGAGATCCGGGACGAGGCCGCCCTGGTCATCGCCACCGCAGTCACGGGCCGGATGGACAACGAGGTCGTCGAGCTCCAAATCGACGAGACGGGCCCGGTGAGGGTGGTCACCGACGCGGCGACCGCGTCCGACCCGGTGCGCCTCGGCGAGATCGCCGACTTCATCCGGGAACGGCACCGGACGAACGAGGAACTGCGCGGTATCGCCGAAGCGAGCGGCCTGCCCACCGACCTGTGAGAGACGTCCCCGCGCCGGTCATCCCCGCGCCGGCGCCACGCGTACGTTCAGCGGCCGGGCCAGACCGACCACCGTTTCGTCCAGGCGCTGCAGATGCCGCAGCACCCGGCCGGTGACGCGGCCGTACCGGGGCGTGCCGGGGGTGTCGGGTTCGAGCAGCGACGCGATGCTGGGCCCGGTCTCGACCTTCGCGGTCGCCCGCTCTTCGGCGACGTGCGCGGCGATGGCCCTGATGTTGTGCAGGACGCGGTGCCCGGCCGGGCGCAGCCGGGGGTCGGCGGCGATCGAGGGTTTGCTGGGCAGTAGTTCGGCCGTGGCGGCCAGTGACCGCGCATGGTACGCGCAGGTCTCCAGGAGCGCCACGACGTAGCGGGCTGTGTTGCGCCGCGTCCGCAGCGGCGTGACCGGGTGGGTGAGCGGCTGGGTGGCGGCCCGCAGGTCGGACAGCGCCTGGTCCAGATCCCGTGCCTTGTCCAGCAGATCGGCCGCGGGCCCGCCGCTGAGCTGGTCGACCGCGGCCTCGGTGACGTCGGCGAGCCGGTCGAGCGCGGTCACCAGCAGATCGTTGGTACGGCGGTCCGTCCGGACCGGCAGCACGAACGCCGCCGCGACGACCCCGCAGGCCGCGCCGAGCGCCGTCTCCTCCACGCGGAGCACGAGCACGGAGAAACTGTAGGTGTGCAGCAGGGTGTAGAGCAGACCCAGCGCCGCCGTGACGAAGAAGGACATCAGCGTGTACGACAGCGGTGCGGTGTAGAACATCGCGAAGACGCAGAGCAGCACCAGCGCGAACGCCGTCAGGGTGTGCCGGCCGACCAGACCCGCCAGCACGATGCCGGCCACGACGCCGAACACCGTGCCCACGAGCCGGCGGTAGCCCTTGACCAGGATCTCGCCCGTCGAGGCCGTGTTGATGAAGACGATCCAGCAGGTCAGCACCGCCCAGTACCAGCGATGGCTGGACAGGAGCTCACCGCCGACGATGGCCAGCGCCGACCCCACGGCCACCTGCACGGCCGCCCGGGTGGTGGGCCGGCGCAACCCGGTCGGCTCCTCCTCTTCCTCCCGCCCGCTGTCCTCGCCGGCGTCGATCGCGGCGTCCTCGGCGTCCAGTTCCTCGCGCGAGCGGGCGGTCGCGGGGGTGTCGTCCGACTCGTCCTGAGGCCCGTCCAGGGCGATACGCAGCCCCAGCACCGCACGGGCGAGTTCGCCGATGCCCCGGAAGACGTCCTGGACGGCGCCCGAGGCGGGCGGCAGGTTCTCCTCGTCGCGGTATCCGAGGAGCCGGTTGCGCACGCGCGACATCCCGGCGCCCGAATCACCGGCCGCGGGCCGCAGTACGAGCAGGCGCAGCGCCTCTAGATCACGGCGCAGCAGCGCTGCCGCCTCGTCCCGCTCGGGCAGTGAGCCGACCGCCGGGGCGGGCGCGCCCGGCAGGTGCAGAGTCAAGGTGTCCGCCCGTTCCGCGCCGCGGGCGCTCAGCAGCGACAGGCCCAGCCGCTCGGCGGCGATCTCCGCCTCCGCGACACGGCGCTGCACGAGCCCGGCCACGGTCTCGTCGGATGTCCCCTCCTCCAGCCGGCCCTGGATCATCAGGGCCGACTCGTGCAGCCGGGCGGTGCCGTCCCGTACGTTCTCCAGTGCCTTGTCCACCTCGTCCGGCCCTGCGTCCAGCAGTTCGAGCTGAGCGGACACCAGCTGTGCCAGCCGGGCCCGGAAGGCCTCGCGCAGCCGGTCGAGGATGCCCGCGGGCGTCTCGGGCACGAGCGCGAAGCGGGCCACCGCGCTGCTGAGGAAGGCCACGCCGATGGCGCCGTACAGCCGGGGCAGGCCGGACACGGTGGCGCCGACGAACAGCGACAGGAAGTAGCTCTGGAAGCCGATCAGACCGAGCGTCGTGCCGCGGTCGCCGAACCGGCGGCCGTAGACGGCGCAGAAGATCAGGGCGATGAAGAACAGGCCACTGGCCACGCCGTGCGGGCTGAGGAGCGCGCCCAGCGCCACCGAGGCGAGCGCCACCGGCAGTCCCAGCGCGAGCGTGACGGCCTGCCGGGACCGCTGCTTCTCGCGGATGGCGAAGGTGGCGACCATCGCCGCGATGGCGCCCGCCACCAGATGGTGGACGTCGGCCCGCAGCAGAGTGAGCACGGTCAGGGTGAGGACGATGGCGGTCACGGTCCGCAGGCCGGCGGTCAGCCGCAGCAGTCCCGGATCGGACGCCGCGACGGCGTCCCGCATCCGTGCCCGGACCGAATGTCCCGCTGCGTCCACGGCGCCGCACTCACTCCCGCTTCACGTCATGATCCCGGTTTCAGCATGGCACGGTGGGCCCGGATCACCCGTTCCCGGCCCCGGCGAGGGTGTGCTCGGCGATCGGGCGGAAACCGGTCTGCGGTCAGGAGTGAACTGCGTCAGGGCGGGGAGGGGGCGGCGTCACGTCTCCTTGGAACGGGTCTCTTCGACGTGCGCCCGCACCTGTTCCGGCGTCAGGTACGAGTCGGTGTACTCGAAGTCCTTCAGCTTCGCGGCCTTGCGGGCCTGGAAACCGGTGCGGACGAAATCGTCCCCCGCGATCGCGTTGAGCACCCAGTTCGTCAGCACTCGTGTCTTGGCGACGTTGGTGCGCAGCGCCGACCAGTGATAGCCGCGGGCCACGGCCTGGGCCGGCAGGCCGCGCAGCTCGATGCCGAGCGGCTTGGAGACGGCGTCCTTGCCGCCGAGGTCGACGACGAGGCCGAGGTCCTTGTGCACGTACGGAGTCGGCGGCTGGTTCCGCAGGGTCGCGATGACGTTGTCGGCGACGTGCCGGCCCTGGCGCATGGCGTGCTGTGCGGTGGGCGGGCAGACCGCGCCGTCCTCGCCCTTGGCCTCGTCCGGCACCGCCGCGGCGTCGCCGAGGGCGAAGACGCCGTCGTGACCCGGCAGGTTCATCTCGGCGTTCACCGCGAGCCGGCCCCGCACCGTCTCCGCGCCGAGCGTGGCGATGAGCGGACTCGCGACGACCCCGGCGGTCCAGATCAGGGTGCGGGTCGGCACCGCCCGCCCGTCGGTGAAGGTGACCTCCTCCGGGCCCGCCTTCGCGATGGAGACGCCGAGCGAGATCTCGATGCCGCGCCTGCGCAGGATCTCCTGTGCGCTGCGGCCGAGCTTGTCACCCAGCTCGGGCATCAGCTTCGGGGCGATGTCGATCAGGTGCCACTTGATCAGACCCGGGTCCAGGCGTGGGTAGCGCTTGACGGCGGCGTGTGTGAGGCGCTGCAGGCAGGCGGCGGTCTCCGTACCCGCGTAGCCGCCGCCGACCACCACGAACTGCAGGCGTGAGGCGCGCTCCACAGGGTCCTGGCTGGCGTCGGCGAGGTCGAGCTGCGAGATGACATGGTCGCGGATGTAGGCGGCCTCGGCGAGCGTCTTCATGCCGAACGCGTGGTCCGTGAGCCCCGGGATGTCGAAGGTGCGGGTGATGCTTCCGGGGGCCAGCACGATGTAGTCGTAGGGCTCGTCGACGATCTCGTCGGTGATCGTGCGTATGACGCAGACCTTGGCCTTCAGGTCCACTCCGATGGCACCGCCCGGAATGATGCGGGTGCGGTACTTCTTGCTGCGGCGCAGGGAGACGGCGATCGACTGCGGCGTCAGCACGCCGGAGGCGACCTGCGGCAGCAGCGGCAGGTAGAGCTGGTAGGCGAACGGCGTCACCAGCGTGACGTCTGCCTCGTCCGGGGAGAGTTTGCGTTCCAGCCGGCGAACGCACTCCACTCCGGAGAAGCCTGCGCCAACCACCAGGATCCTGGGTCGTGTCACGTTGTTCATCCCTTTCTGCGGCTCCAGGCGGTCTGCCTCTGACGCCGTTCGCCTGCCCGGGGATCGCTCGTTCGCACCTCATCGATCCCACCACGCCGCCGGCCGTCCCGCCTGCGCGGTGCGACACGCAGACGAACGCGTCGAGGACCACCATGCCCGCCGAGCCGCGGTTCCGCACCGGGGCGGACGCGATTACTCCGCCGCGGGCAACTCCGCGCTTCTACGACAACGCCGTCCGGGCCGCCCCGCCGTGGAGGTGGCACAGCAGCAGGCACACGTCGTCGTCGCGCTCGGAGTCGCTGAGCAGGGGGTTGAGGAGTCTGTCCGCCGAGCCGTCGAGGTCCTCGTCCAGGTCCGCCGAGCGGAACGATCCGAGCGCTGCCGCCAGGCGCCCGATGCCCGGGTCTATGCCCTGCGCACGCCGCTCGACCAGGCCGTCGGTGTACAGCGCCAGCGTCGAACCGGGGGACAGGCGCACGGTGTGGTCGGCGATCTCCTGCCGCAGCGGGATGCCGAGCATGGCGCCGGGCTTGGCGTCGAGCGTGCGCACCTGTCCGTCGGGGGTGCGCAGCACAGGAGGCGGATGGCCGGCGGCGGCCCAGGTCAGGGTGGAGTCCTCGGGGTGGAAGCGGGCGATGACAGCGGTGGCGTACAGATCGGGCTGCAGATGGTGCAGGAACACGTGCAGCCGGGTCAGCAGCCGGCCAGGGCTGCCGCCGTCGACCGCGTACGCCCGCAAAGCGGTGCGCAGCTGACTCATCATCACGGCCGCGTGCAGACCGTGCCCGGTGACGTCGCCGATGACGGTGATCAGGCTGCCGTCGGGCTGCCGGAAGGCGTCGTACCAGTCGCCGCCGATGTTGAGCCCGTGCGTGGCCGGCAGATAGCGGGCGGCCAGACACAGGCCCGGAGTGCTGGGCAGCTCCGTCAGGAGGGCGCGTTGCAGGGTCTCGGCGATGTCCCGGTTGTGTTCGAAGCGCCTGGCGTTGTCGATCGCGATGCTGGCCCGCCGGGTGAGCTCGACGAGCATGACGGCGTCGTCCGGGTCCCAGCGGTCGCCGGGCGGTGACAGGGTCAGCACGCCCAGCGGTGCGCGCCGGGTGAGCAGCGGCACGCACAACAAGGGCCGGGCCGGATCGAGCGCCGACGGCGGCTGGTCGTCCACGCCCGGCAGGCCGCCGGGATGGCCGGCGGCGTACTGCGGGCGCCCGGTGCGTGCCGCGACCACGGCGGCGGCCGGGCGGGGACCCGGGCGCTGTCTGTCGTCCTCGCCGTCGAACAGCCAGACGTCGACGCCGCGTGCGTACTCGGGCACGAGCAGCTCCGGCAGCCGGCGCACGATCTCGTCGCGATCGAGCGATGCCGTGAGCACGGCGCTCGCGTCCGCGAGGAACGTCAGCCGCCGACGGGCGCTCTCGGCCTCCTTGCGCGCCTCGCGCTCCGCGGCGAACGCCTCCCGCTGCGCCCGCCCGGCCGCGTCCAGGTCGGCGTGCAGCGCCAGCACGCCCTGGTTCGTCTGGTGCAGCTCCTCCCGGTGGAAGGCGACCAACTCCTCCTGTTCGGTGAGCTTCTCCAGCACCAGGGCGGTGTCCTCGTCGGCGCCCAGCAGGGCCTCCGCCAGAACATCGGGGTCCTCCGCCACCACGTCGTCGAGCGCGGTGGCCGCCGCGTCGGGGCAGCCGACCGCGGTCCGCCACGGCGGTGCGCCGGCCGCGCCCCCGCCGGCCGCAGGGGTCACCAGGAGGTGCAGAAGACGTTGCCCGGCGGCCGCCGCGGTCGTGTGCAGGGAGAGCAGCCAGGTGCCGCCCTTGGTGAGGCACTGCCGCAGATGCGCGCTGAGCGCGGTTGTCAGCCGGGTGCGGTCGAGAGCGGGCACACCGAACGCGGCGGCCAGCCGAGCGACGGCGATGCGGGCCCGTGCCGCGTCGGTGGCGGTGGTGATCCGCCAGCTGCGTGTCATGGCCGGTCCGTCGGGGTCGGGGCCAGCACGGCCACGGCGGTGTCGTCCCGCACCGGGCGGGCCGAGCTGCTGGCGTCACGTACCGTCACGGCGGCGATCACGGCCGGGTCGGCCGCCAGCAGACCTGCGTCGGACGGCGGCGTCCAGCGGCTGGGGAGGCCGTCGCTGTGCAGCACCAGCAGCCTGTCGGCCGCCCAGCGCGCCTGGTCCTCGCGCAGGGTCGCGGGACGGTGGACGCCGACGATGCCGGGCCGGGACAGCAGGGAACGCCAGCTGCCGCCCTCGCACAGCCGGGCTCCTATGTTCCCGATGCCGGCGAACCGCAGCAGGCCGGTGCGGGTCTCGATCTGGGCCAGGGCGACGGCCGCGCCCCTGGTGCCCTTGAGCGCCTCATCCAGGTGCCGCAGGGCCTCGGCGGGCGTGCGGTGGGCCGAGCGGCGCAGCGCCTCCACCGCCGCGGTCGACGCGCGGGCCGCCTCCGGACCGTGCCCGAGCCCGTCGGCCAGCATCAGGGTCAGGCGGTCGTCCGCCCGTACCCAGGCCCATGCGTCACCCGAGTACTCCGCCCCGGCGTAGGGGACGTTGACCCCGCCGGCTCGCACCGCGGCGGCCCGTGCCGAAGTGCCGGGGCGGACGGCACCGCCGATCCGGGCGAGCGCCACCGTCCCGCGGCCGGGCGTGCTGTGCAGACCGAAGTCGTCGGCGACCCGCCGACAGGTGCCCAGGCCCGCGCCGAGGGAGCGCGCCGTGGAGAAGCCGTCGCGCAGCGCGGCGGCGACGTCGGCCATGCCCGGGCCGTGGTCGATCGCGGCGATCTGCACACACGCCGCCGTGTCCCGGCCTGGGCCGGGCACCGGCGGCGCCACGGCGTCGATGAGGACCTGGCCGCCTCCGGCGTGCTTGAGCAGATTCGTGGCCAGCTCCGTCGCGACCAGTGCGGCCGCCGCGGTGCGTGGCTCGCCGAGCCCGGCCAGGGCGGCCGCACTCTCCGCCGCCACCCTGGCGTCGCGCACCCGGGTCGAGTCGTGGACGGGAACGTCCCAGAGGCGTGGCATCAGCGCTCCTCGCGTGGACGCGGCGGCACAGCCGCCCAGGAGACCACCGTGACGGTCGTTCCGGATCCGGGCGTGGTGTCGATCGCGAACTCGTGCACCAGACGCCGTGCGCCGCCCAGGCCCATTCCCAGCCCGTCGCCGGAGGTGTAGCCGTCGCTGAGCGCCCGGTCCAGGTCCGCGATGCCGGGTCCCTCGTCGCTGAAGGCCAGCCGCAGTCCCTGCGCGCGCCCGTTGTGCACGCCCGATGTCTCCACCTGACCGCCGCCGCCGTGCACGAGGGTGTTGCGGGCCAGCTCGCTGGCCGCGGTGACCAGCTTCGTCTGCTCCACCAGGCCGAAGCCGAGCCGGGCGGCCGCCTGCCGCACGTGCTGCCGCACCCACACCAGATCCATGTCCGAACGGATCGGCAGGCAGGAGGCCTCGACGCCCGAGGCTGTGTGCATCACGGACTCTCCTGGCGCAGGCCGCCTGGGCGGGACGTCGGGACGTGCTGCGTGACCAGGTCCATGGCAGCCTCGGCGCTGAGCGCGGTGCGCAGGCCCGGCAGCGTCAGGCCCAGTTCCACCAGCGTGATGGCGACCGCGGGCCGCATCCCGGCCACCACGGTCCGCGCCGCGAGGAGACTCGACTGGGCGGCGATCTCGGCCAGTACGCGCCCGAGGAAGGAGTCGACGACATCGACACCGGAGATGTCGATGACCACGCCGGTGACCCCGTTGCCCGCGATGGACTCGCTGATGTCCTGCTGGAGTTGCTGTGCCGTGCTGTCGTACAGATCCCCCTGAAGGGTGACCAGGAGGACGTCGCCGAGCCTGAGGACGGGCACGTGCCCCGCGGCGGGGCGGGAGAAGCCGTTGTTCACCGCGGACCCGAGCCGCCGGGCGCCGCGGTCACGATGTCCGCGCCCAGCTCGTGCAGCGCGTAGGCCAGGGCGTCGGCCAGGCTCGATCGGGTGACGACGGTTCCCAGGTCGAGGCCGAGGTGGACGATGGTCTGCGCGATGGCCGGACGGATGCCGGAGACGACGCACTCCGCGCCCATCAGACGCGCGGCGGCGACGGTCTTCATCAGGTGCTGGGCGACCAGGGAGTCGACCGTCGGCACCCCCGTGATGTCGAGGATGGCGAAGCGGGCGTGCTGGTCGACGACGGCCTCCAGGAGCGTCTCCATCACGACCTGGCTGCGGGCGCTGTCGAGCGTCCCGATCAGCGGGACGGCCACGATTCCGTCCCAGAGCTTGATGACCGGGGTGGCCACCTCCAGCAACTGCAGCCGCTGCCGCTCGATGAGGGCGTGTCCCTCGCTCAGCGCGGTGTCCAGAACGACCAGCCGCAGGGTCCCCATCAGCACGGTCAGGGCCGTCGTGCACTCCCTGAGCTCCTCGGCCGACGCGTTCGGCAGATCGGCGGCCAGCAGGTTCAGGACGGGCGGGCGCAGCGCGTCCACGTCGTTCGAGATCTGCGCGGTGGTGAAGCCCGCGCGGGCGCGGGCCGTGCCCATCCGTGCCAACTGTTCCCGCACCACGGTGAATCCGGAGGCATCCGGGTCCTGCACCCGGTCCTCGTCGGCCACTTGGGCCAGTGCGTCGATGACGACCTTGCCGGCTTCCACCGCCTCGTCCCGCGAGACGGTGAACACGGAGCGGAACAGGGGCTCGTCGGCCCACCGTTGGGCGATCTGCTCCCGGCGGCGGTGCAGAAACCCCCGGATCTCCCGTGCAGGCGCCCCGTGCTGTCCTGTCACTTCGTGCTCCGGCACCTGCTCACTCCTCGTTCGCATTGCGTTCCACCGAGCCCGCCTCGGCCGCGTACTGACTGAACAGCACTTCGCGGACCGCGGCCGGCAACTGATCCGGTGCCGCCGGGCGCAGGGCGCGCTCTGCGGCGGAGAGTCTTCTCACGATGTCGGTCACACCATTCCTTGTACTGCGGTGACGGCACCGGCGGGCCGCCCTTGTGGAGCGACGGGTCGCCGCCACGGGCCGCCGGGAACCGCGCTTGGGTCAGACTTCCCGCGGCTCGGCGGATTCCGGCTGCCTGGCGACGAGTTCGAGCGCGTCGTCGACGCTCTCCGACACCGGGACGGTGATGCTCACGCCCGTGAGCTCGAGGATCCGGCGCACGGCCGGTGTGGGGGCGATGATGTGCACGCTGCCCGGGATACCGCGGGCCTCCTGGTAGACCCGGAGGATGATGTTCATGCCCGACGAGTCCATGAAGGGGACGGCGGACAGATCGAGCAGGAAGTGCCGTCGGCCGTGGTGGAGCTGGTTGGCCAGGTGGTGCTGGAACTCGGTCGCCGTGTCGACGTCCAAATAGCCCTCCACCGTGACCAGGGCCACGTCCTCCCGGGGCAGGGCGACCTCGACGGACAAAGGGTTCTGGGCATTGGACACGCGTACCTCCCACAAGTGCTGACGGCCAGGGCTGGTTACCCCTGTGAGCGACTTCGATGCACACCGCTTCCGGCAGTGATCCGTGATCAAGCTCTCATCGGTCCCTCCTGTCGCCTGCGGGCCCGGCTCCTGGCACCGCGCCCCCGCGATTACCCCCGAACAGGCGCGTCATGCGTGCCATCCGAGAAGATCCTTCGTCCTGGCGGACACGACTGGCGTCGAGCCGCCCCGAATGCGGGTGCGGGAGGCGGGTAATCGCTGCTGTGGAACACCGGGAGGGAGGAGCAGCGTGACGCTTGACAGAATCTGGTCGTACGCCTCGGACAGTGGTCACGTGGAGGGGCAGGACCTGACGGGCTGCACCGTGGCCGCGACCGACGGTGTCATCGGCCATGTGGACCGGCAGGCCGACCACTTCGGAATGCGGCACCTGGTCGTCGACACGGGCGTGTGGGTCTTCGGCCGGAGCGTTCTGGTCCCGGTCGGTGTCGTCACGGGCATCGACGCCGAGGGCCGGAAGATAACCCTGGCGTGCACCAGAGGAGAGGTGAAGACGGCGCCCCGCTTCCGCACGGACAGCGAGACCATGGACCGGTCCTATCTGGCGAGTGTCGGGGACTACTACCGGCGACTGCCGCCGCGCGAGGCGACCGCCATGTGATCAGGGGCGCACGGAAGGGCAGTTCGAGGTGACGGAAGGGTGAGAGGGGCGGGCCCGCGCTCCCGCCCGGACACCGACGGTGCCCAGCGTTGACAGCACGTCCGTGGCACGCGCCCACGCGCGCGGTCGGTCGTGCACGACACGGGCGGGATGCGGCAGGGGGCTGGACTCACCAGGGCAGGAAGACGTGGATGTCCTTGCCGCTGTCGTTCGTGACGACGCTGACCTGGTCGCACAGTGTGTGGATCAGATGCCAGCCGATGCCGCCGCCACCCTGGCTGGGGTGGAAGGGGCGGGGCGCCGGCGGCGTGGTGCTGGTGTCGTGCATGACGACGTGGACGCCGTCGAACGTCCGGCGCATGCGCAGCTCGAAGGGCCCCGGGGCGTACTGCACCGCGTTCGCGGCAAGCTCTGTGACCACCAGGAGGATGTCGTCCCAGTACTCGGGGGTGGCCGGCGGTGCGGCGTGCGCGAGATCACGGAGAAAACTCTCCGCCTCAAGCCGCGCACCCGTCACATTGCACAGCTCACCCGCGAAGCGCGTGGTGCGCATCGGGATCTCCTCGGAAGCCAGTGTGTCGTCCCAGTGCGGCTCGGTTGCCATCGTGCCTTCCCGGCCCGGCCTCAGCAGGGCTGTCGTCCCTTCTCCTGTGTCTCTACGGTTGACGAGTTCCCAGGCCCACGGAGCCTACGCGCCTGCGCGGCCCGATCCGGGGCAGACGGATCCCGCAAGCGAAGCGACCGGAGGGGGTTTCGTGGGCCGTGCCGGCCCTGCACCTCGCGGAAGTGAGCGGCGCCCGGACCGTCCGTGGGCGCAGGCGCTGAGTTCCAGCACTCACCGGAACACGTTGTCGCAGTCGTCCCAGTTCGACAGCTCGTCCGGCTCGTGCTGGCGCGGGGGGCGGGAGCGGGCGTGGTACATCGCGTCGATCTCGAACGCGTAGTGCTGCGCTATGGCGTCCCGGCGCAGCTTCATCGAGGGCGTGAGCAACCCGTTGGACAGACCGAACGGTTCGGGAAGCACACGGAACACGCGGATGGACTCCGAGCGCGACACGGCACTGTTGGCAGCGGCCACGGCGCGCGCGATCTCCTCCCGCAGCGCGTTCTCCTCCCGCGCCTCCCGCGCGGAGGCGTCGCTCTGCGCCGCCAGGGACCGGCGCCAGTGCGCCAGGAACTCCGGATCCAGGGTGATCAGCGCGCCCACGCAGGGCCGGTTGTCGCCCACCACCACCGCCTGGTGCACCAGCGGATGCATCCGCAGCCGCTGTTCCAGTGCGGCCGGGGCCACGCTCTTGCCGCTGCTGGTGATGATGATCTCCTTCTTGCGGCCGGTGATCGTCAGATACCCCTCGGAGTCCAGCCGCCCGATGTCACCGGTGGCCAGCCAGCCGCCGTGCAGGGCGGCCCGAGTCCCCGCGTCGTCGTTGATGTAGCCCTGGAACACCGACGGCCCGCGCACCAGGATCTCCCCGTCGTCGGCCACCTGGATCTCCGTGCCCGGCAGGGCCTGCCCGACGGTCCCGGACTTCTCCCGGCCCAGCGGCTGCATGGTGACTCCGCCGCAGGTCTCGGTCAGCCCGTATCCGTCGTGCACATAGATGCCGATGCCCTCGTAGAAGAGGGACAGGTCGCGGCTGAGGGGTGAGCCGCCTGACGTGGCACGGCGTGCTCTGCCGCCCAGCGCGCCGCGCAGTCTGCGGTACACCGTCCGCTCGTACAGCGCGTGCTGCAGCCGTAGATCGAGACCGGGCCCCGGTCCCAGGCCCAGCCGCTGCCGCTCGGTGGCCGCGGCGAAGTCCCGCGCCGTCTCGGCGGCCCGCTCGAACAGTGCGCCGCGGCCGGTCTGCTGGGCGGTCCGCAGGAAGTTCTTGTAGATCTTCTCGAAGACCGACGGTACGGCGTAGAAGTAAGTGGGGCGGAACGAGCGCAGGGCCGACGACAGTGCCTTCTCGCTCAGGTCGGGTTCGTGGGCCATGAGCAGACCGGCGCGCATGCACAGGCCCTGGATCATGAGTCCGTAGACGTGGGAGAAGGGCAGGAAGGCGAGGACCGAGCCCTGTTGGCCCGGCGGCGCCGCCGTGTGGCCCCAGCCCTCGATCAGCGTGTCGCAGGGACTCGCCAGACCGCGGTGGCTCAGCGCGCACCCCAGGGGGTGCCCCGAGGTGCCGGAGGTGTAGGCGACGACCGCGGTGGAGTCCGGCAGCACGATGCGGCGCAGCGAGTCGACCGTGGTGAGCGGGATGAACCGGCCCCGCTCCACCAGCTGGTCGAGCGACCCCGCGTCCAGTTGCCAGACATGGCACAGCCGCGACAGCGTGGCGCACACGGAGCCGACGGTCATGACCGCCTGCTCGTCCTCTACGACCACGGCGACACAGCCGGCGTCCCGCAGGATCCACTCGACCTGGTCGCGCGAGGACGTCGGATGGACCGGGACGACCTCGGCGCCGACCGCCCACAGGGCGTAGCTGAGCACCGTCCACTCGTAACGGGTCCGCGCCATGATGGCCACGCGGCTGCCCGGTGAGATTCCCGACGCGATCAGCCCCTTGGCGAGATCCACCACTTCGTCCCGCAGTTCTACGGCGGTGATCTCCTCCCAGGCGGCGGAGGAGCCCTCGGGGCGGTGCGCGAGCAACGGGCGGGTGGGGTCGAGGGCCGCCGTCTCGAAGAGGCTGTCGGCGAGCCCGCCGGTCAGGTGCGGGGCGGTCGGGGGAGCGAGGGCGAAGTCGCGCATGCGCTGCTCCTGACGAGTACGGGGTGTGACGCGGCCGATGAGTACGGTTATCGGCGGTGCCCGAATCTAGCCCAGGAGAGACCGGTCGGTGCCAGGAACGGAGAAGTAGTGTCCGGTCCTTGATGATCGCGAGGCCTTCGGGGGACCCGGGAACGCGCGCCCTGGTGAGGTGCCCCGTGCTGTTGGTGCGCGGAGCATCTCACGCCTGCGTCTGGCGCACGCACTCGGTGACGACGTCGCGCAGACTGCCGGTGCGCTCCATCAGCTCGCGCTGCACACGCGCGCCGTTGCCGCGGCGCAGCAGCTCTGCGAAGGCCTCCTGGGCACGGTCGAGATCGCCGCTCTCGGCGAGGGCCTCCCCGACGTGGTCCAGCAGGGCGCGCACCACGATCTCCGCCGGCATGCGCCGCATGGTCGCGGGGTGGAGCAGTTCCTCGGTCAGACCGAAGCGGGCGGCCCGCCAGGCGGCCAGCCGCAGCAGACTCACGCTGTGCTCCAGGGGCCGCACGCCCGCCCGCCACTCGCGCGCCGCGGTCTCGACCAGGCCCCGTGCCAGGGTGGCGACGAGTACGGCGGTGTCCGCGTGCAAACAGACGTCCGCGACACGGATCTCCACCGTCGGGTACCGCCGGGACAGCCGGGCGTCGAAGTAGATCATCCCCTCGTCGAGGATCACGCCGGTGGCCACCATGCCCGCGACCCGCCGGTGGTAGCGCTCGGCCGACCGGAAGGGCTCGGTCGGACCTGCCGACGGCCACCTCTGCCACACCCGGCTGCGGTAGCTGCTGTAACTGGTGTCCTTGCCCTGCCAGTAGGGGGAATTGGCGCTCAGCGCGGACAGCACGGACAGCCACGGCTCGATCCGGTCGAGAACGGCGACGCCCTCCTCGTCGGACTCGACGGACACATGGACGTGACAGCCGAGGACGAGCTGTTCCTGCGTGGCTATGCCGTACTGCTCCTCCATCCACTGGTAGCGGCGGCCCACGCCGACGGAGGGGCTGACGGGCAGTGGCGAGGTGGCGAGCGCGGCGACGGTGCAGCCGATCTCCCCGGCGTGCCGTGCGGCCTCCTTGCGGCAGCGGACGATCTCCGCGCGCAGCTCACTCATGCCCGACTGCGGGTGAGTCGCGAACTCGAGCATCTGGTTGTGCAGTTCCTTCTCGAAGACGGCCTGGTCCGCTCCGTCCTGGGCGGCACGTGCGAGCACTGCGGAGGACAGCGCCTGCGGCTCTCCGGTCCCCGGATCGACCAGGAGGAGTTCCTCCTCCACTCCGACGGTGCGCACGTGATGCAGCCCTTCTGTGACCCCGCCGGCGGCGACGAGGATGGCCCGGTCGTACGTCTCCGACTGCCCCTCGAAGGGCATGCGGACACCTGGTGCCGCCGCCAGGCGTCACCGGGGCATCGGTGTCAGCCAGACCGTGGCGAGAGGGGGCAGGGTCAGGCGGATGTGGTCGTCCTCCGGTTTGACGGGGTCGGGGTGGGTGATGTCGCTGCCGCCGTAGCGTGCCGCGTCGGTGTTGAGCGCTTCGTACCAGGCGACGACGGAGCCGGGGACCCACAGGCGGTAGTCGTGGCGGACGACCGGGGAGAGGTTGGAGACCGCGAGCAGCGGGGTGCCTTCGCCGTCGTACCTGAGGAAGGCGAAGACGTTGTCCTCGGTGGCGTCCCCGGCCACCCACTGGAAGCCGCCGGGGTCGGAGTCCCGCTGCCACAGCGCCGGAGTGCCGCGGTAGACGGTGTTGAGGTCACGGACCAGGTCCCTGACCCCGCGGTGGTCGGCCTCCGCCCCGTACGCGGGGTCGAGCAGCCACCAGTCGGGCCCGGTCGCCTCGCACCACTCGGAGCCCTGGGCGAACTCCTGGCCCATGAACAGCAGCTGTTTGCCGGGGTGGGCCCACATGAACCCCAGATACGCGCGGTGGTTGGCGCGTCGCTGCCACCAGTCGCCGGGCATCTTCGACACCAGCGCCTGTTTGCCGTGGACGACCTCGTCGTGGGAGATCGGCAGCACGTAGTTCTCGCTGTAGGCGTAGATCATCGAGAACGTCATCTCGTGGTGGTGGTACTTGCGGTGCACCGGCTCATGGCTGATGTACTGCAGCGAGTCGTGCATCCAGCCCATGTTCCACTTCAGGCCGAAGCCGAGCCCGCCGCTGTCCGTGGGCCGCGTCACCCCGTCCCAGGCGGTGGACTCCTCGGCGATCGTCACCACGCCCGGCGCCCGCCGGTAGACGGTCGCGTTCATCTCCTGCAGGAACGCCACCGCGTCCAGGTCCTCGCGGCCGCCGTACACATTGGGCGCCCACTGGCCGGAGTCACGCGAGTAGTCGAGGTAGAGCATCGAGGCGACGGCGTCCACCCGAAGGCCGTCGATGTGGAACTCCTCGCACCAGTAGACGGCGTTCGCCACGAGGAAGTTGCGTACCTCGATGCGCCCGAAGTCGAACTCGTACGTGCCCCAGTCGGGGTGCTCGGCGCGGCGCGCGTCCCCCGGCTCGTACAGCGGGTCGCCGTCGAACCGGGCCAGTGCCCAGTCGTCCTTCGGGAAGTGGGCCGGCACCCAGTCCATGATCACGCCGATACCGGCCTGGTGCAGGGCGTCGACCAGGTACCTGAAGTCGTCGGGGGTGCCGAGGCGGGCGGTCGGGGCGTAGAAGCCGGTGACCTGGTAGCCCCAGGAGCCGCCGAAGGGATGCTCGGCGACCGGCATCAGCTCCACGTGGGTGAAGCCGAGGTCCTTCACATACGCGGGCAGCTGCTCGGCGAGTTGCCGGTACGTCAGACCGGGCCGCCAGGACGGGAGGTGAACCTCGTACACCGAGAACGGAGCCTCGTGCACCGGCACGTCCGCGCGCCGGGCCAGCCACTCGGCGTCCCCCCACTCGTGGTGCGAGGCGGTCACGACGGACGCCGTGGCGGGCGGTTCCTCCGTGCTGCGGGCCATCGGGTCGGCCTTGAGGAACCGGCCGCCGTAGCGGGAGGTGATCTCGAACTTGTACCGGGCGCCCTCGCCGATGCCCGGCAGGAACAGCTCCCACACGCCGGACGAACCGAGGGACCGCATCGGGAACGCCGTCCCGTCCCAGAAGGTGAAGTCCCCGGCGACCCTGACTCCCTGCGCGTTGGGCGCCCACACCGTGAAGCGGGTGCCGGTCACGCCCTGGTGGGTCATCGGCTCGGCACCGAGCGCCTTCCACAGCTGCTCGTGCCGGCCCTCGCTCACCAGGTGGAGGTCGAGCTCACCGAGGGCGGGCAGAAAGCGGTACGGGTCGTGCACCTCGTGCTCTCCGCCCGGATACGCCACCACCAGCGTGTACGCGGGGACCGCGTCGAGCGGCAGCACGCCGGAGAAGAGACCGTCCCCTTCGGAGACCAGCGCGCTGCGCTCCCCGTGCACCACGACGCTCACGGCACGTGCCCACGGGCGCAGGGCCCGGAAGGCGATCCCGCCGGGGACCGGATGGGCGCCGAGCAGGGCGTGCGGGTCGTGGTGGGCGCCAGACAGGAGCCGCGCACGGTCGGCCGGGTCAAGGGGAGGGGCACTCCCGCGTGGACGAGGTCCGGACGAAGGCGGACCTGAGGGCTCGGGCAGCGAAGTGTCGCGCAGGGCCACGGCTTCAGTCTCCTCTCACGGCGAGACGCTCGATCGCCGCCATCGGTACGGGGAGCCAGTCGGGTCGGTGCCGGGCCTCGTACAGGACTTCGTACACGGCCCGGTCCGTCTCGTAGGCCCGTAGCAGACCGTGCTTCTTACGGGGATCCCAGCCGGCACGGGACGCGTAGCCCGCGCAGTAGGCCTCCCGGCAGCGGCGGGCCCACTCGGGACGCCAGGGGCGGCGCTGGCGGGCCGCGTAGTCGAAGGAGCGCAGCATGCCGGCGATGTCACGCACCGGGGACTGGGCGCTGCACCGTTCTGCCAGCGGCTTGGACGGCTCGCCCTCGAAGTCGATGACGAACCACTCCCGGCCGGCCCGCAGGACCTGCCCCAGGTGCAGGTCGCCGTGGATGCGCTGGGCGGGCGGACCGGGGTCGCAGCCCGCGAGCGCGGTGAAGGCGGAGTGCAGCCCGGGCGCGTACGGCCGCAGGGCGGGCACCGCCTGGGCGGCGGCGTCCAGACGCTCGCTCATCGCCGCCGCCGTCAGGCCGTTCTCGCCCCGGGCCCCGGCCGGGAACGCCGAGGCCAGCGCGAGGTGCACCTCTGCCGTCGCCTGCCCCAGCTCGTGTGCCTGCGGGGTGAAGTCGTGCCCTGTGCCGAGTGCGCGCAGCGCCAGCGTCCAGCCGTCGGACGCGTCGGGTAGGTAGCGCTGCAGGACGCCGAGGGTCGCCTCCTGCGGGTGGGCCGTCCGGAACCAGGCGACGGGGGCGGGGACCCGGCGGCAACCCTGCCCGGCCAGAGCCTCCGGCACCTCCAGATCGGGGTTGACGCCGGGCTGGACGCGCCGGAACACCTTGAGGATGAACTCGTCGCCGTACACCAGCGAGGAGTTGGACTGTTCGGCGTCCAGCACACGCGGCGCGAGACCCCCGGGCACCGGCACGTGCGGGTCGCGCTCGAAGCACAGCGGGCCCACCGTACCGGGGTGCCGCAGCCGGTCCAGGAGCAGTTGAGCCGAACGGGGGTCCTGCAGCGCGTCGTAGACCGCCAGACCGGCCAGCGGGCCCTCCTGCGGACGCCCGACGAGGGCCCGCGCCAGGCGTGGCGACAGGTGCTCCCGTACACCGAGCAGCAGCTGGTAGCAGTCGCCGGCGGGGCCGCCGCCGGGGGGCCGGACCCCCGTGTGACCGGCGTGGACCAGCAGATGCAGACAGCCCGGGTACAGCTCGGTCATGGACAGCAGGCCGAGCTCCGTGACGGGCCGGTCCTTGCCCGCGAACCAGCGCTGCCGCGGCAGCCACTCGCGCAGCAGTCCGCCGAGCGAGGCCATGGGGTCGGCGACGACCCTGACTCTGGGGCGCAGCGATGCGGTCTTCGGCATGGTGACGCGTCCTTTCCTCGGCACACGCTCAATGACGTCGGCCGATGCGGGATGCGACTCGGGAGAGCCGGAACCAGTAGAAGCCGTGGCCCGCGAGGGTCAGGAGGTAGGGCAGTTCACCGATGGCCGGGAAGCGGACCCCGCCGATGAGCTCGACCGGGTGCCGCCCGTCGTATGCCCGCAGATCGAGCTCGGTGGGCTGGGCGAACCGGGAGAAGTTGTTGACACACAGGACGAGATCGTCCTCGTACTCGCGCAGGAATGCCAGCACCGCCGGGTTGGAGGACTGGAGTTCCGTGTACGAGCCGAGTCCGAAGGCGTGGTTCTGCTTGCGGATCTCGATCATGCGGCGTGTCCAGTGCAGCAGCGACGAGGGCGACGACATGGACGCCTCGACGTTGGTGACCTGGTAGCCGTAGACGGGGTCCATGATGGTCGGCAGGTAGAGCCGGCCGGGGTCACAGGACGAGAAGCCGGCGTTGCGGTCCGGCGTCCACTGCATCGGTGTGCGGACGGCGTCGCGGTCGCCGAGCCAGATGTTGTCGCCCATGCCGATCTCGTCGCCGTAGTAGAGGATCGGCGAGCCGGGCAGGGACAGCAGCAGCGCGGTGAACAGCTCGATCTGGTTCTCGTCGTTGTCGAGGAGGGGGGCGAGGCGGCGGCGGATGCCGATGTTGGCGCGCATGCGGGGGTCCTTGGCGTACTCGGCCCACATGTAGTCGCGTTCCTCGTCGGTGACCATCTCCAGGGTCAGCTCGTCGTGGTTGCGCAGGAAGATGCCCCACTGGCAGTTGGAGGGGATCGCCGGGGTCTTGGCGAGGATCTCCGATACCGGGTAGCGGGACTCGCGGCGCACGGCCATGAAGATCCGCGGCATGACGGGGAAGTGGAACGCCATGTGGCACTCGTCGCCGCCGCCCCGGTAGTCGCCGAAGTAGTCGACCACGTCCTCCGGCCACTGGTTCGCCTCCGCCAGCAGCACCGTGTCCGGATACATCGCGTCGATCTCGCGGCGTACGCGTTTCAGGAACTCGTGTGTGGCGGGCAGGTTCTCGCAGTTGGTGCCCTCCTGCGCGTACAGGTAGGGCACGGCATCGAGCCGGAAGCCGTCGATGCCCAGGTCCAGCCAGAAGCGGAGGGCGGCCAGGATCTCCTCCTGCACCGCCGGGCTCTCGTAGTTGAGGTCGGGCTGGTGGGAGAAGAAGCGGTGGAAGAAGTACTGCTGGCGGACCGGGTCGAAGGTCCAGTTGGACGCCTCGGTGTCGACGAAGATGATCCGCGCGTCGGCGTACTGCTTGTCGTCGTCGGCCCACATGTAGTAGTCGCCGTAGGGCCCGTCGGGGTCGTTGCGCGACTCCTGGAACCACGGGTGCTGGTCGCTGGTGTGGTTCATGACGAAGTCGATGATCACGCGCATGCCGCGCTGGTGTGCGGCGTCGACGAACTCCACGAAGTCGGCCAGGTCGCCGAACTCCGGCAGGACGGCCGTGTAGTCGGAGACGTCGTAGCCGCCGTCGCGCAGGGGCGACTTGAAGAAGGGCGGCAGCCACAGACAGTCGACGCCCAGCCACTGCAGGTAGTCGAGCTTGGCGGTCAGGCCCTTGAGGTCGCCGACACCGTCGCCGTCGCTGTCCTGGAAGGAGCGGACGAGGACCTCGTAGAAGACGGCGCGCTTGAACCACTCCGGGTCCCGGTCCTTGGCGGGGGTGTCCTCGAAGGTGTCCGGGACGGGCTCGTTGACGGTCATGACGCTCGTGACCCTCCTGTCTGCGGCGAGGCGGACGATCCCTGGACGTGGAGCAGGTGCGCGGGTGCCCGGCCGGGCTCCAGCCGCACGTAGTTGTTCCTGCCCCAGCGGTAGGTCTCATCCGTCAGTTCGTCGTGCACGGACATGGATGCGTGCCAGTCCAGGCCGAGATGCGGCATGTCCAACGAGACCGTGCCCTCCTGGGTGTGGTGCGGGTCGAGGTTGGCCACCACCAGGACCGTGTCCGCGCCCTCGCGCTTGCTGTACGCGATCAGCGCGTCGTTGTCGGTGTGGTGGAAGCGGATGTTCCTGAGCCTCTGCAGGGCGGGGTGGCGCCGACGGCTCGTGTTGAGTTTGGTGATGAGGGGGGTGAGGGTGCCTCCCTCGCGTTCGGCGGTCTCCCAGTCGCGGGGTTTGAGCTGGTACTTCTCCGAGTCGAGGTACTCCTCGCCGCCCTCGCGCAGCGGGGTGTTCTCGCACAGCTCGAAGCCGCTGTAGACGCCCCAGGCCGGGGAGAGGGTGGCGGCCAGCACCGCGCGCACCTCGAAGGCGGGCCGGCCGCCGCGCTGCAGGAACTCGTGGAGGATGTCGGGGGTGTTCACGAAGAAGTTGGGCCGCATGTAGGCGGCCGCCTCCCCGGTCAGCTCGGTCAGGTACTCGGTCAGCTCGGGCTTGCTGTTGCGCCAGGTGAAGTAGGTGTACGACTGCTGGAAACCGATCTGGGCCAGGGTGTGCATCATCGCCGGCCGGGTGAACGCCTCCGCCAGGAAGATCACGTCCGGGTCGGTGCGGTTGATGTCCGCGATCACCCGCTCCCAGAACACCACCGGCTTGGTGTGCGGATTGTCCACCCGGAAGATCCGCACCCCGTGGTC
>NZ_JBVIVK010000015.1:0-17039 GCF_055595715.1 Streptomyces sp. NPDC040410
AAGGAACGGACGCTTCCTTTGTACTCACCCGAGAGACTCTCAGGCTTTCCTCCGGGCGCTTCCCTTCGGTCTTGCGTTTCCGACTCTACCAGATCCTTTCGGGCCTGATTCCCGGTCGGCGGGGCCTTTCGACATTCACTACGTTAGCCGATTTCCCTCGCCAACTCATAATCGAGTCCGCGAGATCCGAATTCTGGCATGCGAGCACACCGAATTCACCCCTGTGGAGGGGAAGCCGTAGGTAGTGGTTTGGCCGCTTCCGGCTGCTGGCGATCGCCGTACCCGGTTCAAGCGGCTCGGGCTACATTACGCATCCTCCAAGGACGCGTCAACTTCGGCGGCGCCTCGGCACATGGGCCCGATAGGGGCTCACCGTACGGTCGTTCGCGACCCAGAAGCGCCAGGGATGGACTCCACCGTCGCCGGCCACTCCGGTTCGTGGGCCCTCGCGTACCTGGTCCGAGGGGACAGGCGTGCCCGCGAGCATCCGCAAGGGGCTCTCCTCGGGGGTGCAGGCGTCCGTGCCGTCCAGTGCCCGGTCCACGCCCAGGGCCGTGGCCAGGCGGGCCGGCCCTTTGGCCAGTTCCTTGTCGTATCGGGCCGAGATTCGACGTTTGCGAGCGAGCTCGGCACCCTCGACGATCTCGCCGGCGCGCAGCAGAACCGCGCTCGCCGTGCCCTCCGGACCGCAGACCAGGTTCATGCAGTGCCACATGCCGTAGGTGAAGTAGACGTACACATGTCCGGGCGGACCGAACATCACGTCATTGCGGGCCGTTCTGCCGCGATAGGCGTGGGAGCCGGGGTCGTTCGGGCCGTCGTACGCCTCGACCTCCGTCAGGCGCAGGGTGATCGGCCCGTCCGGGGTGGTGCGCACCAGGAGGCGGCCGAGGAGGTCGGGGGCCACTTCCAGTACAGGCCGGTCGAAGAACTCTCTGGGGAGGGGCGTACGGTCGGGGGTCGCGATCATGCCGTCCGAGGGTAGTGCAGACGGGTGGATGCCACGGGGTGGCCAAGGGGCCTTTGCCTTGCCAGGGTGAGGGGACGGAACCAGCCAGGGCCGGATCGCGTTTCAAGGGATCAAGGACCCACACGTAAGAGGGAGTGTCATGGCGTTCAAGAAGCTGCTCGCGAGCCTGGGGGCCGGCGGGGCTTCGGTCGAGACGGTGCTGACCGAGGTCAACGTCGTGCCGGGCGGCGTCGTCCAGGGCGAGGTGCGTATTCAGGGCGGGTCCGTGAACCAGGAGATCGAGGGGCTCTCGGTCGGACTCCAGGCCAAGGTCGAGGTCGAGAGCGGCGACCAGGAGTACAAGCAGGACATCGAGTTCACGAAGTCGCGGCTCGGCGGGGCCTTCGAGCTGCAGGCGGGTGCCGTGCACGCCGTGCCGTTCGGGCTGGAGATCCCGTGGGAGACGCCGATCACGATGATCGACGGTCAGGCGCTGCGCGGGATGCACATCGGGGTGACCACGGAGCTGGAGATCGCCCGTGCCGTGGACTCCGGTGACCTGGACCCGATCAACGTGCACCCGCTGCCCGCCCAGAAGGCGATCCTCGACGCCTTCATCCAGCTGGGCTTCCGCTTCAAGAACGCGGACATGGAGCGCGGTCACATCCGGGGCACCCGGCAGAAGCTGCCGTTCTACCAGGAGATCGAGTTCTTCCCGCCGTCGCAGTACCGGGGCCTGAACCAGGTCGAGCTGAGCTTCGTGGCCGACGGGCACGGGATGGACGTCGTCCTGGAGATGGACAAGAAGCCGGGTCTGTTCAGCGAGGGCAGTGACACGTTCCGGTCGTTCCAGGTCGGTCTGCAGGACTACCAGGGGACCGACTGGACCGCATACCTCAACCAGTGGCTGTCCGAGGTCGGCAGCAAGCGCAACTGGTTCTAGGCTCGGACCGACTGATACCAGGAACCGTTCAGGAGGTACCGAGGTGACCGAGCTCAAGAGGCGGCCGCTCCCCCACGACTTCCATCCGCCCGTGCCGTCGTTCACGGTCACGAGCGAGGACGTCACGGAGGGCGGAACGCTCAAGGACGCTCAGGTCCACGCGGCCGGCAACACCTCTCCGCAGCTGCGGTGGGAGGGCTTCCCGGCCGAGACCAAGAGCTTCGCCGTCACCTGCTACGACCCCGATGCTCCGACGGGCAGCGGATTCTGGCACTGGGTGGTGTTCGACATTCCGGCCTCGGTCACCGAGCTGCCGGAGGGTGCGGGCAGCGGCAGGTTCGCGGGGCTGCCGGAGGGTGCCGTACAGGCGCGCAACGACTACGGGCCGAAGGAGTTCGGCGGTGCCGCGCCGCCGCCCGGGGACGGGCCGCACCGGTATGTGTTCACGGTGTACGCCGTGGACCAGGAGAAGCTCGGTCCGGACTCGGACGCCAGCCCGGCCGCCGTGGGCTTCAACCTGCGGTTCCACACGCTGGCGCGCGCCCAGCTGATCGGTGAGTACGAGGTGCCCGCCGAAGACTGACGTTCATGGAACGTTTGCCCGCCTCTGGTCTTGGAAGTGATCAGGGGCGGGCATTTTTATTGCGTTGTCCATCTCGGCGTGCCCGGCCAGAGTTGATCCAAGCCCGCCAGGGGGTGGGCCGGTGCACATGGGAGGTGGGCTGGATGCGGGACACGCTGGTGCTGAATGCGAGCTTCGAGCCGCTGTCGACGGTGACGTTGAACCGAGCTGTCGTTCTGGTGCTGCAGGACAAGGCTGTCGTCGAGCAGGCCCACCCCGAACTGCGCATGCGCGGAGCCGAGGTGGACATACCCGCGCCGCGGGTGATCAGGCTGTGCAGATACGTAAGGGTGCCGTTCCGAAGACAAGCCCCGTGGTCGAGGCGGGGTGTTCTGGTGCGGGACCGGCACAGGTGCGCTTACTGCGGCAGGCGGGCCACGACCGTGGACCACGTGGTGCCGCGGGCGCAGGGTGGTCAGGACTCGTGGCTGAACACGGTCGCCTCGTGCGCGGAGGACAACCACCGTAAGGCGGACCGGACTCCGGACCAGGCGGGTATGCCGTTGCTGCGGCTGCCCTTCGAGCCGACTCCGGCGGACGCGATGCTGCTGTCGCTGGGGCACGAGGACTTCGACGCGCTGCCGGAGTGGCTGGCTCAGCCCGCTGCTTAGGTCCTGTCCCGCCCATACACAGAGCTGGGGCCCCTCCCGTCCGGAGGGGCCCCAGTCTCGTAACGCGGTCTCGTCAGTCGATGGACGGCTTCTCGCGGCGTTCCGTGCCGCCGGAGTTGTTGCCGCCTCCGCCGCTTGAACCACCGCCCATCGGGCCGAAGTTGCCCATCGCGCCGGACAACCCCTTGAGGGCGTCACCGATTTCGCTGGGGACGATCCAGAGTTTGTTGGCGTCGCCTTCGGCGATCTTCGGGAGCATCTGGAGGTACTGGTAGGAGAGAAGCTTCTGGTCCGGGTCGCCGGCGTGGATCGCTTCGAAGACCGTGCGGACGGCCTGGGCTTCGCCCTCTGCTCGCAGTGCCGCGGCCTTGGCCTCACCTTCGGCGCGCAGGATCTGGGACTGCTTCTCACCTTCTGCGGTGAGGATCGCGGCCTGGCGCGTACCTTCGGCGGTGAGGATCGCGGCGCGCTTGTCACGGTCGGCGCGCATCTGCTTCTCCATCGAGTCCTGGATGGAGGTGGGCGGTTCGATCGCCTTGAGCTCGACGCGGTTGACGCGGATGCCCCACTTGCCGGTGGCCTCGTCGAGGACGCCGCGCAGGGCCGCGTTGATCTCCTCGCGGGAGGTGAGGGTCCGCTCGAGGTCCATGCCGCCGATGATGTTGCGGAGCGTCGTGACGGTGAGCTGCTCGATCGCCTGGATGTAGCTGGCGACTTCGTACGTCGCGGCCCGGGCGTCGGTCACCTGGTAGTAGATGACGGTGTCGATGTTGACGACCAGGTTGTCCTGGGTGATCACCGGCTGCGGAGGGAACGGCACGACCTGCTCGCGCAGGTCGATGCGGTTGCGGATGGTGTCGATGAACGGGACGACGATGTTGAGGCCCGCGTTGAGTGTCCGCGTGTAGCGGCCGAAGCGCTCGACGATGGCCGCGCTGGCCTGCGGAATGACTTGGATCGTCTTGATCAGGGCGATGAAGACCAACACCACCAGAATGATCAAGACGATGATGACCGGTTCCATCGTCGGCTCCCCGTACCTTTCTCCGCCTCGGCGCTTTCGGAAGATCTTATGCCTGTTGAAGATCTTGCTGGTCGAGTCTGACAGACCGTCGCATGCCTCGTGGGGCGTTCGGTTCAGTTACGTCAATGCCCCCTCCGGCAAGGTCACATGATGATCGCCGTGGCCCCCTCGATGTCCACGACGTCCACTTCCTGGCCCACTTCGTAGGCGCGGCCGGAGTCGAGGGAGCGGGCCGACCAGACCTCCCCGGCGAGCTTGATCCGGCCGCCCGAGCCGTCGACTCGCTCCAGCACGACGGCCTGCTTGCCCTTCAAGGCGTCGATACCGGTGGCGAGTTGGGGTCGCTGCGCGCGGTGCCGGGCGGCGATGGGCCGTACGACGGCGATGAGCGCGACCGAGACGACGGCGAAGACGAGCACCTGAGCGACGGATCCGCCGCCGAATCCGGCGACGACCGCGGCGGCGACGGCGCCCACGGCGAGCATGCCGAACTCCGGCATCGCGGTCACCACGAGCGGGATACCGAGCGCGACCGCGCCGACGAGCCACCACACCCATGCGTCGATGTCGTTCACATGGTCATGGTAGGACTGCGGGTCCTGCCTCCGACAGGGCGCCGAGGGCGTGAGAAGGGGCTTCCCGCGGTTCGGAGGGTCAGGACAGCGGGAGGCCCTGCGCGGTCCAGCGGTCGCCGACCTGTTCGACGACAAGCGGGAGGCCGAAGCAGCGGGAGAGGTTGCGGGAGGTGAGTTCGAGCTCCAGCGGGCCGGCGGCGAGGACCTTGCCCTGGCGGATCATCAGGACGTGAGTGAAGCCGGGGGCGATCTCCTCGACGTGATGCGTGACCATGATCATCGAAGGCGCGATCGGGTCGCGGGCGAGGCGGCCGAGACGGCGTACGAGGTCCTCGCGGCCGCCGAGGTCGAGGCCGGCGGCGGGCTCGTCGAGGAGCAGCAGCTCGGGGTCGGTCATCAGGGCGCGGGCGATGAGGGTGCGCTTGCGCTCGCCCTCGGAGAGGGTGCCGAACTTCCGGTCCAGGTAGTCGCTCATGCCGAGGCGGTCGAGGAAGGCGCGGGCGCGCTGCTCGTCGATCTCCTCATAGTCCTCCTGCCAGTGGGCCGTCATGCCGTACGCGGCGGTCAGCACGGTCTCCAGGACGGTCTGGCGCTTGGGCAGCTTGTCGGCCATGGCGATGCCGGCCATGCCGATGCGCGGGCGCAGCTCGAAGACGTCGGTGCCGGGCTGTCCTAGGGTCTCGCCGAGGACCGTGGCGGTGCCCTGGCTCGGGTAGAGGTAGCTGGAGGCGACGTTCAGGAGGGTCGTCTTGCCGGCGCCGTTGGGGCCGAGGATGACCCAGCGCTCGCCCTCCTTGACCGACCAGGAGACCTGGTCCACCAGAGCCCGGCCCTCGCGGACCACGGATACGTCCTGAAGCTCCAGAACATCGCTCATGAGCGCGTTGTCTCCCCTTGCAGTGTGGCCGGTCTCGGCTGTCGCGTACGCCTGTGGCTCGGTCCGCCGCGCCGGTGGGCGCAGCCCTCAAGGAAATCTACGCCACCGGTCGACCGCTCCATTCCATCGGTCCGGTCCTTAGGGTGGGGGCATGCTTTCGGAACCTCGTTCAGGACTCCTTGCCGCTTGGGGAAATGCCCTGTTGGCCGGATTTGTCTCACCGGACGACGCCGTGCTCGCCATCGTCGGCGAGGACGCGGTGCACCGGGTGGAGGGCCTGCCCGGTGAGTCGGCGCCCGTCGGCCTCACGCTCGCGCTGGGGCGGCTGCGGGCGCTCGGCGTGACCGGGCTGCGGGTCGCGCTGCCCGTGCCCGGGCATCCGCTGGGGCTGAGCGGGCCTCCGGAGTTCAATGCGCGGGCGCTCGACGCGGAGGAGGCCGTGATCTGTCACGGCGCCCCGCTCGGTCTGGTTCCGGAGGTGTACGAGGCAGGGCCCGACGGCGATGTCCATGTCGAGGTCGTGTGGCATGTGCTGCCCGTGCGGGATGCGCCGCCCGCCGATGTGCCGTCCCTCGGGGAGGCCGAGCGGGAGCTGGCGGAGGCGCTCAGAGAGGCGACGGCGGTGCTGTCGCGGCTGGACGTGGCCGGCTCGGGGCCGGTGGCGGAGGCGGCCATCGATGCGTATCGGGCGCGGGCGGAGCGGGGGCGGGAGATGTTGGCTCCGGGGTATCCGCCGCGGGCGGTGCGGGTGCTGGAGCTGGCGCAGCGGGTGGGGCTGCTGGTTTCCCTCGCGTACGAGAACGGGCACGGGGGTGCGGTGAGCTCCTCCGAGGTGGCGGCTCGGGCCGAGGCCCTGCGGCCGGTCGAGCGGGTGGCTCGGCGGGCGCAGGTCGCGGTGTACAACTCCGTTGTGGAGGAGCGGGGGCGGGGGGTTCGGTGAGCTTCGGGGGTGGCCGGTGCTGGTGTGGGCGTCGCAGGGGCGCTGCCCCGCGGGCCCCGCATCGGCCTGACGGGCTCGTTTTCGAACGCCGGACGGGCCGGAATGATGATGGTGCTACGACGAGGGGCCCCGCGAGTCGTTCTTGACTCGCGGGGCCCCTCGTCGTGATCAGACGGCCTCAGTCGTTCACGGCCTCGTTGGCGTAGGACGGGTTGAGGAGGCCGATCACGTTGGCCGTGTTGCCGACGGCGTTCACCGGGAGGTGAACCGGGACCTGCACGGTGTTGCCCGAGGCGATGCCCGGGGAGCCCACGGCCGAGCCGTCGGCCAGCGTGTCGGCGGCGGCGGCACCGGCGGACGCGCCTGCGGCGATACCGGCGATGGTGAGGGCCATGGCGGCCTTCTTGGCGATGTTCATAAGAAGCGTTCCTCCTGCGTTTGCGTGTCCGACCCGGCCGCGGGTCGTGCGCTGATCAACGCGGGAGAGGCGCGAACGGTACGGAGAGTCCCGCTCAAGGGCCCGTTCGGGCCATTGGAGCGACAAGCTGACCGGCCTCCCGGGCGCGCCCGGGAGGCCGGAGGTCACTGCCGCCCGCGGCGGGAGTCAGCGGTTGAGACCGACGTTGCCGAAGGCGGGGTTCAGCGCACCGATGACGTTCACGGTGTTGCCGACCACGTTCACCGGGATGTGCGCCGGGACCTGGACCACGTTGCCCGAGGCGATGCCCGGGGAGCCCGCGGCCGAACCGTCGGCCCACGCACCGCCGGTGGTGGCGGAGGCCATACCGGCACCGGCGGCGACCAGCCCGCCGGCCACCATCGTCACGGCCGCTACCTTCTTCAGCTTCTTCACTTCTGAGCCCTCCTAGCGATTGCCGCGGCAGTCGCCGCAGCACGCACTGGAGAACGGCGGAGATCCACGAAGGATGCGCCACTCGGGGGACATTCCCACGACGGTATGAATCTCAGCCCGGAGCGGAACCATCCGTGTCAGCCGGTCACACCATGGCGTACGGCCCACAGGGCGGCCTGGGTGCGGTCCGCGAGGTCGAGTTTCATCAGAATGTTCGAGACGTGCGTCTTGACGGTCTTCTCTGAGAGCACCAGTGCGCGGGCGATCTCCCGGTTGGAGCGGCCGTCCGCTATCAGGCCGAGCACTTCACGCTCTCGTTCTGTGAGCGAACCACCTCTCCCCTGGCTGGAGTTGGTCTCCTCCTGGGACAACAGCGCGCCAGCGACCTCGGGTTGGAGCAGGATGTGGCCCGCGTGGACGGAGCGGATGGCGCCGGCCAGCGCGTCGGGGTCGACGTCCTTGTACACGTAACCGGCGGCGCCCGCGCGCAGGGCCGGGACCACTGTGCGCTGCTCGGTGAAGCTCGTGACGATCAACACGCGTGCGGGGTTGTTCAGTTCGCGCAGTCTGCGCAAGGCGTCGACGCCGTCCATGCCCGGCATCTTGACGTCCATGAGGACGACGTCGGGCTTCAGTTCCTCGACGCGGGCGACCCCTTCGGCGCCGTCCGCCGCCTCGCCCACGACCTCGATGTCGTCCTGCACTTCGAGGAAGGTACGCAGGCCCCGGCGGACCACCTGGTGGTCGTCGACGAGCAGCACCTTGATTGTGTCAGCCACCGGGGACCTCCATCTCGATCGTGGTGCCCTTTCCGGGCGCCGCTTCCACGGTCAGCCGGCCGCCGGCCCCGCTCGCCCGGTCCCGCATGGAGACCAGGCCCAGGTGGCGGCCCGCCCGGCGAGTCGACTGCGGGTCGAAGCCGCTGCCGTCGTCCGTCACCCGCAGGAGGGCTCCGCCGCCGCGCCGGTCCAGGATCACGTCGACGTGCTGGGCACCGGAGTGCCGCAGTGCGTTGTGCAGGGCCTCTTGGGCGACGCGCAGCACGGCCTCCTCCTGTGCGGCGGGCAGCGCCCTGACGCCGCGGCTCGCGAAGGTCACGCGCGCGGTGTGGGCGCGGTCGAGGACCTGGATCTGGGTGCGGAGGGTGGCGACGAGGCCGTCCTCGTCCAGGGCGGCGGGGCGCAGCTCCACGACGGCGGCGCGCAGCTCGTCGGTGGCCTCCGCGGCGAGCGCGGCCACCTGCTGCAGCTCGCCCTTGGCGCGGGAGGGATCGCGGTCCACCAGGGCGGCGGCCGCCTGGGCGGTGAGGCGCAGCGAGAACAGCTTCTGGCTGACCGCGTCGTGCAGCTCGTGCGCGAGGCGTGAGCGCTCCTCGGCGATGGTCAGCTCGCGGCTGCGTTCGTAGAGGCGGGCGTTGGTGAGTGCGATCGCCGCGTGCTGGGCGAGGATCGAGAGCAGTTCCTCGTCCTCTTCGGTGAAGCCGCAGCCGCCTTCCGGCTTGGGGCTCGGGGTGTGCGGGAGGTGTTCCCCCACAGGACACAGCTTGTTGGCCAGGAACAGGGCTCCGATGACCTCGTCGCCGTCGCGGATCGGCAGGCCGAGGAAGTCCGACATGTCGGGGTGCGCCGAGGGCCAGCCCTCGAAGCGGGGGTCCTTGCGGACGTCGGCGAGGCGCTCGGGCCTCGCCTCGTGCAGCATCGCGGCGAGGATGCCGTGCTGGCGCGGGAGGGGGCCGATGGCCTTCCACTGCGCGTCGCTGACGCCGTCGACCACGAACTGGGCGAAGCCCCCGTGGTCGTCGGGGACGCCGAGGGCGGCGTACTGGGCGTCGAGCAGTTCGCGGGCCGAGGCGACGATCGTCTTGAGGACGTCGCGCACCTCTAGGTGCCTGCTCATGGCCAGCAGCGCGGAACTCACCGCGGCGAGGCCGGACCTGTGGCCTTGACTCATGTCCTCACCGTACCGGCGGGGTGTGACAGCGGGGATCGGACCGGTGACGGCCACCGCCTGGGTCTGGGGACCTAGGTCTCACCTAGGTCCTGTCGTGGCGTCGCGGGGCAGGCGGGAACCTGACGACAGGGCCTAGGGCCGAGGTCCCCCGCTCGTCGGCGTAGGCCGAAGGGCCCCGCCGCTTTGGGGCCTGCGTCCGAGGCGGCACGGACGGTCCCGTTCCTATGTTGGGGCCACGCCGATCAGCAGGCGTCGAGGACGGACGACGAGGGGACGTGGGTCATGCCGGTGGCGATCATCACGGGGGCGTCGAAGGGACTGGGGCGGGCGCTCGCCGAGGCCCTGGCCGCGCACGGCTGGGATCTGGTGCTGGACGCCCGGGGCGCCCCGGCACTGACGGAGGCGGCGAAGGCCGTGGCCCTCCACGGAACACGTGTGGAGGCCCTGCCCGGAGATGTCACGGACGCCGGGCACCGGACCGAGCTGGTCGCCGCGGCCTGGAAGCTCGGCGGTGTCGATCTGGTGGTGAACAACGCGAGCGCGCTGGGCGCCGAGCCGCTCGTGCGCCTGGCGGAGCTGCCCCTGGAGGGGCTGCGGCGGGCGCTGGAGGTGAACGTGGTGGCCGCGCTGGGCCTGGTCCAGGAGGCGCTGCCGCTGCTGCGCGCGTCGGCGGTGGGGGCGGTGATCTCCGTTAGCTCGGACGCGGCTGCCGAGGCGTACGAGACGTGGGGCGGCTACGGGGCGTCGAAGGCGGCCCTCGACCATCTGGCGGCGGTCCTCGGCGAGGAGGAGCCGGAGCTGCGGGTGTGGGCGGTCGACCCCGGGGACATGGCCACCGACCTGTATGCGGCGGCCGTACCGGACGACGACGATCCGCGGCCGGAGCCGGCGAGTGCGGTCCCGGCGTTCCTGCAGCTGCTGGACGAGCGGCCGGCGAGTGGTCGCTACGGGGCTCCCTCCCTGCTGGAGGGGCGATGACGCTGGCGGTGCGGGTTCCGGAGGGGCTGCCGGCCCGGGTGCCGGCGGAGCAGCGCGGGGCCGGGCTCGACCGGGACGCCGTACGGCTGCTGGTGTCGCGGGGCACCGAGGTGTCGCACCACGCGTTCGCCGAGCTGCCCCGGCTGCTGCGGGCGGGGGACCTGTTGGTCGTCAACACGTCTCCCACGCTGGCCGCGGCCGTGGACGGGCGGTCGGGGAACACGCGCGTGGTGGTGCACTTCTCCACACGGGGCGACGACGGGCGGTGGGCGGTCGAGCTGCGGGATCCCGACGGGATGGGCACCACGCGCGCGAGTGCGGGCGGTCCCGCGGGGACGAAGGTGCGGTTGCCCGGGGGTGTGCGGCTGGTCCTGGAGGAGGCGGTGAGCGCGGGGGCCGAGCGGTTGTGGTGGGCGCGGGCGTCGGGGCCCGAGGTCCTCGGGCGGCCGCGTGCGTCGAGGGCCGGGGTGCTCGGGATGCTGCGGGAGTACGGGCGGCCGATTCGTTACTCCTACACGAAGCGGGACCAGCCGCTGTCGGCGTATCAGACGGTGTTCGCGCTGCCGTCCGCCGACGGGTCGGGCAGTGCGGAGATGCCGAGTGCAGCGCGTCCCTTCACCGCCCGGCTGGTGGCGGAGCTGGTGAGCCTGGGTGTCCGGTTCGCGCCGATCACACTGCACACCGGGGTGGCGTCCGCGGAGGCCCATGAGCCGCCGTATCCGGAGCGCTTCGCGGTGCCGGAGGCGTCGGCGAGGCTGATCAACGCGGTGAAGGCGGGTGACGGCAGGGTCGTGGCGGTCGGTACGACGGCCGTGCGGGCCGTGGAGTCGGCGGCCGGGCGCGACGGCGTGGTCCGGGCGGCCGGGGGCTGGACCGACCTCGTCGTCACGCCCGAGCGGGGTGTGCGCGTGGTGGACGGGCTGCTGACCGGGCTGCACGAGCCGGAGGCCTCGCATCTGCTGATGCTCGAGGCGGTCGCGGGGCGGGCCGCGGTCGATCGCGGTTACGAGGAGGCACTGCGCGGGCTCTATCTGTGGCACGAGTTCGGGGACGTGCATCTCATCCTTCCGAAGCAGGATGCTCACACAGCGCATTGCTCAAGCAACTGTTGGTGAGACTGCCGCGTGACCGGTGTGAGCCCGCACATAGGGCGCAGGTCACGTACGAAGGTCCGTAGGAGACGGACATTTCCCTTTTGAGCGGGACGGACGTTCTAGTCTGTCCCGTTTTGCCCTTCGCGGCTCCACTACCCGGGATCGTACGTCACACCTTTGCCACAGGATTTTGCGGCCGCTAAGAATTGCAGCCGTCGCTCAGCGCCGCGGATCAGCCCGCGGCGTTTGTGCCGGAAGCACCCGTGTCCGCACCGGACGAAGAGCGACCTCCGCGCTATTCGAAGAGGTCCGTCTGCCATGCCCAAGAACACCCGTATCCCCGGCCGTATCAGCACCCTGACCAGGACGCACAAGATCGCGATCACCGGGGTCGCCGCCCTCGGCGCCGCCGCCGTCGCCTTCACCGCTGTTCCGAGCAGTGCGCAGACGACGACGTCCGAGGCGGCCGTGTCCTCGGCCAAGGTGGCCTACAGCTCCGAGCAGCTGAAGAACGTCGCCGACCAGCTCGCCGGTGTCAGCCTTCAGGGCAAGGCCATCGAGGCCCAGCAGAAGGCGCAGGCCGACGCCGCCGCCAAGAAGAAGGCCGCCGCCGCGGCCGCCGCGAAGAAGAAGGCCGCCGCCGAAGCCGCGGCCAAGAAGCGGGCCGCCGCGGTTGCCGCCGCGAAGAAGGCCGAGCAGGCGCGCAAGGCGAAGGAGGCCGCCAGCCGGGCCGCGCAGCGAGCCAAGCTCAAGGCCGCCGCCAAGAAGACCTACGCCAACAACCTCGACGGCTGGATCCGCGAGTCCCTGGACATCATGAAGAAGCACGGCATCCCGGGCTCCTACAACGGCATCCACCGCAACATCATCCGGGAGTCCTCGGGCAACCCGAACGCCATCAACAACTGGGACATCAACGCCATCAACGGCATCCCGTCCAAGGGCCTCCTGCAGGTCATCCCGCCGACCTTCAAGGCCTACCACGTCCCCGGCACGTCCTGGAACATCTACGACCCGGTCGCCAACATCACCGCCGCCTGCAACTACGCGGCCGACCGGTACGGCTCCATGGACAACGTCAACAGCGCGTACTGAGGTCGGCGCGGACCTCTTCACGCGAACACGAACGCCGAAGGGCGGCACCCTCCTGACGAGGTGCCGCCCTTCGGGGCGTCCGGAGGCGACTACTTGCGCATGACCTCGGGCTCATGGCGGCGCAGGAAGCGGGCCACGAAGAAGCCGCAGATCACGCCGAGGGCGATCAGGGCGATCATGTCGAGGCTCCAGGCGCCGACGCTGTGCTCCCACAGCGGGTCGTTGCCGGCGCCCTCCTCGGGCGGGCTGATCTTGTTGAAGTCCAGCGTGGCTCCCGCGCCGGCGACGGCCCAGCGCGACGGCATCAGGTACGAGAACTGGTTGACGCCGATCGAGCCGTTCAGGGCGAACAGGCAGCCCGTGAACACGACCTGGACGATGGCGAACATGACCAGCAGCGGCATGGTTTTCTCGGCCGTCTTCACGAGCGAGGAGATGACCAGGCCGAACATCATCGAGGTGAACCCCAGCCCCATGATCGGCAGGGAGAGCTCCAGAAGCGTGGAACCTCCGAAGACCAGGCCCTCCTTCGGGATCTCACGGCTGGCGAAGCCGATGACGCCGACCAGCAGGCCCTGGAACACCGTGATCAGACCGAGCACGAACACCTTGGACATCAGGTACGCCGAGCGGGACAGGCCGGTCGCGCGCTCCCGCTCGTAGATGACCCGTTCCTTGATCAGCTCACGGACGGAGTTCGCCGCGCCCGAGAAGCAGGCGCCGACGGCGAGCAGCAGCAGGACGGTGCTGGCCGTGCCGTTGGGGATGATCCGGCCGCTCTGCGGGTTGACCCCGTTGGGCAGCAGGCCCCTGTCCGGGTCGATGAGCAGGCTCACCGAGCCGATGACGGCCGGCAGGATCACGGTCAGGGCCAGGAAGCCCTTGTCCGAGGCGATCACCGAGACATAGCGGCGCACCAGCGTGACGAACTGGGACATCCAGCCCTGCGGCTTCGGCGGCCTCATGGCCTGCATCGGAGGCATCTGTACGGACTGCGGCGCAATCGCGTCGATGTCCGCGGCGTACATCTGGTAGTGCTGCGAGCCCTTCCAGCGTCCCGCCCAGTCGTAGTCGCGGTAGTTCTCGAAGGCGGAGAAGACATCGGCCCAGGTGTCGTAGCCGAAGAAGTTCAGTGCCTCCTCGGGCGGACCGAAGTACGCCACGGCACCGCCCGGCGCCATCACCAGCAGCTTGTCGCACAGCGCCAGCTCGGCCACCGAGTGGGTGACGACGAGGACGGTGCGGCCGTCGTCGGCCAGGCCGCGCAGCAGCTGCATGACGTCGCGGTCCATGCCCGGGTCGAGGCCCGAGGTCGGCTCGTCCAGAAAGATCAGCGACGGCTTGGTGAGCAGCTCCAGGGCCACGGAGACGCGCTTGCGCTGGCCGCCGGAGAGGGAGGTGACCTTCTTCTCCTTGTGGATGTCCAGCTTCAGCTCGCGCAGCACCTCGTCTATGCGGGCCTCACGCTCGGCGGCCGTGGTGTCGGCCGGGAAGCGCAGCTTGGCCGCGTACTTGAGGGCCTTCTTGACGGTCAGCTCCTTGTGCAGGATGTCGTCCTGCGGGACCAGACCGATGCGCTGGCGCAGCTCGGCGAACTGCTTGTAGAGGTTGCGGTTGTCGTAGAGGACGTCGCCCTGGTTGGCGGGACGGTAGCCCGTCAGCGCCTTGAGCAGCGTCGACTTGCCGGAACCGGACGGGCCGATGACCGCGATCAGCGACTTCTCCGGGACGCCGAAGGAGACGTCCTTGAGGATCTGCTTGCCGCCGTCGACGGTCACGGTCAGGTGGCGGGCCGAGAAGGACACCTCACCGGTGTCGACGAACTCCTCCAGCCGGTCGCCGACCAGGCGGAACGTGGAGTGGCCGACGCCGACGATGTCATGGGGGCCGAGCAGCGCGGAGCCGCCCTTGGCGATCGGCTGGCCGTTGACGTACGTGCCGTTGTGCGAGCCCAGGTCGCGGATCTCGAAGCGGCCGTCGGGCGTGGCGTGGAACTCGGCGTGGTGGCGGGAGACCTGGAGGTCCGACACGACCAGCTCGTTCTCCAGGGCACGGCCGATGCGCATGACGCGGCCGAGCGAGAACTGGTGGAACGTCGTCGGACTGCGGTCGCCGTAGACCGGCGGCGCCCCCGCGCCACCACCGGGGCCCTGCTGCTGCGGGATGTGCGGCGCGGCCTGCTGCGGCTGCTGCCAGCCCGCCTGCGGGGCCTGCTGCTGAGGCGGGGCCTGCTGCTGAGGCGGCGCCTGCTGCTGAGGCGGCGCCTGCTGTGCCCAGCCGGGACCCGCGCCCTGCGCCGCGTACGGCTGCTGCTGGGGCTGCGCCAGCGGCGTCGCGACGGCGGCGCTGCCGGAGACGCTCAGGCGCGGTCCGTCGGTCGCGTTGCCGAGGTGGACGGCCGAGCCGGGGCCTATCTCCGTCTGGTGCACCCGCTGGCCCTGCACGAACGTGCCGTTGGTGCTGCCGTGGTCGTCGAGGACCCAACTCCGGCCGCTCCAGCTGAGCGTGGCGTGACGCCAGGACACCCTGGCGTCCTCGAGCACGATGTCCCCCTGCGGATCACGTCCGAGGGTGTATTGCCTGGACGGGTCGAGCGTCCAGGTCCGTCCATTCAATTCCAGTACGAGTTCCGGCACTCCATGCCCCACTGAGTAGTCCCCCGAGTTACCCCCAACACAGGGAGTCTAGGGATGTCGAACATCGTCGGGAACTATTTCAGGCTCGGCCCTGTGACCGAAAGTCGGGCCTCGCGCAGACCGCGCACGCGCGCTTCGACTGTTTCCGTTGACGGGGTTGAAACCGGACCGGAGAGTGGTAATCCACGCGAGGGGGACATGCGCGGCGCCCGCCGCGCCCGCGGATCGGGGGGTCTGCATGAGTGCGTCCATGAGTGTCGAGACGATGAAGCACGGCACAAAGGTTCCGTGGGGCGACGTGCTGCTGTCCGCGATCGCCTCTGTGAGCTGGGCGTTGATCGGGATGGCGGGCACGGCGGCGCTCGGCCTGCATCTGCTGGAGGCCGACACGGCGGGCTCGCTCGGACCGATGACCGCTGCCGTTGTGGCACTGGGGGCGGGTGGTTCGGTCACGCCGTCGGGCGACGTGTCCGCGTTCGGCCTGTCGGGCGCGGAGGCGGAAACCGCCATCGAGATCACACCACTGGGGGTCAGCCTGGCCGGTGCGCTGCTGCTGTCCTGGTTCTTCCTGCGGTCCTTGCGGACGGCGGGAGTTGTGATCGCTCCGGCCGAACTCCTCGCGCGCGCGGGAACCGTGGTGGCGCTGTTCGTGGCGATGCTGGGCGGGCTGGTCTGGGCGGGCCACGACGTCATCACCATCGACGGGGGCTCACTGGGGCTCGACGATCTGCCCGGCGGCGGAGGGAGTGGCGGCCTCGAGATTCCGGGTCTGGGCGATGTCGGGGACATCGGCGGGCTGTTGCCCGACAGGGTCGGCGACCTCATCGACGCGAAGGCGGCGGTCGGCTTCACCGTCGACACGGCGCCCACACTGCTCGGCGGTCTCGGCTGGTCGGCCGGGATCCTGCTGATCGCCCTGCTGGCCTCGCGGCGCACTCCCCTGCCGCCCGGCTGGGAGGCCGTGCACCGGGTCGTACGGCCGGCCGCGTCCGCGCTCGTCGCGCTGCTGCTGGTGGCGGTGGCGGCCGGGTTCGCGGCGGCGGCGTACGCGGCGATCGGCGACGACCACCCCAAGCGGATCGCCGGGGCGGCGCTGCTCGGCGCACCCAACGGGACCTGGCTGGGCATTCCGATCGGCCTGTTCGTGCCGTACGACGGACAGGCCACCGGTGTGCTGGCGAAAGTGCTGCCGGATCCGCTGGACGACCTGCTGAGCGCGAGCTCCGACCAGCCCGTCACGCTGGGTCGGCTGGCCGAGCTGGACGGGCGGGTGTGGCTGCTGGGGGTCGCCGCCGCGCTGGTGATGCTGTTGGCGGGGGTGCTGACGGCGGTCCGGACACCGGTGGGAACGCCTGTGCGGAGTGGAGCTTCGGGCACCGTGGCGGCGCGGGGCACGGGGGCCGCCGGTTCCGGGGCCGTGCGGGACCCGGGTGCCCTCGGTTTCGCCGTGCGGTGTGCCCTGCGGCTGGGCATCGCGACCGCGCTGACACTGCCGCTGCTCGCCTGGCTGACGGAGGTGTCCGTGGACGCCTCCCTGTCCGTGCTCGGCTTCGACGCGTTCGGCGCGGGGGTCGAGCTGCGGGGCAACCTCGGCATGGCGTTGGTACTCGGTGCGCTGTGGGGTGCGGGGGCGGGAGCCGTCGGGGCGCTGCTCTCCCGCGCGAGCGGGACGGCGGGACGGCGGGCGGCACCGCTGGCACTGGGTGTCGTGGCGGCAACGGCCGGACCGGCGGCCGGCGGGGGTGCCGGGGATCCACGGTACGGGCGGCAGGGGCCGGGGGCCCGTGCGAGCGGGTCCGGGGCGTACGCGGGCTGGCCTGAGTCCTACACGGGCGAGGGTGGGGCGTACGGCGGTGAGGCCGGGCCGTACGGCGACGAGAGCGGACCGGACC
>NZ_JBVIVK010000015.1:17133-212356 GCF_055595715.1 Streptomyces sp. NPDC040410
CGGACCGCAGTGGAACAGGGCCCCACGCCGGAGCCTCCGGACCATACGACGCCGCGGAGTCCGGACCGCACCGAAGCGACCCCCAGCCGTACCGGGGTGAAGCGCTGCCGTACCGCAGCGAAGCCGGACCGGACCGCAGTGGAACAGGGCCCCACGCCGGAGCCTCCGGACCATACGACGCCGCGGAGTCCGGACCGCACCGAAGCGACCCCCAGCCGTACCGGGGTGAGGCCGGCCCGTACACGCCCGGGGCGCCGTACCGGCCGCCGAATCCGGCCACGAATCCCTATCTGCGGGTGCCGGACGAGCTGCGCGAACCGGAGGACGCCCGGCCGGACGGCGCGGGGGGTGCCCGGCCGGGGGGCGAGGGGTCGCGGTCGCACGGTGCCGCGCCGCCTCCCGATGGCACCTCGCCGGCCGGCGAGGTGCGGCGACCCGGCGGTTCGCCGCCGCCCCCCGACGTGTACGGCGCGCCCACGGTGGCCCGGCCGATAGGGCCGCCTCCTCGCTCGCCGCAGGAGCCTCCCCGTTCGCGGCCCGGAAACCGGCGGTCGCCCTCGTCCGACGAGGGGCCTCCGCCACCGCCGCCCCCTCCTCCGGCGCCGCCGCGGAGGCCGAAGGGGCCACGGTGATCCACTCGGGGGCGTACATGCGCGGAAGACCCCGCCCGCGGCCCGCCCCATGACCTGTCGGTAAGGATCCGGACACCGCCCGGACACCCGGTGTTCCGTGTCCGTCAGGCGGACCGCAGGAGCGGCGGCACTGCGTGCCGGATACGGTGGGTACACCATGAGCGCTTCGCAGACCTCCGACATCCCCACTCTGCTGGTCAAGATCTTCGGCAAGGACAGGCCGGGCATCACAGCCGGTCTCTTCGACACCCTCGCCGCCTACTCTGTCGACGTCGTCGACATCGAGCAGGTCGTCACCCGTGGCCGCATGGTGCTGTGCGCGCTCGTGACCGAGCCGCCCGCCGGGCTCGAGGGGGATCTGCGGTCGACCGTCCACAGCTGGGCGGAGTCGATGAAGATGCAGGCGGAGATCATCTCCGGCCTGGGCGACAACCGGCCGCGGGGTCTCGGCCGCTCCCTGGTCACCGTGCTGGGCCACCCGCTCACCGCGGAGGCGACTGCCGCGATCGCCGCCAGGATCACCAAGGCCGGCGGCAACATCGACCGTATCTTCCGCCTCGCCAAGTACCCCGTGACGGCGGTCGAGTTCGCGGTGTCCGGCGTGGAGACCGAGCCGCTGCGCACCGCCCTGGTGACCGACGCGGCGGCACTCGGGGTCGACGTGGCGGTCGTCGCGGCGGGTCTGCACCGGCGCGCGCAGCGTCTGGTCGTCATGGACGTGGACTCCACGCTCATCCAGGACGAGGTGATCGAGCTCTTCGCCGCTCACGCAGGCTGCGAGGACGAGGTCGCCCAGGTGACGGCGGCCGCGATGCGCGGGGAGCTGGACTTCGAGCAGTCGCTGCACGCGCGCGTGGCGCTGCTGGAGGGACTGGACGTCTCGGTGGTGGACAAGGTGCGCAGCGAGGTGCGGCTGACGCCGGGCGCGCGCACGCTCATCCGTACGCTCAAGCGCCTCGGCTTCCAAGTGGGCGTCGTCTCGGGCGGTTTCACCCAGGTCACGGACGATCTGAAGGAGCGGCTCGGACTGGACTTCGCCCAGGCCAACACGCTGGAGATCGTCAACGGGAAGCTGACGGGCAAGGTCACGGGCGAGATCGTGGACCGGGCGGGCAAGGCGCGGCTGCTGCGCCGGTTCGCCGCCGAGGCGGGTGTGCCGCTGTCCCAGACGGTGGCGATCGGCGACGGCGCCAACGACCTGGACATGCTCAACGCGGCCGGCCTCGGGGTCGCCTTCAACGCCAAGCCGGTGGTGCGGGAGGCGGCGCACACCGCGGTGAACGTGCCCTTCCTGGACACGGTCCTGTATTTGCTGGGCGTCACCCGCGAAGAGGTCGAGGCGGCGGACGCACACGAGGAGGACTGAGCCTCACGGCGCACCGCGAGGGGCCCGCACCGTGGCGGTGCGGGCCCCTCGCGGTCCGCGGGGTTCGGGTCGGTCGGACTCAGTCGGACGGCGCCCAGTAGTCGGTCAGCGTGGTGACGCCCGGTTCCAGGCTCTTCCAGGAGCCGTCGAAGGTCAGGACGACGAAGGCCGCCGCCGGGAAGCCGCGGCGGCTCATCCGCTCGCGGGCGTCGCCGTCGGCCGAGCCGGCGAGGATGTCGGCGAGGCCCTGGACGCCCGGGTTGTGGCCGATCAGGATGACGTTCTGCGCGTCGTCGGGAGTTTCGTTGAGCAACGCGATCAGCTCGCCGGGCGAGGCCTCGTAGATCCGCTCCTCGTAGACGGTTTTCGGCCGGTGCGGGAACTCGTGGACGGCGAGCTTCCAGGTCTCACGGGTCCGGGTCGCGGTGGAGCACAGGGCCAGATCGAAGGGGATGCCGGTGTCGGCCAGCTTGCGCCCGGCGACTGCGGCGTCCTTGCGGCCCCGCTCAGCGAGCGGCCGCTCGTGGTCGGTCACCTGTGGCCAGTCGGCTTTCGCATGCCGGAAGAGGACAATCCTGCGGGGTTCTGCGACGCTCATGGAACCCAGCTTCGCATGAAACACGCCATGCGGCGCAGGGAGTTGACGGCCGCCTCACCGGGTGTTTTCAGTGGCCTTTCAGCTGGTGCAGCCGCTCGAACAGCTGGGTGATCGCGGGGCCACAGGCCGCCGCGTGCGCGTCCGTCGGGTTCAGCACCAGGACCAGGAGCACGACGAAGGCGAGAACGGGCAGGGCCAGGGCCCACCAGGGCAGCCGGATGTCGACGCCGCCCGTGGTCGCCGGGCGGGGCCGGGTGCGCGTAGGAGCCGGCATACGTGCCTCCGCAGGTCTTCGAACGGTGCATGGTCCGCGCCCTGCGGCCACATCTCGAAGCTACGGACATCGCGGACTCCAACCCATCCGGAGATCCACCCACTTGACCCTGACACTCACCCCCTAGGGGGTGGGGGGCTAACCCCACCATGGGCCCGCGGTCACGGCGACGCGATCGACGCGATGACGGCGATGATCACGAAGATGGCGAGGAACGCGCCGAAGACGAGCAGCATCTTCTTCTGGCCGTTCTGCGGGTTCGGGTCGAGCACGGGCATACGGCAAGTGTCGCATCCGCGGGCCCCGGCGGCTCGCCCGGGGTGACATCAGCGGACCGTCTCGTCCTCCACCGTACGGTTGCGTCCCGCAAGGACACCGACGGCCATCTGCGGGATCATCAGGCCGGTCATGAGCGCGATCGGCAGGCCCCAGCCGCCGCCGTGCTGGTAGAGCACGCCCACCAGGAACGGGCCCGGGACGGAGATCAGGTAGCCGGTGCTCTGCGCGAAGGCCGACAACCGGACGACGCCCGCGCCGGTCCTGGCCCGCATCCCGACCATGGTGAGGGCGAGCGGGAAGGAACAGTTGGAGATGCCGAGCAGCAGGGCCCAGGCCCAGGCGCCGCCGGCCGGCGCGACGTACAGGCCGGCGTACCCGGCGAGGCCGCAGACGCCGAGCGCCAGCACGATCGGGCCCTGGTGGGGCAGCCGCGAGGCGACGCGCGGGATGACGAAGGCCAGGGGCACGCCCATCACCATCGTGGCCGCGAGCAGCAGCCCGGCCGTGCCGGCGGCGACGCCGGCGTCCCTGAAGATCTGGGCCATCCAGCCCATGGTGATGTAGGCGGCGGTGGCCTGGAGACCGAAGTAGAGGGCGAGCGCCCAGGCGGTACGGCTCCGGGTGATCCGTACCGCGGGCTGCTCCTGGCGCGCGGGTGCCCGCCGCGCGGCCGACTGCTCGGCGGGCGCCGTGCCCCGGTCGCGTACGAACGGAATCCACGGCAGTACGGCCGCTGCCGCCAGGCCCGCCCACACGGCGAGTCCGTACTGCCAACTGCCGCCCAGCGCCCCTGCCATGGGTACGGTCACCGCGGCGGCGGACGCGGTGCCGAGGGCGAGCGACATCGAGTACAGGCCGGTCATGGAGCCGACCCGGTCGGGGAACCACTGCTTGACGATGGCCGGCATCAGCACGTTGCTGACCGCGATGCCCATGAGCGCGAGGGCGGTGGCGGCCAGGAAGCCGGCCGTACCTCCGATGTACGGCCGTGTGATCAGGCCCGCGGTGATGGCGGCCATTCCGGCGCAGACCACGGCGCCCGCCCCGAAGCGGCGGGCCAGCCGCGGGGCCATGACGCCGAAGACGGCGAAACACAGCGGGGGCACGGAGGTGAGGAGCCCGGCCACGCTGCCGCTCATGCCGAGGCCGTCGCGGACCTCTTCGAGGAGGGCGCCGAGGCTGGTGATGGCGGGGCGGAGGTTGACCGCGGAAAGCACGATGGCGACGACGAGCAGCCGCGTCGTCCACGCGTGCGTGGACGCTTCCGGGGACCTGTTCGCCGCCGAGGCGGACTTGGGCGTGGACGTCGTCGTGCCGGTTTCCTCACTGATCATGCCGCCCATCATAGAATCATGGGATGATTGGTTGTCCATCCCCGGGCCGCTCGTTCCGGCCCCGCCCGTGCGAAGGTGTGCCATGCCTCTGAGCCATCCGCGCCGGTCGGCGCTGTCCGAGCAGGTCATCGCGGCACTTCGCCACCAGATCACCTCGGGCGAGTGGCCGGTCGGCTCCCGGATCCCCACGGAGCCCGAGCTGGTCGATCAGCTCGGAGTCGCCCGCAACACGGTCCGCGAGGCCGTCCGCGCCCTCGCACACAACGGTCTGCTGGACATCCGCCAGGGCTCCGGCACCTACGTCGTGGCGACCAGCGAGCTGGCCGGTGTGATGCACCGCCGCTTCGCCGACGCGGACCCGCGGCACATCGCCGAGCTGCGTTCCACCCTGGAGTCGGCCGCCGCGCGGCTGGCCGCCGAGCGGCGCACGGAGAAGGACCTCAAGCAGCTCGACGCGCTGCTCGTACGGCGTGAGGAGGCCTGGGAGTCGGGTGACGCGGAGGCCTTCGTGACGGCGGACGCGACCTTCCACATGGCCGTGGTGGCCGCCTCCCACAACGAGGTGATGACCGCGATGTACGCGGACCTGGGCGAGGCGCTGCGGGACTGGCTGCGCGCGGACGTCGGCGAGGAGCTGACGCCTCAGGCGCGCATGGACCACGGACGGCTCGTCGACGCGATCCGCGATGGTGACGCCGAGGCGGCCGCGGCGGAGGCGGCCGGCTACCCGTTCCTGTGCCGTCCGGGCCGGCTCAGCCCGCCTTCTGGTGGCTGACCCACGCCGAGCCGACGTCCTTCCAGCACCTGCCGGTGAGCCGTACGGTCATCGCGGCCCCGGCGTCGACCGGGTCGCCGTCGGTGTCGAGGTCCCACCAACGGGCGCACTCGATGTGCAGGCGCACGCGATCGGTGTCGACATAGGGGTTGTGGCAGTAGGCCACGACATGGGAGCCGCGGACGGTGGTACGGCACTCCGCTCCGAACAGCGGCTCCGGTCTCCCGTCCGTGACGCGCGCGTGCGGCGCCGCCTCGGACGGCAGGGAGAGCACGAGGGCGACGGCCACGGTCGCTGAGGCCAGGCTGCGGGACAGGCGCACAAGGGAACCTCCTCGGCAGTGCTGGGGAGGGAATCGCGCAGTGAACGCGTTACTTCAGGGTGCGCTGTCGCGGCACGTGTGCGCCCGGCCGGTGAGCCGAACGGGTGATGCCCGCACGGACCGAGGCCCGCACCCGGAGGGGGTGCGGGCCTCGGTGGTCGGCCGGGCCTCGGCGGCGGCGATCAGGCACCGACGGCGTGCAGGCCGCCGTCCACGTGGATGATCTCGCCCGTGGTCTTCGGGAACCAGTCGCTCAGCAGCGCGACGACGCCGCGGCCGGCCGGCTCCGGGTCCTTGAGGTCCCACTCCAGGGGCGCGCGGGAGTCCCACACGGAGGCCAGCTCGGCGAAGCCCGGGATGGACTTGGCGGCCATCGAGCCGATGGGGCCGGCCGAGATGAGGTTGCAGCGGATGTTCTGCTTGCCGAGGTCGCGCGCCATGTAGCGGCTGGTGGCCTCGAGGGCGGCCTTCGCCGGGCCCATCCAGTCGTACTGGGGCCAGGCGTACTGGGCGTCGAAGGTGAGGCCGACGACGGAGCCGCCGTTCTGCATCAGCGGCAGGCAGGCCATGGTCAGCGACTTCAGGGAGTACGCCGAGACGTGCATGGCCGTGGCGACCGACTCGAAGGGCGTGTTGAGGAAGTTGCCGCCGAGCGCGTCCTGCGGCGCGAAGCCGATGGAGTGGACGACGCCGTCGAGGCCGCCGAGCTCCTCGCCGACGATGTCGGCAAGACGCCCGAGGTGCTCGTCGCTGGTCACGTCGAGCTCGATGACCTTGGTGGGCTTCGGGAGCTTCCTGGCGATGCGCTCGGTCAGCGTGGGCCGCGGGAACGCGGTCAGGATGATCTCCGCGCCCTGCTCCTGGGCCAGCTTCGCGGTGTGGAAGGCGATGGAGGACTCCATCAGCACACCGGTGATCAGGACACGCTTGCCCTCGAGAATTCCACTCATGGTGATCAGTGACCCATTCCCAGTCCGCCGTCAACGGGGATGACGGCTCCAGTGATGTACGAGGCGTCGTCCGAAGCGAGGAACCGCACGGCCGCGGCCACCTCCTCCGGCTGCGCATAGCGGCCGAGCGGGACCTGCGACACGATGGTCGCGCGCTGCTCGTCGGTGAGCACTTTGGTCATGTCGGTGTCGACGAAGCCGGGCGCGACGACGTTGAAGGTGATGTTGCGGGAGCCCAGCTCACGGGCGAGCGAGCGGGCGAAGCCGACGAGGGCGGCCTTGGAGGCGGCGTAGTTCGCCTGGCCGGGACCGCCGTACAGTCCGACGACCGACGAGATGAGGACGACCCGGCCCTTCTTGGCGCGCAGCATGCCGCGGTTGGCGCGCTTGACGACGCGGAAGGTGCCGGTGAGGTTGGTGTCGACGACCGAGGTGAAGTCCTCCTCGGACATACGCATCAGGAGCTGGTCCTTGGTGATGCCGGCGTTGGCGATCAGGACCTCGACCGGACCGTGCTGGGCCTCGATCTCCTTGTAGGCCTGCTCCACCTGCTCGGTGTCGGTGATGTCGCACTTGACGGCCAGGAAACCGGCGGGCGGCTCACCCGAGCGGTATGTGATCGCGACCTTGTCGCCGGCGTCGGCGAATGCGCGGGCGATGGCGAGGCCGATGCCCCGGTTGCCTCCGGTGACGAGAACCGAGCGGCTCAACGGATCACCCTTTCGATAGCGGTCTGAGTCACCCGCCCGAACACCTGGATGACAGGCGGCTTCCTCGAAAACCTATCGGTCCGGAAGCGCCGACGGACAATCGGGCACCGACAGTGGCCAGGGAGACTCACTGTCGGGTCCCTACAGAATGTCGCGCACGTCGGTAGGAAAGTTGTGGTCCGTAGGGCGGATGGGGGACATGATCTGAAGAACCACAGACCACAGCGACCAACGTCACCCCCACAGAAAGAGACGCAGGTGCCTCATACCATCGACGAAGCCTTCACGGCACTTCCTCTACGCGCCCTGGCCGACGCCGCGCTGGCACGCGCGCGTGCCCTGGGCGCGGAGCACGCGGACTTCCGGTTCGAGCGGGTGCGCAGTGCGTCCTGGCGGCTCAGGGACGCCAAGCTCGCCGGCTCGTCGGACACCACCGACCTCGGGTACGCGGTCCGGGTCGTGCACGGCGGTACCTGGGGCTTCGCGTCCGGGGTGGATCTGAGCCTCGACGCCGCGGCCAAGGTCGCCTCGCAGGCGGTGGCGATGGCGAAGCTGTCCGCCCAGGTGATCAGGGCGGCCGGGTCGGATGAGCGCGTCGAGCTGGCCGACGAGCCCGTGCACAGCGACCGGACCTGGATCTCGTCGTACGAGATCGATCCGTTCTCCGTGCCCGACGAGGAGAAGTCGGTGCTGCTCGCGGAGTGGAGCGCGCGGTTGCTGGCGGCGAACGGGGTCAACCACGTCGACGCCTCGCTGCTCACCGTGCACGAGAACAAGTTCTACGCCGACACCGCGGGGACCGTGACCACCCAGCAGCGGGTGCGACTGCATCCGCAGCTGACCGCCGTGTCGGTCGACGAGTCGAGCGGCGAGTTCGACTCCATGCGGACCGTCGCGCCGCCTGCCGGACGGGGCTGGGAGTACCTCACGGGCACCGGCTGGGACTGGGAGTCCGAGCTCGCGCAGATCCCGGAGCTGCTGGCCGAGAAGATGCGGGCGCCGAGCGTCCAGGCGGGCCTGTACGACCTCGTCGTCGACCCCTCCAACCTGTGGCTGACCATCCACGAGTCCATCGGCCACGCCACCGAGCTGGACCGCGCGCTCGGCTACGAGGCGGCCTACGCCGGCACCTCCTTCGCCACGTTCGACCAGATCGGCAGGCTGCGGTACGGCTCCGAGCTGATGAACGTCACCGGCGACCGCACCGCCGAGCACGGCCTGGCGACCATCGGCTACGACGACGAGGGCGTCGAGGGCCAGTCCTGGGACCTGGTGAAGGACGGCACACTCGTCGGCTACCAGCTGGACCGGCGGATCGCGAGGCTGACCGGGTTCGAGCGCTCCAACGGGTGCGCGTTCGCCGACTCCCCCGCGCACGTGCCCGTACAGCGCATGGCCAACGTGTCGTTGCGGCCGGATCCGGCCGGGATGTCGACCGAGGACCTGATCGGGAGCGTGGACCGCGGCATCTATGTCGTCGGGGACCGGTCGTGGTCGATCGACATGCAGCGCTACAACTTCCAGTTTACGGGTCAGAGGGCATACATGATCCGGAACGGCCGCCTTGCTGGGCAAGTCCGGGACTTTGCATACCAGGGGGTCACCCCTCAGTTCTGGGGCTCCATGGAGGGCGTCGGAGGCCCCCAGACTTACGTGCTAGGAGGGGCCTTCAACTGCGGAAAGGCTCAACCGGGGCAGGTCGCTGCCGTGTCTCACGGGTGCCCCTCCGCACTGTTTCGGAGTGTGAACATCCTGAACACCTCGAACGAGTCCGGCCGTACCTGAGGGGTCGGCCGAACCGGCCCGAAGTCTGCACCAGGTCCGCACGTCGCCACAGCGAACCTCCTACGCCACGTCGTCCCAGTCCTCGATGTCGTCCTCCGCGGGCGTCAGCGAGGGCGGGACGATCAGGCCCTTGAAGGGCTCCAGCTTGAGCCCCAGGCGGTTGTGCATGGTGCGGGCGCCCCGGTCCATGGCCCGGCGGACCAGGTGGCCGTAGACCAGTTCCGTCGTCCTGGTGGTTCGGTGCCCGACCCATGCCGCGACCTCGAAGAGTGGGATCTGAGCGTGGATGGCCTCGGAGACGAAGAAGTGCCGGAAGCTCTTCGGGGTGTACTGCGGGGTGCCGGCCAGCTTCGCCGCCGCCTTGAACTGGTCCAGGAACCAGTCGTACGACGGGTGGCGGTCGTTCAGCCTGGGCGATTCGAAGAACCAGCCCCGATCCCCCCATGTCTCGAAGGTGTCGATGTGATCGTTGAAGATCTCGTTGATTGATTCGGGCACCGGCGTCTTCCGCGCCTGCTCGAAGGCGCGATGCTTCGTACCCCTCTTCACACCACGCCGATAGCCGGAGATTTCCTGGCACCCGTAGGCGGATACCTGGTGATCCACAGCGAGGACGCTGCGCTCCCAGTCCATGGACTCGTCCGACAGCGCCAAGGACTCTCCCGGGCGCATCCCGCAGCCCGCCATGGCCCAGAATCCGGCACGGATGAGCTTCGGGGCTTCCGCGATGATCCCCAGCACCTCTTCCATGGTCGGGATGTCGTCGTCGGTCACCGGCGTGATCTGCTGCCCTGAGCGCCTACGAGGGTTCGCCTTCTTGCACGGATTTCGGCCGATGATCTCGGCGGCTACCGCGTAGTTGAAAACAGACGACAGGACGTTCTTACGTCCGTTGATTCCGTTTTCCTTGTATCCGCGCTCCTTCTGGTCCGCCTCCCATTCCTGGATGATCGTCGGCGTGATGCTGCCGATGGGCTTGTTCCCGAAGAACGGCCCGTAATGGTTGTCGTAGACGCTTTGATAGTTCCTCTTCGAGGACTCTTCGAGCGTTCCCGCCTCGACCCATTCACGCCAGACCTGTTGGAAGGTTCGCTGTCCCGCCTTGGGGTTGATGTACGTCCCCAGGTCCTTGTCCCGCTCGACCTTGACCGCGAAGGCTTCCGCGTCTTCGAGCTTCTTGAACGACACCTGCCGCGGCTTGCCCGCCCTGCCGCCCGGTTCCCGGTACGACACCCGGTACGGCTTGTGCGGGCACGTCGGTTTCTTGCGCCGGGGGCACGAACAGTCTTCCTTCTTGATGGTCGCCACTCTTGTTGAACCTCAGCATGTTGATTGGTTAGTGACAGATCATCAGGCTAGCTGTGCCGCATCCGCGCCTCAACCCAGTTGTGAAGATCTCTCGTTCGGAACCGGACATGCTTGCCGACCTTCAGGTACGGGATGCCCCAGCGCCGGTAGGAGTCCATGAGGACCCGCTTCGTCACGCCGAGTTGCGTCGCGGCCTCGTCCGGCGTCATGAGCAGGTTGCTGCCACCCCTCACAGCGCCCACCCCCGCGCCTCGTCTTCCGCGGCTTCACGGGCAAGCTGACGGCTCATGACCAGGTCTTCGGCGATTCCGGCGGCGAGTCTGGCAGCGCCGGGGGTGTAGCCGGAACCGACGTAGCGCCAGCTCGACTCAGTGATCAAGGTCGGGTCGTCGGTCGGCTCTGTGTCGCTGCGACGGTACGCGGCTCGTTCATCACGCAACGCCGCGTACGTCGTCGAGTAGCGGCGGGTCTTGGTGAGGACGTGACCGCGGTATCCGAGGCTGTGAGCCCATGACCGCAGCCTGAGGTGTTCCAGATCGGGCAGACCGCCCAAGCGCCAGCAAGTGGCCATCAGAGCCCGTACGTGGGGCGCGACGACCGCGGCAGCGATGTCGTCCGGACCTGATACGCGGTAGTCCAGTCCGGCGCCGGTTTCGGCGGTGCCCTTGGAGACGTACTTGGCCACGTAGGCGGCGACAGCTTCATCGGTCGGCCCCTCACCGCCCTCGAAGGCCCGGATCGGCCGCGCGTCCAGCTGCTTCCCCCAGACGAGGAGCGCGTCCCCGTAGGCGCACGATTCCGCGGCCCGTACGTTCGCCGACGCGGCAGCCGTGCGTACGGCTTCGGTCAGCAGCTCGGTCGTGGCCCAGCGCGGGGGTGGTGTGCCGGGGCCGGCAGGACCGTCGAGGCGGACCACGGCATGGAAGTGGATGGCGGCCCGCTTCTGGTACTCGGCCACCTTCGCGAAGGACACCACCAGGTGGTCACGGAGACATGAGCGCGGTATCCCTGCGGCGGAGGCCAGGTGACGCCGTGCGGCGGTGGTGAACCGATCCCACAGTCTCCCTGCGTGCGCGTGCCACAGCACATGGCCCACGTAGTCGTAGCAGTCCGCGCACAGCGGGCGACCCAGCGCGGGGTCATCCTCGGTGTGGACCAGGCCGCAGCCGACGGGACGCCCGTGCTCGCATACGCCGCCGTCCCTGCGCGGTCGACACCGCTTGCCATCGCGGGAGCGGTGGACGGACCCGAACGAGGGGGCCGTCAGGGTGACGAACAGGCGAGGCTGGTCCCGAACACTTTCGGGGACGTTCTTGCCGCCGGACAGGCCCGCGCGGATCAGTTGATAGGTGTCGCCCGCGTGCAGGTAGGCGCACGGCGCGCAGACCGAGGCGCGGCGGTTGCGACAGCGGACGGCCAGCCGCTCGCCCGGTTCTCCGGCCGTCGAGTAGGACGAGATCACCTCACCCGTCAGGGCGTCGGAGGTAATGATGGAGCCGGACAGGTGGACCGGATGGGCACAACCCCCGATGGCTTTGATCTGCCCCAGCAAGCGCGGAAACAGGGGATCGTGCGCAAGGCGGATGACGTCCCGATCGGCATCGGACAACAGCCGCAGACGCTTCTCACGCTCCAGCTCAGCGGAGCGGAAAGTCGGTGAAGTCACCTCATGTGAGGCGTTGAGCACAGGGCACCTCCAGAACAGACGGACAGGGAGGAGCGCGAGCCAGGGCGCAGGTGTGAGTCATGTGTGATGTCCTTTGAAAGCGAGATGATGGAGTGTCAGATTCAAGGAACACGTCGAGGCAGCGTGGATGAGAGCGAAGACAGAGAAGGCAGAAGAAGAGTGTGATGTCTGCTGAAGAAGTCTGTGTCTATGTCTGTTTTTGAGAATCACCGAGGAAGGCTCGTCGCTCGAACCCGAACGATCGCACGGGCTCTCGCAGATGCGCGAGTGAATTACCGTCACTGACACCGCAGTTGAAGCGGAAGTGCGGGGCGTGTCGGAATCTGTCTTCACTTCCTCCAGGCGGCCCGCCTTCGGCGGACCGCGCGCGCTGGCGGCCGGGGCCGCCGCCGCTCCCTGTCTCCGCCACCGCTGCGGCGACCCCGCCACTCAGCGCGCAGTACCGAAACATGCAGTCAGCAGAAACACCCGCCACATCCATGCCCTGCGCCGGGCGGCTTGCGCTCCCCTGCCCGGCGTGCGGCCTTCGGCCGGTCCGGTCCGGGGTGCCGCCGCCCAGCGCGCAGCAGACGAGCCGAGACATCAGCCGCATCTTCACTGTTACTGCCAGGCGTGTTCACCCTCATGGCCCGCGAACAGGCCGCACACGACGTTGTCCAGCCGCTCCGCCTCCCCGAAGCGGCGCGCCATGCACGGATCGCGCACGTCCACGCCCGATCGCCACCCACCCAGGTCATGCGCCCAGAGGGGTCCTGAGCCTCCACGATCCCTGCCGCATGATCCTGCCCTTCGTGCGCCCCCAGCTCGCACCGCAGCACGAGTGCGGGATCAACATCCAGTTGCACCCCCGCCACCCGGCATGCCTCAGTCTGCATCTCTGGAGGGGGCGCGAACTGATCTTCGCAGTGCTTCATGCACACCTCACTCGTCACCGAACGAACAGGCCGCTACGCGGCGCACACCCTCTTGGGCTGGGGCCGACGGCCTACGAGGCTTTAGACAGCCACCATGGGGCGAGCCTCTAAGAACAGGGGTCCGATCGAGCTATTGCGGGCAGGTCCCAAGGACTGCCCGATCCGCTGGCGAGCGTAAGGCCCCCTGTTCACTCGCCCCATGGCAGCTCCCGTCCAAAGCCTCTACGGCCGGCGGCGTGCCACACCGCGCCGCTACCGGGCGGATCAGGTGTCTCGCCATGTACGCCATGCGCGGGTGATGATCTCGCGGAAGGTGTGATGCGACGGGTTTTTGCCGCAATGCTCCAGCACCCAGCTCTGCGGTTCTGCGAAGTCCTCACTGGCGTCCGAGGACTGGCCGCACACCGTGCACGTCATCGCGTACGTGATCGGCTCCGCGTCCGGCTCACGGTCCGGCGCGAGTGTCCACTTCTCGTGACGAATCACCGAACGCACGCTCACGGCCGCACCGCCCGCGCATTGGCCGCCCTGACGCCCGCCCTGAGCCGCTCCTCGGGGCTGGCTGGACGGATCCGATCCGGGTCCGCCTCCCACTCACGGCCACCGCCGACCGGACGCAGCATGGCGTAGGGGCCCGCTCTGTCCTGGTATTCGCCGACCTTGGACGTCCGAGGGTCGTACATCAGGTCTCCACGCTCAGGGACGGTCGTCTCTGATGCTCTGCCTTGAGTCACCATGGCAATGACGCTACGTAGCCACGGGAGCACACCTCAATGGCACTTTGGCGAGGGGTCGGCCGGAAGTGCCACACCGAGTCACATGGGCATCCCGATCGCATCGGCGAGCTCCCTCATCTCAGACGTGAGTGTCCGCCGACGTGCGACGACCCGGCCGAAGATGTCCCGCGCGTACCGCTGATTCGGCAGCCACTGAGGCACGTCCGCGCGAATACCCTGCAAGATCTCGACAGTCCGCGCGTAGTCGCGCGAGCGGGCATGCGCCTCTGCCACGTCGAGGAGGTGGCGGTTGCGATTGTTGGAGGTGGGCCGCATGCCCCCCGTTGGGATGCGCGCCGAGAGCTTGAGAACCAGGTCCGGCTTGTCGACGATCATGGCATTCTCAGCGCGCTTCAAGGCCACTGTGACCGGGCCGAACGCCTGCAAGAAGTCGTTGCGCGGGGCGTACTCGCGCCCCATCGCGACCGCCGCCGAGTTCGCGTAGCGCAAGGTCTCCTCAGCCTCACCAGGCCGGTTGTCCCGGATCGCCGCCGCGGACGACCGCAGCAGCAGCCAGCCCCACGCGCTCAGCTCAGCCGGAGTCGCGCGCGAGATACGCGGCTCTACCTCATCCGCCCAGCGCGCCGCCAGTTCCCGCGCCTCAGCCAGCCGGCCACGCCGCAGCAGCAGCCAGCACTGTGTGCTCACCGTCGCCGCTGCCTCAAGCCGGTCCGAGGACTCCTCCAGGGAGCGAGAAAGGGCGATGTCGGCAGCCTCGAACTGCCGAGTCTGAGTGAGCAGCCACCCTGTCAGCTGCGAGAGCCGGACCCGCACGGCCGTGCCCTCAGCCCCGGACTCCGCTACGAGATCAGCGTCCCGCAGCAGAGGCGGAAGGATCATGCTCAGCTCCGCGAAACGATCACTGGAGAAGAGGGGAAGAGACGCTTGCAGGGCTTCCCGCACCCCGTCCACCGTCGGTTCCTCGGCGGGGCCGTCCTGCCGGACCGGAGCGACGAGGGCCCGCCTGACGGCCTCCCAACGATCATCGGCCCCCGGAGCCGCCGCCCGCTCGTCCTCATGATCCGCGATGAGGTTCGTCGTCGGCGCCCTCAGGGCCTGAGCCAGTCGGCGCGCGGTCTCCAAGCGCGTATCCGCCCGCTCCCCCTGCTCCAGCTTCCGGATCAGGGACAGAGACACACCTGACTCACTCGCCAGCTGAAGCTGTGTCATACCGCGCCGCTTGCGTACTTCCTTGAGCCGCTCGCCAATGTCGGCATTCATGATTCGAGCGTACGGCGACTGAACGCAGTTCGTAGTGCCTCTGTCTCGCTGCTTCACAGCGACATCAGGCGTCGCAGCAGTGGATCAGCCTCACGTCCTAGCTGCGTTGAGGGCGCAGCCTTCCATGAGCGCGTCTAGCCAAACATCCCGTCGACGCACCGGCCAACTGCCGCGCCCAGCTCAGGAAAAGCTCAGATCAATCATGTGGTTCCGGTGCCGGTCAACGGGCCCCCCGTGACATACTTCGTACGCGCTCCGCCTCCTCCGGAAGCTTCACTGAAAAATCGTCAGTGAGGCTCCTGGAGGAGCGAGGAGGAGTGAGTGAGTGGTCAAAGCGATGTGAAGCCTCGCAAGGCAAAGTGGACCAACGCCGAAAGGTGGCAGGTCTATCTAGCCGCAGCAGGGTTGATCGTGGCGATCATCGCCACTGTGGGGCAGTTCGCACGCTAGCAACCCCACGCACGAGACGGTCACGACCAGGGCTACAACACGCAAAGCCCGGTCGGCAGGTAGGCGACCGGGCTCGTGAACTGCGCTAAAGGGCTCGATTCGGGGTGCCACCCGAGGCGGGCCCTTCGGTCTTGCACGCGTGCAAGTCAGCTTGCTTCCGTGCAAGACAAAGCTACCGCACTTCCATCACTCCGGAGCCGGTTCCAACGGACAACTTCCACATAGCTTCGGAGTGACTGCGCTCCTCGAACGACCTGGCCAGACGGGAACGACGGACCCAAGGATGGCGGCAACTGACCCGCCCGCGCACATGCTCTCTGGGTACCCTCTGCATTGATCCACAGCCTGGCATCCTGAGCATGGTTCGATCATCCCCCTGGGGGTCTCCCAGAGGTCGACACCAAGTCATCACCAGACCCCGAACAGTCCGGTTTCAACCCGTATGAACAGGGATTGAGGGCAGACCTTGAATAGCCGCCTGACCTGCACAAACGCCGTTCAGAGACGTATGCCCCCTGACCCTGCGGTGAACTTCCAGTTCACCGGCCAGCGCTTCTTCAGGATCGAGAACGGGCGGATCGCCGGGCAGCTGCGGGATGTCGCCTACCAGGCGACGACCACCGACTTCTGGGGCTCCATGGCCGCGGTGGGCGGCCCGCAGACCTACGTCCTGGGCGGCGCCTTCAACTGCGGCAAGGCCCAGCCGGGCCAGGTCGCGGCGGTCTCGCACGGCTGCCCGTCGGCTCTCTTCAAGGGCGTCAACATTCTGAACACCACGCAGGAGGCCGGTCGATGAGCGCGGGTACGAACAGGGCACACAAGCCGTACGAGGTCGTCGAGCGCGCCCTTGAGCTGTCCCGGGCCGACGGCTGCGTCGTGATCGCCGACGAGCACTCGACGGCCAACCTGCGCTGGGCGGGCAACGCGCTGACCACCAACGGCGTCACGCGCGGGCGCACGATCACCGTCGTCGCGACCGTCGACGGCAAAGAGGGCACGGCCTCCGGTGTCGTCTCCCGCTCGGCCGTGACCGCGGACGAGCTGGAGCCCCTCGTCCGGGCCGCCGAGGCCGCGGCGCGCGCCGCCGGGCCCGCCGAGGACGCCCAGCCGCTGGTCACGGGCGTGCCGGAGGCACCCGACTTCACGGACGCGCCCGCGGAGACCACCTCCGCCGTGTTCGCCGACTTCGCTCCGGCCCTCGGTGAGGCGTTCGCACGCGCGCGTGCGGGCGGCCGGGAGCTGTACGGCTTCGCCAACCACGAGCTGGTGTCCAGCTACCTCGGTACGTCGACCGGGCTGCGGCTGCGCCATGACCAGCCCAACGGGACGCTGGAGCTGAACGCGAAGTCGCCGGACCGTACACGTTCGGCGTGGGCGGGGCGGTCGACGCGGGACTTCAAGGACGTCGACCCGGCGGCGCTCGACGCGGAGCTGGCCGTGCGGCTGGGCTGGGCCGAGCGGCGCATCGAACTGCCCGCGGGGCGCTACGAGACGCTGCTGCCGCCGACCGCCGTCGCGGACCTGCTGATCTACCAGATGTGGTCGGCGTCGGGCCGTGACGCGGCCGAGGGCCGCACGGTCTTCTCCAAGCCCGGCGGCGGCACGCGCATCGGCGAGAAGCTCACCGAACTGCCGCTGACACTGCGCAGCGACCCGAACGAGCCGGGCCTTGAGTCCGCCCCCTTCGTGCTCGCCCACTCCTCCGGGGGCGACCAGTCGGTGTTCGACAACGGGCTGCCGCTCTCGGCGACCGACTGGTTGCGCGACGGTGAGCTGGCGCATCTGATGACCAGCCGGCACAGCGCGGGTCTGACCGGACTTCCGGTGGCTCCCGCGATCGACAACCTGATCCTGAGCGGGGGCGAGGACCGTTCTCTGGACGAGATGGTCGCGAACACCGAACGCGGGCTGCTGCTGACCTGCCTCTGGTACATCCGCGAGGTGGATCCGGCGACACTGCTGCTCACCGGCCTGACCCGGGACGGCGTCTACCTCGTCGAGAACGGTGAGGTGAGCGGCGAGGTGAACAACTTCCGGTTCAACGAGTCGCCGGTGGACCTGCTCGGCCGGGCGACGGAGGCGGGCCGGACCGAGAAGACGCTGCCGCGGGAGTGGAGTGACTGGTTCACCAGGACCGCGATGCCGGCGCTGCGGGTCCCCGATTTCAATATGAGCTCTGTCAGCCAGGGCGTATAACCTCGTAGCCGGTGGTCACTCGACTGCCCGAAGATCATCCAAGGAGATACGAGAACCGTGACGGACATCGTCGACGAGCTGAAGTGGCGCGGCCTGTGGGCCCTGTCCACTGACGAGGACGCTTTGCGCAAGGCGCTCGCGGACGGTCCCGTCACGTTCTATTGCGGCTTCGACCCGACGGCGGCCAGTCTGCACGTCGGTCACCTGGTGCAGGTCCTCACCATGCGCCGCCTCCAGCAGGCGGGCCTGCGTCCGCTGGCCCTGGTGGGCGGGGCGACCGGCCAGATCGGCGACCCGCGCCCCACGGCGGAGCGCACGCTGAACGACCCGGAGACGGTCGCGAACTGGGTGACCCGGCTGCGCGCGCAGATCGAGCCGTTCCTGTCCTTCGAGGGCGAGAACGCCGCGGTGATGGTCAACAACCTGGACTGGACGGCCGGCCTGTCGGCCATCGAGTTCCTCCGGGACATCGGCAAGCACTTCCGCGTCAACAAGATGCTGACGAAGGACTCGGTCGCCCGGCGCCTGCAGTCCGACCAGGGCATCAGCTACACGGAGTTCAGCTACCAGCTGCTCCAGGGCATGGACTTCCTGGAGCTGTACCGGAGGCACGGCTGCACGCTCCAGCAGGGCGGCAGCGACCAGTGGGGCAACCTCACGGCGGGCCTGGACCTGATCCACAAGCTGGAGCCGCATGCCAACGTGCACGCCCTGGCGACGCCGCTGATGACCAAGGCGGACGGCACCAAGTTCGGCAAGACCGAGGGCGGCGCGGTCTGGCTCGACCCGGAGATGACGACGCCGTACGCGTTCTACCAGTTCTGGCTGAACGTGGACGACCGTGACATCTCGACATACATGCGCATCCTGTCCTTCAGGTCCCGTGGAGAGCTCGAAGAGCTGGAGAAGCAGACCGAGGAGCGCCCGCAGGCCCGGGCCGCTCAGCGTGCGCTGGCCGAGGAGCTGACGACGCTGGTGCACGGCGCCGACCAGACGGCCGCCGTGATCGCGGCGTCCAAGGCGCTCTTCGGCCAGGGCGAGCTGGCGGAGCTCGACGAGAGGACACTGGCGGCGGCCCTCTCCGAGGTGCCGCACGTCCAGGTCGCCGAGCTTCCCCCGGTGGTCGACCTGTTCGCCGAGGTCGGCCTCGTGGCCAGCAAGTCGGCCGCGCGCCGCACGGTCAAGGAGGGCGGCGCCTACGTGAACAACGCGAAGGTCCCCGCCGAGGACGCGGTCCCCGCCAGGGAGGACCTGCTGCACGGGCGCTGGTTGGTACTGCGCCGGGGCAAGAAGAACCTGGCGGCGGTCGAGGTCACGTCCGCCTAGAGGCCGGGTCGTCACACACTCGTCGTCCGGTGAGCACGGCGAAGGGGGCGGACTCCCGTGCGGTGGTCCGCCCCCTTCGCCGGGCGTTGCTCAGGCCCGGCGCTGCATCTTTCTGTTGCCCCACATCGCCATGTACAGGGCGTCGCCCGCCGCGACGATGACGATCGCGGCGATGAGCTGGAAGATGTGCCGGCTCCAGTCGATGCCGGCGGTCTCCTCGACGCCGAACCCCCGGGCCATCGCGTTGCCGGCGATGGCGCCCAGCATGCCGAAGATGGTCACCAGCCAGAGCGGGCTGTGCTGCTTGCCGGGAATGATCGCCTTCGCGATCAGACCCAGCACGAATCCCACGATGATCGCCCAGAACCAGCCCATGGCTGCCTCCTCATACGGCTCGACGTGAGCACTACGCCCAGTCTCGGCCCGTCCGCCGTACGGCGCATGTCGGAGTACGGCAGCCCGGCACACGGCTCTGCACAGCATGGCGCAGGCCGTTCGGCCGGGCGGGATGCGCCCCGGTCTCGTAGGCGGCGCAGGCGCGGCGTAACGTGGGACCTGTCCGGGCCCGGTTCCCCTGCCGGGGCGGTGCGGGTACGGGCCGGGGAGAGTCCGATGCGGGCGGATGGTGGAATGTGATGCGGAAGCAGCATGGCGGCGGCCACGTCCAGGTGTTCCGGATCACCGGTGCCCGGGCGGGGCTCCAGGAAGACGTGCGCGGGCGCCAGCGCCGGTATGTCATCTCGATGTCGATCCGTACGGCGTCGGTGATCCTCGCGGCCACCCTCTGGAACGTCGAACGGCACGTCGCGATGGTGGCGTTGGTGCTCGGACTGGTTCTCCCCTATATCGCCGTGGTGATCGCGAACGCGGGGCGGGAGAACGCGCCGTCCCTCCCGTCGACGTTCGTCGCCGCTCCGATGCGGCCGATGATCACACCGCCGTCGTCGGAGGACAGTGCCGCTGAACCCTTCCCGGAAGACGCGGCGGCCGATCCCGCGGCGGGTGCGCGGAACGATCCGCGCGAGCGGACGTGACGTTGTCTGATCCCCTGCGGGTTGCCGCAAACGGAAGTCGTCTTCGCGCCAAGCTCGAGAAAAGCATCAGATCAATCATGTTGTTCCGGTGCCGGGCGACGGGTGACCCATGACATACTTCGTAGGCGCTCCGCATCCCCCGTCGGAGCGACGGACCGACGCCGGGCAGCTCCCCCCGTGGCTGCTCGGCGTCGCCTTGTTTGCGCAACTGTGAGACGAACCTGTGAGTGACGAGACCCCGATCTGTTCCGCCAAGGGCTGCCGTGCCGACGCCGTGTGGGTCCTCGCGTGGAACAACCCGAAGATTCATACGCCGGAGCGCCGCAAGACATGGCTCGCGTGCGAGGAACACCGGGAGCACTTGTCGCAGTTCCTCGGTGTGAGGGGGTTCTTGAAGGATGTCGTCCTGCTGAGCGAGTGGGAGTCCCCGGGGACTTCCTAACCGCCGATGGCCGACATCGGCCGGTCCGGCTGGACGAACGACGGGTCGTCCAGGCCTGCGCCCGCCTTCTTGCCCCACATCGCCAGGCGCCAGATGCGGGCGATCTCCTCGTCGGGGGCGCCGGAGCGCAGGGCGGCGCGCAGGTCGGTCTCCTCGGTGGCGAACAGGCATGTGCGTATCTGGCCGTCGGCCGTGAGGCGGGTGCGGTCGCAGGCCGAGCAGAACGGGCGGGTGACGGAGGCGATGACGCCGACGCGGTGCGGGCCGCCGTCGACGATCCAGCGTTCGGCGGGAGCCGAGCCGCGCTCCTCGGAGCCCTCGGGCGTCAGCTCGAAGCGGGTGCGCAGGGAGGCCAGGATGTCGCCGGCGGTGATCATGCCGTCGCGCTTCCAGCCGTGCTGGGCGTCCAGCGGCATCTGCTCGATGAAGCGCAGTTCGTAGTCGTGCTCGACCGCCCAGGACAGCAGGTCCGGAGCCTCGTCGCCGTTCAGCCCGGGCATCAGGACCGTGTTGACCTTGACCGGGGTCAGACCCGCGTCGCGGGCGGCGTGCAGCCCCTCGATGACGTCCTTGTGGCGGTCTCGGCGGGTGAGGGCCTTGAAGACGTCGGGGCGCAGCGTGTCCAGCGAGACGTTGACCCGGTCCAGGCCCGCCGCCTTCAGGGCCGCCGCCGTGCGCTTGAGGCCGATGCCGTTCGTGGTGAGGGACATCTGGGGGCGTGGAGCCAAGCCGGCGACCCGCTCGACGATGCCTACCAGGCCGGGGCGCAGCAGGGGCTCACCGCCCGTGAAGCGGACCTCCTTGATGCCGAGAGAGGTGACGGCGATGTCGATCAGCCGGACGATCTCGTCGTCCGTGAGCAGGTCGGGCTTCGCCAGCCACTGCAGGCCTTCCTCGGGCATGCAGTAGGTACAGCGCAGGTTGCACCGGTCGGTCAGCGAGACCCTCAGGTCGGTGGCCACCCGGCCGTAGGTGTCGATGAGCACGTGGGCCCCCTCCCTCGTAGCGGATCGCATTTCTCTTCCGTCACCTGCGAGCCTACGTGACAGCACCGACGACGACAGGGCCCCATCCCACGACGTAGGACGCGGCCGCGTTGTAGATCTCTACGACGCGGCCTCGTCCGAGGCGGCTCAGTGGGCGCCGGTGCCGGTCAGGGACCGTACCTCAAGCTCCGCGTACTTGCCGGTGTCCGGCTCCTCCTTGGACAGCAGGGTGCCGATGACGCCCAGCAGGAAGCCGACCGGGATCGAGACGATGCCCGGGTTCTCCAGCGGGAACCAGTGGAAGTCGACGTCCGGGAACATCGACGTGGGCTTGCCCGAGACCACCGGCGAGAACAGCACCAGGCCGACCGCCGTGACCAGGCCGCCGTAGATGGACCACAGGGCGCCGCTGGTGGTGAACCGCTTCCAGAAGAGGCTGTAGAGGATGGTCGGCAGGTTGGCGGAGGCGGCGACCGCGAACGCGAGGGCCACCAGGCCCGCGACGTTCAGGTCGCGGGCGAGGGCGCCCAGCAGGATGGAGACGGCGCCGATACCGACGGTCGCCCAGCGTGCCGCGCCCACTTCCTGCTTCTCGGTCGCCTGCCCCCGCTTGATGACGTTCGCGTAGATGTCGTGGGCGAACGAGGAGGACGAGGCCAGGGTCAGGCCGGCGACGACGGCGAGGATCGTGGCGAAGGCGACCGCCGAGATGGTGGCGAGCAGGATGGCGCCCCAGTCGGAGTCGGCCCCGCCCAGATGGAGCGCCAGCAGGGGTGCCGCTGTGTTGCCCGCCTTGTTGGAGGCGATGATCTCGGCCGGCTTGATGAGCGCGGCGGCGCCGAAGCCGAGTGCGAGTGTCATCAGGTAGAAGGCGCCGATGAGGCCGATGGCCCAGATGACCGACTTACGGGCGGCCTTGGCAGTGGGCACCGTGTAGAAGCGGATCAGGATGTGCGGCAGGCCGGCGGTGCCGAGGACCAGGGCGATGCCCAGCGAGATGAAGTCCAGCTTGGTGGTGCCGGTGGCGCCGTACTTCAGTCCCGGCTCCAGGAAGGCGGCGCCCTTGGCGCTGTTGTCGGCGGCCGAGCCGAGCAGGCCGGAGACGTTGAAGTCGAACTTCAGCAGGACCAGGAAGGTGAGCAGCAGGGCGCCGGCGATCAGCAGCACGGCCTTGACCATCTGCACCCAGGTGGTGCCCTTCATGCCGCCGATGGTGACGTACACGATCATCAGGACACCGACCAGCGCCACGATGCCGATCTTGCCGCCGTCGCTGGTGATGCCGAGCAGCAGCGAGACCAGGACGCCCGCGCCCGCCATCTGCGCCAGCAGGTAGAAGATCGACACGACGATGGTGGACGTGCCGGCCGCCGTACGGACGGGACGCTGGCGCATCCGGTACGCGAGCACGTCGCCCATGGTGTAGCGGCCGGAGTTTCGCAGCGGCTCCGCGACCAGGAGCAGGGCGACCAGCCAGGCGACCAGGAAGCCGATGGAGTAGAGGAAGCCGTCGTAGCCGAAGAGGGCGATGGCGCCCGCGATGCCGAGGAAGGACGCGGCGGACATGTAGTCGCCGGAGACGGCCAGGCCGTTCTGGAAGCCGGTGAACTGGCGGCCGCCCGCGTAGAAGTCGGCGGCGTCCTTGGTCTGCCGGCCGGCCCAGACGGTGATGACGAGGGTCGCGACGACGAACACCGAGAACAGGGTGATGATCAGACCGCGGTGCTCGCCGGCCGCGCCACCCGCCGCCAATGTGATCGCGGAGCTCATGCGCCGCCCTCCATCCGGGACTTGATGGCTTCGGCCTTGGGGTCGAGCTTCGTGGCGGCGTGCCGCGCGTACCACCAGGCGATGAGGAACGTGGTGAGGAACTGGGCGAGGCCGAAGGCCAGAGCCACGTTGATGTTGCCGAACAGCCTGGTGCCCATGAAGTCGCCCGCGTAGTTCGACAGCAGCACGTACAGCAGGTACCAGGCGATGAAGGCGACGGTCAGCGGAAAGGCGAACGAGCGGTAGGAGCGGCGCAGTTCAGCGAAGTCCGCGCTCTCCTGCACCTCGGCGAACTCCTCGGTCGAGGGTAGGTGGTGCTGCTCTTTCGAGGGGGGTGGTGCGTCGGTGGCCACGGAGTCTCCTCGCGTTGCGGGTGCTGGACGTCGATGAAAGGCGGCGAGTGTCCTCGCGCTCCCTGTTCAACGTCACGGCGGCGCGTTGGGACCGGTTCAACTCGCCTGGCTTCTTTCCGAAGTCACCTCGGGCAGGTCATTGCTGGCCAGCGACTTCGGGAGATAGCTTCGGCCTGCACAACCCGTCATGTACCTGCCCGAGCACCACCGCCGCCTCGGGCGGTTTTCGTTTCCGGATGATGTGGAGATCCCATGGCTCATCTGCGTTCCAGACGCCGCCTCGCCCTCGCCGTGCCGGTCGTGCTGTCGCTCACGGCCTCGCTCGGCTTCCTGCCGGCGGCGGCGTCGGCCGCCCCGCGCGTGGAGAGCGCTGTGCAGGCCGCGGACGCGCCCAGCCTCGCGTATGTCGTCAACACGAGGCTGGACCACCACACGATCGAGTCGGTGAAGAAGGCGGTTGTCGCGGCCGGCGGCACGATCGTGGTGACGTACGAGAAGATCGGTGTGATCGTCGTCCACTCGGCGAACCCGGACTTCGGCGAGCAGATACGCGCGGTGCGCGGGGTCCAGTCGGCGGGTGCCACGCGCACCGCTCCGCTGACCGCCGCCGGTACGACCGACGAGGGCTCGGCGCAGATCCTGTCGAAGGAGCAGGCCGAGAAGGTCGCGAGCGCCTCCGCCGCCGCGGGAGAGAGCGAGCCCCTCGAGGCCGACCAGTGGGACCTGCGGGCGATAGGCGCCGACAAGGCGGCGCAGATCAACCCGGGCAGCGGCAAGGTGACCGTCGCCGTGATCGACACCGGCGTCGACGACACCCACCCGGATCTCACCGCGAACTTCTCCGCCGCGCAGTCCGCGAACTGCGTCGGCGGCGTCCCGGACACCAGCGCTGGCGCCTGGCGTCCGTACACCGCGGAGGACTACCACGGCACCCATGTGGCCGGTGAGATCGCCGCGGCCCGCAACGGCATAGGCGTCGCGGGCGTGGCCCCTGGCGTGAAGGTCTCCGGCATCAAGGTGAGCGACCCGGACAACGGGCTGTTCTACCCCGAGAGCGTGGTCTGCGCCTTCGTGTTCGCCGCCGACCACGGCGTCGAGATCACGAACAACAGCTACTACGTCGACCCGTGGCTGTACAACTGCATGGACGACCCCGACCAGAAGGCGATCGTCGACGCGGTCAACCGGGCCCAGCTGTACGCCCGGCACAAGGGCACTCTGAACCTGGCGTCGGCGGGCAACTCCAACCACGACCTGGACTCCGACGCGATCGTCGACGCCAGCAGCCCCGACGACGGCACGCCGTACGAGCGGACGATCGACCCGCACGAGTGCTTCGACGTGCCGACGCAGCTGCCGGGCGTCGTCACGGTCAGCGCGACGGGCGTGAACAACCTCAAGTCGTACTACTCCTCGTACGGCAAGGGTGTCGTCGACGTGGCGGCGCCGGGCGGCGACCGGCTCTACCAGATCCCGGACACGCCGTCGAAGAACGGCCGCATCCTGTCCACCATGCCGAACGGCGAGTACGGCTTCCTGCAGGGCACGTCGATGGCCTCCCCGCACGCCGCGGGCGTCGCCGCGCTGCTGAAGTCGACGCACCGGTGGGCGACCCCGGCCCAGCTGGAGCTGCTGCTCAAGGCCCAGGCGGACAACCCGGGTTGCCCGGAGTCGTACGACCAGAACGGCGACGGCACACAGGACGCGGTGTGCGAGGGGGGCAAGCGCGTCAACGGGTTCTACGGGTTCGGCATCGTCAACGCGCTGGACGCGGTGACCGAGTAGGCCCACATATTGATTCAGTCAATACTGCATAGTGCAGTCATGACTGATATCGGGTTCGCGTGGTCCTCGTTGGGCGGCGATGCCGCCCTGCTCGCGCGGGTGTCGACCGTGGTGCGGGAGGGCGCTCTCCAAGGGCGCCTTCCCGTACGGGAGTTGGCGCGGGCATGCGTGGGCGCGTGCGCGCTGGCCGCGGCCGAGCTGGGGGCGCGGCGGGCCGGGCTCGCCGAGGTGCCCCGGGTACGCGTGGACGACGGGGCGGTGGCCACGGCGTTCGTCAGCGAGCGGCATCTACTGGTCGACGGGCGGGCGCCGGTCACCTTCGCGCCGCTGTCCCGGTTCTGGCGGACGGCGGACGGATGGGTGCGTACACACGCCAACTATCCGCATCACCGAACGGGGTTGCTGTCCGCGCTGGGACTGACGGAGGACCACGCGGACTCGGTAGAGCCGGTACTCGCCGAGCGGACGTCGCTGGAGGCCGAGGAGGCCGTGTACACGGCCGGGGGTCTCGCCGTCGCGCTGCGGACGCCCGACGAGTGGGCCGCGCACGAGCAGGCCGTCGCGGTGGCCGGTCGGCCACTGGTCGAGCGACGGCGGCTGGACCGCGCCCACGCGCGCGTACTCACGCCCGTGCAGAGTGCCCCGCTGCTGCCGGCGGCCGGACTACGGGTCCTGGACCTGACCCGGGTCATCGCGGGCCCCGTCGCCACCCGTACGCTCGCCCTGCTGGGCGCGGACGTGCTGCGGTTGGACACCTGGGATCTGCCCGAACTCCCCGACCAGCACGCCGACACGGGATTCGGGAAACGGTCGGCGACGCTGGATCTGATGGCCGACCGGCACGCCTTCGAGGAACTGCTCGCGGCGGCGGACGTGGTCGTCACCGGCTACCGGCCGGGCGCCCTCGACCGGTTCGGGCTCTCGCCACAGGCGCTGGCCGAGCGGCGGCCCGGCGTGGTCGTCGCGCAGTTGTCGGCCTGGGGCGCCTACGGGCCCTGGGGCGAGCGGCGCGGATTCGACAGCCTGGTGCAGGCGGCCACCGGTGTCGCCGCGACGGAGGGATCGTTGGAGCGGCCCGGCGCGCTGCCCGCGCAGGCCCTCGACCATGGGACGGGATACCTGCTGGCGGCGGCGGTGCTGCGGGCGTTGACCGAGCAGTCGTACGAGGGTGGCAGCCGGCTCGTCCGGCTGGCGCTGGCGCGGACGGCGCAGTGGCTGATGAACGGGACCGGTGCCGGGTCCGGGACGGGTGAGGCGGAGAACGCCACGTACGACGGTCCCGCCTCCTGGCTGTCCGAGTCGGACAGTGCGCTCGGCCGGCTGCGGTACGCCCTGCCGCCGGTCTCCTTCGAAGGCGGTCCGGTCGACTGGACGCGGCCGCCGGTGCCGTGGGGGACGGACACCGCCCGGTGGGTCTGAATCACCGCACGTGGACGGAGCGATGGTCACCACTCAGGGCGTGGTCGGGCGAACCTCGCCGTACGCCGTCGTCGGCGCCCGTCGCCCGCCGAGGGTGCCCCGGGTCGGGAGCCGCCGCGCGGCGATGGACGTGAGCATGATCCAGAAGCCGGGGGTCGGCAGCTGCGGCCGGTCCGCGACGCCGGTCGCGATGAGGTTGTCGGACAGCCGCAAGAGCGGGCCGCCGGCCCCGGCGACGAGGCCTGCACGGGTGGCGGCGGCGTGGACCACGGCCGTGACGCGCGTGGCGGGCGCCCAGGCATCGGGGGCCGGCCCGCGCGCGCGGTGTGTCGGCGTCGAAGTCATGACCGAGTGCACCAGTGCGCGTCGGCCAAGGTTCGCCCGTCAAGGAGCGGTGTCGGGTGCGTGCTCTCGGCGTGCCGGCCGGAAGTCCTCGTACTAGGACGTACTCGGGCTTTCGGCCGGTGCGGCGAGTGGGGGCACCTCCCACGCCCTTGAGGCAGTGGGGAGGGTGCCGGGCGTCGCGACGGGGCGAACCTTGGCCGACGCGGCGCTAGACGCCCGCCGCCCCGAGCAGCGTCCCGGCCGCGTAGGTGATCCCCATGGCCAGCGCGCCGCCCGCGACGTTGCGCAGCACCGCCCGGCGCGGGTCCGCCGCTCCCAGCCGTGCGCTGGTCCAGCCCGTGATGACGAGCGCGGCGAGGACGGAGACCACGGTGACGACCAGCCGCCATTCGGCCGGCGGCAGCACGACGGCCAGCAGGGGCAAAAGGGCTCCGACCGTGAACGCCAGGAAGCTCGCCCACGCCGCGTGCCACGGGTCGGCGAGCTCGTCGGGGTCGATACCGAGCTCCACGCGCGCGTGCGCTCTGAGCGCGTCGCGTTCCGTCAGCTGGACCGCGGCCTCCCTGGCCACGCCCCGGGACAGTCCCCGTTCCGCCAGCAGCTCGGTCAGCTCCTCCAGCTCGGCCTCCGGCTGCTCGCGCAACTCCCGCTTCTCCAGGGCCAGGGCGGCCTTCTCCGAGTCGCGCTGGGTGGAGACGGACACGTACTCCCCCGCGGCCATCGACATGGACCCCGCGAGCAGTCCGGCCAGGCCGGCCGTCAGCAGGGAGGAGCGGTCGTGCGTCGCGCCCGCCACGCCGACGACCAGACCAGCGGTGGACACGATGCCGTCGTTCGCCCCGAGGACCGCAGCCCGCAGCCAGTTGAGGCGCGTGCCGAGCCCGCCGCCGTGAGCCTCGCTGTGCACTGGTTCCGTCACACCCGGAGGATCGCACCCCGGGCACCACCGGACCGGGACCGACGCCCCGTACCGGCGCCCCGCACGGCCGCCTCCCGCGCGTCACCGGACCCGCGGTGACGCTCCCCGCACGAACACCGGACTCGTAGCGTCCGCCGGCGGTTCCCCGAGGAGCTCGGCCAGTTCGGCCACCGTCGGGCCGAACATCGCCGCGACCTCGTCCCGGGGCCCGCCCGCGTACGCGTACCGCAGACCCTCACGGAACGTCGCCGGTGACCCGCTCCGGTCCGCGCACCCGCTCCTTGCGCGGTCAGTACACAAGCACCGGATCGCAGTCGAAGCCCGAACCGTCCACCGTGGGAAGGAACTTGAAGGAGAAGTCGGTCTTCCGGCCCCGGCGGCGGGCTCCGGCAGAGGCAGTTCGTGTCGACGGCGCCGTGCGCCTCCACGACGGCGATGCCGTGCCGGGCCGGCAAGGCAGAGGCCGGCCCGTGGGCTTGAGCGGCGGCGGAAAGACCGCGGCGACCGCGTACGGGGCACCCTTCGTGAGGCCGTCACCTGGCGGGCGGGCAGCACGGTCGCACCGGGCGCGCAAAGGCCCACAGCCGCGCGCACGGACATTCGGAACACTCGAACAGGCGGGCGCCGCAGGGCACCTGAGGGAGAGGACTGTCAGTCGCAGCCCGTATCCTCAGGGACCATGCTCGAAGACCTCACGACGGCGGCGTCCTCCGCAACAGCGTGGCCGGCCGCGTATCCCAGGGGATACGCGGTCGTTGACGTGGAGACCACCGGCCTGGCCCGCGACGACCGGATAATCTCCGCGGCCGTCTACCGGCTGGACGCGCGCGGTGAGGTCGAGGACCACTGGTACACGCTCGTCAACCCGGAGCGGGATCCGGGCCCGGTGTGGATCCACGGCCTGACGAGCGAGGCACTCGAAGGCGCCCCCCTCTTCCCGGACATCGCCGAGGAGTTCGCGGCCCGGCTCGCGAACCGGGTGCTCGTCGCGCACAACGCCGTCTTCGACTGGCAGATGATCGCGCGGGAGTACGCGCGCGCCCGGCGCGAGGCACCGGTGCGGCAGCGGCTGTGCACCATCGCGCTCTCCAAGGAGCTGGGTCTGCCCCTGCCCAACCACAAGCTGGAGTCGCTGGCGGCGCACTTCGGCGTGGTACAGCGGCAGGCGCACCACGCGCTCGACGACGCGCGTGTGCTGGCGGAGGCGTTCCGGCCGAGCCTGCGGGCCGCGGCCGCGGGCGGCGTACGGCTGCCGCTGCACGAGTGCCGGCCGCTGACCGAGTGGAGGGACCGGGCCGCCACGCCCCGGATCGGGCAGCAGTCGGGCGGCTACGACGGTTATCGGCCGGGCAGTTGGCGCCCCTCCCGTAAAAGGCCCGCATGCCCCCATCCCAATCCAGGGCGTTACGAAGAGGGCAAGCCGCTCAAGCAGGGCATGCGGGTCGCCTTCTCCGGGGACACCTCGGTCGAGCGGGAGCTGCTGGAGGACCGTGCGGCCGAGGCCGGGCTCCATGTCGCGACGAGCCTGTCCCGGCTGACCAGCCTGCTCGTGACCAACGACCCCGACTCGGGCACGTCGAAGGTGGTCAAGGCGCGGCAGTTCGGGACGCCCGTCGTGGACGAGGCGGCGTTCGGGCAGCTGCTCAGGGATGTGGAACCGGCGTCGGAACTGTGACCTCGCGGCGGTGACCGTACGGACGGGTGATTGCCGTGCGACTCGCCCGGCGGCGTCTCGCCCGCGCGGCGCGGACGGCTCACCCTGTGGCCCATGGCGACCTGCGAAGTATGTGGCAACAACTACGGAATGACCTTCGAGGTGCACGCGCAGGGCGCGGTGCACGTCTTCGACTGCTTCTCCTGTGCGATCCACCGCATGGCACCCCTCTGCGAGCACTGTCGTGTGCAGATCATCGGTCAGGGCGTCGAGGTCGAGGGCCACTGGTACTGCGGCGCACACTGCGCCCGCTCGGAAGGCAAGGTGGGGATTGTCGACAAGGTGTGAGCCGTCCCCGGAAGGCACCCTTCCGGTACCCCACTGAACACACCCCACGACCGAGTTGTACGGTCGTGGGGTGTACCGCTTCCTGTTGTCCCGGCAGTGGGTGATCCTCACGCTGGTCGCCCTCGTCCTGATCCCCACGATGGTCAGGCTGGGCTTCTGGCAGATGCATCGCTACGACGAGCGCACCGCCCGGAACCAGCTGGTCTCCGACGCGCTCGACGCCGAGCCGGTACCCGTGGAGAAGCTGACCTCGCCCGGACACACCGTCACCCGGGACGAGCGGTACCGCAGCGTGACCGCGAAGGGCACCTTCGACACCGAGCGGGAAGTCGTCGTCAGGCGCCGCGTCAACGCCGACGAAACGGTCGGCGTCCACGTCCTCACCCCGCTGGTCCTGACGGACGGCAAGGTGCTGCTGGTCGACCGCGGCTGGATCCCCTCGGCCCCGTCGCAGTCCGCCTTCCCGGAGATCCCGGCACCGCCCCGCGGCCAGATCACCGTCACGGGGCGGCTGATGCCCGACGAGACAACCGCGGCGAGCGGCATCAAGGACCTGTCGGGGCTGCCGGACCGGCAGATCATGCTGATCAGCAGCGAGCAGGAGGCGCGGCGCCTCGGCGCCGAGGTGCTCGGCGGCTACATCACGCAGACTGCGCCCGAGCCGAAGGGCAGCACTCCTGAGCTGGTCGGCGAGCCCGGTGACGAGCCGGCCGCGCTGAATTACGCGTACGCCATCCAGTGGTGGCTGTTCTCCGCGGGCGTCCCGGTCGGCTGGGTGGTCCTGGTCCGGCGGGAGGCCCGGGACAGGAACGCCGCGGCCGCCGAGAGGGGAACGCCGGACACGCAACCGGCGTCCGTGTAGCGGACGCCCGGGCGCGCCGGGCGGTTCAGCGGCCACTCCAGTAGCGGAAGGTGCGTTCCGGCTGGGGCAGGAGGTCCCAGGGGTGGGGGGTCATGTGGCGCCCTATGCGCTTGAGGACCCGCCTGACGTCGTCCGGCCGGTACGCCTGGACCAGGGCGAAGGCGAGGACGTTGAGGTCGATCAGCGACTCGGCGTGCGAGGTGGCACCGGCGTCGAACCACTTGTTCAGGGCGATGTCGATCTCCTCCGCGACCTGCGGTTCGTTCCAGTCGCGGCCCGCACCGAAGGCCGACTGCCGCAGCCGGTGGGCGACTACTTCCACGCGGGCCGCCACGGGCAGCAGTGCGACCGGGGATCCGTACGGTGCCCGGGCGGCGCTCAGCCGTGCGAAGTCCAGCATGTCGGCGACGCTTCCGTGTCCGCGCGGGGACAGGTACCGCAGCAGGTCGTGGTAGGCCGTCCGGTGCCACGGGGCACGGTTGACGGCCTCGGTCCAGACGGGAACGGCGTCGTGAACGGGGACGGCGAAGGAGCGCATCAGGGCCAGCAGAGCCAGCCAAGGCGTCGGGTCCCCGGGGCAGGCGTCGGCTGCGCGCAGGCACGACTGCTCGGCCGACCGGGCGGCGTCCCGCCCCCCGTCCGCGGCCCTGGTGACCTGCATGAAGGCGCGCAGGGTCAGGGCGTCCCCGTCGCCGGGCCGGTCGGCGGCCCATCGTTCGCAGACCACGGCGGGCAGGCTCCGCGCCAGTACGGAGATCCGGTGCGTCCGGCGGTCCCAGTCGTGCCCCGTCGCGCGCAGCAGTTCGGCGACCGGCTCCCAGGCGGGGTGCGAGGAGCCCGCGCCGAGACCGTGGAGCTGCTGTTCGGGGCGTAGTTCGGTCAGGGTCTGGTGGAGGGCCTGATCGTCGAGTGCGGGGCGGACCAGCAGGGCGGGGCGACGTCTGAACATCTCGGTCCCGGTCGAATAGGCAAAAAAAGGGGTGTACGGGGCGGGCGTGCCGTCAGGGCTGAAGGCATGCCCGCCCCGTGTTCAGGGCGCTGTGGTGGGGGAGGTCAGCAGCAGCGGCCCGGGGACTCGCACTCGCTCTGCATGGTGCGCATCCGGTCGTACTCGGCGCGGGTGGGCACCGGGGCATCCGGGTGGTTGCGACGGTGCCGCTCGCAGTAGCGGTCGTACTCCGTCTCGCCGGTCAGTTCCCGCGCGTACCAGATCACGCTGTCCAGTACCTTCTTCACGGCGCTCATGAGTCCGCCCCGACCAGCGCGTCGTCGTTGCTGCGCTGCTGCGGCACGTCGATGCGGGACTCGACGTACGGTGCCTCGGACGTCGGCAGCGGTTCGGCGGCCCTAACGGCGCGGACGCACACCACCGCGCAGTTGACCAGGACGATGAGGACCAGCAGCAGGAAGACCGCCATGATCACGCCGTCGACGGTGTTGTTGAGGACGATGGTGTGCATGTCGTCCATGTTGGTGGCGCCGGGCAGGAGTTTGCCGGCGTCGATGGCGTCGGCGTAGGCGTCACGCTGGGCGAAGAAGCCGATCTTCGGGTTGTCGGAGAAGATCTTCTGCCAGCCGGCGGTGAAGGTGACGGCCGTGTCCCAGACGAGCGGGATGCCGGTGACCCAGGCCCAGCGCAGTTTGCCGGCCTTGATGAGCATGGTCGTGGTGACGGCCAGGGCGACCGCGGCCAGCAGCTGGTTGGCGATGCCGAACAGCGGGAACAGCTGCTTGATGCCGCCCAGCGGGTCGGTGACGCCGGCGTAGAGGAAGTAGCCCCAGGCGCCGACGACCAGGGCGCTGGTGATCCAGATGCCCGGCTTCCAGGTGACCCGGCCGATCGGCTTCCACACGTTGCCGAGCATGTCCTGCAGCATGAAGCGGCCCACCCGGGTGCCGGCGTCCACCGTGGTGAGGATGAACAGCGCCTCGAACATGATGGCGAAGTGGTACCAGAACGCCTTGAGGCCGCTGCCGAACACGCTGGAGAAGATCTCCGACATGCCCACCGCCAGCGTGGGCGCGCCGCCGGAGCGGCCGACCAGCGTCTGTTCCTCGACGGCCTTGGCGGCCGCGGCCAGCTGGTCCGGGGTGATGGTGAAGCCGAGGTTCTTCACCGCTTCGGCGGCGGTGTCCGCGGTCGGGCCGAGCAGTGCGGCCGGGGCGTTCATGGCGTAGAACAGGCCGGGTTCCAGGACGCAGGCGGCGATCAGGGCCATGACGGCGACGAAGGACTCGGTGAGCATGGAGCCGTAGCCGATCAGCCGGACCTGGGACTCCTTCTGGATCAGCTTCGGGGTGGTGCCGGAGGAGACCAGGGCGTGGAAGCCGGACAGGGCGCCGCAGGCGATGGTGATGAACAGGAAGGGGAACAGCGACCCGGCGAACACCGGCCCGGCACCGGTGTGGGCGAACTCGGTGACGTCGGGGGCCTTCAGGGTGGGGGCGGCGATCACGACGCCGATGGCCATCAGGGCGATGGTGCCGACCTTCATGAAGGTCGACAGGTAGTCGCGGGGGGCCAGCAGCATCCACACCGGCAGCACGGAGGCGACGAAGCCGTAGCCGACCAGGCAGAAGACCAGGGTCTCCGGGCTCCAGATGAAGAACTCGGCGAGTGAGGAGTTCTGGATCCAGCCGCCGCCGACGATGGCGAGCAGCAGCAGCGCGACGCCGATGACGCTGGTCTCCACGACCCGGCCGGGCCGCAGGTAGCGCAGGTAGAAGCCCATGAAGAGGGCGATGGGGATGGTCATGGTGACCGAGAAGGTGCCCCAGGCGGACTCCGCGAGCGCGTTGACGACGACCATCGCCAGCACCGCGAGCAGGATGATCATGATGGCCAGGACGCCGATCAGCGCGGCGGCACCGCCCACCTTGCCGATCTCGTCCCGGGCCATCTGCCCCAGGCTCTTGCCGTCCCGGCGCATGGAGAGGAACAGCACGATCATGTCCTGCACCGCACCACCGAAGATCACACCGGCGATGATCCACACGGTGCCCGGCAGGTAACCCATCTGGGCCGCCAGGACCGGGCCCACCAGCGGACCGGCGCCGGCGATGGCCGCGAAGTGGTGGCCGAACAGCACCCGCTTGTCCGTCGGGTGGTAGTCGACACCGTCCTCCAGCCGCTCGGCCGGGGTGGCGCGGGTGTCGTCCACCTCAAGGACCCGGCGGGCGATGAAGCGGGAGTAGAAGCGGTAGCCGATGGCGTACGAGCCGAGCGCGGCCATCACCAGCCAGACGGCGGAGATCTCCTCCCCGCGGGCCAGCGCGAGGACTCCCCAGCCGACCGCGCCGACCAGCGAGACGGCGGTCCAGATCACAATAGACCGCATTCGTGATTTTTCCGGCGCAGTGCGGCCGGATTCGGGCAGGGCTGATGTGGGCATGGCGGCTCCTCACCTCAACGGGTGCGTAAACAAGAAGGACGAAGGAAGTGCGGATCAGCGATGTCGGTCCGTCAGTGCATACGCGGCGAGCAGGCAGAGGCCGCATCCCGGCACCCAGGCGAGCTGGTACCAGTAGAAGAACGGCGTCCCGGCGAGCCGCGGGCTCGCACCGGCGAAGAAGGGGACCCACAGCAGGCCTGCGGCGGGCGCGAGGAGCAGTACGGCGATCGCGATGCGCCGTAGCCGGTGATGACCGTTCCGTGCCATGACCTGTGCTCCTCTCCCGCTCGCTGTCGGTCTGTGCAAGAGTTGCCCATCTGCCGAGACCGGTTGACAGCGAATTTCAGAAAGATTTTCCGCCTGTTTCCTGTCATCCGAATCGGCCGTCCGCGCAACCATCTCCTGAGGGCACAGGCACACCAAGGACGGTGACCCATGGCCGACGGCGCCATGACCGCGACGTTTCTCGCCGTGATCGGCGGAGCGTCGCTGCTCGCCGTCACCGCGCGGCGGGTGCACCCGCACGACAGGTTGCCCTCGCTGGAGGGCTGGGCGCTCGCCGACCGCAGCCTCGGCCCGGTGTGGACCTGGCTGCTTCTCGGCGGCACGATCTTCACCGCCTACACCTTCACCGCCGTACCCGGGCTCGCCTACGGCAACGGCGCCGCCGCCTTCTTCGCGGTGCCGTACACAGTCATCGTCTGCCCGCTCGCCTTCGTCCTGCTGAGCCGCCTGTGGACCGTGGCCCACCGGCACGGCTACGTCACCGTCGCCGACTTCGTGCGGGGCCGGTACGGGTCGGCGCCGCTGGCCCTGGTGGTCGCGCTGACAGGGATCCTGGCGACCATGCCGTATCTGGCGCTGCAGCTGCTCGGCATACGCGCCGTGCTGACGGCCGGGGGCGTGTACCCGCGGGGAGCAGCCGGGGACCTGGTGATGGTGGGTCTGTTCGCTGGGCTCGCGGTGGCCACGTACCGGCACGGGCTGCGCGCGCCCACCGTCATCTCCGCGCTGAAGGCGGTGGCGGTCTTCGTCTCCCTCACCGCCGTGTGCTGGATGGTCCTGGAGCGGCTCGGCGGGCCCGGTGCCGTGTTCGAGGGCGCGGCCCGGCGGCTCGGCGGCACGGACGTGGCCCACTCCCCCTTGCTCCTGTCCCCTCAGCAGCAGCCCGCGTACGCGACGCTCGCCCTCGGCTCCGCGCTGGCCCTGCTGATGTACCCGCATGTGCTCACCGCCGGTTTCGCCGCCGACGGCCCCCGCACCCTGCGCAAGGTGTGCGTGGCGCTGCCCGCGTGGACGGGACTCCTCGCACTCTTCGGCTTCCTCGGCATCGCGGCTCTCGCGGCGGGCGTGCAGGCGCCCCGGGGCGGCGCGGAGTCCGCGGTGCCGATGCTGGTCGACCGGCTGATGCCGGGGCCGCTGGCCGGACTGGTGTTCGGCGCGATCACCGTGGGGGCGCTCGTCCCGGCGGCCGTGATGTCGATCGCGGCCGCCACCAGCTTCGTACGCAATGTGTACGTCGAGTACGTCCATCCCACGGCCACGCCCAAGCGGCAGGTGCGCATCGCCAAGGCCGTGTCGCTCACCGCCAAGGTGGGCGCGGTGGCGTTCGTGTTCGGCCTGCGCGACCAGGACGCCGTCAACCTCCAGCTCCTGGGCGGGGTCTGGATCCTGCAGATCTTCCCGGCGGTGGCCCTCGGGCTGTTCACCGGGCGGCTCCATCCCCGGGCACTGCTCGCCGGGTGGGGCGTGGGCATGGTGGCCGGGACCTTCATGGTCGTGCGCGAGGGGTTCTCCTCCGTCGTACCGCTGGGCTTCGGGCCGGAGATCTACGCGGGGCTTGCGGCCCTGCTGCTCAATCTGACCGTCGCAGTGGCCGGGACCGCTGCCCTCGAACGTCTCGGCGTCGCGCGCGGCGCCGACCTGACCGACCTGCCGTCGCGCCTGACCGTGAGGTGGCGCCCGGAGACGGGAGCGAACAACCCGTGAGACGCAGACACACCACGCCCGTACACGAGCCGTCCGTCGGGCAGCCGGCCGAGCCGCTCTCGCCCGCGCCGGCCGACCCGGCCGACCTGGAACGCGAGGCCGGTCTCGCCCAGCTCTTCGAGCTGCACTACTCCTCGATGCTGCGCCTCGCCGTCCTGCTCGGCGCGGACGACCCGGAGAACGTGGTGGCCGAGGCCTACTACCAGATCTACCGCAAGTGGCGGCGCCTGCGGGACGTCGAGGCGGCGGCGGCCTATCTGCGCTCCACCGTGTGCAATCTGACCCGGATGCGGATACGCCACCTCCAGGTCGCCCGCAAGCACGTGGAGACCCCGCCGGACGAGTCCGTCGCCTCCGCCGAGAGCACGGCGCTGCTGCGCGACGACCAGCGGGTGCTGATCGACGCGCTCCAGCAACTGCCGCCGCGCCAGCGCGAGGCGCTCGTGCTGCGGCACTGGCTCGGCCTGAAGGAGAGCGAGATAGCTGCCGCGATGGGCATTTCCAGCGGTTCGGTGAAGACACACACGTCACGCGGCACCACCGCGCTGACCCAGGCGATGGAGGCCCGGCGATGAACAACACCAGTCCGGACCGCACGGAGCGGGAGCTGCGCGAGGCCCTGCAGGCGCTGGCCGGCGGGGTGCAGGCCGCTCCCGACGCCTATCGCACCGCACGTGGCGAGTGGCTGCGCCGCGAACGCCGGCGGCGGCTCGTCCTCGCGGTGCTGATCGCCGTCGTCTTCGCCGTGGCCACTCTGATCGGCCTGTGGGTCCTCAACCAGGCCCCGTCCGACCCGAGCGTGATCTTCTCCGGCGCCGACGTCCGGCTCGGGCACGCGTCACTCTCCCGGCCCCACCCCTGATTGTCCCGCCGCCCCGCCGGGAACCCGCACCCCGTGCACCCCCGCATCGAGGACTACGCCGTCGTCGGCGACGAACAGACCGCGGCCCTGGTCGGCAACGACGGTTCCGTCGACTGGCTCTGCCTGCCCCGCTTCGACTCGGCCGCCTGCTTCGCCAGACTGCTCGGCGACGAGGAGAACGGCCACTGGCGCATCGCACCCAAGGCCGCCAAGGGCCCCTGCACGCGCCGCGCCTACCGCCCGGGCACGCTCGTGCTCGACACCGAGTGGGAGACCGACGAGGGCACGGTGCGCGTCACCGACCTGATGCCGCAGCGCGACCGCGCCCCCGACCTCGTACGCATCGTCGAAGGCATCAGCGGCCGGGTCACCATGCGCGGCACGCTGCGGCTGCGCTTCGACTACGGCTCGGTCGTGCCGTGGATGCGCCGCGCCGACGGCCATCGGATCGCCGTCGCGGGTCCGGACTCCGTGTGGCTGCGCAGCGAACCCGCGGTGCACACCTGGGGCGAGAACTTCGGCACGCACTCGGAGTTCACCGTCGAGGAGGGCGAGAAGGTCGCGTTCGTCCTCACCTGGCACCCCTCGCACGAGCCCCGCCCCCCGCTCGTCGACCCGCACGACGCGCTGCGCGCCAGCGTCGCGGACTGGCAGGCGTGGTCGGACCGCTGCCGTTACCGGGGCCCGCACCGGGACGTCGTCGTACGCTCTCTGATCACCCTCAAGGCCCTCACCTACGCGCCGACCGGCGGCATCGTGGCCGCCCTCACCACCTCGCTGCCCGAGGAGTTGGGCGGTGTACGCAACTGGGACTATCGCTACTGCTGGCTGCGCGACTCCACCCTCACCCTGAACGCCCTGCTCGCGGTCGGCTACCACGAGGAGGCCGGGGCCTGGCGCGACTGGCTGCTGCGCGCGGTCGCGGGCGACCCGGCGGACCTGCAGATCATGTACGGCCTGGCCGGCGAGCGGCGGCTGCCCGAGTTCGAGCTGCCGTGGCTCGCCGGTTACGCCGGCTCGGCGCCCGTACGGATCGGCAACGAGGCCGTGAACCAGCTCCAGCTGGACGTGTACGGCGAGGTCATGGACTCGCTGTGGCTGGCCCGGAGTTCGGGCCTGTCCGTCAAACCGCACATGTGGGCCATGCAGTGCGCCCTGATGGACTTCCTGCGGACGGCATGGCAGCAGCCGGACGAGGGGCTGTGGGAGGTGCGCGGCGGCCGGCGCCCCTTCGTCCACTCGAAGGTGATGGTGTGGGTGGCCGCCGACCGGGCCGTGCGCACCCTGGAAAAGCACCCCGAGCTGCCCGGCGACCTGGACGGCTGGCGCGCGGTGCGCGACGACGTGCACCGCGAGGTGTGCGAGAAGGGCTACGACCCCGAGCGGAACACCTTCACGCAGTACTACGGCTCGCGCGAGCTCGACGCCTCCCTGCTCCTGATCCCGCGCGTCGGCTTCCTGCCGCCCGACGACCCCCGCGTGATCGGCACCATCGACGCCATCCGCGACGAGCTGGGCCACGGCGGCTTCGTACGCCGCTACAGCACCGAGGAGACCGCCGTCGACGGGCTGCCGGGCGGCGAGGGCACCTTCCTGGTGTGCTCGTTCTGGTTGGCGGACGCCTTGCACATGACGGGCCGTACGAAGGAGGCCCGGCAGCTGTTCGAACGCGTGGCGGGCCTCGCCAACGACGTGGGCCTGCTGTCCGAGGAGTACGACCCGGTGGCCGGCCGGCTGCTGGGCAACTTTCCGCAGGCGTTCAGCCACATCGGCCTGGTGAACACGGCCCTCGCCCTGTTCGGGGGCGAAGAGGCAGGATAGGGGCCATGGATCTTGGACTGAAGGACCGGGTGTACGTCGTCACCGGGGCCACCCGCGGACTGGGCAACGCCGCCGCGCGCGAGCTCGTGGCCGACGGGGCGAAGGTGGTCGTCACGGGGCGGGACGAGAAGCGCGTCGCCGACGCGGCGGCCGAGCTGGGCGCGAACGCGGTCGGGCTGGCCGTGGACAACGGCGACCCCGACGCGCCCGCACGGCTGATCGCGGCCGCGCGCGAGCGGTGCGGCGGCTTCGACGGCATCCTCGTCAGCGTCGGCGGGCCGCCGCCGGGGTTTGTCGCCGACAACACGGACGAGCAGTGGCAGGCGGCGTTCGAGTCGGTGTTCCTGGGGGCGGTGCGGCTCGCTCGCGCGGCGGCTGCCGAGTTGGAGGCGGGCGGGGTCATCGGGTTCGTGCTGTCAGGGTCGGTGCACGAACCGATTCCGGGGCTGACCATTTCCAACGGACTGCGGCCCGGCCTGGCCGGGTTCGCCAAGTCGCTCTCGGACGAGTTGGGGCCGCGGGGCATTCGTGTGGTGGGGCTGCTGCCTTCACGCATCGACACGGACCGCGTGCGCGAGCTGGACGGGTTGTCTGCCGATCCTGAGGCCACGCGTGCCGCCAACGAGTCGCGCATTCCGCTGCGCCGGTACGGGACGCCGGAGGAGTTCGGGCGGACGGCCGCGTTCTTGCTGTCTCCGGCGGCTTCCTATCTGACGGGGATCATGCTGCCTGTGGACGGCGGGATGCGGCACGGGTTCTGAGCTGAGCTCGGCTGCGGGGCGTGGGGGTCGCTCGCGCCACGCGGCGCAGCCGCACATCGACACAGCCCCGCGCCCCTGGGTTCGCCGCCCCTGGGTGGGTGTCAACTCACCCTTTCCGCGCCGTGCTTGACACCCTTCAGGCGCACCTCAGCAGGCAGTGTGGCCAGGCCCGCCGAATCGCGGGCGTGTGCCAGCGCCCCGGTCGTGAGATCGTGCAGGGCCTCCCCCGGATCCACGTGGGGTTCCAGCAGGAGTCGTACGCGGGTCACCGGGGCGTCGCGGCGGCCGGTCAGCAGGACGTGGGCACGGGCGACGCCGTCCGGGTTTCCGGCGTCCGCTGCGAGTACGCCCTCCAGCGCCCGCCCCCGCAGCAGCGCACCGGCACCGTCGCCGGTGTCGACGAGCACCTCGGTGAGCCGGCGGCGGCGCAGGACCGCGGTCAGCCACCACAGGGCGAGCAGCACCAGGACGGCGAGCACGGCGATGACGGTCGGCCACCACCAGGTGTCGTCCCGCCAGCGGGTCCGCTCGGCCTCGCTGAGCAGCACGTCGTGCGGCCCGTCGTGGATCCACCAGGTGGGGGGATCCACCCCCAGTCCGACGGCGAGCACGGAGCCTCCGAGGACGACGAGCAGCAGGCCGACGAGCCCGAGCAGTACACGGTTGACGGTCCTGAGCACCGTACTCACCCCTTCTTGCCGGACCGCGCCACGTGCACCGACAGGGCGAACGGCCGGGCCAGCCCGAGTCCCCTGATCGCGTCGGTCAGCACGGCGTTCAAGTCGGCATGCACCTCGTCCAGTTCGCGGAAGTGCGAGACCGCGCGGACCCGGGCCTTCTTCCGCCTTGTGCGCACCCGTACCGACTGCACGCCCGCGACCTCCATGGCCCGGTCGCGCAACACCATGGCGGCCGCGTTCCGGTGCAGTCCGGCGCGTACGTCCGCGTGGACCCGCCGCATCGGCAGCACCGGCCGCAGGCCGGGCGTGGCGGCCAGCACGATCAGCCACAGGCCCGCGGCCGCCGCGACGCCCGCGCCGACGAGCACCCAGATGTCGTCGAGGGGCCGCTCGGCGAGCTGCCGGGCCAGCTCACGGCGCCAGCGCATCGCGGGCCGGCCGGCACGCACGGCGGCGATGTCGTAGAGGAAGGCGCCCGCGACGACGAGGATCAGCAGCGCAACGATGCCCGCCGGGACGCGGCGCGCGGACCAGAAGCGGCGGGTGCGGCCGGGCTCGCTCTCCGTGTCGTCGAGCGGAGGCGGTGGCTCGTACTCTCCCGCCGTGCCGGACGTCTTCTCGAGGACCGGCAGTCGCCGAGTGGTGCCCTCGGAGTTCTGGGGCTCGCTCATCGCGTCCTCCCCTGTGCAGCGCCGTGCGCCGGAACCAGGTACAGCCGCTCCACCTGGACGGTGACCTCCGGCACCTTTATGCCCACCAAGGCACCTACCCGCTCTGTGACATGACGACGCACCCGCCGGCACCGGGCGCCGATCTCGCCGGGGTAGCCGAGTTCGAGATGGACGCGGATCCGGGCGGTGTCGTGGTGCACGACGACGGCGGCGTGCGGGGGCGCGGCCTGCTCGGGCAGCGCGCCCAGCGCCTCCCGTGCCGCCTGCGCGGCGATCTTCGCGACGACCCGGTCCGCGATCCGGGTCGCGCCGCGCTCGCCGGGCGGGACGACCGTCAGAGGTCCGCGGAGCCCACCGGCCCCCTCGCTCACAGGCGTCCCCGCCTCCGGCTGTCACGGGGACGGAAGAAGTCGCCCAGCTCCAGGTCCCCCTCCAGGAACCGGCCGACGATGAAACCGACGGCGCCCAGGGCCGCCACCAGCACGAAGGCCCCGAACCCGCCGAAATACCCGGCGAAGCCCAGTGCCATGCCGGCGATCATGCCGACCACGGCCATGCTCATGGTGCGCTCCTCCGCTCGTCAGACCATCGGCTTCCCGGCCGCCGGCGCGTCACTGGATCCGGGGCTCCGGTTCCTCTTCTTCTTCCTCCGGCAGCTTCACGTCACTCACCGCGATGTTGACCTCGACGACCTCGAGGCCGGTCATCCGTTCCACCGCCGCGACGACGTTCTCGCGCACGGCCCGGGCCACGTCGGAGATCGACACGCCGTAGTCGACCACGATCTCCAGGTCGAGCGCGGTCTGCACCTCGCCGACCTCGGCCTTCACTCCCCGCGCCACGGATTTCGACCCGCCGGGGACGCGGTCCCGCACGGCCCCGAAGGTCCGCGACAGCCCACTGCCCATGGCGTGCACGCCGAGCACGTCCCGGGCCGCCATTCCCGCGATCTTCTCCACGACACCGTCGGCGATGGTGGTCCGCCCACGGGTGGCCGGGTCGCCGCCACCGCGTCCGGGGGCCTTATGCGTCTGCACCGGCTCCGGTTCGCCCTCTGGGGTCCTCGTCCGGTTCTGGTCCGTCATGTCGGTCACCGCCGCACGTCCCTTCCGGTGGTCGTCCTGAGACCACGGTAAGCGGGGTTACGCGATTGCGCGCCGGGGATGGGGCAGGCTGGAGGAATGACGGCGGACCAGTGGACGACGGCGGTACGGCATCAGCTGGGGCTGGGCAGGATCCTGCCCCTGGGCGGCCCCCGCGACGGCGCGTGGATCTCAGAGGCCGCGGCCGGCGCGGCGCTCCGGCGCGCGGCGGACGGCCTGCGCGGCGTACGGGTGACCGCGCTCCGGATCGGGCTCGCCGATCCGGAGGACACGCATGAACCCGCCGTACCGCCCCCGCCGAGCGCCCTGCCGCCCGGTCAGCTCCGGGTGACGGCGGAGTTCGCGGCGACCGCGTCGGAGCCCTTGCCGGCGGCGGCGGCGCGTCTGCGCACGGCTCTGGCGGACGCGGCGACGGGGCGGCTCGGCCTGGCGGTGACGGAGGTGGACCTGCGGGTGACGGCCCTGCTGGACGAGGAACCGGAGCACGCCGCCGCACAGCAGCCGGAGCCGGCCGCGCCGGCCGGGGACTCCGAGGCTGCGAGGGCGGCGCTGACGGTCCCGGGTGTGGCCCGGGTGACACACACCCACGTCGAGGAGCAGCGGGAGGAGGCCGCGCTGCCGCGCCGCCACGTCCGGCTGGAACTGGCGGTGGGCGCGGACCACCGGGCCCTGGACGTGGCCCGGGAGGTCCGCGCGAGGGTGGGAGAGGCTCTGCCGGACCACCCGACGGTGGCGGTGCTGGTGACAGCGGTCAGCTGACCTCGGGGCTCATTCGCCGACGCCGGCCAGGTCCCGCAGCCGCCGGGCCTGCGCGGCACGCTCCGCGGTGCGCTGCTCCTCGTACGACCGGCCCTGGACCCCGCTCAGCAGGGCCTTGGTCTCGATCACGGCATCCCGGGGTGCCGCCAGCACCGCTGCCGCCAGATCCCGTACCGCGCCGTCCAGTTGGTCCGGCGGGACAGCCAGGTTCGCGAGCCCCGTGCTCACGGCCTCCTCGGCCGTCACGAATCGCCCGGTCGCGCAGATCTCCAGCGCCCGGGCGTATCCGACGAGCCCCACCAGCGGATGTGTACCGGTCAGGTCGGGTACGAGTCCGAGGCTGGTCTCGCGCATGGCGAACTGCACGTCGTCCGCGACGACGCGCAGGTCACAGGCGAGGGCCAGCTGGAAGCCCGCCCCGATGGCGTGCCCCTGCACCGCGGCGAGGGACACGATGTCGCTCCGCCGCCACCAGGTGAAACCCTCCTGGTATTCGGCGATGGTCGCGTCCAGCTCGGCGTCACTGCCGCGCGCGAGGTCGATGAACGACGGCTCGCCGTCAAAACCCTCGGGCGTGAACGCCTGCCGGTCGAGTCCGGCGGAGAAGGACTTGCCCTCGGCGCGCAGCACAACGACACGCACGGTGCCCGGCAGCAGCCGGCCGGCCTCCGCCAACGCCCGCCACAGAGCGGGGTTTTGGGCGTTGCGCTTGGCCGGGTTGGTCAGCGTCACCGTGGCGATCGCGTCGTCGACGGTGAGCCGTACGCCGTCCTTGTCGAGTACCGGACCGAGGTCCTGGTCGGGCGAAGCCATGCGGAGCCTCCGATGAGTGCGGTCGTTCTTCCGTGCCGCAGGACGGTTCAACCGCCGCACGGCGCAGCTAAGTGACTGCACAGTAACCACCCGGCCAATCAGCCGACCGACCGGGTGGCCACCATCGAAAGCCGATGGGCCGTCCGGGTCAGGACGATGCGGCCTTCTTGCCCCGGGTCGCTCCGCCACGCCCACGAAGCGTGACGCCCGACTCGCTGAGCATCCGGTGCACGAAGCCATACGAGCGGCCGGTCTCCTCGGCCAGCGCCCGGATGCTCGCACCGGAGTCGTACTTCTTCTTCAGGTCTGCCGCGAGCTTGTCGCGCGCGGCGCCGGTCACCCGGCTGCCCTTCTTCAGAGTCTCGGCCACCCGTGCCTCCTCATGGGAAGTGCGCTCTGGTCCCCTCATGATCACCCCTCCGGGGCTTCATGGCCACCCATTCGGCAAGGTCCGTGAGACAAGGTTTTGACGACAGGAGCGGGCCCACACAAGCGGAACCTGTGATTCCACCCGGAGACGTCCGTACGGCCGAACGGGTTCTTTTGTGAAGTGCCAGGTCAGGGACGCGCGACGGCCGAGCCCCGGTCGACGAAGGACTCGGCCGCGAAGTGGATGTAGGACACACCCCGGTACGAGGAGATCTCACACAGATGATGGATCACAGATCGGCCGAATGATCCATAGGCAGTGGATCACGCCGTGGATCATCCATTCGATCAAGCGGAACTGACGGTTCCCGCCCCGGAGCTCGTCCGTGCTCAGGCCAGGGCCACGAGGTCCGCGTAGTCGGCGCCCCAGAGGTCCTCGACGCCGTCCGGCAGCAGGATGATCCGCTCCGGCTGCAGCGCCTCGACCGCACCCTCGTCGTGGGTGACCAGGACGACCGCGCCCTTGTAGGTGCGCAGCGCGCCGAGGATCTCCTCGCGGCTGGCCGGGTCGAGGTTGTTGGTCGGCTCGTCCAGGAGCAGGACGTTCGCGGAGGAGACCACCAGGGTCGCGAGCGCGAGGCGGGTCTTCTCGCCGCCGGAGAGGACGCCGGCCGGCTTGTCGACGTCGTCGCCGGAGAAGAGGAAGGATCCGAGTACCTTGCGGACCTCGACCAGGTCCATGTCGGGCGCGGCCGAGCGCATGTTCTCCAGGACCGTGCGGTCGGGGTCGAGGGTTTCGTGCTCCTGCGCGTAGTAACCGAGCTTCAGGCCGTGGCCCGGGACGACCTGGCCGGTGTCGGGACTCTCCGCCCCGCCCAGCAGACGCAGCAGGGTGGTCTTGCCGGCGCCGTTGAGGCCCAGGATGACCACGCGGGAGCCCTTGTCGATGGCGAGGTCGACGTCGGTGAAGATCTCCAGGGATCCGTACGACTTCGACAGGCCTTCCGCCATCAGCGGGGTCTTGCCGCAGGGCGCGGGCTCCGGGAAGCGGAGCTTGGCGACCTTGTCGGACTGGCGGACGTCCTCGAGGCCCGACAGCAGGCGCTCGGCGCGGCGGGCCATGTTCTGCGCGGCGACCGTCTTGGTGGCCTTGGCGCGCATCTTGTCGGCCTGAGCGTTGAGCGCCGCCGCCTTCTTCTCGGCGTTCTGCCGCTCGCGCCTGCGGCGCTTCTCGTCGGCCTCGCGCTGCTGCTGGTAGAGCTTCCAGCCCATGTTGTAGACGTCGATCACGGAGCGGTTGGCGTCCAGGTAGAACACCTTGTTGACGACCGTCTCGACCAGGTCGACGTCGTGGGAGATCACGATGAAGCCGCCGCGGTAGGTCTTGAGGTAGTCGCGCAGCCAGATGATCGAGTCGGCGTCGAGGTGGTTGGTCGGCTCGTCGAGCAGCAGCGTGTCCGCGTCGGAGAACAGGATGCGGGCCAGCTCGACCCTGCGGCGCTGACCGCCGGACAGCGTGTGCAGGGGCTGGCCGAGCACCCGGTCGGGCAGGTTGAGGGCGGCGGCGATGGTGGCGGCCTCCGCCTCGGCGGCGTACCCGCCCTTGGTGAGGAACTCGGTCTCCTGGCGCTCGTACTGCCTGAGGGCCTTCTCCCGGGTGGCGCCCTGGCCGTTCGCGATGCGCTGCTCGTTGTCGCGCATCTTGCGGATCAGGGTGTCCAGGCCGCGCGCGGACAGGATGCGATCGCGGGCGAGGACGTCGAGGTCGCCGGTGCGAGGGTCCTGCGGGAGGTATCCGACCTCGCCGGAGCGGCTGACGTTGCCTGCGGCGGGGATGCCCTCGCCGGCGAGGACCTTGGTCAGGGTGGTCTTGCCCGCTCCGTTGCGGCCGACCAGGCCGATGCGGTCTCCCTTGGCGACACGGAAGGTGGCGGACTCGATGAGGACTCGGGCGCCGGCGCGCAGCTCGATACCGGAGGCGGAGATCACGGACAGACTCCAGGGCGGATGTGGGTGGCGGGATGGGCGGCTGAGGACGTTCCCGCCGTCTAATGCGCGAGGAGAATGGCCATGGGCCAAGTCTAACGGGGCTGGGCAACCACTTTTTCAGCGTCCGGTGTCCCGAGTCAGCGGTGTGCAGTGATCCGTCCCCGGTCGTCGACCGCGATGACCTGGGACGTCCAGGCCGCTTCCCCTTCAGCCCGTGCGCAGGGCTGGGCCAGGAGCAGCGCGCGGCCGTGACGTACGGCACGCGCCTGGTCGAAGGCGCAGCCCTCGCGCGCGGGCACCACCCAGCGCAGGTCGCCGTCGGTGATGCGGTACGCGGTGACGCGGGGCGGGGTGACGACAGCGAGGACGCCACGGCCGAGGGGCCGCAGGACACCGGTACCGCGCTGGGCCGGAAGCCAGTCGGCGGCCGCCGGCAGGGCGCGGTGCCAGCGCACGGAGCGCCCGTCGGTGTCGGTGACGAGCCCGTCGTCCCAGAGGGCGATCGCATCCCCCTGCACGAGGAGCACGGTGAGCGGGTGCCTGCCCTCGCGGGCGTGGTGCCAGCGGAGTTCGCCGGTGCGGCGGTCGTAGGCCCCGACGCCTGCCCTGCCGGTGCGCAGTTCCGGCGTGTGCCGCGGGCCGGCGTTCTGCACGTGGGAGGGCACGGTGAGACGGTCGCCGTAGGGTGCGGGGCGCGTCTGGTGGGCCGCTGCGAGGAGAAGGGCCCCGAGCAGGGCGGCCAGGACCGTCACAAGGAGGCGGAGTGCGCGGGGGGACGGGGTCCTCGCGGTCTCCGGGACGGCTTTCGTCGCCGTCGCGTCCTGCGGAGCGACCACCGTGACCTCCTTCGCAGCGCACTTCCCACAGAATCGGCGCAGAGCCTAGTCATGCGCGGGGCGGGCGGCGGGACGTGCCGTCGTGACACGGCGGGCGGGCGGAGGCAGGTCCCCTGTCCGGCCCTGTTCCGCTCTCCTTCGGACCCCGTTCCGCTCCCGTTCGGCCCCGCTCGGCCTCGGTTCGAACCCTTCCCGCTTCCCGTGCCGGCGTTGTCAGTGGCCGGTGCAAGACTGGGCAACAGCGGGAATTTCCTGATTTCCAGCGGCGGTTACGACGCGTTGACACGACAGGGAGTGATGGGCATGGCAGGCACGGGCGGCGGGCGTCCGAGTATCTACCCGACGCTGCTGTACACGGACGCGAAGGCGGCGATCCAGCAGCTCACGGAGGCTTTCGGGTTCACGGAACTCTCGGTGTACGAGAGCGAGGACGGCGCGGTGCTGCACGCCGAACTGGTGCAGGGCAACGGCGCCGTGATGGTCGGCTCCAAGGGCCGCGGCGGCGTCTTCGACACCGCGATGAAGGACGCGGGCCCGGCCGGGGTGTACGTCGTCGTGGACGACGTCGACACCCACCACCGGCGGGCCGTGGACCACGGCGCGGAGATCCTGATGCCTCCGACGGACCAGGACTACGGCTCCCGGGACTACATGGCCCGGGACGCCGAGGGCAACATCTGGAGTTTCGGCACGTACGCCCCGGAAATAGGGGCCTGACGCCGGGGCCTTCGCTCAACTTCCCCCGGTGTGCACCTGGAAGGCCGCCCGGCGCACCGCCTTGGCCAGCGCCGGGTCGGGGTGCGCCGCGGCCAGCGCCACCAGGACCTGCACGGTGCGGGGGTGTCCGACGGCCCGCACCTCGTCGAGCAGCGCCGGGACGGTCGGCTGCACCGCCGACTCAAGGTGCCGTACGAGCAGCGGTGCCTCACCGTGGTCGGCGACGGCGGCGGCGGTGTCGACCCACAGCCACGTGGCCTCTTCCCGGGTGAGGGCCTCGTGCGCGTCCTCGGGATCGGCGCCGTCGTGCTCGGCCAGCCACAGCAGGGCGTAGGGCCGCAGCGTCGGCTCCTCGGCCACGGCGCGGACGTCGGGCTCGGCGGGGGCGCCGACGACGCGCAGCGCCTCGAAGGCGAGGCCGCGCAGGAGAGCGTCCTCGCCGCGGGCGGCGTCGAGCAGTTCGGTGACGGCGCTGCCGACGGTGCGGGCGGCGAGCCAGGCGCGGTATTCGGCGCGGGCCGCGTTGGGGCGCAGCCGGGCACAGCCGCGGAGCATGTCCTCGGCCGCCTGCTCGATGTTCCCGGCGGGGCTCTGCGCGGCGACGCAGATCTGCTCCAGTTTGACCCAGACCGCCCAGCTGCCCAGCGGAGTGAGCGTGGCCTGTCCGTCGCCGTAGGTGAGGGCGCCGACGCAGGCGAGGGCGCGCAGGGCCCAGTCCAGGAGCGGTGAGAGCGGGGCGTCGGCGGGCTCCGGCAGGTCCTGGCTCTGTTCGGGCTGGGGGCCGTAGGGGATCTCGCAGCGCTCGGTGCGCAGCTCGGTGACCCGCTGTTCCAGGAGATCCAGGAGCTGCTCGACGGGGACGGGTCCCGCGGACAGCTGGAGGAAGGAGAGCACCTGAGGCATGGCCGAGACGACCTCGGCGACGGTGGCCGGCTGGTGGTCGGCGGGTTCCGGGCAGGCGAGTGACCAGGCGTCGAAGAGGGCGACCCAGCCGCGCAGTACGGCGCTGTCGTCGCGGTCCCAGGCCCGCAGCCGCCAGCCGGGGCGGGCGCTGTCGCCGTGCACCTCGACGAGACCGGCCAGGCGCGCCGTGTCCCAGTCGGCGCGGACCTGAGCCGGGGTCAGGCCCAGGTCGGCGGCGGCCCGTTCGGCGGTCGCGTCGGAGAGGGTCCCTTTGCCGTCGGGGTTCGCGCCGTCCCGGCCGGGGCGGAGCGCGGCGTCGGCCCAGTGGGCGACGCGGGCCGCGGCGGCCAGACCGGAGCGCGCCATTCTGGCCAGCTCCGCCGGGGCCGGCGTGCCCTCCGGCGGGCGGGGTGCGGGGCGGCGCGAGCGCCGCTGGTTCATCGCTCTGGGGGCGGCGGCCAGGGGTCGCGGGCGGACGAGTCGAAGCCTGGAGTCGCGCGGGATACGGGACGTCACGGGTGCAGTCTTCCGGTTGACGGTCCGAAAACCCAAACGGAATGTCACGGCGGGCGACGGGGATGGCCAATGCCGGGCCCTCGCGGACGGCTCGGGGCCGAGAACAGGCCAGTCGTACGGAGTTAAACGGAATGGTCGCGACCGGAGCAGGCCGCATGGCGCGCTCCGGGCCCGCGCGGGAAGCGGACGGTCACATCAGCGGTGTGAGGAAGCGGCGCAGCGCCTCTTCGTAGCCCTTGGGATCGGCGTTCCACATGGCCCCGTGGGGAGCCTGACGGACCGTGTGGAGGGCGATCAGGTTGGGGCGGGAGCGGGCGAGACGGCGCGAGAACTCCCAGGGGGCCACCGTGTCGTCCGGGCCGTGGAAGATCAGGGCCGGCGCCTCCAGCCGGTCGGGGTCGGGTGCGATGCGGTGGGCGTGCAGTCCGGTGCGGCCCTGCGCGGCGCGCACGGCCAGCGGCAGCAGGACGCCCGGTGTGCGGCGGGCCGCGGCGAGGGCGCGCAGCGTCGCCTCCCAGCTGAGTACCGGGGAGTCCAGGACGAGTCCCGAGATGCGGTCGCGCAGCCCCGAGCGCGCGGCGGCGCGCAGGGCCATGGTGGCGCCGGTGGACCAGCCGTGCAGGACGACCTGCTCGGCGCCGTAGCGCACGGCGTAGCGGATCGCGGCGTCCACGTCGCGCCATTCGGTCTCACCGAGGTGGTTCAGGCGGTCCGGCGGGCGGGGCGCGCCGAGGTCACCGCGGTAGGCGAGGTCGAGCACCGGGAAGCGGTGGCGGTGCAGGAAGCCCATGACGTTCATGGGGTGTTCGCGGGTGGTGCCGAGGCCGTGCACCGTGATCACCCAGGTGTCCCGCACACCGGGCACGAACCAGGCGGGCAACGAGCCGAGTTCGCCGGGAATGTCGACGTCGGTGTGGTCGAGGCCGAGGGCGGCGCCCGGGTTGCCGATGTGCACGTTCGGGGTGAGCCACGCCTTGTCGCCGGGTTCCAGTACGCCGTGGGTGACGCGTTCCAGGCGGCGTACGACGGTGTCGGCGGGGTGCGGCACGGCCTCCTGGACGGCGCCGACCACCGCGTGCATGCCGTCGCCGGTCAGGCCGTACGTGCCGGGACGCAGTGAGGCCAGGGACCGGGTGAGGGTGATCTGGCCGGCGGCGGTGCCGTGCACGGTGAGGCGGGGTTCGGTGGGCAGCGGGCGGCCCGGCGCCGCCTTGAGCGCGGCGTCGCTGGCGAACCGCCCGGCGGCGACGCTTGCCGCGCCGGCCGCGAGGGCCACGGTGACGGCCGCGGCCGTCGCTTTGACTGTGCGCACGAGTCCAGTGTCCTGGCCGACCCGGCCCGCGGCCAGCGGGAGGACGGCTCGGGGTGACGTCTCGCGCGAACCCGGAACTCGGGGTGACGTCTTGCCGGGACTCGCCGTCAGCCCCGCTGCCCGTATCCGCGCAGCCGCTCCCCCGCCTCCGCCAGCTGCTCTTCGGACAGCAGCGTCGGGCTCAGGCCCGGTACCGAGGAGGCCGCGAGCCACAGGCGGCACATCCACTCCAGCTGGGCCGTGCGGTCGTAGGCCTGGTCCAGGGTGGCGCCGTAGGTGATCGTGCCGTGGTTGCGCAGCAGGCAGCCGGAGCGGTCGGCGAGGGCGTGGAGCATGTTCTCGGCCAACTCGTCGGTGCCGTACGTGGCATACGGGGCAACCCGGACGGGGCCGCCGAGCGCGCCGGTCAGGTAGTGGATCGCCGGGAGCTCGGAGACGAGCGTCGAGACGGCCGTGGCGTGCACGGCGTGGGTGTGGACGACGGCGCGGGCGTCGGTCGTGGCGTACACGGCGAGGTGCATGGGCAGCTCGCTCGTCGGGACGAGCACGCCGAGCTCCTGGCGGCCGTCGAGGCCGACGCCGGTCACGTCGTCCGGAGTGAGCCGGTCGTACGGGACGCCCGACGGCGTGACCAGCACGGTGTCCCCGACGCGCACCGAGACGTTGCCGGAGGTGCCGACGACCAGCCCGTCGGACACCGTGCGGCGGGCGGTCGCGACAAGTGCCCCCCAGGCGCGCGTCTCCTCGGGTCGTACCCGCCTCCGTCGTTGCCCGGTCATGCGGCGATCCTTCCAGGCGATGCGTCAACCCGCCGCCGGGAGGGGGCACTTTAGGGCGGAAGTCGGACGTCCGGAAGCCCACATATCGGCATACATCCCGTTCTTGTGGTGGTTGGCTGGAGATCGACGATCTTTCAGTGATCTTCCAGTACCCTCTGGGAGATTTTTCGTGCATGCCGCCATTCCGGGGGGATACATGGCCCGTAACCGCAAACCGTCCCGCCGCCACGCCCGCGCGATCGCGCTGTCCGTGGCGGCGCTCACCGTCGGGGGGAGCGCACTCGCCGGTTTACCGGCCTCGGCGGCGAGTTCACCCAAGGGGCACGACGTCTCTTCGCATCAGAAGAACGTCGACTGGCAGCGCGCGAAGGCCAGGGGAGCCAGGTTCGTCTACGTCAAGGCGACCGAGTCCACGACCTACCGCAACCCGTACTTCGGCCGGCAGTACGACGGCGCGCGCGGCGCGGGCATCATCCGCGGGGCGTACCACTTCGCGCTGCCGGACAAGTCGTCGGGCGCGGCGCAGGCGGCCTACTTCGTGCGCAACGGGGGTGCCTGGAGCGGGGACGGCTGGACGCTGCCGCCCGCGCTCGACATCGAATACAACCCGTACGACAAGAAGCACAAGTGCTACGGCCTGACCCAGGCGAGGATGGCCGGCTGGATCGAGTCGTTCAGCGACGAGGTGAAGCGGCTCACCGGACGCCGTCCTGTGATCTACACCACAGCCCACTGGTGGAACACGTGCACCGGCGGCAGCCGCGCCTTCGCCTCGGATCACGCACTGTGGATCGCCCGTCACAACGCGGCCGACGCTGGGACGTTGCCCGCCGGCTGGTCCTTCTGGACGCTCTGGCAGTACGACAACAGCGGCAGCCTGCCGGGTGATCAAAATCTCTTCAACGGGTCCGCGTCCCAGCTGCGGAAGTTCGCCAGAGGTTCATAGCCGTGCGGTGTCGGGGCTGCGCGGTTCGGCGGAACAGCAACCGCCTCTTTCAGACACCGTGCAGCCCGACTCAGTTCATCTTCCGTTCACCCAGGTTGCCTACGGTCAACCAACCAATGACCTCGAACGATTGCCTGGGTAAATGGAAAACTTCTCGCTGATCCTCGCGATTGTGGTGGTAACCGCACTTGCGTTCGATTTCACGAACGGTTTTCATGACACCGCCAACGCGATGGCCACCACCATCTCGACCGGTGCACTCAAGCCCAAGGTCGCGGTGGCCATGTCCGCCGCGCTCAACCTTGTAGGCGCCTTCCTCTCCGTGGAGGTCGCCAACACGATCTCCAAGGGTCTCGTCGACGAGACCGGCATACGTCCCGAGGTCATATTCGCCGCCCTGGTGGGCGCGATCCTCTGGAACCTGCTGACCTGGCTCGTGGGACTCCCCTCCAGTTCCTCGCACGCCCTCATGGGCGGCCTGATCGGCGCCACCATCGCCTCGGCGGGCATGGGCGCCGTCCACGGTGACGTCCTGGTCACCAAGGTGCTGATCCCGGCGATCGCCGCCCCGATCGTCGCCGGCCTCGCCGCGATGCTCGCCACACGGCTGTCGTACACGCTCGGCAAGAAGGCCGACGGCAAGGCCGCCGAGAAGGGCTACCGCGCCGGCCAGATCGCCTCCGCCGGTCTGGTCTCCCTGGCGCACGGCACCAACGACGCGCAGAAGACGATGGGCATCATCACCCTCGCCCTGGTCGCCGGCGGCGCCGTCGCCCCCGACTCCGACCCGCCCACCTGGGTCATCCTCTCCGCCGGCGTCGCCATCGCGCTCGGCACCTACCTCGGCGGCTGGCGCATCATCCGCACCATGGGCAAGGGCCTGACCGACCTCCAGCCGCAGCAGGGCTTCGCCGCCCAGACCAGCGCGGCCACGGTCATCCTGGCCTCCTCCCACCTCGGCTTCTCCCTCTCCACCACGCACTCCGTCTCCGGTTCGGTGATGGGTGCGGGCCTCGGCCGCAAGGGCGGGGTGGTCCGCTGGTCGACGGCGACCCGGATGTTCGTCGCCTGGGGCCTCACGCTCCCGGCCGCCGCGCTGGTCGGCGCCGTCGCCGAGTACGTGACCGGTCTCGGCGACTGGGGTACGGCACTCGTCGCGGTCTTCCTCGTCGCCTCCAGCGCCGCCATCTGGAAGATCTCCCGCCGCGAGGTCATCGACCACAGCAACGTCAACGACCACGAGGAGCCGGCCGGTGTGGTGACCACGGCGATCGCCGCGGTGGCCGTGCCCCCGGCGGGCACCGTCGCCGAGGACCTGTCGGCCACGATCCCGGCCCCCGCGGGCGAGACCGCCCCCTCGACCGCCACCACCGTCTGAGCCCCGCTCACCCGGTTACGAAGGAATCAGCAGCATGAAAATCGACTGGGCAGCTCTCGGCTCCGTCTTCGGGGTCAGCCTCGTGGTCACCGTGGCCCTCGTGGGCCTGTTCACCCTCGGCATCGCCGGCCTCTCCCGCCGCGAGCGGGCGGCCGAGCAGGGCGGCTCCGCCGCCCTCGCGGTGACCGGCGCGTACGCGTGCTTCGCGGCGTGCGCGGCCGCGGTGGCGTACGGAATCTCACTGATCGTCGCCTGAGCGGCGGCACCGGCAGCACCTGGGGTGCGGGACGGATCTCCGTCCCGCGCCCCAGGTATTTGTGGTGCCTGTGACCCCTCGTGTGTGGGCCTGAGCACACTCTCCCTTCGCAGGTCAGCAGCAAGTTGACGGCCCTTCCGGGCCCGTGGTGGACTGCCGGGGCCATGTACGGCGGCAAGAGAGGAAGCCGGTGCGAATCCGGCGCGGTCCCGCCACTGTCACCGGGGTAGGAACTCCCGGGAGCCAGGAACTCTCACCGCCGGTCTCGTCGAACCAGGGCGTGGACACCCTGAGTGAGGACATATCGCCATGCGCGGCTGCCGTTCGAGCCTGAGTACGTGGGCCCTGCCCGACCCCGCGGTCGGCTGAGCTGATGCGTGCCGATCGCGTCTTCGCGTACGGCGCCGCCGCCGGCCTCCTCGGTGACCTGCTCCTCGGCGATCCTCGCCGCGGGCATCCGGTCGCCGCGTTCGGACGGGCCGCGGGTGCCGTGGAACGGGTGTTGTGGCGTGACCACCGGGGGCACGGCGCGCTGCACACCGCCGTGTGCGTGGGCGGTGCCGTCTCCCTCGCCGCCGTCGCCGCCTCGGCCGTACGCCCCTCCCGTGCCGCCTCCGTGGCGCTCACCGCCGCCGCCACCTGGGCCGTGGTGGGCGGGACCACCCTGGGGCGCGAGGCGCGGGCCGTCGGCCGTGCCCTCGAAGCGGGGGACGTCGAGGGCGCCCGTGCCCGGCTGCCGCATCTGTGCGGGCGGGATCCGCAGGCTCTCGACGCCGACGGGATCGCCCGGGCCGTCGTCGAATCCGTCGCCGAGAACACTTCGGACGCGGTCGTGGGGGCGCTGGCGTGGGGTGCGGTGGGCGGTGTGCCCGGGCTCGTCGGGTTCCGCGCCGTCAACACCCTGGACGCCATGGTCGGACACAGGTCGCCCAAGTACCGCCGGTACGGGTGGGCTTCCGCGCGGCTCGACGACCTGGCCGGGTGGCCGGGGGCGCGGCTTACCGCCGTGCTGGCCGCGGTGGCGGGTTCCGATCCCCGGGGGGCGGTGCGGGCTTGGCGTGCCGATGCGGCGAAGCACCCGAGCCCCAACGCGGGGCCTGTGGAGGCGTCGTTCGCGGGGGCGCTCGGGGTGCGGCTGGGGGGCACGTTGTCGTACGGGGGGCGCATTGAGCATCGGCCTGTGCTGAACGGGGAGGGGCGTGCTGTGCAAGTGGCCGACATCGAGAGGGCTGTTCGGTTGTCGCGGAGGGTGGGCTGGCTGGCGCTGGGCGTCAGTGCGGCTGGTGCGCTGCTGCGGGGGCGGGTCGCAGGGCGCCCTGCGCCGCAGGCCGTGCCCGCCCTCCCGCACTCTCGGCTTCACCCGAGCGGGGGGACCCCCGGCGCCCCGCGGAACGACGGCCCTCAGCGGTCGCAGCGGCCGGGGCGTGCCTCATGAAAGGGGGGCTGCTCGTAGCGGGTACGACCTCCGATGCCGGGAAGAGTGTCGTCACCGCCGGGATCTGTCGTTGGCTGGTCCGGCAGGGCGTCAAGGTCGCGCCCTTCAAGGCGCAGAACATGTCCCTCAACTCGTTCGTGACCCGGGAGGGCGCCGAGATCGGGCGGGCGCAGGCCATGCAGGCGCAGGCGTGCCGCGTCGAGGCGACCGCGCTGATGAATCCCGTGCTGCTCAAGCCCGGCGGCGAGCAGAGCAGTCAGGTGGTGCTCCTGGGCAAGCCCGTGGGCGAACTGAGCGCGCGCGGGTTCTTCGGGGGATCCGGGGGGTCGTCCCCCGGGAAGAGGCTGCACGGGGGGCGGCAGCAGAAGCTCCTCGGGACCGTGCTGGACTGTCTCGCCGAGTTGCGGGGCACGTATGACGCGGTGATCTGTGAGGGGGCCGGCAGTCCCGCGGAGATCAATCTGCGGCGGACCGACATCGTGAACATGGGCATCGCGCGCAATGCGCGGCTGCCCGTGCTCGTCGTCGGCGACATCGACCGCGGGGGCGTCTTCGCCTCCTTCTTCGGGACCGTCGCCCTGCTGTCGCCCGAGGACCAGGAGCTGGTCGCCGGGTTCCTCGTCAACAAGTTCCGGGGGGATGTCTCGCTGCTGGAGCCGGGGCTGGAGATGCTGCGGGGGCTCACCGGGCGGCGGACGTACGGGGTGCTGCCGTTCCGGCACGGGCTCGGGATCGACGAGGAGGACGGGCTGAGGGTCTCCCTGCGCGGGACCGTGCGGGAGTCGAACGTGGCCCCGCCCGTCGGCGAGGACGTACTGAGGGTCGCCGTGTGCGCGATCCCGCTCATGTCCAACTTCACCGACGTGGACGCCCTCGCCGCCGAACCGGGTGTCGTCGTGCGGTTCGTGGACCGGCCCGAGGAACTCGCCGACGCCGACCTCGTCGTGATTCCGGGCACCCGCGGGACCGTACGGGCCCTGGAGTGGCTGCGGGAACGGGGACTTGCGGACGCCCTCGTCCGCAGGGCCGCGGAGGGGCGCCCGGTCCTCGGCGTCTGCGGTGGCTTCCAGGTGCTCGGCGAGCACATCGAGGACGAGGTCGAGAGCCGGCGCGGGCACGTGGAGGGGCTCGGAGTCCTTCCCGTCCGCGTGCGGTTCGCCCGCGAGAAGACCCTCACCCGGCCGTCCGGCGAGGCTCTCGGCGAGCACGTCGAGGGATACGAGATCCATCACGGGGTCGCCGACGTCACAGGGGGCGACTCCTTCCTCGACGGCTGCCGGGTCGGCCAGACCTGGGGCACGCACTGGCACGGCTCGCTGGAGTCGGACGGTTTCCGGCGTGCCTTCCTGCGCGAGGTGGCGGCCGCCGCGGGCCGCCGCTTCGTGCCGGCCGCCGACACGTCGTTCGCCGCGCTGCGCGAGGAGCAGCTCGACCGGCTCGGCGACCTGATCGAACAGCACGCGGACACGGACGCGCTCTGGCGGCTCATCGAGTCGGGCGCGCCGCAAGGACTGCCTTTCATTCCACCGGGAGCGCCCGCATGAGCACAGTGTTGTTGTTGTCGACCGCCGACACGGATCTGCTGGCGGCGCGTGCCTCCGGCGCCTCGTACCGGATCGGCAACCCGACCCGGGTCGACGTCACCCAGGAGCTTCCGGGACTCCTCGACGGCGCCGGCATCGCCGTGGTACGGCTGCTCGGCGGCAAGCGTGCCTGGGAGGACGGACTCGCCGCGCTCAAGGCGTCCGGCGTTCCGACCGTGCTGCTCGGCGGGGAGGCCGTGCCCGACGCGGAGCTGATGGCCGAGTCGTCCGTGCCCGCGGGCGTCGTGGCCGAGGCGCTGCGGTATCTCGTCGAGGGCGGGCCGGCCAATCTGACCGAGCTGGCGCGGTTCCTGTCCGACACCGTGCTGCTGACCGGTGAGGGGTTCGTCGAGCCGCAGAAGATGCCCGAGTTCGGGGTGCACGGCGGGCGTCCCCGTGTCGAGGGCCGTCCGACGGTCGGCGTGCTCTTCTACCGGGCCCATGAACTCAGCGGCAACACCGCTTTCGTGGACACCCTGTGCGACGCGATCGAGGCACACGGCGCCAACGCCCTGCCGGTGTACTGCGGTTCGCTGCGCGGTGCCGACGCCGGGCTGTACGAGATCCTGGGCGGCGCCGACGCCCTCGTCGCCACCGTCCTCGCCGCCGGCGGCACGCACGCCTCGCAGGCCTCGGCGGGCGGCGACGAGGAGGCCTGGGACATCGGGGCGCTCGCCGACCTCGACGTCCCGGTGCTGCAGGGGCTGTGCCTCACCTCGTCGCAGGCCGCCTGGGACGAGTCCGACGCCGCCCTCTCCCCCATGGACGCGGCGATGCAGGTCGCCATCCCCGAGTTCGACGGGCGCCTCGTCACGGTCCCGTTCTCCTTCAAGGAGCAGGGCCCGGACGACGTGCCCGTGTACGCCGCCGACCCGGAGCGGGCCGCGCGGGTCGCCGGGATCGCCGTACGGCACGCACGGTTGAGGCACAAGCCGAACGCCGAGAAGAAGCTCGCGCTCGTCTTCACCGCCTATCCGACCAAGCACTCGCGCGTCGGCAACGCGGTCGGGCTCGACACGCCCGCCTCGGCGGTACGCGTGCTCGACGCGCTGCGGGACGCCGGATACGGCCTCACCGAATACCCCGCGGGCGGTGACGAGCTGATCCACCGGCTCATCAACGCCGGAGGTCACGACGTCGAGTGGCTGACGGAGGAGCAGCTGGCCGCCGCGCCCGCGCGCGTGCCGCTCGCCGACTACCGGGCGTGGTTCGACAAGCTCGACCCCGGGCTGCGGGACGGCATGCTGGAGGCGTGGGGAGAGCCGCCGGGCAACCTGTACGTCGACGGGGACGACATCGTGCTCGCCTCCCTGCAGTTCGGGAACGTCGTGGTCATGATCCAGCCGCCGCGCGGCTTCGGCGAGAACCCGATCGCGATCTACCACGACCCCGACATGCCGCCGTCGCACCACTACCTGGCGGCCTACCGGTGGCTGGAGAACTCTTTCGGCGCCGACGCCATCGTGCACATGGGCAAGCACGGCACGATGGAGTGGCTGCCGGGCAAGGGGCTGGGGCTCTCCAAGAGCTGCGCGCCGGACGCCGTGCTCGGCGACCTGCCCCTCGTCTACCCCTTCATCGTCAACGACCCCGGCGAGGGCACGCAGGCCAAGCGCCGCGGCCACGCCACGGTCGTCGACCACCTGGTGCCGCCGATGGCGCGCGCCGACACGTACGGCGACCTCGCCAAGCTGGAGCAGCTGCTCGACGAGTACGCGCTCGTCTCCGACCTGGACCCGGCCAAGGCCCCGGCCGTGCGCGCGCAGATCTGGACGCTGGTCAAGGCGGCCGAGCTGCACCACGACCTGCATGTCGCCGAGCAGCCGGACGGCGACGAGTTCGACGAGTTCGTCATGCACATCGACGGCTATCTGTGCGAGATCAAGGACGTTCAGATCCGGGACGGGCTGCACGTTCTGGGCGGCGGGCCGGTCGGCGAGCCGCGCGTCAACCTCGTGCTCGCCGTGCTGCGCGCCTCGCAGGTGTGGGGCGGGCAGGCGAACGCGCTGCCGGGGCTCAGGGCTTCGCTCGCGCAGCACTTCGGTCTGATCGAGAAGGAACTGCTCGCCGAGCCGGGCGCCCCGGTGAAGGTGCCGGTGGAGCTGACGGACCTGGTGGACGGGCCGTCGCGCAGCGCCGCCGACGCCGTCGACCTGCTGGAGCAGCTGTGCCGGCGGATCGCGGAGGGCATGGAGTCCCGGGCGTGGGACGTCGCTGCGGTGCCGGCTCTGGTGCGTGACACTCTCGGAACCGAACTCCCCGACGCCGTCGCCGTGGTGGAGTTCGCCTGCACCGAGGTGGTGCCTCGTCTGGAGAAGACCACCGACGAGATCGGCCACATCCTCAAGGCCCTCGACGGCGGTTACGTCCCGGCCGGTCCGTCCGGCTCCCCCACCCGTGGTCTCGTCAACGTCCTGCCGACCGGCCGCAACTTCTACTCGGTCGACCCCAAGGCCATTCCGTCCCGGCTGAGCTGGGAGGTCGGGCAGTCGCTCGCCGACTCGCTGGTGCAGCGGTATCTCCAGGACACCGGCGAGTACCCGAAGTCCGTCGGCCTGACGGTGTGGGGCACGTCCGCGATGCGTACGCAGGGCGACGACATCGCCGAGATCCTGGCGCTGCTGGGCTGCCGTCCGGTCTGGGACGACGCCTCGCGCCGGGTGACCGGCTTCGAGGTCGTGCCCCCGGCCGAACTCGGGCGTCCCCGCATCGATGTGACCGTCCGCATCTCCGGCTTCTTCCGGGACGCGTTCCCGCACGTCGTCGGCCTGATCGACGACGCGGTGCGCGCGGTGGCCGAGCTGGACGAGCCCGCCGACCAGAACTACGTCCGCGCGCACGCCGACGCGGACACCGCCGAACACGGCGACCGGCGGCGGGCCACGGCCCGTGTCTTCGGCTCCAAGCCGGGTGCGTACGGCGCCGGTCTGCTGCCGCTGATCGACGCCCGCAACTGGCGCTCGGACGCCGACCTCGCCGAGGTGTACGCGGTCTGGGGCGGCTACGCCTACGGGCGCGGGCTCGACGGGCGGGCGGCGCGCGGGGACATGGAGACGGCGTTCAGGCGCATCGCCGTGGCGGCGAAGAACGTCGACACGCGCGAGCACGACCTGGTCGACGCCGACGACTACTTCCAGTACCACGGCGGCATGGTCGCCATGGTGCGGCATCTGACGGGGTCCTCCCCCGAGGCGTACGTCGGCGACTCCGCCGTACCGGACCAGGTGAAGACCCGCACGCTCGGCGAGGAGACCCACCGCGTCTTCCGTGCCCGCGTGGTCAACCCGCGCTGGATGGCGGCCATGCGCCGGCACGGCTACAAGGGCGCCTTCGAGATGGCGGCGACCGTCGACTACCTCTTCGGGTACGACGCCACCGCCGGGGTCGTCGACGACTGGATGTACGAGAAGCTCAGCGCGGAGTACGTCTTCGACGCGGAGAACCGGGACTTCATGAAGAAGTCCAACCCCTGGGCGCTGCGCGGCATCACGGAACGGCTCCTGGAGGCGGCCGACCGCGGGCTGTGGGCCGAGCCGGACGCGGACACGCTGGAGCGGCTGCGGGCCACCTACCTGGAGCTGGAAGGCGACTTGGAGGGCGACCAGAAGTGAGTACCCCCTTTCCGTTCACGGCCGTCGTCGGCCAGGACGACCTGCGGCTCGCGCTGCTGCTGAACGCCGTCTCCCCGGCGGTCGGCGGTGTGCTGGTGCGCGGCGAGAAGGGCACCGCCAAGTCCACGGCGGTGCGCGCCCTTTCGGCGCTGATGCCGGAGGTGGACGTCGTCGCCGGGTGCCGCTTCTCGTGCGACCCCGGTTCCCCCGACCCCGCCTGCCCGGACGGGCCGCACGAGCCGGGGGCCTTCGGGTCCCGGCCGGCCCGTATGGTCGAACTGCCCGTCGGCGCCTCCGAGGACCGGCTCGTCGGCGCCCTCGACATCGAGCGGGCGCTCGCCGAGGGCGTGAAGGCCTTCGAGCCCGGCCTGCTGGCCGACGCGCACCGCGGGATCCTGTACGTCGACGAGGTCAACCTGCTCCACGACCACCTCGTCGACCTGCTCCTCGACGCGGCCGCGATGGGTGCGTCGTACGTGGAGCGCGAGGGTGTCTCGGTACGGCACGCGGCCCGCTTCCTGCTCGTCGGCACCATGAACCCCGAAGAGGGCGAGCTGCGGCCGCAGTTGCTGGACCGGTTCGGGCTCACCGTCGAGGTCGCGGCCTCCCGGGAGCCCGAGCAGCGGGTGGAGGTCGTACGGCGGCGGCTCGCCTACGACGACGATCCCGCGGGGTTCGCGGCGCGCTGGGCCGACGAGGAGGCCGCCGTACGGGCGCGGATCGGGGCGGCGCGGAAGCTGCTGCCGTCGGTGCGGCTGGGCGACGGGGCGCTCAGGCAGATCGCGGCGACCTGCGCCGCGTTCGAGGTGGACGGCATGCGGGCCGACATCGTGATGGCCCGGACGGCCACCGCGCTGGCCGCGTGGGCCGGGCGGACCGACGTACTCGCCGAGGACGTACGGCAGGCGGCGCTGCTCGCGCTGCCGCACCGACGCCGCCGGAACCCCTTCGACGCGCCGGGCCTCGACGAGGAGAAGCTCGACGAGACGCTGGAGCAGTTCGGGGAGCCGGAGGACGACGGCCCGGATCCCGACGGTCCGGGCGGTCCGGGCGGGGACGGAGGGGGTGGCGGGCAGCCGGACCCGCCCAACTCCGACGGGCCGCAGGACGGTGACACGGGGGCGCGCCCCGAGGCCGGAGAGGGCGGCGAGCCGCAGCCCTCGGGCGCGGGTTCGGGTGAGCAGTCCGCCGTGCGGGCCTCGGAGCCCTTCCGCACCAAGGTGCTGAGCGTGCCCGGCCTGGGCGAGGGTGCCGCCGGGCGGCGCTCGCGGGCACGGACCGAGCACGGACGGACGACCGGCGCCCGGCGGCCCCGAGGGGCGCTCACCAAGCTGCACCTGGCGGCGACCGTGCGGGCGGCGGCTCCCTACCAGCGGGCGCGGGGCCGGTCCGGACCGGGCCTGGTCGTGCGCCGGGACGATCTGCGGCAGGCCACGCGGGAGGGACGAGAGGGCAACCTCGTGCTGTTCGTGGTGGACGCCTCCGGGTCGATGGCGGCACGGCAGCGGATGAGCGCCGTCAAGGGCGCCGTTCTGTCGCTGCTCCTCGACGCGTACCAGCGGCGGGACAAGGTCGGGCTGGTGACCTTCCGGGGGTCGGCGGCCGAGGTCGCGCTGCCGCCGACCTCCTCGGTCGACGCGGCGGCGGCACGGCTGGAGACGCTGCCCACGGGCGGCCGTACGCCGCTGGCCGCCGGGTTGCTGCGGGCACATGACGTGCTGCGCGTGGAACGGCTGCGGGATCCCGCGCGGCGGGCGCTGGTCGTGATTGTGACCGACGGCCGGGCCACCGGCGGCCCCGAGCCGGTCGCGCTGGCCGGGCGGGCGGCGCGGCTGTTCGCGGCCGAAGGAGTGGCCTCGGTGGTCGTCGACTGCGAGTCGGGACCCGTGCGGCTGGGGCTGGCCGGGCAGCTGGCGGGTGAGCTGGGCGGTGCGGCGGTGACGCTGGACGAGCTGCGGGCCGACTCGATCGCCGGGCTGGTCAGGGAAGTTCAGGGCGACAGGAGGGCCGCGTAATGCCTCAGGGGCAGCCGAGTGTGGTGCCGGACGACGGACTGACGACCCGTCAGCGTCGTAACCGGCCTCTCGTGGTCGTGCACACCGGGATCGGGAAGGGCAAGTCCACCGCCGCGTTCGGGCTCGCGCTGCGGGCCTGGAACCAGGGGTGGCCGATCGGGGTGTTCCAGTTCGTCAAGTCGGCCAAGTGGAAGGTCGGCGAGGAGCGGGCGCTGCGCGTGCTGGGGGACTCCGGTGAGGGCGGGTCCGTCGCCTGGCACAAGATGGGCGAGGGCTGGTCCTGGGTGCAGCGGGACGCGCAGATGGACAACGAGGAGAAGGCCCGCGAGGGCTGGGAGCAGGTCAAGCGTGACCTGGCCGCCGAGACGTACCAGCTGTACGTCCTCGACGAGTTCGCGTACCCGATGCACTGGGGCTGGGTCGACACGGACGAGGTCGTCGACGTGCTGCGGAACCGGCCGGGGAGCCAGCATGTCGTGATCACCGGGCGCAACGCGCCGGGGAAGCTCGTGGACTTCGCCGACCTCGTGACGGACATGTCCAAGGTCAAGCACCCCATGGACGTCGGGCAGAAGGGCCAGAGGGGCATCGAGTGGTGATGTCCCTGTCCTCCGTCCCCCGGCTGGTCATCGCCGCGCCCTCCTCGGGCAGCGGCAAGACCACCGTCGCCACGGGGCTGATGGCCGCGCTCGCCGCGCGGGGGCTCTCCGTGTCCCCGCACAAGGTCGGGCCCGACTACATCGACCCCGGGTATCACGCGCTCGCCACCGGGCGTGCGGGACGGAACCTCGACGCGTACCTGTGCGGGCCGGAGCTGGTCGCTCCGCTGTTCCTGCACGGGGCGGGCGGCTGCGACATCGCCGTCGTCGAGGGTGTGATGGGGATGTACGACGGGGCCGCGGGAGAGGGTGAACTGGCGTCCACCGCCCATGTGGCGAAGCTGCTCCGGGCGCCGGTCGTCCTCGTCGTGGACGCGTCGTCGCAGTCGCGGTCCGTTGCGGCCCTGGTGCACGGGTTCGCGTCCTGGGATCCCGAGGTGCGGGTCGGGGGCGTGATCCTGAACAAGGTCGCGTCCGATCGGCACGAGGAGTTGTTGCGGGAGGCGCTGGAATCCGCCGGCGTGCCTGTTCTGGGGGTGCTTCGGCGGGCGGTTCAGGTCGACACCCCGTCGCGGCACCTGGGGCTGGTACCGGTCGCCGAGCGGCGGGCAGAAGCCGTGGACGCGGTCGGGGCGATGGCCGCGCAGGTCGGGGCGGGGTGTGATCTGGAAGCGCTGCTCGGTCTTGCGCGGAGTGCGGGTGCGTTGTCCTGTGCGGCTTGGGACGCGGCTGAGGTCCTCGCTTCCTCGCCCCCTCCGCCCCTTCCCGTCCCGTCCCTCGGGGCTGCCGCCCCCAGACCCCCGCTGCGGCCCGAAGGGCCTCGTCCTCAAACGCCGGACAGGCTGAGAATCGCCGTTGCCGGTGGCCCCGCCTTCACCTTCTCCTACGCCGAGCACATCGAGCTCCTCACCGCCGCCGGGGCCGAGGTCGTCGTTTTCGACCCGCTTCGTGACGAGCGACTGCCCGACGACACGCGCGGATTGGTCATCGGCGGCGGATTCCCCGAGGTGTACGCCTCCGGCCTGTCCGCCAACGAACCCCTGCGCAAAGCCGTTGCCGCCTTCGCGGAGAACGGCGCTCCCGTCGCCGCCGAGTGCGCCGGGCTGCTCTACCTCTGCCGGGAGCTCGACGGGCAGCCCATGTGCGGTGTGCTCGACGCCTCCGCGCGCATGGACGAACGGCTCACCCTCGGCTACCGGGACGCCGTGGCCGTGAGTGACAGCGTTCTCGCGGAGGCCGGGACGCGGATGCGGGGGCACGAGTTCCACCGCACGGTCGTGGAGCCCGGTTCCGGGGCGGCTCCCGCCTGGGGTGTGCGCGCCCCTCGGCGGCGGGTCGAAGGCTTTGTACAACAAGGTGTGCACGCCAGTTATCTGCACACGCACTGGGCGTCCGAGCCCGGTGTCGCCCGTCGGTTCGTGGAGAGGTGCCGGACGTCATGAGCAGCAGGCTGATCGGAGTCGGGGTGGGGCCCGGTGACCCCGAGCTGGTGACCGTCAAGGGCGTCAACGCGCTGCGGGCCGCCGACGTGGTCGTCGTACCCGTCATGGCGGCGTCCGACGGAACGGATGTGGGCGAGCCCGGCCGTGCCGAGGCGACGGTGTTGCACTACGTGCCCGAGGAGAAGGTCGTACGGGTCGTGTTCGCGCTCAACGAGCGCAGCGACCGGGCGCGGCGGGAGGCCGCGTGGGACGCGGCCGGCGGGCGGGTCGCGCGGTTGCTCACGGACCACGGCTCCGTCGCCTTCGCGACCATCGGCGACCCCAACGTGTACTCGACGTTCACCTATCTCGCGCAGACCATCGCCGAACTGGTGCCGGGGACCGTCGTCGAGACCGTGCCCGGGATCACCGCCATGCAGGATCTCGCGGCGCGGTCGGGCGCCGTGCTGACGGAGGGGACCGAGCCGCTCACGCTGGTGCCGGTGACGGCGGGGGCCGCGGTGCTCAAGGACGCGCTCAACGGGCCCGGCACCGTCGTCGCCTACAAGTTCGGGCGGCAGGCCCAGGAGGTCGCCGAGGCACTGCGGGAGACCGGGCGGCTCGACGACGCCGTCTGGGGGTCGGCGCTCGGCCTCGCCGAGGAGTCCATCCGGCGGGCCGCCGAGCTCGACGGCGCTCCCCTGCCCTACCTGTCGACGCTGATCGCGCCCGCGCGGCGCGACGGCGGGCGGGGCGGCAAGCTGTGACGCCGCCCGGGTCATCCGGACACGCCCACCACCAGCCAGATGAACGCCGCGCCCGCCACCGTGCACAGCACGGTCGAGCGGGCGGGGTGCTCGTGGTGGGCCTCGGGGAGGATCTCGGCGGCGGCGAGGTAGAGCAGCGCGCCGCCGAACAGGCCGAGATAGCCGCCGAGCAGCTGCTCCGGGACGGCGAGGAACGCGGTCGAGGCCGCGCCCACGACCGGGGCCGCCGCGTCCGCGAACAGCATGACGATCGCCCGGCGGCGGGCGTTCCCGTACAGGCTCGTGATCGTGTACGTGTTGAAGCCGTCCGCGAAGTCGTGGGCGATGACGGCGAGTGCGACCGCAGCGCCCATGCCGCCGCCCACCTGGAAGGCCGCGCCGATCGCCACGCCGTCCATCGCGCTGTGGCCGACCATCGCGGCCGCCGCGGTCAGGCCCACCTCGGGCGCTCGGCCGTTCCTCTCCTCGGCGCCGTGCGCCGCCTGACGGTGGGCCAGCAGGCGTTCCACCAGATGGGCCAGCAGGAATCCGGCCACGAACAACAGCAGGGCCGCCGGTACCCCGAAGACCTCGGTGCCGGCCGCCTCCAGCGCCTCCGGCAGCAGGTCCAGGCCGACCACGCCCAGCATCAGGCCGCCGGCCAGGCCCAGGACCAGATGACGGCGGTCGGTCACCCGCTGTGCCGTCCAGCCGCCGGCCAGCGTCATCAGGAACGCGCCGAGCGCGACGAACACCGCCATGTGCCCTTGCTATCCGATCGCCCCCGGTTCACGCACGTCCGGCGTCATCATCCGCAACACCCGTAAGACCTTTGTCAGAGAGGACCGATTCCCATGGCCGATGCCCCCACCGGCAAGGTGACCTTCGTCGGTGCCGGCCCCGGCGCCGCCGATCTGCTGACGTTCCGTGCCGCGCGCGCCATCGCCGAGGCCGACGTCGTGATCTGGGCCGCCAGCCTGGTACAGGCGGAGGTCCTCCAGCACGCGCGCGAGGGCGCCGAGATCCTGGACTCGGCGACCATGTCCCTGGAGGACGTCGTCGCCGTCTACCGGCGCGCCCGCCAGGAGGGCCTGCGCGTGGCCCGTATCCACTCCGGCGACCCCGCCCTGTGGGGCGGTACCCAGGAGCAGCTCGACCGGTGCGCGGAGATCGGCATCGACACCGAGGTCGTCCCCGGCGTCTCCGCCTTCTCCGCCGTCGCGGCTCTCGCCCGGCGCGAGCTGACCATCCCCGAGGTGGCGCAGTCCGTCGTCCTGACCCGGCTCGGCGGTGGCAAGACGCCCATGCCGCCCGGTGAGGAGGTACGCGAGTTCGCCCGGCACGGCACGACCATGGCGGTCTTCCTGTCGGCGGCCCGCAGCGGGCAGCTGGTGCGGGAGCTGCTGGAGGGCGGCTACCCGACCGACACCCCGGTCGTCGTCGCCTACCAGGCGACCTGGCCGGAGGAGCTGGTCGTGCGGTGCACGATCGCCACGCTGGAGGAGACGGTCAAGGAGCACAAGCTCTGGAAGCACACGCTGTTCCTGGTCGGCCCCGCCCTCGACGCGCACGGCACCCGCTCGCACCTCTACCACCCCGGCCACTTCCACGGCTTCCGCAAGGCCGACCCGGAGGCCCGCAAGGCCCTGCGCGCACGGGGTGCGAGCACATGATCACGGTCGTCGGCACGGGGACGGGCGCGCCGCCCGGCGAGGACGTGCTCGCCCGGGCCGAGCTCGTCGTGGGAGGCCGGCGGCACCTGGACGCCGTACGGCTGCCCGAGACCGCCGAGCGGATCGTGCTCGGGCCGCTGGCACCCGCCCTCGACGCCATGGAGGAGTACGTCGCGAAGGAGCGGCGCGTCGTCGTGCTGGCGTCCGGGGATCCCGGGTTCTTCGGGATCGTACGGGCGCTGGCCGAACGGTTCGGGACTTTTCGGCTCGATGTCCGGCCCGGGGTCTCCTCCGTCGCCACCGCCTTCGCGCGGCTCGGGCTGACCTGGGACGACGCGGTCGTCGTCAGTGCCCATGGTCGGGAGATGCGCACGGCGGTGAACGTCTGCCGGGCGCATCCCAAGGCCGCCGTCCTGACCGGGCCCGGAGCCGGGCCCGCCGAGCTGGGTGCCGCCCTCGCCCGTACCGCCCCCGGGCGGATCCTGGTCGTAGCGTCCGCGCTGGGCGACCCCGGGCGCGAGCGCGTTGAGCGGGTCTCCCCCGCCGAGGCCGCGGCCCGTGACTGGGGCACGGCGGTGAGCGTCGTGCTGTGCCTGGACGAGACACGGGCCCTCGGCCCCGTACGGACGCTCGCGGGACCGGCCTCGCGGCCCGCCCGATGGGCCCTGGACGAGGGTGACTTCGCCCACCGCGACTCGATGATCACCAAGTTCGAGGTGCGGGCACTGGCCCTGGCCCGGCTCGGGCCGCACCCCGGCGACCTGGTCTGGGACGTCGGCTCCGGCTCGGGTTCCGTGGCCGTGGAGTGCGCGCGTCTCGGCGCCGCCGTCAGCGCGGTCGAGAAGGCCGCGGACGGAGTGGAGCGCATCCGCGCCAACGCCGGTGCCCACGGTGTCGAGGTGCACGTGGTGCACGGCACGGCACCGGACGCGCTGGCCGGACTCGACGACCCCGACGCGGTGTTCGTCGGGGGCGGCGGACGCGAGCTGCCCGACATCGTCACCGCGTGCGCGCGGCGGGCCCGGCGTGCGGTGGTCGTCGCCATGGCCGCGCTGGACCGCGTCCCGGCGGCCCGCTCCGCGCTCATGGACGCCGGATTCGCCTGCGACGGGGTGCTGTTGCAGTCCTCCCGGCTGGCGCCGCTGCCGGGTGATGTGACCCGGCTCGCGGCGACCAATCCCGTTTTCCTGCTGTGGGGCGTCAGGCCTCAAGCCCGTACTGAAGGAGTTGCCCTGTGATCGGCCTCATTTCCGCCACCGCGGCGGGAGCCGCTGCGCGGGACCGGCTGGCCGCGGCGTGGCCGGACCGCACGCGTGTGTACGACGGGCCCGTCGGGGACGCCGTACGGGCCGCGTTCGCGGAGTGCGAGCAGCTCGTGTGTTTCCTGGCCACGGGAGCGGTGGTGCGGCTGGTCGCGCCCCTGCTGGGCGACAAGGCGACGGACCCCGGTGTGGTGTGCGTCGACGAGGGCGGGCGGTTCGCCGTGTCGCTGGTGGGCGGGCATGGCGGCGGGGCCAATGAACTCGCCCGTGCGGTCGGGGAGCTGCTGGGTGCGGAGCCGGTGGTGACCACGGCGACGGACGCGGTGGGAATGCCGGGCCTCGACACGCTGGGGTTCCCGGTGGAGGGGAACGTCGCCGCGGTGTCGCGGGCCCTGCTCGACGGCGAGCCGGTGGCGCTGAAGGCGGAGGTCGCCTGGCCCCTGCCGGCGCTCCGGGCCGGCGCGGAAGGGAGATGTGCGATCCGGCTGACGGACCGCCTCGTCGAGCCCGCCGAACACGAGGTCCTGCTCCGGCCGCCCTCGCTCGCCGTGGGCGTGGGCGCCTCGAAGGGCGCCCCGGCCGAGGAGGTGCTCGACCTGATCGAGAGCTCGTTGCGTGAAGCCGGCCTCTCCCCCAAGTCGCTCGCCGAGCTCGCGACCGTACAGGCCAAGGCGGAGGAACCGGGGATCGTCGAAGCGGCCGCGCGCCTCGGCGTCCCCCTCGTCACCTACTCCGCCGAGGAGTTGGCGCAGGTCGACGTCCCCAACCCCTCCGACGCACCGCTCGCCGCCGTGGGCACCCCCTCGGTCGCCGAGGCCGCCGCACTCGTACGTGGAGGTGAACTGCTCGTCCCCAAGCGGAAGTCGGCCGCGCGTCCCGCGATGGCGACCTGTGCGGTCGTACGGCGTCCGGCGCGCGGGCGGCTCGCGGTGGTCGGGCTCGGGCCCGGCGCCCGCGACCTGCTGACGCCCCGCGCGAAGGCGGAGCTGCGGCGCGCCTCCGTGCTCGTCGGGCTCGACCAGTACGTCGACCAGATCCGCGACCTGCTGCGGCCCGGCACCCGGATCCTGGAGTCGGGACTCGGCGCCGAGGAGGAGCGGGCCCGGACCGCGGTCGCCGAGGCCAGGAAGGGGCACGCCGTCGCCCTGATCGGCAGCGGGGACGCGGGCGTGTACGCCATGGCCTCCCCGGCGCTGGCCGAGGCCTCCGACGACATCGACGTGATCGGGGTACCGGGCGTCACCGCCGCCCTCGCGGCCGCCGCGATCCTCGGTGCGCCGCTCGGCCACGACCACGTGTCGATCAGCCTGTCCGACCTGCACACGCCGTGGGAGGTCATCGAGCGGCGGGTGCGGGCCGCGGCGGAGGCGGACATCGTCGTGACGTTCTACAACCCGCGCAGCCGGGGCCGGGACTGGCAGCTGCCGAAGGCGCTCGCGATCCTCGCGGAGCACCGGGAGCCGGCCACCCCGGTCGGGGTCGTACGCAACGCGTCGCGGCCGGACGAGGCCGGCCGGCTGACGACACTGGCCGCCCTCGACCCGGCGACGGTCGACATGATGACGGTCGTGACCGTGGGCAACACGGCGACCCGGGACATCGCGGGGCGCATGGTCACGCCCCGTGGCTACCGCTGGCAGGAGACTGCATCGATGAGCGGCTCCGCCACGGGGCAGGAGGAGGCCGAGTGAACCGCGTGGTCCACCCCATCGAGCAGGAGTCCTTCCGGCGGCTGCGCGCCCGCCTGGACACCTCGCACTTCCCGCCGCTGACCCGTGCGGTCGTGGAGCGGGTCATCCACTCCGCCGCCGACCTCGACTACGCGGCCGATCTCGTCCTGGACGAGGCCGAGTTGGAGAAGGCGCATGCCGCGCTGCACGCCGGGGCGCCCGTCGTCGTCGACGTGGAGATGGTCGCGGCGGGCATCACCCGGCGGGACACGGTCTGCCGGCTCAAGGACGCCAGGTCCGGGCCGGGGCTGACCCGTTCGGCCCATGCGATCCGGCTCGCGTACGAGGAGGTCGGCCCCGGCGCCCTCTGGGTGATCGGCTGCGCCCCCACCGCGCTGGAGGAACTCCTCACGCTGGACGCCGATCCGGCGCTCGTCGTCGGCCTGCCGGTCGGCTTCGTCGGGGCGGCCGAGTCCAAGGCCGCGCTGCGGGAGAGCGGACTGCCCGCCGTGAGCAACGTGTCCGAGAAGGGCGGTTCGGCGGTCGCCGCCGCCGCGCTCAACGCCCTGCTGTACCACCCCACTTCGCATTCCGAGGAGCAATCGTGACCACCCCGCCGCCCGCCCTGCTCATCGCCGGCCACGGCACCCGGGACGACGCCGGGGCCGAGGCGTTCCGCGACTTCGTACGGGAGCTGGGGCGCCGCCACCCCGAACTGCCCGTCGCGGGCGGCTTCATCGAGCTGTCCCCGCCGCCGCTCGGCGAAGCGGTGACCGAGCTCGTGGAGCGGGGCGTACGACGCTTCGCGGCCGTGCCGCTGATGCTGGTGTCCGCCGGGCACGCCAAGGGGGACATCCCGGCGGCGCTGTCCCGCGAGAAGGAGCGCCACCCCGGCATCTCGTACACGTACGGGCGTCCGCTGGGCCCGCACCCCTCGCTGCTGGCGGTCCTGGAGCGGCGGCTGGACGAGGCGCTCGGCGGGACGGTCCGTACGCCCGCCGACCGGGCAGACGTGACCGTGCTGCTGGTGGGGCGCGGGTCGACCGATCCCGACGCCAACGCCGAGGTGCACAAGGCGGCCCGGCTGCTGTGGGAGGGACGCGGTTACGCGGGCGTGGAGACGGCGTTCGTGTCGCTGGCGGCACCGGACGTGCCGAGCGGCCTGGACCGGTGCGTGAAGCTGGGCGCGCGGCGGATCGTCGTCCTGCCGTACTTCCTGTTCACGGGCATCCTTCCGGACCGGGTCCGGCAGCAGACGGAGGGCTGGGCGGAGGCGCACCCGGAGGTCGAGGTGCGGTCCGCGGACGTCATCGGTCCGGAGCCGGAGCTGCTCGACCTGGTGATGGAGCGGTACCGGGAGGCGGTCGCGGGCGACCTGCGGATGAACTGCGACTCGTGCGTGTACCGCATCGCCCTGCCCGGCTTCGAGGACAAGGTGGGGCTGCCGCAGCAGCCGCACTTCCACCCCGACGACGACGGTCACCACCACCACGGACACCACCACCACGGCGGGCACGCACACTCCCATGCGCACTGAAGGACAAGACCTGCGGCACCACGGAGACTCCGAGGTGCGTGACGACGGCTCGGCACTGGTCGACCTGGCCGTGAACGTCCGCGCGGACACGCCTCCGGCCTGGCTGCGCGAGCGGATCGCCGGGTCGCTGGGCGGACTGGCCGCCTATCCGGACGGGCGCCGCGCGCGAGCGGCGGTGGCGGCGCGGCACGGGCTGCCGGCGGAGCGCTTGCTGCTGACGGCAGGCGCCGCCGAGGCGTTCGTGCTGCTCGCGCGGGCGCTGGAGGTCCGCCGGCCGTTGGTGGTGCACCCGCAGTTCACGGAGCCGGAGGCGGCGCTGCGGGACGCGGGCCACACGGTCGGCCGGGTGCTGCTGCGCGAGGAGGACGGCTTCCGGCTGGACCCGGCGGCCGTCCCGGAGGACGCGGACCTGGTGGTGATCGGCAACCCGACGAACCCCACGTCCGTACTGCACCCGGCCGACGCCGTGGCCAGGCTCGCCCGCCCCGGGCGGACGCTGGTGGTCGACGAGGCGTTCATGGACGCGGTGCCGGGCGAGCGGGAGGCGCTGGCCGGGCGGACGGACGTGCCCGGCCTCGTCGTCCTGCGCAGCCTGACGAAGACGTGGGGGCTGGCGGGGCTGCGGATCGGCTATGTGCTGGCGGCGCCGGAGACCATCGCGGACCTGGAGCGGGCCCAGCCGCTGTGGCCGGTGTCCACGCCGGCGCTCACGGCGGCCGAGGCGTGTGTGGGGCCGCAGGCGCTGGCGGAGGCCGCGCACGCCGCCCACCGCATTGGCGCGGACCGGGCCCATCTCGTCGCGGGCCTCGCCGAGTTCGCCTCGGACGGGCTGCGGGTCGTGGAGCCCGCCGAGGGTCCCTTCGTCCTCGTCCGGCTGCCCCGGGCCGCCGCCGTACGCCGGCACCTGCGCGACCTCGGGTTCGCGGTCCGGCGCGGGGACACCTTTCCGGGGCTGGACGAGGAGTGGCTGCGGCTGGCGGTGCGGGACCGGGCGACGGTGAACGGGTTCCTGCGGGCGCTGGGCCGTGCGCTGGAGCTGGCGCACCGCTGAAGGGCGCCACCCCTTCGAGCCCGCCCGGGGGCGCCGCCCCCCCGGCCCCGGCCTTTGGCCACCCACCACCCGACTCGGTTGGATGAACAGGTGACCCCCTCCCCTGCGGGGGAGTCTCCTGGCCGACGGCTAGCCCACGATCCGTCCGTTCAGCACCACCCGCCGAGGTGCCGCCAGGACCCGCACATCGGCTCGCGGGTTCCCTTCGTACACCACGAGGTCCGCCGGTGCCCCCTCCTCCAGGCCGGGGCGGCCGAGCCAGCGTCGTGCTCCCCAGGTCGTCGCCGACAGCGCCTCGACGGGCGGGATGCCGGCGGTGACCAGTTCCGCCACCTCGCCCGCCACCAGGCCGTGCGCGAGCGAGCCACCGGCGTCAGTGCCGACGTAGACCGGGATGCCGGCGTCGTACGCGGAGCGCACCGTGTCGTAGCGGGTTTCGTGGAGCCGTCGCATATGGGCGGACCAGCGCGGGTACCGGAGCTCGCCGCCGTCGGCGAGCCTCGGGAAGGTCGCGATGTTGACCAGAGTGGGGACGATGGCCACCCCCCGCGCGGCGAACAGGGGGATCAGGTCCTCGGTGAGGCCCGTCGCGTGTTCGATGCAGTCGATGCCGGCCTCGACCAGGTCGCGCAGCGACTCCTCGGCGAAGCAGTGCGCGGTCACCCGTGCGCCCAGGCGGTGTGCCTCGGCGATCGCCGCCCCGACCGCGTCACGGGGCCAGCAGGCGGACAGGTCGCCCAGGTCCCTGTCGATCCAGTCGCCGACCAGCTTCACCCAGCCGTCGCCTCGCCGGGCCTCCTGGGCGACGAACGCGACGAGGTCGTCCGGCTCGATCTCGTGCGCGTAGCCCCGCATGTAGCGTCGGGTGCGGGCGATGTGGCGGCCGGCCCGGATGATCTTCGGGAGGTCCTCGCGGTCGTCGATCCAGCGGGTGTCGGAGGGCGAGCCCGCGTCGCGGATGAGGAGGGTGCCGGCGTCGCGGTCGGTCAGGGCCTGCTTTTCCGCCTCGTCCTCGTCGACCGGGCCGTGCGGACCGAGGCCGACATGGCAGTGGGCGTCGACCAGGCCGGGCAGCGCCCAGCCCTCCACGGTGCGGATGTCGCGGGCGGCGTGGGGGCGGTCGTAGGAGATCCGGCCGTCGACCACCCACAGCTCGTCGCGGACCTGGTCCTCGCCCGGGCCCACCAGGACCCGGCCCTTCACATGCAGCACCGCGTGATCGCTCATGTACCGCACCCTAGTCAACCTGGTGGCCGGCCTTGCCCACCTGGTCCGACGTCTCCTCCTCCACCTCCGCCATCGCGGGGTCGAGGAGGCGGGTGCCGGAGCCCGACGGGCCGATGACGCACACGGCCTCGCCCTGGCCGATCTCCAGGTCGATGCCGCACAGCACCTGGTTGTCGCCGAACGACTTGTGCAGGTCGCGGACTTGGATCTCTGCGGTCCGCTCAAGTGGCCTCCCAGGCCTTGGCCCCCATACGGCCCCGGGCCTGCCCGATACCCTCCGCCCGAAGCCGGGCCGGCGCTCGGTACCGGCCTGCCCCACGGCGCCGCACGCGGCACTGGCCGAGAAGGGGCCGGCCGTCGACCTCAAGGCGGCTCGCCGCCGAATTCAGAATTAATTCCGGAATTCACTCCGGAATAGTCACCCGTATTCTTCTGCCCGCTTCCCTTCGACCTAAACGCAAAGATTTTGCGAACACCAACCGGCTTAATTCGGGCAGATCTCGTGGGAGTTACATGGTTGTGACGCGTTACACATCGCGACCGATTAATCCCTTATCTACCGGACAAAGCACCAGTTTTGGCCCCGCTTTCGCGCGATCACCCGCGCCCGCCTGATAACACAGCGCCCGGCCACACGTAACCCCGTCCAACGATGCAATTTCGTTTTTCCCTCGGTAAATTCAATCCGCATGACTGCCGCACAAGCAGACCTGCAAATCGACCGCCCGGCGGTGGCCGACGGAGCCGCGCTGTGGCGGATAGCCAGGGACTCGAAGACCCTCGACCTGAACTCGTCGTACAGCTATCTGCTCTGGTGTCGCGACTTCGCCGCCACGTCGGCCGTCGCGCGTGACGAGCACGGCGAGCCGGTCGGTTTCGTCACCGGTTACGTACGGCCGGACCGCCCCCGGACCCTGCTCGTCTGGCAGGTGGCGGTGGACACCGCGTACCGCGGGCGAGGTCTCGCCGCCGCGCTGCTCGACGGCCTGGCCGTGCGGACCGCCGCCGAGCGCGGGCTCACCGCCGTGGAGACCACCATCACGCCCGGCAACACCGCCTCCGAGCGGCTGTTCACGTCGTTCGCCGAGCGCCACGGCGCCCGGGTGGAGCGCGAGGTGCTGTTCGACACGGGCCTGTTTCCCGACGGGCCGCACGACCCCGAGGTGCTGTACCGCATCGGCCCCTTTTCTCTCACTCCCTCCGCCTGACCACTCCCTCCGCACCCCCCCCACGCAACGAGGAGCAATTCGTCGTGACCATCACCCAGCCCGACCTCAGCGTCTTCGAGACCCTGGAGTCCGAGGTGCGCAGCTACTGCCGCGGCTGGCCCACCGTCTTCGACCGTGCGCAGGGCAGCCGTATGTACGACGAGGACGGCCACGAGTACCTGGACTTCTTCGCGGGCGCGGGCTCGCTCAACTACGGGCACAACAACCCCGTCCTCAAACGCGCGTTGATCGACTACCTGGAGCGGGACGGCGTCACGCACGGGCTCGACATGTCGACCACCGCCAAGCGCGGCTTCCTGGAGTCCTTCCAGAACCTGGTGCTGCGGCCGCGCGACCTGCCGTACAAGGTCATGTTCCCGGGGCCGACGGGCACCAACGCCGTCGAGTCCGCGCTGAAGCTGGCGCGGAAGGTGAAGGGGCGCGAGGCGATCGTGTCGTTCACCAACGCCTTCCACGGGATGTCGCTGGGTTCGCTCGCCGTGACCGGCAACGCCTTCAAACGGGCCGGCGCGGGCATCCCGCTGGTGCACGGGACCCCGATGCCGTTCGACAACTACTTCGACGGCAAGGTCCCCGACTTCCTCTGGTTCGAGCGCCTGCTCGAGGACCAGGGTTCCGGGCTGAACAAGCCCGCCGCGGTGATCGTGGAGACCGTGCAGGGCGAGGGCGGCATCAACGTCGCGCGCCCGGAGTGGCTGCGCGCGCTCGCCGGCCTGTGCGAGCGCCAGGACATGCTGCTGATCGTCGACGACATCCAGATGGGGTGCGGGCGCACCGGGGCCTTCTTCTCCTTCGAGGAGGCGGGAATCGTGCCGGACATCGTCACCGTGTCCAAGTCGATCAGCGGGTACGGGCTGCCCATGTCGCTGTGCCTGTTCAAGCCGGAGCTGGACATCTGGGAGCCGGGCGAGCACAACGGCACCTTCCGCGGCAACAACCCCGCGTTCGTCACGGCCGCCGCGGCCCTGGAGACGTACTGGGCCGACGGGTCGGCGATGGAGAAGCAGACCCGGACCCGGGGCGAGCAGGCCGAGCAGGCGCTGATCGCCATCACCGAGGAGAACCTCGCCGACGTCAAGGAGTACCGCGGCCGGGGTCTGGTGTGGGGCCTGGAGTTCCACGAGAAGGGCCGGGCCGAGCGGGTCGCGCGGCGCGCCTTCGAGCTGGGGCTGCTCATCGAGACGTCGGGCCCGGAGAGCGAGGTCGTCAAGCTGCTGCCCGCCCTCACCATCACGCCCGACGAGCTGGACGAGGGCCTGCGCGTCCTCGCCCGTGCCGTCCGGGAAACCGTCTAGCAAGGAGGAAGTGCACCACTGTGATCGTCCGTTCGTTCAAGGACATCGAAGGCACCGACCGGCATGTGAGGGCCGCGTCCGGCACCTGGGAGAGCAAACGCATCGTGCTCGCCAAGGAACGGGTCGGCTTCTCACTCCACGAGACGATCCTGTACGCGGGCACGGAGACGTCCATGTGGTACGCGAACCACATCGAGGCCGTCGTGTGCGTCGAGGGCGAGGCCGAACTCACCGACGACGAGACCGGGCAGAAGTACACGATCACGCCCGGGACCATGTACCTCCTCGACGGGCACGAGCGCCACACGATGCGGATCAAGAGCGACTTCCGCTGCATCTGCGTCTTCAACCCGCCCGTGACCGGACGGGAGGACCACGACGAGAACGGCGTCTACCCTGCCCCAGAGCCGGATGCCTGGGGGGACCCCCAGCCCACCGAACCCGAGGAGGTGTGACATCACCATGACCACCACCGTCACCGATCTCTATCCCAGCCGCGGCGCCACCGAGGTGTCCGTCCCCCGTAAGGACCCGGTCCTCTGGGGCGCCCCCGACACGCCCGGCCCCATCGCGGCCGCCGACCTGCAGGCGTACGAGCGCGACGGCTTCCTCGCCGTCGAACAGCTCATCACGGACGACGAAGTCTCCGTCTACGCACAGGAGTTGGAGCGGCTCGTCACCGATCCGGCGGTGCGCGCGGACGAGCGGTCGATCATCGAGCCGAAGTCCAAGGAGATCCGCTCCGTCTTCGAAGTGCACCGGATCAGCGAGGTGTTCGCGAACCTCGTGCGCGACGAGCGGGTCGTCGGGCGGGCCCGGCAGATCCTCGGCTCGGACGTGTACGTCCACCAGTCGCGGATCAACGTCAAGCCGGGCTTCGGGGCCAGCGGCTTCTACTGGCACTCGGACTTCGAGACCTGGCATGCCGAGGACGGTCTGCCGAACATGCGGACCGTGTCGGTCTCGATCGCGCTGACCGAGAACCACGACACCAACGGCGGACTCATGATCATGCCCGGGTCGCACCGCTCGTTCCTCGGATGTGCGGGTGCCACGCCGAGGGACAACTACAAGCGGTCGCTGCAGATGCAGGACGCGGGCACGCCGTCGGACGAGGCGCTGACGTCGATGGCGACCGAGTACGGCATCAAGCTGTTCACGGGGAAGGCCGGTTCGGCCACCTGGTTCGACTGCAACTGCATGCACGGCTCCGGGGACAACATCACGCCGTTCCCGCGCAGCAACGTGTTCATCGTGTTCAACAGCGTGGAGAACGAGGCCGTCGAGCCGTTCGCGGCGCCCGTGCGCCGGCCCGCGTTCATCGGAGCGCGGGACTTCACTCCGGTGAAGTGATCTCACGGCCGGGCGGCGTCACAGCCACGCCGGTGACGCCGCCCGCTGCAGTACGTCCCGTACCCGATGCGCTCTGATCATGCGCCGGCCGCGGGGCCGAGGGCCATGCCGGGGAAGCGGACCGCCGGGCGGACCAGCCGCTCCAGGGTTCAGGACGACAGGACGTCCAGCAGCCGGTCGACGTCCTCGGGCGTGTTGTACAGGTGGAAGGCGGCGCGCAGGTTGCCCGCCCGGTCGGAGACCTCGACTCCGGCCCTGCTCAGCTCGGGCTGCCGGTGGCCGAGACCGGGCACGGAGACGATCGGCGAGCCGGGCGACGGGATCGGTTCGTGGCCGAGACCGTGCAGGCCGGTACGGAAGCGGTCGGCCAGGGCGAGGTCGTGCTCGCGTACGGCGTCCACGCCGAGTTCCTCCAACAGGGCGAGGGAGCGGCGGGCGCCGGCGTACGAGAACAGGGCGGGGCTCTCGTCGAATCGCCGTGCGGAGTGGGCGAGTTCCTCGACCGGCCCGTAGCAGGCGTCCCAGGGGCGCTCCCCCGCCACCCAGCCCGCGAACACGGGGGTGAGTCCGCCGAGGTCCTCCGGAACGGCCAGGAAGGTCACGCCGCGCGGGCAGAACAGCCACTTGAAGGCGACGGAGGCGACGTAGTCGTACGCGTCCGCGTCGAGGTCCAGCCAGCCCGTGGCCTGCGACGCGTCGACGTACGTGCGCACCCCGTACTCTCGGGCGGCCGCACGGATCGCGGGCAGGTCGGCGATCCGGCCGTCGGCGGACTGGGCGGCACTGACCGCGACGAGCGCCGTGCCGGGACGTACCGACTCGGCGACCCGCTCCAGGGGCACGCTGCGCACCTTGAGGTCGCGGCGGACGTGGAAGGGGTTCACCACCGAGCTGAAGTCGCCCTCCGCGGTGAGCACTTCGGCTCCCTCCGGCAGGGAGGAGGCGATCAGCCCGCTGAAGACGGCGACCGAGGCCCCCGCCGCCACCCGGCCGACGGGCACCTTGGTCAGGCGCGCGAAGGAGGCCCGGCTCGCCTCCACGTCCGCGAACATGTCCGTGGGCCTCCCGACGGCCGCCGCCTCCACGGCTGTCCGCATGGCTTCGACGGTGCGGGCTGGCAGCAGGCCGCTGCTCGCGGTGTTCAGATAGGTGTTCTTCGGGGCGAACTCGGCACGGACGCGGGTCTCGAAGGTCTCCATGGGTCCACTGTGGGGCCCGCCGGTCTCCCCGTCCATTGCTGAATTTTTCGCGATGTCGCTAAGAAACTCTTATAGATCGCCGCTGACCTGCGCGTTTCAGTGCCGCGGCACCGCGCACCCATCGGGACCGCAGGCCTCGGCGTCCCCGGCGGCCCCGTCCTCGATCAGCGTCAGCGGCGGACGCTCGCCCCACGCCCGGGTCAGCGCCTGGGCGAAGACTTCGGCGGGCTGGGCGCCGGAGACGCCGTACTTGCGGTCGAGAACGAAGAACGGCACACCGTTGGCGCCGAGTTCAGCGGCCTCGCGCTCGTCTGCGCGGACCTCGTCGGCGTAGGCGGCCGGGTCGGCGAGCGTCTCGCGGGCCGCCTCGGCGTTCAGCCCGGCCTCGACGGCAAGCTCCACGAGCCGCTCCCCGCCCTCGGAGAAGACCGACCGCTCCTCGGCGAAGTTCGCCCGGTAGAAGATCTGGATCAGCTCGTCCTGCCGGCCCTGCTCCTTGGCGAAGTGCAGCAGCCGGTGCATATCGAAGGTGTTGCCGTGGTCGCGGCCGCTCGTGCGGTACTCCAGGCCCTCGGCGGCGGCCTGCGCGCCCAGGTTCTCCTCGCCGGCCTGAGCCTGCGCCTCGCTCATGCCGTACTTCTTGGTCAGCATCTTGATCACCGGCTGGACGTCACCCTTGGCGCGGCCCGGGTCCAGCTCGAAGGAACGGTGCACCACCTCGACCCCGGCACGGTGCGGGAAGGCCTCCAGGGCCTTCTCGAAGCGGGCCTTGCCCACGTAGCACCAGGGACAGGCGATGTCCGACCAGATCTCGACGCGCATGCTCTCGGCTCTCTCCAGCTCGTACGGGTACGGAGACGCTCTCCACCGGGTACGTGAACGTTCAAGCAGCTGGGTTCATTCCCCCCTGAGGTTCACTCCCCGGCACGGAGAAGCGCAGGTACAGGTGGTGATCCCCGTCGGCGGGCGGGTTCGCCGGGTCCGGGAACCAGCCCCGGCGGGCGTAGAAGGCCTGGGCCCGTTGGTTGCCGGCGTGCACGTCGAGCACGGCCCTCCGCCGGCCGTCGGCCTGCCACTGCTCGACGCAGGCCGCGTGCAGGGCCGTACCGACGCCGGAGCACCAGTGGCCGGGGTCGACGTGGAACTGGAACAGTTTGACCGTTTCGGCGGTGGCGGCTTCCGGGGTGCGGAAGGAGGCGATGCCCACCACGCGCGCGTCGCGCACCGCGCACAGCACCTGTCCGTCGGGACGCTCGATGACCTCGCACCACCTGGCCGGCCAGTCGGTGCCGTCGTCGGGAAGGCCGTCCGGGTAGTACGTGGACCGGGCGCGCACGTGCAGTTCGGCGACCGTCGCGGCTTCGGCTGGCAGGGCGGTCCTGATCACCAGGGACTCCACGGTCCGATGCGCTCTGATCATGCAGCGGAGGACGTGCCCGCGACCGCCCCGGTTCCCCGGTGCGGGGGTTCAGCTTCCGTCCCGCAGGTCCTTCGGCCAGTTCGGGCGGAACTCTATGTGGTCGTACGTCACGACACAGCCCTCCCCCATCGGCGACTGCGTCATGAAGCCGACCAGGGCCGCGCCGCTCTCCTTCGCGTCCCCCAGGGTGAAGAGACGGACGAAGGTCCAGCGCTCCCCGTCGCGGGAGGCGTGGAAGGCGAAGGCGCGGCCGGTGCGGCTGATCCGCAGCCAGACGGAACTGCCGTCCACGGTGAAGGAGTTGGCGTCGTCGGAGTGCACCCGGGTGACCACCGTGCAGACGGTGGGCACCTCCGGGGAGTACTCCAGGCAGAGCTTGGCCCAGGCCCGCTGGCCGACATGGACGTAGAGCAGCCCGGCGTCGAAGGCCGCGGCGAACCCGACCGTGACCCGCGCGATCAGCTGGAAGTCCCCCTCGGGGGCGCCCAGAAGACGCGGCGCGTCGGAGGCGGGGTCCAGCCCTTCGTCGGTGGGCGGCACGAAGCGGTCCTGGCGGGGCCCGGCCCACCCGGTGAGAATCCCGTCCTCGTAGGACCAGTTGCCGTCGGGTCCATAGGTACGGAGGGGGAAAGGAAGTTCGGGAAGTTCGACGTCCATTGCCCAATCGTCTCAGGCCCAGTGGAGAAACTCAGGGGCGCGGGGCTGTATCGCCAAGCGGCTCCGCCGCGTGGGCGCGAGCAACCCACCACGACCCGCAGCCCACAATCCACCGCGCCCCCTACGGCGCCACCCGCGGGACGCTACCGCTCCAAACGCCCGTTGAACCGACGAGGCAGCCCGAGCGGGTTCTCATCCCGAAGCTCAGCAGGCAGCAACGCCTCGGGCGCGTTCTGATAGGCAACCGGCCGCAGCCACCGCTCGATCGCCGTACCGCCCACAGAAGTCGACGTAGACGTGGTGGCCGGATACGGCCCACCGTGATGCTGGGCCGGAGCCACAGCCACGCCCGTCGGCCAGCCGTTCACCAGCACCCGCCCGGCAAGCGGAGTCAGCTCGGCCAGGATCTCCGCACCGCGGCCCTCACCCGCCGCCTCCTCGGCCGACAGCTGAACCGTCGCGGTCAGGTTCCCGGGCAGCCGCGAGAGGACAGCCCGCACCTCCTCCTCGTCCTCGTAGCGGGCCACGACGGTGACCGGCCCGAAGCACTCCTCCAGCAGCAGGTCGTGCACGCCCTCGGCGGCCAGCCGACTCGCCGCCACGGTGAGGAAGCCCGGGCTCACCGTGTGCTCGCTTCCCGCACCCGGCGTGACAGGGGTCTCCACCTCGGGGAGTTCCGCACGCTCGGCCACCCCGGCGATGAAGTCGTCCCGCATACGGTGGTCGAGGAGGACTCCCGCATCCGTGTCGCTCACCGCGTCCGTCAGGGACTTCACCAGGCGGTCGCCCGCCTCGCCGGTGGGCGCGAGAACCAGGCCCGGCTTCACGCAGAACTGGCCGACGCCCTGCGTCATGGAGCCCGCGAGCCCGGAGCCGATCGTCTCGGCGCGCTCGGCGGCGGCGGCCTCCGTGACGACCACGGGGTTGAGGGAGCCGAGCTCGCCGTGGAAGGGGATCGGGGCCGGGCGGGCCGCCGCCGCGTCGAACAGGGCCCGTCCGCCCCGTACCGAACCGGTGAAGCCCGCGGCGGCGACGAGCGGGTGCTTGATGAGCTCGATGCCCGCCTCGAAGCCGTGCACAAGACCCACGACGCCCCCGGGGATGCCGTGCTCGGCGGCCGCGCGGCGCAGGACGGCCGCGACCAGCTCGGACAGGGCCGGGTGGTCGGGATGGGCCTTGACGACGACGGGGCAGCCGGCCCCGAGCGCGCTCGCGGTGTCGCCGCCGGCGACGGAGAAGGCGAAGGGGAAGTTGGAGGCCGAGTAGACGCCGACGACGCCGAGCGGGACCTTGTAGCGGCGCAGGTCCGGGATCGGCGGGGTCGCGGTGTCGTCGGGGTGGTTGATGACGACGTCGAGGAAGGCGCCCTCCTCGACGATGTCCGCGAAGGCCCGCAGCTGGTAGCAGGTGCGGGCGAGTTCGCCGGTCAGCCGGACGGGGCCGAGCGCGGTCTCCGCGTCGGCGGCCTCGACGAGCTGGTCCCTGGCGGCCTCGACGCGGCCGGCGGCGGTGCGCAGGAAGGCGGAGCGGACGGCGCGGTCGGCGAGTGCGCCGCACGCGTCGTGCGCGGCGCGGACGGCGGTGTCCACCTCCTGGGCCGTGGCCTCCACCGCAACCTGTTCTCGCTGCCTCCCGGTTCGGGGGTCGACACTCCAGACTGGTGCTGCTGCCACCGCGGGTCCCTTCCACATCGAATGCCGCATGCAACGCCGCAGTATCCAGGTCATCCATTAGGGCTGTTCGATATACTGAACGCTGTCTCTCATGGTGAATATGCTGTCGGAGACTATTTCCCGTCGAACGAAGGGGTCAAGGGCGATGCCGGCAGTCGAGACGGGGGGCGGGGCGCAGGTCAAGTCCGCTGTGCGGACGGTTGAACTGCTCGAGTACTTCGCCGGACGCCCGGGTATGCACTCCCTGGCGGCGGTCCAGGAGGCCGTCGGATATCCCAAGTCCAGCCTCTACATGCTGCTGCGCACGCTCGTGGAACTGGGCTGGGTGGAGACGGACGCGACGGGCACGCGGTACGGCATCGGCGTACGGGCGCTGCTCGTCGGCACCTCGTACATCGACGGCGACGAGGTGGTCGCGGCGGCCCGGCCGACGCTGGACCGGCTGTCCGACGACACCACGGAGACGATCCACCTGGCGCGGCTCGACGGCACGAACGTCGTCTACCTGGCCACCCGCCAGTCCCAGCACTATCTGCGCCCGTTCACGCGGGTCGGCCGCCGCCTCCCCGCGCACTCGACGGCGCTCGGCAAGGCGCTGCTGAGCACGTACACCGACGAGCAGGTCCGCAGGATGCTGCCCGAGACCCTCCCCGCCCTCACCGAGAACACCATCACGGACCGGGAGAAGCTGATCGAGGAACTGCGCCAGGTGCGGGAGCAGGGCTTCGCCGTCGACCATGAGGAGAACACGCTGGGCCTGCGCTGCTTCGGCGTCGCGATCCCCTACCGCACCCCGGCCCGCGACGCGATCAGCTGTTCGGTCCCGGTTGCGCGGCTGACACCCGCCCACGAACAGATGGTGAAGGACGCTCTGTTCGACGCCCGCGACCGGCTGACGCTCGCCACCCGTAGGCTCTGAGGCATGAATGTCGTACTCCGCGAGGTCCACGACAGCGATCTGCCGGTCTTCTTCCGGCAGATGAACGATCCGGAGGCGCTCCGGGTGGCGGCCTTCACCCCCGAGGACCCGGCCGACCGGGACGCCTTCGACGCCCTCTGGAAACGGATCCGGTCGTCGGACGACATCGCGCTGACGATCCTGGCCGACGGTGACGTGGTCGGGAGCGCGGCGGTGTACGGGGAGCCGGGTGAGCGCGAGGTGACGTACTGGGTGGACCGCGCCTACTGGGGCCGGGGCATCGCCACCGCCGCGTTGCGCGGACTGCTGGCCGAGGTCCCCGAACGCCCGCTGTACGCCCGGGCGGCAGCGGACAACGAGGCGTCCCGCCGCGTCCTGGAGAAGTGCGGTTTCCGGCTGTCCGCGCAGGCCAGGGGGTATGCGAACGCGCGGGGCGAGGAAATAGCCGAGGTCGTGCTCACGCTGGAGGGCTGAGGGCTTACCCCCGGGCGGTGATCGCCGCGTACGAGGCGGGCCTCAACCTACGGGAGGACGGTTCGGCAGCTGAGAGCCTGTGTGACACAGGCTCTGACCGGCCGGGGACAGCCCCACGAGAGGCTGTCCCCCGACCTCACTTCACGCCGAGGATCTGCTCGATCGCGAAGTATGGTCCTAGTGCCGCACTAGCTGACGAAGTACGTCGGATTGGGCAGCTTGTACGTCCGGTCGGCGTAGCCGCCATCGAGGTCGGAGTACTGGTCTCCGAAGTTGGCGATCACTTCGTAGCCCAGGTCCTCGATGTGCTTGCGGGTGCCGGACTTGTACTGCACGGTCGTGCAGTTCCAGGTACCGGGCGTGGCGCAGTCGCTCAGGTACGACGGCGGGTTGGCCTTGTCCTTGAGGAACATGTGGTCGGCGTCGAGGTTCACATCGGCACCGATCTTCTTCAGGTTCTCGACGGCGGCGGAGCGCTGCGCCTCGCTCAGACCCGAGTTGTAGAAGACCTCGACGCCCTTGGACTCGGCGTACTGCACGAGCTGGGGGCTGCCGAAGACGGCCGGGCGGTCGGCCCTGTTCACGTAGTCGGCCCATGTGGCCGAGTTGTACGTGTAGTTGGTCTTCTTCTCGTAGTCGAGGCTGAGCAGCAGCGTGTCGTCGATGTCGAAGACGGCCGCGGGCTGCTCGCCCCGGTGGTGCGCCTTGCGCGCCGCCCGGTCGATGTACTTCCTGGCGGCGCGGTCGATGCGCGCGAGGTCCTTGGCGTACGGGCTGTCCAAAGACGCCTGGTACACGCCGTCGCTGTCGAGAGTGGTGCCGTAGTAGGTGTCGATGTCCTTGACCAGGAGCCCGATGTTGTAGGGCTCGTGGGTGGAGTTGGCCGTGGACTGGCCGGCCGTGGCGGCGCCGGCGCCGTAGAGGGCTCCGCCGGCGACGGCGCAGGCGGCGACGAGGGCCGCGACGCGAAGTGGCTTATGCATGACAAGTTTCTACGCGCGTCACCCTGGTGAGCGCGAGACCCGTTGCCCGATCTTTACCTTCTCGGCCGGGCAACGTGGTTCGAGTACGTCGTTCAGGCGTGGGTCCAAGGTCGCCCCGGAAGCCGAGGTCGGGGGTTACCGCCTCCGGCCCGGATCCCGTCCGCTCAGCCCCACCGCCCGGTCCAGCAGCGGGGCGTCCGCCGGGACGGGCACCACGGGGCCGAAGATGCCTCCGCCGCGGTCCGGGTCCTCGGCTGCCGCGAGGAGGAAGTCGTACGACGCCCGCAGCGCGGCGGGGTCGGGGGTGTACGGCTGGTATGTGGCGCGGGCCAGGTCCCAGCCGTGGATGACGAGCTCGTCGGCCGCGACGGCGCCCGCGACCGAGCCCGGCAGGTCCACGCCGCCGGCGCGGGTCATGCCGGTCCACGCGGCCGGGTCGCGGAAGGCGTCGGCGAGTTCGTCGAGTACCTTGGGCAGCTGCTCGCGCCAGCCGGGCCCGATGTCCGGCACGGTGGCGTCGGGGATGGTGTCCGTCGTGACACCCAGGTCCTTGCGGCCGGCGTCACGGAAGGCAACGGCCAGTCCGCACAGGTGGCCCAGCATGTTGCGCACCGCGTAGCCCGGGCAGGGCGTGCCGTCCGCGAGCTGCTCGTCGGTCACGCCCTCCGCGAGGCGCGCCACGATCCGGGCCTGCGGTCCCAGGTCGAGTGCCGTGTGGTCGGTCATGTCCTGCTCCTCCGGGGTGCGGGGCCTTTATGGGGCAGACCGGCCGCACTCCGGAAACTCATCGCACACCGTGGGCGCCGAAGAGCCGGCCGTGCCCTGTGTGCCGATCGCCCCGGTCCGGTCGAGCCGGTCGACCGCCGGCCGCGGCCCGCCGTCCTCGGCCCGGCGCCGCCGGTCCCGCCGGCACATCGGCATCAAGGGAGCAGAGTGCGCAGGCCCGCGCCACACTGGACCGTGAGGTGACCGATCTTTGGCTTGTCCACGAATGTGAATACCGTTCATGTGGCTGCCGACTCCAAGGAGACCCGAGGATGCCCGCTCCCCGCACCGTTCTGCTCACCGGCGCCGCCGGCGGGCTCGGCACCCTGATGCGGAACCTGCTCCCGGCCTTCGGCTACGAGCTGCGTCTCCTCGACGTACGGCCGATCGAGGGCGATCCGGACGCCGTCACCGTCGATCTCGCCGCCAAGGCAGCCGTGCGGGAGGCCGTCCGGGGTGTCGACGCGATCATCCATCTCGCGGGCATCTCCCTCGAAGCTCCCTTCGAGAAGATCCTCAAGGCGAACATCGAGGGGACGTACAACCTGTACGAGGCCGCCCGCGAGGAGCGGGTCGGCCGCATCGTCTTCGCCTCCTCCAACCACGCGGTGGGCTTCACCCCGCGCCCCCAGGGCGACGACCCGCTGATCCCCGTCGGCACCCCGCGCCGCCCGGACTCCTTCTACGGCCTGTCCAAGTCCTTCGGCGAGGACCTCGCGCAGTTCTACTGGGACAAGCACGGCCTGGAGACCGTCTCCGTGCGCATCGGCTCCTGCTTCCCGCAGCCGACCAGCGTGCGCATGCTGTCGATCTGGCTGAGCCCCGCCGACGGCGCCCGCCTCTTCCACGCGGCCCTGACCGCGGAGAACGTCGGCCACACCGTCGTCTACGGCTCCTCTGCCAACACGCGCCTGTGGTGGGACCTCGGCACCGCGCGGGCGCTCGGCTACGAGCCGCAGGACGACTCGGAGGAGTTCGCCGAGAAGCTCATCGCCGAGCAGGGTGAGCTGGACCCACGGAACGCGGCCCACGCCTGCCTCGGCGGACACTACGTGAGTGACCCGCCGATCTGGCCGAACTGAGACCGACGTGAGAGCGCTTCCGGGTCAGACGGGCACCGAACGGGCCCGCCTGCCCCCGTATTCGGGCACGCTCTCTGCCCGATCTCACGTCCGGCCCAGGTCCGCGACGGGCGGGCGGCCGGTGAAACGGGCACGGACGGGCGCCACCGGGCAGGCAACAAGCCTGGTCAGCGCAGCAAACCCACTGTAAAACTGCCCACAAGGCCCGATCAGGGTCCGAACGGGCAGGACCAGAGCAGTGAGAGGCAGGTGTCGGCCATGAGCGCGGAAGAACGTCAGCGTGAAATCGTCAGGGCCGCCCGCCGCACGGGTTCCGTCGACGTCGCCGCGCTCGCCGCCGAGCTGGGCGTGGCCAGGGAGACCGTACGGCGGGATCTGCGCGCCCTGGAGGACCACGGCCTGGTGCGCCGCACCCACGGCGGCGCGTATCCCGTGGAGAGCGCCGGCTTCGAGACCACGCTCGCGTTTCGCGCCACCAGCCACGTCCCCGAGAAACGCCGGATCGCCACCGCCGCGGCCGATCTGCTCGGGGACGCCGAGACGGTCTTCATCGACGAGGGGTTCACGCCTCAGCTCATCGCCGAGGCCCTCCCCACGGACCGGCCGCTGACCGTGGTCACCGCCTCCCTCGCCACCGCGGGCGCGCTCGCCGGGGCCGGCAACACCACCGTGCTGCTGCTCGGCGGCCGGGTGCGCCCCGGCACGCTCGCCACCGTCGACCACTGGACGACGAAGATGCTCGCCGGATTCGTCATCGACCTGGCGTACATCGGAGCGAACGGCATCTCCCGCGACCACGGCCTCACCACCCCCGACCCGGCGGTCTGCGAGGTGAAGGCCCAGGCGATGCGCGCCTCCCGGCGCGCGGTCTTCGCGGGCGTGCACACCAAGTTCGGTGCGGTCAGCTTCTGCCGGTTCGCCGCGGTCGGCCAGCTGGAGTCGATCGTCACGAGCACACTGCTTCCCTCGTCCGAAGCCCACCGCTACTCCTTGCGGGGGCCTCAGGTCATCCGCGTCTGACCCCACCCCGATTCCCCGTCCGACGCATCCGTCCAGACAACCAACTCACCCTCCCTAGGAGCACTGCCAGGCTCCCTCCGCCCGATATCTCACAATATCTCCCGATACGTTCAGGAGTACCCATGCGAACCCAGAGCCGACGGAAGCCCCGCAACCTGCTGGCGGTGGCTGCCGTAGGAACGCTGATCACCCCGCTGCTCGCCGCGTGTTCGGGGGCAGGAGGCTCCGGCAGTTCCGGCGGCGACTCCATCAACGTCGTCATGGTGAACAACCCGCAGATGGTGGAGCTGCAGAAGCTCACCGCCGCCAACTTCACCAAGGCCACCGGGATCAAGGTGAACTTCACCGTGCTCCCCGAGAACGAGGTCCGCGACAAGATCAGCCAGGACTTCACCAACCAGGCCGGCCAGTACGACGTCGCGACCCTGAGCAACTACGAGATCCCGATCTACGCCAAGAACGGCTGGCTCCACGATCTCGACTCGTACGTCAAGAATGACAGGACCTTCGACCAGGACGACATCCTGCCGTCCATGACGAAGGCCCTCACCGCGGCCGACGGCAAGCTCTACGGAGAGCCCTTCTACGGCGAGTCCTCGTTCCTGATGTACCGCAAGGACGTCCTCCAGGCGAAGGGCCTCACCATGCCCGAGAAGCCCACCTGGCAGCAGGTGGCGGACCTCGCCGCCAAGGTGGACGGCGCCGAGTCCGGCATGAAGGGCATCTGCCTGCGCGGTCTGCCGGGCTGGGGCGAGGTGATCGCTCCGCTGACCACCGTCGTCAACACCTTCGGCGGCACCTGGTTCGACAAGGACTGGAAGGCACGGCTGGACTCGGCGGAGTTCAGGAAGGCGACACAGTTCTACGTCGACCTGGTACGCGAACACGGCGAGTCGGGCGCCGCCCAGTCCGGCTACGCGGAATGCCTCAACAACATGACGCAGGGCAAGACCGCCATGTGGTACGACGCGACGGCCGGCGCCGGCTCACTGGAGGCCGCAGACTCCCCGGTCAAGGGCAAGATCGGCTACGTACCGGCACCGGTCGAGAAGACGAAGAGCTCCGGCTGGCTCTACACCTGGGCCTGGGGCGTCCAGAAGGCGTCCAAGAACGCGGAGAACGCCTGGAAGTTCATCTCCTGGGCGTCCGGCAAGGACTACGAGAAGCTCGTCGGCAAGAGCATCGGCTGGGCCAACGTCCCGGCCGGCAAACGGACTTCCACCTACGACATCCCGGAGTACCGCAAGGAGGCCGCTGCCTTCGCGGACGTGACCCGGCAGGCCATCGCGTCGGCGCAGCCGGACAACCCGGGTGTGCAGGAACGCCCCGCGCCCGGCATCCAGTTCGTCGGCATCCCCGAGTTCACCGACCTGGGGACCAGGGTCTCACAGGAGATCAGCTCGGCCATCGCCGGAAAGCAGTCCGTCGACAGCGCCCTGCAGAAGTCCCAGGCGCTCGCCGAGAAGGTCGCCGAGAAATACGAGGGATGATGCGCGCCACCACCGCCAGGGTCGCCACGGCGCACAAGCCGCCGCTAACCGCCCGGCCGTCGAACCGTATGCGTGCCTGGGCCACCCGTGCGCCGCTGCTGCCCGCCCTGGTCTTCATGATCGCCGTGACGCAGCTGCCGTTCGTGGCCACCCTGGTGTACTCGTTCTTCGACTGGAACGCCCTGTATCCGAACGACCGTCATCTCACCGGATTCAGCAACTACGCCGACGTCCTCACCACGCCCGACCTGCGCAGGTCGGTATGGACGACCATCCTGCTCACCACCACCGTGGTGCTGGTCAGCCTGTTCCTCGGCCTGCTGCTCGCGCTGCTCCTGGACCGCCGGTTCCCGGGTCGCGGAGCCGTACGCACCATGCTCATCGCACCGTTCCTGCTGGTCCCCGTCGCGGCCGCCCTGCTGTGGAAGCACGTGCTCTACAACCCCGAGTACGGCCTCTTCAACGGTGTACTGCACTGGGCCGGCGGCGACGGCGCACCGCAGCCCGACTGGATCTCGAACACCCCCCTCCTCGCGGTCGAGGCCTCGCTGGTCTGGCAGTGGACCCCGTTCATGATGCTGATCCTGCTCGCCGGGCTGCAGAGCCGCGACCCCGAGCTGGTCGAGGCGGCCCGCGTGGACGGCGCCAGCGACTGGCAGGTGTTCGTCCACATCACCCTGCCGCATCTGCGCCGCTATCTGGAGCTGGGCGTACTGCTGGGGTCGATCTACATCGTGCAGAACTTCGACGCCGTGTTCACGATCACCTCCGGCGGCCTCGACACGGCCAACCTGCCCTACACGATCTACCAGACCTTCTACCAGGCGCACGAGTACGGCCTTGCCTCGGCCGCCGGCGTCCTCGTCGTCATCGGCTCACTCGTCCTCGCGACCTTCGCCCTGCGCGTCGTGTCGTCGCTCTTCCGGGAGGAGGTGTCCCGCGCATGACCACGACCACGACCGTGACGGGCGCCGCGTCGGCACACACGCCCGCACGCCGCACCCGCAAGGCGGCCGCTCTGGGTCTGATCGCCTGGCTGGCGGGCATCCTGTTCGTCCTGCCCATCCTCTGGATGGTCCTGACCTCCTTCCACTCCGAGGCGGACGCGGCCACGAACCCTCCGTCGCTGGCGGCCTCGCTGACCCTCGACAGCTACCGCGAGTTCTTCGGCGTGGACGGCGGCGCGAGCCCGTGGCCCTCGCTGATCAACTCGGCCACGGCCGCGATCGCCTCGACGCTGTTCGTCCTGCTGCTGGCGCTGCCCGCGGCCTACGCACTGTCGATCCGCCCGGTGAGGAAATGGACGGACGTCCTGTTCTTCTTCCTGTCGACGAAGATGCTGCCGGTGGTGGCGGGCCTGCTGCCGGTCTACCTCTTCGCCAAGAACGTCGGCATGCTCGACAACATCTGGGCACTGGTCATCCTCTACACCGCCATGAACCTGCCGATCGCCGTGTGGATGCTGCAGTCCTTCCTCTCCGAGGTTCCGGTCGCGATCATCGAGGCCGCGCAGATCGACGGCGCGAGGGTGCCGACGATCCTCGCGCGCGTGGTGGCCCCGATCGCACTGCCCGGGATCGCCGCGACAGCCCTGATCTGCTTCATCTTCAGCTGGAACGAACTGCTCTTCGCCCGGGTCCTCACCGGCGTCGTGGCCGAGACCGCCCCCGTCTTCCTGACCGGCTTCATCACCAGCCAGGGCCTTTTCCTGGCGAAGGTGTGCGCCGCGTCGCTCGTCATCTCCCTGCCGGTGCTCGCCGCGGGGTTCGCCGCCCAGGACAAGCTGGTTCAGGGCCTGTCACTGGGAGCTGTCAAATGAAGGCCGCCGTCATCGAGTCCGTGGGCCGCGCCGTCGTCACCGAGGTCCCGGACCCGACGCCGGGACCCCGCGAAGTGGTCGTCGAGGTCGCGGCGTGCGGGCTGTGCGGTACGGATCTGCACATCCTCCAGGGCGAGTTCGCGCCGAAGCTGCCGATCGTGCCGGGGCACGAGTTCGCGGGCGAGGTGGTGACGGTGGGCACGCGGGTCTCCGAGGTTTCGGCCGGCGACCAGGTGGCCGTGGACCCCTCCCTGTACTGCCACGAGTGCCGTTTCTGCCGGGACGGCCACAACAACATGTGCGAGCGCTGGGCCGCGATCGGTGTCACGACGGCGGGCGGTGCGGCCCGGTACGCGATCGCCCCGGTGGCCAACTGCGTGAAGCTGCCGGAGCACATACGCACTCAGGACGCGGCCCTGGTGGAACCGCTGTCATGCGCGGTCCGGGGCTACGACGTCCTCAACTCCCGCCTGGGCGCCCACGTCCTGATCTACGGCTCCGGAACGATGGGCCTGATGATGCTGGAGCTGGCGAAGAGGACGGGCGCGGCGAGCGTGGACGTGGTCGACGTGAACCCGGCCCGCCTGGAGACGGCACGCACGCTCGGTGTCTCGGCCTCGGCCGTCGACGCGGACGAGCTGGACCGGCCCCAGGGCTGGGACGTCGTCGTCGACGCGACGGGCAACGCGGCGGCGATCCAGGACGGCCTGGACCGCGTGGCGAAGGCGGGCACGTTCCTGCAGTTCGGCGTCGCCGACCACGCGACCCGCGTGACCATCGACCCGTACCGCATCTACAACCAGGAGATCACGATCACCGGTTCGATGGCGGTCCTCCACAGTTTCGAGCGCGCGGCGGAGCTGTTCGCGAACGGGGTGCTGGACCCCGACGTGTTCATCAGCGACCGCATTCCGCTGGAGCGGTACCCGCAGGCACTGGAGCAGTTCGCGGCGGGGGTGGGCCGGAAGATCGTGGTGGTGCCGTGAGCCGGCCCCTTTGGCGTGTGCTGATCATCAGCCCCTCCGGCGTTCGAGGAGCGGGGGTCCAGGAACGGCACCGTACGCATCTCCCACCACGGCCGCCCCGTGCCCCCCCTCCACGGCCCCACGGCCCCCGGGCCACCCGGTTCCTCGCCGACGCCGAGACGTCCGACCCGCGGCTCGTCATGGCCCGCTGGACCGGAAACCACAAACGCGGCAACGAACGCACCGCCCGCAACCACCCCGGCGACAGACGCTGAGCCCCGACCGGGCCCGACCGAGCCCGACCGAGCCCGACCGAGTGATCCAACCCGATTGGCCGCCAGGTAAGGGAACGGTAAAACGGCCTCGCTCGTTCAATGGGGCATGACAGCTATGACCCCCGGCTCGAACATCCCTCTGTCCGCCGCCCGCGTGACGGTGGACGTCGCCGCCCCGGTGCGGCTCGACGTATCGGGCCTGCTGCTCACCGGCGACGGCAAGGTGCGCTCCGACGACGACTTCATCTTCTACAACCAGCCGGCCGGCCCCGGTGTGACCTACCGCTCGGGCGGCGGCGCGGCCCCCGACGCGATCACCGTCGACACCGCCGCCGTCCCCCCGGGCATCGAGAAGATCGTCGTCACGGCCAGCCCGGACGCCGCGGGCCAGACCTTCCAGGGCGTCGAGCCGACGGCCACGATCCGCAACGCGGACGACAACAGCGTCCTGGCCACGTTCACGCCCCCGCAGCTCGGCACCGAAACGGCGCTGGTGGTCGTGGAGATCTATCTTCGGGGCGGCTCCTGGAAGGCCCGCGCGGTCGGCCAGGGATACGCCAACGGCCTCGCCGGCATCGCCACCGACTTCGGCGTCACCGTGGAGGAGCCGGCCCCGGCCCCCGTAGCTCCGCCGCAGCCCGCCGTCCAGACCCCGCCGGCCCCGTCGATTGACGCGCGTGTCGCCGCGCCCCCGGCACCCGCCGCACCCCCGGCGCCGCCCGCCGCCCCGGCCCCCGGCGGCGGGAAGATCAACCTCGACAAGGGCCGGGTCAGCCTCCAGAAGAACCAGACCGTCTCCCTCGTCAAGGGCGGCCGCCCCCTGCTCTCCCAGGTCAAGATGGGTCTCGGCTGGGAACCGGCGTACCGCGGCAAGGACATCGACCTGGACGCCTCGGTCATCGCCTACGGCCCCCAGCGCAACCACATCGACAGCTGCTACTTCGGCAAGCTGTCGATCGTGAACGGCGCGATCAAGCACTCCGGCGACAACCTCACCGGCGAGGGCGGCGGTGACGACGAGGTGATCACCGTCGACCTCGGCAGGCTCCCGCAGGAGGTCACGGGCCTGGTGTTCACGGTCAACTCCTTCTCCGGCCAGAAGTTCACCGAGGTGGCCAAGGCCTACTGCCGCCTGCTGGACGCCGCGACCGGCGAGGAGCTGGTCCGCTTCGACCTCACCAACGCCGAGGCGCAGACGGGCGTGATGATGGCGAAGCTGATCCGCCAGTTCTCGGGCGAGTGGGACATGACGGCCATGGGCGACTTCGTCAAGGCCCGCACGGTCAGGAACATGGTCAAGCCGGCGGCCCAAGCGCTGTGACCCCGCGGTACGCCCTCCAGGGCGCCCCCTGGGGGCGCCCTGCGGTCGGCGGGGCACCGAGGTACGGGCCACACCCGAGACCGTCTCAGGCGGTCCACGGCCAGTCGGCGTCCCGAGCCGCCTCGAGCAGGGGAACCATCCGGAAGGCGGCATCCGAAAGCCCGCCGAACGTGTGCCTGTTCCCCTTGCCGGACGGGCCGTGGCCCGCCCGGTACCCGGCGAGGTTCCAGGTGTAGACCGGCACGTTCACCGGAACCTGCTCGGTCGGGTCGCCCTGGTGGTGGTACGCGTACTGCTCGTCGGTGACGATCAGCACCCGGTCGTGCCTCTTGTAGTGCCGGCGTACGGCCTCGGTGGTGTCGGTGCCGCCCAGGTCGTTGAAGCGGTCCAGGATCTTGAGCACCGACTCGCCCTTGCGGAACTTCACACGATTGCTCGACGTCCCGAACTCGACGAGATCCGCGTTCTCGGCCCGCAGCGCGAGCGCCGTGCCGAAGACCGCCGCCGCGTCGGCCCGGTTGAGCTCCGACCGGTCGGACAGCCGCGAGTAGAACATCGAGCCCGAGCGGTCGACGAGCACCAGGGTACGGCCTGGCAGCGCGGGCACGTTGGCCAGTGAGTGGCCGAGCGCCTGCTCCAGCGGGTACGCCCAGCGCAGCGAGGGCGCGTGCCGGTACGCGGCGAGGTACCGGAAGGGGAACTGGCGCGAGCGCGCGACCTCCGCCGGGTCGCTGATCCGCGCGGCCACCCGGGCCGCGACCTCGTCGGACACACCGGCCTGGTCGAAGTTCCGCAGGTTCCGCACGAGCGCCATGGCACCCATCGACGGAATCACGGCCTCCCAGGCCTCCTTGTCCATCGGCCCCTGCAGCCAGCCCGCCAGCGCCTCCCAGGTGATGCCCGCGGCCGCGAGCCGCTCGGCGCCGTCCGGTGCCGTGACGACCGCCCGCCGCTGCTCGACGGGCAGCGCCATCAGCTCGCGGTGCGCGGTGAGGACGCGGTTCGAGGCGGGCGGCACGGCGGTGTCCGGGTTGTGCCGGCGGTCGAGGGCGTACTGGAACAGCTCGCCCTGCCACGGCTTGTCCGGGTCCGGCGCCGCGTGCACCAGGTTGAGGATGTCGCCGAAGCGGTAGCCCTTGGTCGCCGTGTCGTACTTCAGCAGCGACTTGGCGCTGTAGAGGCGTCGTACGGCGTCGGCGATGCCGCGCTTGACCGGCTTGGGGACGGCGCGGCCGTACGTGGCCGTCCAGTACGCGAGCAGTTCGCCGGGCTCGTCGGGCCGCTGGAGCACGGAGGCCACGACCTGCCGGTTCGACGGGCCGTCGGTGACGCCCGCGTCGAGCCGTGCCTTCACGTACTCGGCGGCGCCCACAATCGAGGCCGTACGGAGGTTGCCCCCGCCGCGCAGCCAGCCGAGCAGGCCGGCCGTCCAGGCCGGGTCGGTCACGGCGAGTTCGCGGACGAGCCGGGCGAACCGGTTGTCACGGTCCTCGGCGTTCTCGTAGAAGGTGTCCGCGAGAAAGTGGGATACCGCCAGCAGGAAGAGCTCCGAGCGCGTGTCCCGCTCGTGACCGCGGCCGCCCTCGTACGTACGAAGCACCCGCCCCGTGGACGTCACCCGCGAGGTCGGCTGCGCCTTGGCGGCCTTTGCGTTGAATCGCGTCATGCTGAATTCCCCCGAATTCGTTTTTCCGTTTCGGAGGGAGGCGCAGAAAAGGAGGGTGCCCGAGATCATGAGTCGGCGACGGACTTAGCCAGATGCTCTGCCGATTGAGCTACACCGACCCGAAGTCGATGACGGGACTCGAACCCGCAACCGTCCGATCCAATGAAGTAACCGTTGCCTGCGCACCGGGCACCCACCATGAGCTGCGCCTCCCGAGATCAAGTCGGCGGCGGCGTGGATTCCTTGGAAGAGAAGTAGCCGCTGCCATCGCACCGGGAGGTGCGTGACGTCGTGATCCCACTGTAGGAGGCGCAACTCGGAGGGGCGACCGAATTTGACTACCCGCGCTTCTGGCGCTTCCAGGGGCCGGTGATGGCCAGCATGATGCCCGGGTCCTGGATGTTGGCGAACAGCGTCCTGCCGTCGGGCGAGAAGGTCACACCGGTGAACTCGCTGTACTCGGGCTCCTCTTCGGTGCCGATGTTCAGCTCGTTGCGGGCGATCGGGTAGGTGCGGCCGCTGTCGGTGGCGCCGAACAGATGCTGGACGCCCTCGCCGTCCTCGGCGATGACGAGGCCGCCGTACGGGGAGACGGTGATGTTGTCGGGGCCGTCGAAGGCGCCATCCGCCGACGGATCAGCCGGGGCGGGGTTGACGCCGAGCAGGACCTTGAGGGTCAGGGTGCGGCGCTTGGGGTCGTAGAACCAGACCTGGCCGTCGTGCTGGACGGGGCTCTCCGCGCGGGCGTACGAGGAGACGATGTAAGTGCCTCCGTCGGCCCACCACATGCCCTCGAGCTTGCGGGCGCGGGTGACCTGGCCGTCGGTGAACTGCTTGCGGACGGGCGTGGTCTTCGCATCGCGGTCGGGGACGTCGACCCAGTCGACGCCGTACACCGTGCCGGTCTTCGTGGCGCGGGACAGGTCGTCGACGAACTGGCCGCCGGAGTCGAAGCACTTGAAGGCCTGCAGGACGCCCGCGTCGTCGGCGAGGGTGCGCAGCTTGCCGCGGCCGTGCTCGAAGCCCTCGGGCGGGCTCCAGCGGAAGAGGAGGCCGTTGGGGCTCGCGGCGTCCTCGGTGAGGTAGGCGTGGCCGCGCCTGGGGTCGACGACGACGGCCTCGTGGTCGTAACGGCCGAAGAACTTCAGGGGCTTGGGGTTCTTGTTGGCACGCCGGTCGCGGGGGTCGACCTCGAAGACGTAGCCGTGGTCCTTGGTCATTCCGTTGACGCCGGCCTTGTCGGAGTTCTCCTCGCAGGTGAGCCAGGTGCCCCAAGCGGTGCGGCCGCCCGCGCAGTTGGTGGAGGTGCCTGCGATACCCACCCATTCGGCGATCTGTCCGTCGGGGCACACCTCGACGACCGTGCAGCCGCCGGCCGCGGCGGGGTCGTAGACGAGGCCCTCGGTGAGCGGCACCGGGTGCTTCCAGCCGGCGCGCGGGCCCCTGAGCTCGTGGTTGTTGACGAGGAGGGTGGTGCCGCGCGGGCCGTCGAAGGCCGCGGTGCCGTCGTGGTTGGACGGGGTGATCTCGCCGGACTCCAGCTTGGTCCTGCCGCTGTAGGTGATGATCCGGTACTTGAACCCGGCGGGCAGCGCGAGGATGCCCTCCGGGTCGGGGATCAGCGGTCCGTAACCGACACCGCCGTGGGCTGCCGCCGCCTCCTCCCCCAGGCTCTCGGTGTCCGTGGACGCGAGGGCGTTGGGAGCGGTGGCGAGGGCGCCGACGCTGCCCGCCAGCGCGACACCGGCGCCGGTGATCGCGGATTTTCTGGCGAAGTCCCTGCGGGTGAGCGACATGGTGTCTCCTGTGACGGTGGGTGTGCCGTGGAGGGTGGCGGTCCTCGGGTCGGCGACACCGTCCCGCCCACGCCTGAACAGGAGTTGAACACCGGGCGACCTCACCGGGCTCTCTTCCGTGAACCCGTATGCACTCCCCCAGCCGCAACAAGAGCCTCCCGGTTCGCGCCATTTACGGGGGAACTGGTCGGAGGATCTTCGTAAAGGAGGTCATGGGCGGCAGAACGTCCCTCATCCCATGATTGGGGCACCTTGACCGCGGGTGTTCTCGACAAAAGACACCTCCACGGGCGGCCGCATCGGTGAGACGATCGGTCTCGACGCCAGGAATCCGAGCGGCCCGGGCGGCTGCGCCGCCACGATCACCATCGTCGGCGAGTTCCGGAACCCGGCGGCCTACCGGGGCACTTACGGCTTCAACGAAGCGACGTCGTCGTTCAAGCACACGACGGTCCACCACTGCTGACAGACAACCGGCCCGCGACCCACGCGCAGCGTGCCGTGGGTCGCGGCATCGTTCAACTCCCGTGCTGTGAACGCGCCTTGAACGCGGCCTTCCGCGCTTCCTTCGCAACCTTCTTGTCCGGATGCAGCCGCCCCATCGCCTCCAGCACATCCGCCGTGGCCGGATGCTCGACCCGCCAGGCCGCCGCGAAGAAGCTGCTGTGCTGCTGGGCGAGTCCCCCGACGAGAGCCCGCAGCTCCTCCGAGTTCCCTTCGGCAGCCAGCTGCGCGGCAACCGTGTCGATGGTCAGCCAGAACACCATCTCCTCGGACGGCGCCGGTACGTCCGGAGCGCCCCGTTCGCTCAGCCAGACCCGTGCGAGCCCGCCCAGTTCGGCGTCGTCGAGCACCTCCCGCAGTGCGGGCTCGGCCTCGGCGCCGACCAGGGTCAGCGCCTGCTGGCAGTGCAGCCGCCGCAGCGGCGCACCGGCATCCGCCCCGCGCGCGGCGGCCAGCAACTCCCGTGCCGCGGCGAGGGGTTCGCGGAGGGCGAGCCACTGCTCGGTCTCGGCCTGTGCGGCCGTCGGCGGGAACTGGGCGGTCCCGTCGAGCAGCGCGTCGGCGCCCTTGTCCGAGAGGTCCCCGACGGCGGGCGCCCCGAACCCGGCCTCCAGCAGCCGCGCCCGCAGCCCGTACTGTCCGAGCGGGGTGAGCCGCACCATGCCGTAGCGGGAGACGTCGGTGTCGTCGAGCGGCGCCGCGGGCTCTTCCTCCACGTCGGCCATCAGCGCCTCGTCGACCGGCTGGTACTCGACGAGCCCGACCGGTTCCAGGAGCCGGAACTGGTCGTCGAGGCGCATCATCGCATCGGACACCTGCTCCAGCACGTCGTTGGTGGGCTCTCCCATGCCGCCGGGCACGATCATCGAGGCGGCCAGGGCGGGCAGCGGCACGGGTCCGCCGCCCGGGCCGTCCTCGCCGACGGTGAGCAGGTACAGGTTGCCGAGCACCCCGTCGAGGAACTCGGCCTCCGCCTCCGGGTCCCAGCCCAGGGAGGAGAAGTCGATCTCGCCGCCCGCGTCCACGGCGTCGACCAGGTCGTCGAGGTCGGGCACGCTCGCGTCGGCCAGCACCGCCTCCAGCGCCGTCAGCCACACGCCGAGCACGTCCTGCGGCGAACCGCCGGTGAGCAGCGCCAGCTCCTCGCCCGCCGTGACGGTGCCCTCCTCCTCGTCGACGACCTCGACGAGCCCGGCGTCCAGGGCGATGCGCCAGGCCTCACTGGCGAGGGCCGCCGCGTCGTCCCCGCTCAGCCCGAGGGCCTCGGCCGCCGCGGGCAGCTGCTCGTCGACGAGCCCGCCCCCGGTGTCCACCCGGGTGTCCGGGCCGGCCCAGCGGGCCAGCCGGACGGCCCGGGCGAGCAGCGGCGTGGACAGGGCGTCCCGCGCCAGCTCCGCTTCGGGGTGCAGCCGCACCGGCGGCAAGGGGGAGCTGTCTGACATCGGGTGTTTCTCCTAGGCGCCTTGGAACGGGAAGCCGCTTACGGCTCAACCGCTCAGCCTAGACGGATTTCCACCCATGCCGCCCGGTTCATCTCCCCGTCAGGCGCCGTACATGGCCGAAACCTTGACAACTGGCCTGACCAGGCACGAGATTGACGCGCGTAGAAATCCGGCGGACATCTGTTCACTGTATTTTCTACGCGCGTCGCCACCCCCACAGGTCGCGGCCCCACGGTTCCACGCACCACCCTCGTCCCGGCGCCCAACGCACGTCCCCGGAGGGATCCCGTTGCCGAGCAAGTCTTCCGCGCGTCTCGCCGCGCTCACCGTCGCCGCTGTGTGCTCCGCGGCGTCCGTCGTCGTCCTCACCTCGCCCGCGCACGCGGACTCCGTTCGCGTCCATGACGTCCAGGGCAGCACCCGGATGTCCCCGTACGCCGGTCAGAAGGTCACGGACGTGGCCGGAATCGTCACCGGCGTGCGCACCTACGGTTCGTCCAAGGGCTTCTGGATCCAGGATCCGACGCCGGACGACAACCCGGCCACCAGCGAGGGCGTCTTCGTCTTCACCAGCTCCACCCCGAAGGTCGCGGTGAGCGACTCGGTCCTCGTCACCGGCACGGTCTCGGAGTACGTGCCGGGCGGCACGTCGTCCGGAAACCAGTCCCTGACCGAGATCACCAAGCCGACGGTCACCGTCGTCTCGAGCGGCAACGCCGTCCCGGCCGCCACGGCGGTCGACGCCAACTCGGTCCCTGCCGCCTACGCCCCGGCCGGTGACCCGGCCGCGAGCAACTCGATCAACGGCCTCACCCTGGAGCCCGCGAACTACGCCCTGGACCGCTACGAGTCCCTGGAGGGCATGAACGTCCGGGTCGCCGACGCCCGTGTGGTCGGCGCCACCGACCCGTACACGGAGCTGTGGGTCACGGTGAAGCCGCGGGAGAACGCGGACCGGCGCGGCGGCACGGTGTACGGCTCGTACGACTCCCAGAACACGGGCCGGCTGCAGATCCAGTCGCTGGGCTCGACCGCCGACTTCCCGAAAGCGAACGTCGGCGACGCCCTCACCGGCACGACCGCCGGACCGCTGGACTACAACCAGTTCGGCGGCTACACCCTGGTCGCCAACCAGCTCGGCACGCTCGAGAGCGCCGGGCTGGAGCGCGAGACAACGCGGAAGCAGCACCGCGGCGAGCTCGCGGTCGCGACGTACAACGTCGAGAACCTCGATCCGTCCGACGCCACGTTCGAGGAGCACGCCTCCGCGATCGTGAACAATCTGAAGTCGCCCGACATCGTGTCCCTGGAGGAGATCCAGGACAACAACGGCGCGACGAACGACGGCACGGTGGCCGCCGACCGGACCGTGCGGAAGCTGGTAGACGCGGTCGTCGCGGCCGGCGGGCCGGCGTACGACTGGCGCTCGATCGACCCGGTCGACGACTCCGACGGCGGCGAGCCGGGCGGCAACATCCGCCAGGTCTTCCTGTTCAACCCGGAGCGGGTCTCCTTCACCGACCGCGCGGGCGGCGACGCCACGACCGCCGTCGGTGTCACGAAGGTGGGCGGCAAGGCGCGGCTGACCGCCTCCCCGGGCCGGATCGACCCGACGAACGCCTCCTGGAACTCCAGCCGAAAGCCGCTGGCGGGCGAGTTCGTCTTCCGCGGCCGCACGGTCTTCGTGATCGCCAACCACTTCAACTCGAAGGGCGGCGACCAGGGTCTGACCTCGCAGTACCAGCCGCCGGCACGCAGCTCGGAGACCCAGCGCCACCTCCAGGCGAGCGCGGTGAACGCCTTCGTCAAGGACATCCACGACGCCCAGAAGAACGCGGACGTCATCGCGCTCGGCGACATCAACGACTTCGAGTTCTCGGACACCGCCAAGATCCTGGAGGGTGACGGCGAGCTCTGGTCGGCGATCAAGTCGCTGCCGAGGAGCGAGCGTTACACCTACGACTACCAGGGCAATAGCCAGGTCCTGGACCAGATCCTGGTGAGCCCCTCGATCCGGCGCGGCTGCGACTTCGAGTACGACAGCGTGCACATCAACTCGGAGTTCGACGACCAGATCAGCGACCACGACCCGCAGGTCCTGCGGTTCCACCCGTAGCGGTGCCGCTCAGGGCCGGCTGAACACTCCGTTCAGCCAGCCCTGCCAGGCGGTTTCGTTCGCCTCGGCGTCGGCGTCGGGGGCGAAGTCGTGGACGCTCATGCCGACCATGTGACCCCAGTGGTTGCGGCCGAAGAAGCGGATGAGGGCGCTGTCGGTGCGCAGCCCGATGAAGTACGGGTTGCGGAAGTCGACCACGGCGTCCAGGAGCCCGCCCTCGGGCCCGCGAGCCCGCGCGCGCTCCCCCGCGGCGGTGTCGTCGGTGAGCCCGAGGGCCTTCCCGACGGCGGCGAGGGCATCCGGGGACTTGGACGCCTCGGGCCCGTCGAAGGTGGCGAAGGCGGCCGTGCGGCCGTCGAAGTGGGTCAGGTACTCGCGCAGGGTGTGCAGATAGAAGTCGGTGTGCTTGGCGGCGCCGTCGTACTGGTTGTCCCAGTCGTCGACGAAGATGCCGCTGTGCACGTACCGCACCCAGGCGCGCCGGCCGCCGTCGCGCGGCTCGACGGTGTAGTCGAGCTGGTTGAGCGTCTGCTCGGAGATTCCCTCGACGTTCTCCACGCGGTTGGTGTAGTGGTGCGGCGGGTCCCAGGCGGTGACCGTGGACCCGAACGGCCCCTTGCCGCCCTCGCGCGGCTCAGGCGGCTCCATCGGCCACAGCCAGCCGCCGGTTCCGGAGGTGAAGGCGTCCCACACCTGCTGCGGAGTGGCGTCGACCTCGAACTCGCGGGCGATCTCGAATTCCTTGGACATGATTGCTCCTGAGTACTACTGGTCCAGTTCGGGGGCGGGCCGGTCCTCGGCCGCGGGCTTGACCGTGGGATGGACGGCGACGACGATCCGGTGGTCCCGGCCGCCCTCGGCGTCCGGGGCGTCGTACTTGCGGATCAGCGCGCCGACCCCCGCCGTCAGCTCATGGATGAACGCGGCCCGGTCGGCGGCCGAGGCGAAGCGCACCTCGCCGTCGAGCGCGTAGGTGGCGAGCCGCTTGCGGGCCTTCGTCGCGCCGGTGATCAGCGAGCCGACGTCCCGCACGAGCCGGGCGCCGAGCGCCAGCAGCCAGCGCGCGGAGAGCTGGTCGCGGAAGCGGTCAGGGTCCGGCTGCACGGAGGCGAGCGCGAGCGGCGAGATGACGTACGACGCCGCGGTCGCGCGCATCAGCCGTTCGGTGACGTTGCCCTTGCGGCGCTCACCGGCCAGCTCGACCAATCCGTGTCTCTCCAGCGCCTTGAGGTGGTAGTTCACCTTCTGCCGGGGCAGTCCGACCTTGCCTGCGAGCATGGCGGCCGACGCGGGTCCGGCGGCCAGCTCGGCGAGCAGCCGCGCCCGTATGGGGTCCAGGGAGACGGCGGCGGCCTCGGGGTCCTCGATCACGGTCACGTCCAGCATGCGTCCACCCTCTCACCGAAAACTTTCTTTGTCCAGACGAGTGAAGTTTTCGGTGAGCGCGAAGAAGAAAGGCCGCATCCCGCCCACGGCACGATGCGGCCTGAGCCCTCCCGGTCACTTCTGGGGGTACCGCCACACCACCACGACGGCCAAGGCCACCGCCGCGCCGACGACAAGCACCGGCAGCGGATGCCGCACCGCTGCCAGGACGAGGGGCCGGGCGGGCTGGGGCACGCCGTGCTCCACCCTGTGCTCCAGGTCGTGACCGGCCCGCGTCGTCCTGTCACGGACGGTGTGACCGGTCCCGATCGCCCTGTCGTGGACCTTGTGCCCGGCCTCCGTAGCCCTGTCGTGGACCTTGTGCCCGGCCTCCGTAGCCCTGTCGTGGACCTTGTGCCCGGCCTCCGTAGCCCGGTCATGGACCTTCTGACCGGCCTGCGCGGCAGTGCTGCGCAGCTGCACGGTCATCGCGCCCGCCTTGTCCCTGAGGTCGGCCGCCCTTGCCCGCGTACGGCTCTTCACATCCACCTTGCCTGCCAACTCCTCCACGGTGTCGCCGAGTTGACTGCGGGTCTGCTCGATCTGCCGCCGCAGCTCCTCGGGCCCCTTCGCACCCCTGCCCTGTGGTGCCGTCCCGTCCGTCATCGGTGCGCCCTTTCCCTGATCTCCTCGACGTCGGCCCTGACGCTGCCGAGGGTCTCCTCGGGCGTGGGCGGTGCGGCGCGCCGCAGCTGAGCGCGGCCGGTCGCGGCCAGCACGGCCGCGAGCGCGAACAGCACAGCCGTCACGATGAGTGCCGCAGCCCAGACGGGCAGCGTCAGCGAGAGCGCGGCAGTGGCCGTGCCGGCCAGGGCGAGCAGGCCGGCGTAGGCAAGGGCGCCCGCGGCGCCGAGCAGGCCGCCGCCACGACCGGCGCGCCGCCCCTTCTGGGCGAGCTCCGCCTTGGCCAGGGCCACCTCCTGCCGTACGAGGCGGGAGAGCTGCTCGGTGGCCTGTCCGACAAGCTCGCCCGCGGAGTGGTGCTGGTCGCGCACCGGCTTGGGTGCCATGGTCCCGGTCACGGTGTCCGCCTCCTCTCGGTCCGGAACCTCCGGGTACCCGGACCTGCCCCCGTTACCCCTGTCCTGCGGCGCCGTGGCCGCGCTCGCCGAACCGTGCCAGCTGAGTCTGGAACCAGTCGAGCCGGGCCTGCAACAGGGCAGCCTCCGCGACGAGTTCGGGCACCCCCAGGCCCTCGGGCGCACCGAGACCGGCCCCCCGCTCCGCCGTGCCGCTCCCGGCGATCACCCGCAGGCCGTCCCCGGCCAGCCGGGCGAAGGCGGCGAGCGACACGGAGGTACGCCCGCGCACGCACCCCGCGCAGGACGGGGCCAGGGCGAGCCACCCCGGCCTGCCCCAGCCGGCGTCGGCGAGCGCCGCCGCGACCGCGCCGCACGCGCACGGTCCCACGGTCGCGGTCCGTACCCGCTGACGGGCGTGGCGGAAGCCGCGCTCGAAGCGGATGTAACGGCCGAGCACGGAGACCTGGAGCAGGACGGCCGCCCGGTGTTCGGCCGTGCACAGCAGCGCCTCGGCAGCCGCGCGGTCGTGCACGCAGTGGAAGCCGCAGTCGCAGCGGCGGTGCGGTGGACGGTGCCGCAGGCCGTAGACACAGGACGCGTCGGCCACGACACCGTACGGCAGCGCGCCGCCGAGCGACACACCGGTGAACCCGGCCCGGGTGCCGTCCTGGGACAGCACCGGGTGGGCGATCTTGTATCCGGTCGGCGGCTCCGTCGGGCGTTCCTCGGGGAGCCGCAGTTTCATCGGGCGGCCGGGACCTCTTCGGGCGCGGGCGCCGCCGGCTCGTGGATCTCTTCGGGGACACGGAGCTCTTCCTCGTGGAGCTCCGGCCGTTCCTCCGCGACTCCGGTGGCGAGTGCCTTGCCGAGCTTCATGACGCCTCCCATGACCAGGGGTCGATGACCGTCCTGGCCATGGTGGCCCATGAAGGGCCGAATTGGACATAGGGCCTGACCCGCTCCACGACCGACACATCAGCATCACTTAGCAATACGTTGTAGAAAAATTAAGTGGAGCTTCACTGTGGCGCTGCCGAGACTACTCCCATGACGACACCCGGCGCCTCAGCCCGCCCCTTCGGCCGCACCCTGTGCGCGATGATCACGCCCTTCACCGAGACGGGCGGACTGGACCTCGACGGCGCGCAGCGGCTCGCCGACCGGCTGGTGTCCGAGGGCTGCGACGGCCTCGTGCTCTCCGGCACGACGGGCGAGTCGCCGACCACGACGGACGCCGAGAAGTCCGCGCTCGTCACGGCGGTCCGGGAGGCCGTGGGCGAGCGGGCCTCGGTCGTGGCGGGGGTGGGCACCTTCGACACCCGGCACACCGTCGAGCTCGCCCTGGCGGCCGAAAAGGCGGGCGCGGACGGCCTGTTGGTGGTCAGCCCCTACTACAGCAGGCCGCCACAGGACGCGCTGGAGGCCCATTTCCGGGAGGTTGCGGACGCGGCCGGGCTGCCGCTGATGCTGTACGACATCCCGGGCCGCACCGGCACCCGTATCGAGCCCGACACGATGATCCGGCTCGCCGGGCACCCCCGGATCGTGGCGGTCAAGGACTGCTCCTACGACTTCCTCGGTACCCAGAAGGTGCTCGCCCGCACGAAGTTGGCGTACTACGCGGGCTGCGACGAGCACAACCTCGCTCTGTACGCGGTGGGCGCGGCCGGGTACATCAGCACGGTCGCCAACGTCGTGCCGGCGCAACTCCGCGCGGTCATAGACGCGTTCGAGGCGGGCGACACCCCCGTGTCCGCCCGCCTCCAGCAACGCGCCACGCCGCTCATCGAGTTGATGATGGCGTCCGGTCTGCCCGGCACCGTCACCGCCAAGGCCCTCCTGAACGATCTGGGCCTGCCTGCGGGGCCGGTCCGCCCGCCGCTGCGGCCCGCCGGCCGTGAGGCGGTCGACGTGCTGATCGCGGCGTACGAAGCACTCGTGACGGTCTGATCAGCGCCCGTGGCCTCCGTCTGATCAGCACTCGTGACGGCCAGCCCGATCAGCGTTCGTGAGGGCCGGCGCGATCAGCGTTCGTGAGGGCCGGCCCGATCAGCACTCGTACGGCCGGCCCGATCAGCACTCGGCGAAGACGGGCTCCCAGCGACCGGCGTCGCCGTCGTGGGCCCTGGCGGAAGCCACTGAGCAGTACCTCCTTGTCACTGCCGATGGTGATCAGCACCAGACGCTGGTGGAACCCAGGAGGAGGTCTTCCACTTCTTGCCCGGGGAGCTGCCCGCGACGAGCTTGGAAATGGCCCCCAGCCTGGGATCGTTGTCGAGCTTCACCTCCGCACAGGGACCCCCTCCCCGAGGCCACGTCGATGACGTAGAGACCGGTGCGGCTCGTCTGCATCTTGGGTGCCCAGTCGTCGGAGTCCACGACCTTGAACAGCTGGTCGGGATTCGAGCCGTAGGTCGTCGCGACCAGCTTGCCGCCGTCGCGCTCCCTTGTGACACGCGCGCCCGCCCGCCGCTATGCCTGTCCGCCGGGAATTCCCCGAAAAATCCGCCCGCCCCGCACCCCCGCCGCCGTACGGTGGCCGCGTGAGCCGCCCACTGCTGTTCCTCGACGTCGACGGCCCCCTCAACCCGTACGCGGCGAAGCCGGAACGGCGCCCCGCGGGCTATACGACGATCAGGGTGGCCGTGTCGCCGGGCCGGCCGCTGCGAGTGTGGCTCAACCCCTCGCACGGGCCTGCGCTCCTCACCCTCGACTACGACCTGTGCTGGGCGACCACATGGATGGACGCGGCCAACCGCTGGATCGCCCCCGTCGTCGGCCTGCCCGAGCTGCCGTACGTCGACTTCGGCAAGGGCCTGTTCGCCCAGCGGCCGGACGGGGTGCACTGGAAGACGGAGGCGATCGTGGCGTATGCCGAGGGCCGCCCCTTCGCCTGGGTGGACGACGAACAGAGCCCGGCGGACGAGGCGTACGTGGCCGGCCACCACCCTGGGCCCGCACTGCTTCACCACGTCAGCCCGCGGACCGGCCTGCGCACGGCCGACTTCACCGCGCTCGCGGAGTTCGCGGCGGCCGCGCAGGCATGACGGTCCGGACGGCGGGCATCGAGGCAGGACGCCCGCACGTCAGACGAGGCAGCGGGCGAGCAGCCACCGCGCCTGGTGAGCGGACAGGGTCAGCTCGTCCTCGTCGCCGGCGTCGATGACCAGCACCACTTCGTGGGTCGGCCAGCGAGCGGCCAGGTCCCGCAAGGTCACAGGCCGGTAGCAGGGCACCTTGGGAAAGGCTCTGAGCAGCCGCTCCTCCGAGGTGAAGACCATGACCGCGGGGGCGTCACACACGCTTTCGACCACCGGCAGCACAAGCCGCACGAGTTCGCTGCGGTCACGCGAGTAACGGATCCCGCCGATCGCCGGAATGAGCACGTCGCAGCCCGCCAAGGCCTCCAACGCCCGGAGATCGGGCGCGCCGGCCAGGTCCCGCAGAGCCTCGCGAGCCACGGATTCGAAGACCTCTGCCGGGATTTCAGTCATAGCGCCGCACCTTTGCTGCACGAGCCGTCCCCCCGACACCACTGACCGGCTATCCGCGATCGGCCCGGTCATGCGGTGAGCGGACACACAAACGCCCTCCCGGCCCGCCTCGGGGCCGTGGAGGGCGCTCGATCGTCAGGCCGCCACCAACGGTGATCAGTTGTGGCTGTTCTGATTGTGGTGCAGGTCAGGGGGTCAGCTTGCCCCGTGGGCCGTATCGGGGCCGTCATCGGCGCTGTCCGGGTTCCGGAAGACCCGGTCGACGGCGGCCCGGGTGCGGGCCTCGCTCTTCGGCATCAGGTGGGTGTACGTGCGGAGCGTGAAGCTGGGGTCGTGGTGGCCGAGGTACTCGCTGAGGGCCTTGATGCTCTCCCCCGCGTCCGGGAGCACGCAGGCATAGAAGTGGCGGAGGGCGTGCATGCCGTTCTCGCGGCCGAGGGGTATGCCGGCCGAAGTGAGAGCCGGACGCCACGCCGACCGGTTGAAGCGGAACCGGTGCAGCCACTGGCGTCGGGCGTTGACGAACAGCAGCGAGGCCGTGACGGGCGGGCCGTCCGGGGTCTTCCAGGGCAGGGTGACCTCTACCGGCTCGTGCTTCGTGATCTGCGCCGCCAGCGCGAAGGAGACCGTCTCCGGCAGCGGTACGTAACGTTCCTTGCCGCCCTTGGGTGGGCCGAAGACCGCCTGCACGCCTCGGATGAGCTTGACCTGCCGAGCGACATGGACCGTGCCGCCGAGGAAGGCGGCCTCCATCAGGCCGAAGATCGCGCCCTGACGGAGGCCGCAGCCTGCACCCAGCGACATCATCTCCTGGTAGGCATCGGGCAGCGCCTCGTGCATGCCCATGACCCGCTCGACGGACCACGGCTTGACCTTGCGCCCGTCGAGGGAGGGCGCCCGGACCGAGCGGGCCCGGCATGGATTCTCGGCGATGATCCGGTCTTCCACGGCAGCCGTGAACACGGCCGAGACGTTGGCGAAGATGGACCGCCGGTATGAGGCCGCGCGTCCTGTCGCATCCAGCTGTCGCATCCACGCGCGCAGGTGCGAGGGCCGGAACGCCGCCATGGGGTGATCACCGAGGTACGGAAGGGCGTGGACCCGCAGCCGGATCTCCACGCCCTCGCGGGTCACCGGGTCGATGGTGAGCGCCGCCATCCATTCCCCGGTAGGTGTCGCCCGCGTACATCCAGGCACAAGACGGGCAGCGGGAGGCCCGGCGGTTGCCGCAGGCGACGCGGAGCGTCCGCCCGGCTCGTGCTCGGTGGTGTAGTGGTGCAGAGTCTCGCCGGTCGTCTTGTCCTTGTGGAGGACCCAGCCGCTCAGGTGGATGGGGTCCGCGCAGCCGCCGGTGCGGGGGATCTGGTCCTGCCAGCGGTCGAAGCCCGGAGACCCGGCCACCCGGAGGAGGTCCCCCAGAGTGGTCGGGTCCAGGCCCGCGAAGGTCGCGGGGTTGGTCATGCGCGGCCCCCCGCGAGCTGGACGACGGGGGCGGGCATGGTGCCCGTGTCAGTGGTCCTTCTTGTGCCTGCCTCCGATTTGGTACGGCCGCATCATCTCGTTGTCCTCGTGCTCGACGATGTGGCAGTGCCAGACGAAGCGACCAGGGTGGTCGAACGTTGCCTTCACCCGGGTGATTTCTCCCGGATAAGCGATCACGGTGTCTTTGAAGCCACGCTCCCAGCTCTCCGGCGGAACGGGTGGCCCATTGAACGGTTGCCGGTTCACCACCTCGAACGCCACCTCGTGGATGTGGATCGGGTGGGCGTCTGCAGTGAAGTTGTACAGCTCCCATGTTTCGGTCGCGTTCAGCCTCGGGTTCTCCGTGACCGGGTCGGCCCAGCCGAGCAACACCGGATTGCCGGCGGCGTCGACCGTGCCGAGCAAGGTCTCGACCGGTGTGTCAGGCGGCACTGGGGGGACGCTGGTTGAGGTCACCTCATTGAGGGAGAGCCGGCGGGTGACGCTCGCCGAGCCGAGTGGCCTGATCTTGGGCAACTTGAGCTTGTCCGGCGGGACGCTCTTGTCCTTGCTCACCAGCGGGCCGACCACGAATTTCATCACCTGCCCGGTAGTGTCCGGATCCGCCGCGTCGAAGGGAACGCCCCGGCCGCCGAAGGGCGCGTCCGGTCCTTCGTTGATGAGGTACAGCTCGGTGCCTTCCGGAATCCCGGTGAAGTCGACGATGACGTCGGCCCGCTCCGCGTTGGCCAACAGCAGCTGCTCCAGCTGCACCGGTGCGGGCAGGAACCCGCCCTCGTTGCCGATCTGCCAGAACGGTACAGCCGACTGGGCCGGCCGGGCGGTCGGATTGTCCGCGATCTTCAGGATCAGGAACCGGGCATTGCATCCGTTGAGGAAGCGCAGCCTGTAGCGGCGCGGCTCGACCTCGAGCTTCGGCCATGTCCGACCGTTGACCACCATGGTGTTGGCGAAGAATTCGGGGTTCCAGTAGGGCGATACATCGGTGGTGGGAATGTACGGCCCCGGGAACCCGTCGAAGAATTCCCGGCTCGTGGGGTAGAACAGCGAGCCGTCTGAGTTGAACGAGCGGTCCTGGATGGCCAGGGGGATCTCGTGGTACCGCGTGCCCGGTGGATCGCCGAAGGCGGGCGCCGGCCCGGGCAGAACCCCCTTGGGCAGATCACACTCGCCGCCGCGCAGCAGATAGAACCCGGCTGGCCCGGCGTACACGTTGAGCCGGGTCATACCCAGGGTGTGATCGTGGAACCAGATGGTCGCCGCCCGCTGGCGGTTGGCGTACTGGAAGGTCGCGGTACCCGGCTCCCACGTCAGGCCGTGCTCATCGGCGAACTCCTCCCGGAACTCGTTGTAGAACGAGCCCACGGTGGCGAATCCAGGAGGGATGTTGTTCGCGCGTGGCAGGTACCACGCTTCGGCGTAGCCGTCGCTCTCCTCGGTGGAATGCCCACCGTGCAGGTGAGTGACGATCGGCACGGGTCCATCATACGGAGGCGGCGTCTCGGTGAACGTCGGCCGGGAATCGCGCCCGGTATCGCCGCCGGGCGGGTTCGCCCAGTGCAGGGTGGGGTCGACCGTCAGCAGGTGCGGGAGGAAACGGCCCTGGTCGTCGACGAGATCGTTCACCCAGGTGACCCGGACAGGCTGATCGACCCTGGCCTCGATGGTGAACGACGGGTAGTTGAAGGTGTTGTTGTCCCCGAGTGAGCCGTATCCCCATACGGTGGTGGACGGCAGAGTGGGCGGCAATACCTGCTGGCTGAACTGCCGGACGCCGATGACGTATGTGTCGATGTCGTGACGCTGCGAGTGGCGAGCCATCGGCATCACCGGCGGGATCACCAGGTCGGTGACGTATTTCGGGATGGTTGTGGGGTCCAGGGTGGGGACTGGGAATTTGCCTGCAGATCCGGCCCTAGGGGCCACCACGGTCCCATTCGGAAGTGCCACCGCCCCATTAAGGCTTGGAAGGACCAGGGCCGTCCCGCCAACGGCCCCGGCTACGAGCACGCCTCTTCGTGCAAGCATTTCTCTCGCCTTCTGCGGCCCGCGGGCGTCGATCATTTCCTCACGGATGTTATGTCGCGCACACAATGGGTAGCGGGACTTGTCTGGCGTGTCGTCAGATTGTCGGGTCTGAGCGGCGTGCGGTGCTTCTAGCCGTGCCAGGGTGACTGTGATCACGCTGGTGAAAGGCCAATGCTTCGCGAGGCGAAGAGTGCGGCGGCTGGCTGGTGGTGACCACTTGGGCGCCGGCGGGGAACAGCCGCAGGCGGAGCTGGCGGGGGTTTCCCACAGGCGCGGCTCCGCGCAACGACTCCAGGCACACCTCTGAGTCACGCCACCGGCTTCACCGGTCGCTCCGTACGGCCCGGACACGGCTCAACTCTCAATGATCGCCCGCAGGAGCGAAGCCGCCGCCGGATCAACGGCTGGCCAAGTGTGCCACCACGGCAGTGACGGCAGCGGTGACGGCAACGCCGTTGTATGCCAGCGGACTTGCCCGGCCGTCGGCGGAACGAATGACAGCAGCTCCGGCCGAATGCCAGGGCTATGCCCGCATCTTCTAAGCGCCTGACCAGCCGCCGGGAAGCGAAACCCCCGCCATGGGGGAGGGTCTCCCCCCAACGCACGAGCGCCCTCCCGGGCCGTCCTGGGGCCGTGGAAGGGCGCTCAACGATGACCAACGCCGACAACTGCCGACAGCTCAGCAGCAAGTCAGGGCGTTGATCGGTAAGGCGGCCGCAGGTCGCGGCCGCCGATGATCAGTTGTGGCTGTGCAGGATCTCGTTCAGGCCGCCCCAGACCGCGTTGTTCGGGCGGGCCTCGACCGTGCCGGTGACCGAGTTGCGGCGGAAGAGGATGTTCGAGGCACCGGACAGTTCGCGGGCCTTGACGATCTGGCCGTCGGGCATGGTGACCCGCGTGCCGGCGGTGACGTACAGGCCGGCCTCGACGACGCACTCGTCGCCGAGCGCGATACCGACGCCCGCCTCGGCGCCGACCAGGCAGCGTTCGCCGATGGTGATGCGGACGTTGCCGCCGCCGGACAGGGTGCCCATGGTGGAGGCGCCGCCGCCGATGTCGGAGCCGTCGCCGATCACGACGCCGGCCGAGATACGGCCCTCGATCATCGACGTGCCGAGCGTGCCGGCGTTGAAGTTGACGAAGCCCTCGTGCATGACCGTGGTGCCCGAGGCGAGGTGCGCGCCCAGGCGGACCCGGTCGGCGTCGGCGATGCGGACGCCCTTCGGTGCGACGTAGTCCGTCATGCGCGGGAACTTGTCGACCGAGGTCACCTGGAGGTGCAGACCCTCGGCGCGGGCGTTCAGCCGCACCTTCTCGATGTCGTCGACGGCGACCGGGCCGAGCGAGGTCCAGGCGACGTTGGCAAGGAGGCCGAAGATGCCGTCCAGGCTCTGGCCGTGCGGCTGGACCAGACGGTGTGAGAGCAGGTGAAGGCGCAGATAGGCGTCGTGCGTGTCGATCGGCTTCTCGTCGAGCGAGGAGATGACCGTGCGGACCGCGACCACTTCGACGCCCCGACGGGCGTCCGGCCCGATCGCCGCGGTCGCGCCACCGCCGAGCAGCTCCGCGGCCCGCGTGGCGGAGAGCCGCTCCGTGCCGGAGGGGCCGGGCTCCGCGACCAGTTCGGGCGCGGGGAACCAGGTGTCGAGGACGGTGCCGTCGGCGGCGATCGTGGCGAGCCCGGCGGCAACGGCGCCGGTGGTGCGAGGAGCAGTCGTGTCGGTCATGAGGGCAACCTAACCGGCCGGAGGCCACGGAGGCCAACCGCCGGAGGGGGCGTCTCAGGTGCCGGGCGGTACTTCGCGCACACCCGGCCGTCCGTTGATTGCGGACGAGGCCGTCCGGGCCGGAGCGGGGGTCCGGGAGCGGCAGCTCCCGGCGACGCTCCCAGGGCCGCCGTCCGCCGTCCGCTCACCGCCAGCACCGCAGCCCCCGCCAGGACCCCCAGCCCCGCACACAACGGCCACAAGAGTCCTCGCACCGCCTCGTACAGCGCCCCGCCGAGCCCGCATGTGCAGTATCCGGTCATGGACATCGCGGCGAGTGCCGGGCCGGCGCTCGCCGCGGTCACCGGACTCGCGGAATGACCCGCGCCAGCATCTCCCGCGCGCCCTCCTCGTCGTACGAACCGCCCGTCAGCAGCACCTGCAGGCAGATCCCGTCCATCAGCGCGACCAGTGCCCGCGCCGTGACCGGGTCCGTGCGGCGCGAGAGCCGCTCGGCGAGGTCCTCGGCCCACTCGGCGGCGACGGGCCGCAGGGCGGGGCGGCGCAGGGCGGCGAGGTAGAGCTCGTACTCCAGCTCCACGCCGGTGCGGTCACCCGCGAGCCACTCGCCCATCCAGCCCGCCAGCTCGGCGGCCAGGTCGGCACGCGCGTCCGTCAGGCCCCCGCGGGCCGCGATCACCTTGGCGAAGCCCTCGTTCGCCTGCCGCAGCGCCGCGACCATCAGCTCGTCGAGGGTCTTGAAGTGGTACGTCGTGGAGCCGAGCGGCACATCGGCCTCCGCGGCGACGGAGCGGTGGGTCAGCCCGGCGAGGCCCTTCTTCCCGACGACCCTGATCGCCGCGTCGATGATCCGCTGCCGCCTCTCTGGGTCGTGACGCCGGGGCATCAGTGCGCACCTCCCATGTTCAGCACCACGACCCCGGCGATGATGATCGCGATCCCGAGGGCCTTCGTCACCGTCATGCCCTCGCCGAGGAACACCATCCCGATCGCGGCGATGGCCGCCGTGCCGACACCGGACCAGATCGCGTACGCGGTGCCGACGGACACGGACTTCAGCGTCTGCGCGAGCAGCGCGAAGGAGAGGGCGTAGCCGAGGACGGTCAGCAGCGAGGGCACGACCCTGCTGAAGCCGTCGCTGTACTTCATGGCGGTGGTGGCTCCCACCTCGGCGCCGATGGCAACGGCGAGCAACAGGTATCCCATGTGTACAAGCGTACATAACGGCGGGAGAGATCGTTTTGGACAGGAACTCTGACGGCCTGCCAGGCTCCCCGGCGAAGGGCCGGGCGGACTCGGCGTGCCGGCTGGTGGACGGGCTGGCCTGGGCACACGGGAAACACGACGACCACGGGAAACGGCGACGTCCGCAGGGGACGTCGCCGTTTCTCGAGTCAGTCGGCCGTCAGACGTTGAACCCGAGCGCCCGAAGCTGCTCCCGGCCGTCGTCCGTGATCTTGTCGGGGCCCCACGGCGGCATCCAGACCCAGTTGATGCGGAGCTCGCTCACGAGGCCGTCCGTGGCGGACTTGGCCTGGTCCTCGATGACGTCCGTCAGCGGGCAGGCCGCCGAGGTCAGGGTCATGTCGACGGTCGCGATGTTCGCGTCGTCGACATGGATGCCGTAGATCAGGCCCAGGTTGACGACGTCGATGCCCAGCTCGGGGTCGACGACGTCCATCAGGGCCTCGCGGAGCTCCTCCTCCGAGGCCGGCTTCATCTCCACGGTGTCACTCATGCCGTCTTCCTTTCGGCGTCGGCTCCGCCCAGCGCCTGGGCCGTCGCGTCCTTCCACGCCATCCAGCTCAGGAGGGCGCACTTCACCCGCGCCGGGTACTTGGAGACACCGGCGAACGCGACCGCGTCCTCCAGCACCTCCTCCATCGCGTCGTCGGGCTCGATCCGGCCCTTGGACTGCATCAGCTCCAGGAAGGTCTCCTGGATCTTCTGCGCCTCGGCCAGTTCCTTGCCGACGAGGAGGTCGTTCAGTACGGAGGCCGAGGCCTGGCTGATGGAGCAGCCCTGGCCCTCGTACGAGACGTCGCTGATCGTCGTGCCGTCGTACTTCACGCGCAGCGTGATCTCGTCGCCGCACGTCGGGTTGACGTGGTGCACCTCGGCGTCGCCATCCCTAAGACCACGCCCGTGCGGGTTCTTGTAGTGGTCCAGGATGACTTCCTGGTACATCGAATCCAGCTTCATGCGATCTCTCGCCAACCCCTCAGCCGAAGAAGTTCCGTACGTGCTCCAGGCCGTCCACCAGCGCGTCGATCTCGGCCGGCGTGGAGTACAGATAGAACGACGCCCGCGTGGTCGCAGGAATTCCGTAACGGAGGCAGACCGGCCGCGCGCAGTGGTGGCCGACCCGGACCGCGATGCCCTGCTCGTCGAGGACCTGGCCCACGTCGTGCGGGTGGATGTCACCGAGTGTGAAGGAGATCGCCGCGCCCCGGTCCTCGGCCGTGGTCGGGCCGATGATCCGCAGGTCGGGGACCTCGGCCAGCTTCTTCACCGCGTACTCGGTGAGCGCGTGCTCGTGGGCGAGGATCTTGTCCATGCCGATCGAGTTGAGGTAGTCGATCGCCGCGCCGAGACCGACCGCCTGCGCGATCGGCGGGGTGCCCGCCTCGAACTTGTGCGGCGCCGGGGCGTACGTCGACGAGTGCATCGACACCGTCTCGATCATCTCGCCACCGCCCAGGAACGGGGGCAGGTCCTCCAGGAGCTCCTGACGGCCCCAGAGGACGCCGATGCCCGTCGGCCCGCACATCTTGTGGCCGGTGAAGGCCACGAAGTCGGCCTGCAGGGCCTGCACGTCCAGCGGCATGTGCGGTGCGGCCTGCGAGGCGTCGATGCAGACCAGCGCACCGACCTCCTGCGCGCGGCGCACTATCGCCTCGACCGGGTTGACCGTGCCCAGGATGTTCGAGACGAGCACGAAGGAGACGATCTTCGTCTTCTCCGTGATGATCTCGTCGATGTCGGACAGGTCGAGACGGCCGTCGTCGGTGAGGCCGAACCACTTGAGCTTCGCGCCCGTGCGCTGGGACAGCAGCTGCCACGGCACGATGTTGGAGTGGTGCTCCATCTCCGTGATGACGATCTCGGTCTCGGAGTCCACACGGTAGGGCTCGTCGGCCCAGCCCAGCATGTTCGCCACGAGGTTCAGCGACTCGGAGGCGTTCTTGGTGAAGATCACCTCGTCGCGGCTCGGCGCGTTGACGAACGCGGCGACCTTGTCGCGCGCGCCCTCGTACAGCGCCGTGGCCTCCTCGGCGAGCACATGCACACCGCGGTGGACGTTGGCGTTGTAGCGCTCGTAGTACTCGTTCAGGGCGTCCAGCACCTGGCGCGGCTTCTGCGAGGTCGCCGCGTTGTCCAGGTACACGAGCTTCTTGCCGTCGTGGACGAGTCGGTCCAGAACGGGGAAGTCCTTGCGGATCGCCTCGGTGTCGAGGAGGCCCGGCAGCTGTGTCACGCGGATGCGCCACCCTTCGTGTATGCCTCGTAGCCCTCGTCCTCCAGCTTGTCGGCGAGCTCGGCGCCGCCGGACTCGACGATGCGACCGCCGGAGAAGACGTGGACGTGGTCGGGCTTGATGTAGCGCAGGATGCGCGTGTAGTGCGTGATCAGCAGGGTGCCGACCTCGCCCGTCTCGCGGACGCGGTTGACGCCCTCGGAGACGATGCGCAGCGCGTCGACGTCCAGACCGGAGTCCGTCTCGTCGAGGATCGCGATCTTCGGCTTGAGCAGCTCGAGCTGGAGGATCTCGTGGCGCTTCTTCTCACCGCCGGAGAAGCCCTCGTTGACGTTGCGCTCGGCGAAGGACGGGTCCATGTTGAGGCGCTCCATGGCCCCCTTGACCTCCTTCACCCAGGTGCGCAGCTTGGGCGCCTCGCCGCGGATGGCGGTGGCGGAGGTGCGCAGGAAGTTGGAGACCGAGACGCCGGGGACCTCGACGGGGTACTGCATCGCCAGGAACAGGCCGGCGCGGGCGCGCTCGTCGACGGACATCTCCAGGACGTCCTCGCCGTCGAGCAGGACGGTGCCCTCGGTGATCGTGTACTTCGGGTGACCCGCGAGCGAGTAGGCGAGGGTCGACTTGCCGGAGCCGTTGGGGCCCATGATGGCGTGCGTCTCGCCCTGCTTCACGGTGAGGTCGACGCCCTTGAGGATCTCCTTCGTGGCGTTGTCGGCCTCGACGGTGACGTGCAGGTCTCGGATTTCAAGCGTTGCCATGGGTGCCTCAGGACTCCTGGGTGAGGGAGACGAGCACGTCGTCCCCTTCGATCTTTACGGGGTATACGGGGACGGGGCGCGTCGCGGGCAGGCCGGACGGCTTGCCGGTACGGAGGTCGAAGCTGGAACCGTGCAGCCAGCACTCGATCTGGCAGTCCTCCACCTCGCCCTCGGAGAGCGAGACGTTCGCGTGCGAGCAGATGTCATGGATCGCGAACACCTCCCCCTCGGTCTTCACGACCGAGACCGGCGTGCCGTCGAGTTCCACCCGCTTCGGGGTGTCCTCCTCCAGCTCGCTCAGCCCGCAGGCGCGTAGGAACGTCGACGAGGCAGTCATGCGACCGATGCCTCCAGCTCCTCATCGATCTTGGCGATGAGGCGCTCCTCGATGTCCTCGACGCCGATCTGCTGGACCAGCTCGGCGAAGAAGCCGCGGACCACCAGGCGGCGGGCCTCGTGCTCCGGGATACCGCGGGCCATCAGGTAGAAGAGCTGCTCGTCGTCGAAGCGGCCGGTGGCGCTCGCGTGCCCGGCGCCGACGATCTCGCCCGTCTCGATCTCCAGGTTCGGCACGGAGTCGACCCGGGCGCCGTCGGTCAGCACCAGGTTGCGGTTCATCTCGTACGTGTCCGTGCCCTCGGCCTTGGCCTCGATGAGCACGTCGCCGATCCACACCGCGTGGGCGCTGTCACCCTGGAGCGCGCCCTTGTAGGCGACGTTCGACTTGCAGTGCGGGATGTTGTGGTCGACCAGGAGGCGGTGCTCCTGGTGCTGGCCGGCGTCCGTGAAGTACAGGCCGAAGAGCTCGGCCTCGCCGCCGGTGCCGGCGTACTGGACACGCGGGTGGAGGCGGACGAGGTCACCGCCGAAGGTGACGACGAACGACTTGAAGGTGGCGTCCCGGCCGATCAGCGCGTTGTGCTGGCCGACGTGCACGGCCTTGTCGTCCCAGTCCTGGACCGAGACGACGGTCAGCTTGGCGCCGTCGCCCAGGATGTAGTCGACGTTGGCGGCGAGCACCGCGTCACCGGTGTGGTCGATGACGACGACGGCCTCGGCGAAGGCGCCCAGCTCGATGACCTGGTGGCCGTAGGCGACCCCGCCCTCGCCGTGCACGGCGATGCGGATCGGCTCGGTGAGCACCGCCTCCTTGGGGACGGTGACCACGCCGGCCTTCTCGAAGGCCGAGTACGCCTGGGCGGCGACGCGGTCCACCGGGGTGCCCGCCCTGCCGAGCCGCGCGTCGTCACGGCCGACGGTCTCGACGGTGACGCCCTCGGGGGCCTGGACATCGACCTTCACGCCCTCACCGGTCGCGACGGCGGTGCCGTCGTGCAGGCCGCGCAGCCGCTCCAGCGGGGTGAACCGCCACTCCTCCTCGCGGCCGTGCGGGACCGGGAAGTCCGCCACGTCGAAGGAGGGCGGCGCGCTCATGCGCGTGGCGACGGTCGACTCGGCGGCCACCGCGATCTGGCCCGCGGTGGTGGAGCCCACGGGGATGTTCTGAGCCTCAGCCATGGCTGTCGGTCTGCTCTCTTCCTACGTCAGAAATTGCTGGCTGCTGTCGGGGGCGGGGCTTAGCCGACCGCGCCTTCCATCTGCAGCTCGATCAGCCGGTTGAGCTCAAGGGCGTACTCCATCGGCAGCTCCTTGGCGATGGGCTCGACGAAGCCGCGCACGATCATCGCCATCGCCTCGAACTCGCTCAGACCGCGGCTCATCAGGTAGAAGAGCTGGTCCTCGGAGACCTTGGAGACGGTGGCCTCGTGGCCCATGGACACGTCGTCCTCACGGACGTCCACGTAGGGGTACGTGTCGGAGCGGGAGATGGTGTCGACGAGCAGCGCGTCGCACAGCACGTTCGACTTGGATCCGGCCGCGCCCTCGCCGATCTCGACGAGACCGCGGTAGGACGTGCGGCCGCCACCACGGGCCACGGACTTCGACACGATGTTGGAGGACGTGTTCGGCGCCATGTGGACCATCTTGGAGCCGGCGTCCTGGTGCTGCCCCTCGCCCGCGAAGGCGATGGACAGGGTCTCGCCCTTGGCGTGCTCGCCCATCAGGTAGACGGCCGGGTACTTCATGGTGACCTTGGAACCGATGTTGCCGTCGATCCACTCCATGGTCGCGCCCTCGTACGCCACGGCACGCTTGGTGACCAGGTTGTAGACGTTGTTCGACCAGTTCTGGATCGTCGTGTAGCGGCAGCGGGCGCCCTTCTTCACGATGATCTCGACGACCGCGGAGTGCAGGGAGTCCGACTTGTAGATCGGCGCCGTACAGCCCTCGACGTAGTGGACGTAGGCGTCCTCGTCGACGATGATCAGTGTCCGCTCGAACTGGCCCATGTTCTCCGTGTTGATACGGAAGTAGGCCTGGAGCGGGATCTCCACGTGCACGCCCTTCGGCACGTAGATGAAGGAGCCGCCCGACCACACGGCGGTGTTCAGCGACGCGAACTTGTTGTCGCCGACCGGGATGACGGTCCCGAAGTACTCCTTGAAGAGCTCCGGGTGCTCCTTCAGCGCGGTGTCGGTGTCCAGGAAGATGACGCCCTGCTCCTCCAGGTCCTCGCGGATCTGGTGGTAGACGACCTCCGACTCGTACTGGGCGGCGACACCCGCGACGAGGCGCTGCTTCTCCGCCTCCGGGATGCCGAGCTTGTCGTAGGTGTTCTTGATGTCCTCGGGCAGGTCCTCCCAGGACTCCGCCTGCTTCTCCGTGGAGCGTACGAAGTACTTGATGTTGTCGAAGTCGATGCCCGACAGGTCCGAGCCCCAGTTCGGCATGGGCTTCTTCTCGAACAGGCGCAGGCCCTTGAGGCGGAGCTTGGTCATCCACTCCGGCTCGTTCTTCTTCGCCGAGATGTCCCGGACCACGTCCTCGTTCAGGCCGCGCTTCGCGGAGGCACCGGCCTCGTCGGAGTCGGCCCAGCCGTATTCGTACTTGCCCAGGCCCTCGAGCTCAGGGTGAGCAGTCTCCGTGGGGAGAGTCATGCGGGGTTCCTCCCGGCCGTGCTTGCAGAAGCGTTGTGACTGTGAAGTTGCTTGGAAATCTTTGGGATGAACGTCGTGCAGACGCCGTCGCCGTGCGCGATGGTCGCCAGCCGCTGGACGTGGGTGCCGAGCAGCTGGGAGAAGATCTCGGTCTCCGCCTCGCACAGCTGCGGGAACTTCTCCGCGACGTGGGCCACCGGGCAGTGGTGCTGGCAGAGCTGCTCACCCTTTTGCGGGAGGGGGGCGCTGCGCGCCGTAGCAGCGTACCCGTCCGCGCTCAGGGCCTTGGCCAGGGCTTCGGTGCGCTCCTCGGGGGCGGCGGCCTCGATCGCCCTGCGGTAGGCGGCGGCCTGTTCGGCGATCCGGGCGCGCGCGAAGGCCACGACGGCCTCGTCCCCGCCGAACCGCTGCTGGATCCAGCGCAGGGCGTCCGCGGCGAGCTCGTCGTAGGACTGGTCGAAGGCGTCGCGGCCGCAGTCGGTGAGCGCGAAGACCTTGGCGGGACGTCCGCGCGTCCGCGCGCCGTAGACCCGCTGCTCGCGGGCCTCCACGACGTCGTCGGCGACGAGCGCGTCGAGGTGACGCCGTACGGCTGCCTGGGTCAGGCCCAGCCGCCCGGCGAGCTCGGCGACGGTCGACGGCCCGTGGTCCAGGATGGACCGCGCGACCCGGTTGCGGGTGGAACGATCCGAGCGCAACCCAGCCGCGAACTCCTCCTGAGGGGCCCCCGTGGGGGTCTCCCGAGCCTCGCCGACGTTTTTCACAACGCCATTGTTGCGTAATTCCTCAGAGCCAGGCAAGCCGCAGCGGCGCGACCGGGCGGTGCGCTGCATCACTTAGGCATACCTAATCTGACCTGGGCGAACGATCTTTGATCGATCAATCGGCGGCGCCTCGGAAGCCCTCCCGAAACATGCCCACACCCCTTCCGACCGGCCCTCTTGTCACCCGGGACACGATCGCCGGCCAGCTGGTGTGCTCAGCCCCGGGAGGAGGAGATCCCGTACCCGCCCGTCTGAGGCGGGGAGCGCGTACCTAGACTCTGGACCCATGCGAAGTGAGCCCGTGGTCCAGGTCCAGGCCCTGGTGAAGCGGTACGGCACGAAGACCGCGGTGGACGGCCTCGACCTGGTGGCGACGGCGGGCGTGACCGCCGTACTCGGGCCCAACGGGGCGGGCAAGACGACCACGGTCGAGACCTGCGAGGGGTACCGGAGGCCGGACTCCGGCACGGTGCGCGTCCTGGGCCTCGACCCGGTCGCGCAGTCCGCCGCGCTGCGTCCCCGGGTCGGCGTGATGCTGCAGTCCGGCGGCGTCTACTCGGGCGCCCGGGCGGACGAGATGCTGCGCCACGTCGCCAAGCTGCACGCGCACCCGCTGGACGTGGACGCGCTCATCGAGCGGCTGGGACTGGGCAGCTGCGGCCGGACGGCGTACCGGCGGCTGTCGGGCGGCCAGCAGCAGCGCCTGGCTCTTGCGATGGCCGTGGTCGGCCGCCCTGAGCTGGTGTTCCTGGACGAGCCGACCGCCGGCCTCGACCCGCAGGCCCGACGCGCCACCTGGGACCTCGTACGCGATCTGCGCACCGACGGCGTCTCCCTGATCCTCACGACCCACCACATGGACGAGGCCGAGCACCTCGCCGACGACGTCGCGATCATCGACGCGGGCCGGGTCATCGCCCAGGGCACCCCGGAAGAGCTGTGCCGCGGAGGCGCGGAGAACACGCTCCGCTTCATCGGCCGGCCGGGGCTGGACGTCGGGTCCCTGCTCAAGGCGCTCCCCGCGGACTGCACGGCCGCCGAGCTGACGCCGGGCTCGTACCGCGTCGTCGGCAGGGTCGGCCCCCAGCTGCTCGCCACGGTCACGTCGTGGTGCGCGCAGCACGGGGTGATGCCGGAGAGGATCTCGGTGGAGCGGCACACCCTGGAAGACGTCTTCTTGGAGCTGACCGGCAAGGAGCTGCGTTCGTGACCACTTTCGGTACGGGCACGTACGCGCCGAGGCCCGGCGCCGCGCCCCTCCCCCGCATGATCGCGGCCCAGGCCGCGCTCGAGACCAGGATGCTGCTGCGCAACGGAGAGCAGCTGCTGCTGACGGTCGTGATCCCGACCCTGCTGCTGGTGCTGTTCAGCACGGTGGACATCGTCGACACCGGCGCGGGCGAGACGGTGGACTTCCTGGCCCCCGGCATCCTCGCGCTCGCCGTGATGTCCACGGCGTTCACGGGACAGGCCATCGCGACCGGCTTCGAGCGCCGCTACGGCGTCCTGAAGCGGCTCGCCGCATCCCCGCTCCCCCGCTGGGGCCTGATGGCCGCGAAGACGGCGTCCGTGCTGGTCACGGAGATCTTCCAGGTGATCCTGCTGACGGTGATCGCCTTCACGCTGGGCTGGTCGCCGCACGGCAACCCCTTCGCCGTACTGCTCCTGCTGATCCTGGGCACGGCCGCCTTCTCGGGACTCGGCCTGCTGATGGCGGGCACGCTGAGGGCGGAGGCCACGCTGGCCGCCGCGAACCTGGTCTTCCTGCTGCTCCTCGTCGGCGGCGGGGTCGTCGTCCCGCTGGACAGGTTCCCGGCCGGTGCGCAGGACGTCCTCGGCCTGCTGCCCATCTCCGCGCTGTCGGACGGTCTGCGGGACGTGCTCCGGCACGGGGCCGGGATGCCCTGGGGTGACCTGGGGATTCTGGCGGTGTGGGCGGTCGCGGGCCTGGCTGCCGCGGGCCGGTTCTTCCGCTGGGAGTAGGCCGGCGACCGACCCTCGTGAAAGCGTGCACAAGCGGCGGCCTACGATGGTGCGCGTGCCAAACGTGACCCGCGCCGACGCCGTAGCGGCCGTGCGCAACCCGCTCGCCTTCATCGCCGCACGCTGGACCCCGGATCCTAGGACGGTGCGGCGGGCGGCCCTCGCCGCGCTCGTCATGTCGGTGGTCATCGTGGTCACCGGTGGTGCCGTACGCCTCACCGGCTCCGGCCTCGGCTGCCCGACCTGGCCCAAGTGCACCGACGACTCGCTCACCGCGACCGGCGCGATGGGCTTCCACGGCGCCATCGAGTTCGGCAACCGCATGCTGACGTACGTGCTGTGCGCCGCGGTCGGCTGGGCGATCATCGCGGCGCGCTCCGAGAAGCCGTACCGGCGCGGCCTGACCCGGCTGGGCTGGGCGCAGTTCTGGGTCGTGATGGGCAACGCGATCCTCGGCGGGATCGTCGTGCTCGTGGGCCTGAACCCGTACACGGTCGCCGCGCACTTCCTGCTCTCGTCGGCGCTGATCGCGGTCGCCACCGTGATGTGGCAGCGCACCCGCGAGGGCGACGGTGAGCCCCGCCCGCTGGTCGGCAGGTCCGTGCAGCAGCTGGTGTGGTTCCTGGTCGCGGCCTCCGTGCTGCTGATCGCGGTGGGCACGGTGGTGACCGGCTCGGGCCCGCACGCGGGCGACTCCAGCGAGGTGGAGCGGATGCCGCTCGACTGGGAGACGGTGAGCAAGCTGCACGCGGTGCTCGCCTGGATCGTGGTGACGCTGACGTTCGCCCTGTGGTTCGTCCTCAAGGCGGTCGACGCCCCGAAGGGTCCGCTGGACCGCACCCGCGACCTCTTCCTGGTGCTGCTCGCCCAGGGTGTGATCGGCTACGTCCAGTACTTCACGGACCTCCCCGAGGTCCTGGTGGGCCTGCACATGTTCGGCTCGTGCCTGGTGTGGATCGCCGTCGTGCGTGTCCTGCTGGCGCTGCGCGAGCGCCCGGAGCCGGAGATCGGCCTGCCGGGCCCCTCGGCCGAGGCGGCGGTCGGCACGCGCGCGTGAGCCGCGTGCGTCATCCGTGCACCGCCACGAGTCCGACGATCGCCGGGCCCGGGCAGGTCCGGATCAGCTCGCCCCCGCACGCCGCCCACGCCTTGGTGGGCGGCTCCCGCCGCTCGTAGGCGCGTGCAGGGCCTCCCGCTCGGAGATCAGGTGTCCGTCCCGCAGGGTCACGGTCGCCCGCGCGAAGGTCATCGGCCCCGGTCGACGCAGACGTCCCGCTTGCACATGCGTGCCCTGGCGACCGAGGGCCGCCGGAAGTCCCGCTGATCGCGTACGACGAAACGCGCCGGGTTCCAGTCCGGCACGGACGGACGCGGTTCGGCCGGGTGCCTGCCGTGCAGCACCCGGCCCGAACTGTACATCTCACTCCAGCCCGTACACCCTGCGTGCGTTGTCCGCCGCGACCAGCGCCGCCACCCGCTGCGCGTCCGCCGGCGACCACGCCCCCTCGTCGACCCAGCCGCCGAGCACCCGCCCCAGGGCCTCCCGGAACAGCCGCGCCCCCACCACGTGCAGCTCGGGCAGGCCGTGGGCCCCGCTGGAGAAGAGGATCTTGCCGAAGGGGGCCAGCTCCAGGATCTCCGCGAGGACGGTGGCGGCCCGGGCGCCGGTGCGGGCCAGGGCGGCGCCGGAGTCGGCGTAGACGTGCGGGAAGACGCCGGCGAGGTGGGCGGCGTGCCGGTGGTAGGGGTAGCTGTGCAGCAGCACCAGGTCCGTGCCGAGGCCGGCGGTCGCACGGACGAAGTCCGTCAGCAGGACCGGGTCGGTGCGGTCGATGCGCAGGCCCGGTTCGCCGAGCCCCGCGTGCAGCTGGAGTGGCAGCCCCGAGGCCACCGCGACCCACAGCAGATGCCTGAGCAGCACCGGGTCGCTCAGTTCCCCGCCGACCCGGCGCCCGGCCAGCCAGCGGGCGGCCGCGCCCCGTACCTCGCCCGGCCCCGGCGGCTCGGGCGCGAGCGCGAGGCCGTGCCGTACTCCCGCGACGGAGGTGAAGGCCACGGCGCTCGCGGCGGCGCCGTGCACCGACTCGGCCAGGTTGGCGAGGAAGGACTCGACGGTGCCGGAGGTGTCGGCGACCTGTTCCGCGAGGAGTTCCAGGCGCACGATCTCGCGGGCGTCGGCGACCGCGGCGCAGGCCATCTCGGCCGGGCCGGTCAGGTCGCCGGGCAGCCCGGTGTCGACCAGGTACGTCGTGATACCGCTGCCGCGCAGCAGCCTCCGGCCCGTTTCCAGTACGCCGAGTTCACGGCGCCGGGCGAGATACCGGGCGGGAGGACAGTGCGGCTCCAGGCCGAGCAGCGGGGGGCACCAGCGGCGTACTGCGAATCCCGTCTGGGTGTCGAACAGGGTGGTGCCGGGCGCGGGCGGGCCCTCGGTCCGGGCCAGCTGGGCCTCGAAGGTGCCGAGGCCCAGCTCCGTTCTCAGTACGCCGTGGCAGTACTGGTCCACGAGGGACGGCGTTTCGATCATCCGGACTCCCCACGCGGTGACTACGTCGCTTCTGCGGGGCCTAACGGGTGAACGGGGTCTGAGGTCGCGGTCCCGTCTCGGGAGTAGGGGTGGTTCGGCGGGTGCGGGCCGACTGCGGCTGGTCGCGCGGTTCCCACGCCCCTTGGGCTAGCCGCTCAGCCGCCGATCTGTATGCCCGCCATCCTCTTCCACTCGTACGGGCCCGTCTGAACCTTCGCCGCGAACTCGCCGTCGAAGTCCTCATGAGTGGTGATGCCCGATTTCCGGACCGCCTTCTCGGCGATCTCGTACGAGGGAGCCACCAGGTCGCCCCACGCGCCGTCCTCACCTACGAGGACGATGCGGGCGCCGCGCTCCCCGATGTACGCGACCTGCCCCTCGGCCCCTCCGTGGGCCTTGGAGAAGGTGCTGATCTGCTTGGCGAGCCGGGTCACCTTGCGCTCGACCTTCGCGTCAACCTGCTGCGTGTCTGCCATGGTCAGGATGCTACCGACGGGTAGAACAAACGGCGACGGGCGGGGTGCGTGGCCTTGACCACGCACCCCGCCCGCCAGGACGTCGTATGAGGAGGACTACCGCAGGAACGGGTCCACCGCGACCGCCACGAAGAGGATCGAGACGTACGTGATGGACCAGTGGAACAGGCGCATCTCCTTGAGCTTGGCGCCCGTCACCTCGGCCTTGGCACGGTTCTGCAGCCCGTGCGCCTCCCACAGCCAGAAGCCGCCGGCCACCAGCGCGACCGCCGTGTAGAACCAGCCCGTGTAGCCGAGCGGCGTCAGCAGCAGCGACACCGCGACCATCACCCAGCTGTAGATCACGATCTGCCGGGCGACCACTTTGTTCGAGGCGATGACCGGAAGCATCGGCACGCCCACGCGCGCGTAGTCGTCCCTGACCTTCATGGACAGCGGCCAGTAGTGCGGCGGCGTCCAGAAGAACATGACCAGGAAGAGGATGACCGGCGCCCACGAAAGGGAGTTCGTGACGGACGACCAGCCGATGAGCACCGGGAGGCAGCCGGCGATGCCGCCCCAGACGATGTTCTGGGACGTGCGGCGCTTGAGGATCATCGTGTACACGACGACGTAGAAGAGCAGCGCACCGAGCGACAGCCAGGCCGACAGCCAGTTGACGGCGAGACCGAACAGCAGCGTGGAGACGACGGCCAGGGTGATGCCGAAGACGAGGCACTCGCGCGGGCTGACCATGCCGGTGACCAGCGGGCGCTGCGAGGTGCGGTCCATCAGCGCGTCGATGTCACGGTCGATGTACATGTTGAGGGCGTTGGCGCCGCCCGCCGAGAGGTAGCCGCCGACGCAGGTGAGCAGCACCAGCTTCAGGTCCGGCACGCCCTGCTGGGCGAGGAACATCACCGGAACGGTGGTGATCAGCAGCAGCTCGATGATCCGTGGCTTGGTCAGCGCCACGAACGCCTTGACACGGGCCCCGAACGGCCGGTGGCTCGGGCTCTGGCTCGTCCCGATAATCCCCGCTGGACGGGATTCAACGGCCGTCACGCACACCCCTGACAGAGACATCCCAGCAAGCCTCCCCGTGTGAGGTCGGGGTAAAGGCTCGCGCGTACCACGCCACTGTAGACGTTGCCCAGACCCGGACATTCGCGGGGGTCGACTCGTGTTGGGCGGCGCTCCCGGAAGAGCCTGACGGGACTCGACTGAGCACTCGGACGAGCGGCTCCGTATTCACTTGCCGAACGCGGAACGGCCCAGTCGGGAGGCGGATCCCGGCGAGTCCCGGCAGTCTGGAATGGCTCGAAAAAGCGGACGTTCCTACGGGGGTAGGCTCGACAGCGGCCGGGGCCCCCAGTGCACCGGCATTTTCGACATGTGTGACATGTGGAGAGGAGCCCTGACCCAGGGTGAGCACCAAGCCGACCACCACAGACCTCGAGTGGACCGAGCTGGACCAGCGGGCCGTCGACACCGCCCGCGTCCTGGCCGCCGATGCCGTACAGAAGGTCGGCAACGGCCATCCGGGTACGGCGATGAGCCTGGCGCCTGCCGCCTACACCCTCTTCCAGAAGGTGATGCGGCACGACCCCGCGGACCCGGACTGGGTCGGACGTGACCGCTTCGTCCTGTCCGCCGGCCACTCGTCCCTGACCCTCTACACCCAGCTCTACCTGGCCGGCTTCGGCCTGGAGCTGGACGACCTGAAGGCGTTCCGGACATGGGGTTCGAAGACCCCCGGTCACCCGGAGTACGGTCACACCAAGGGCGTCGAGACGACGACCGGCCCGCTGGGCCAGGGTGTCGCCAACGCGGTGGGCATGGCGATGGCCGCCCGCTACGAGCGCGGTCTGTTCGACCCGGAGGCCGCGCAGGGCGAGTCCCCCTTCGACCACTTCGTGTACGTGATCGCGGGTGACGGCTGTCTCCAGGAGGGCATCTCCGCCGAGGCGTCGTCGCTGGCAGGCCACCAGAAGCTCGGCAACCTGGTGCTGTTGTGGGACGACAACCACATCTCGATCGAGGGCGACACCGAGACGGCCGTCTCCGAGGACACCGTCAAGCGCTACGAGGCGTACGGCTGGCACGTGCAGCGGATCGCCCCGAAGCCGGACGGCGACCTCGACCCGCACGCCATCTACAACGCGATCGAGGAGGCGAAGAAGGTCACGGACAAGCCGTCCTTCATCGCGATGCGCTCGATCATCGCCTGGCCGGCCCCGAACGCGCAGAACACCGAGGCCGCGCACGGCTCGGCGCTCGGCGACGAGGAGGTCGCGGCCACCAAGCGCGTCCTCGGCTTCGACCCGGCCAGGACCTTCGAGGTCGCGGGCGAGGTTCTGGACCACACGCGCCAGGCGCTGGAGCGGGGCCAGGCGGCCCGCGCCCAGTGGGAGAAGTCCTTCCAGGAGTGGCGGGGCAACAACGCGGAGCGCGCCGCCGAGTTCGACCGGATCAGCAAAGGTGAGCTGCCCACCGGCTGGCAGGAGAAGCTCCCGGTCTTCGAGCACGGCAAGGGCATCGCCACCCGTGCCGCGTCCGGCAAGGTGCTGCAGGCGCTCGGCGCGGTGATCCCCGAGCTGTGGGGCGGCTCGGCCGACCTGGCCGGCTCGAACAACACGACGATCGACAAGACGTCGTCGTTCCTGCCCGCGGACAACCCGCTGCCGGAGGCGGACCCGTACGGCCGCACGATCCACTTCGGTATCCGCGAGCACTCCATGGCCGCGGAGATGAACGGCATCGCGCTGCACGGCAACACCCGTATCTACGGCGGCACTTTCCTCGTCTTCTCCGACTACATGCGCAACGCCGTGCGTCTGTCGGCGCTGATGCACCTGCCGGTGACGTACGTGTGGACGCACGACTCCATCGGCCTCGGCGAGGACGGCCCCACCCACCAGCCCATCGAGCACCTCGCCTCGCTGCGCGCGATCCCCGGCCTGAACATCGTGCGCCCCGCGGACGCCAACGAGACCGCGATCGCCTGGCGCGAGATCCTCACGCGCTACACGAAGGAGTTCGGCAAGGGCGCCCCGCACGGTCTGGCGCTGACCCGTCAGGGCGTGCCGACGTACGAGCCCAACGACGATGCCGCCAAGGGCGGTTACGTCCTGTTCGAGGCCGAAGAGCCCGAAGGGCAGAGCTCCGAGCCGCAGGTGATCCTCATCGCGACCGGTTCCGAGGTGCACGTGGCCGTCGAGGCACGCGAGCAGCTCCAGGCCGACGGCGTGCCGACGCGGGTCGTGTCGATGCCGTCCGTGGAGTGGTTCGAGGAGCAGGACCAGGGGTACCGGGACAGCGTTCTGCCGCCGGCCGTCAAGGCGCGGGTGGCGGTCGAGGCCGGTATCGGTCTGACCTGGCACAAGTACGTGGGCGACGCGGGCCGCATCGTTTCCCTGGAGCACTTCGGCGCCTCCGCCGACGGCAAGGTGCTCTTCCGCGAGTTCGGCTTCACTGCCGAGAACGTGGCCGCCAAGGCCCGGGAATCCCTCACCGCCGCCCAGCGCTGACGCTCATATACGACACGTAGGAGATGTAATTCCATGACAGACGCACTCAAGCGCCTCTCCGAGGAAGGCGTGGCGATCTGGCTGGACGACCTGTCGCGCAAGCGGATCACGTCCGGCAACCTCGCCGAGCTGATCGACCAGCAGCACGTCGTGGGCGTCACCACCAACCCGTCGATCTTCCAGAAGGCGATCAGCGGCGGCGACGGCTACGAGCAGCAGGCCGCCGACCTCGCCGCCCGCAAGGTCACCGTCGAAGAGGCCATCCGCATGATCACGACGGCGGACGTCCGGGACGCCGCCGACATCCTGCGCCCGGTCTTCGACGCCACCGACGGCCAGGACGGCCGTGTGTCCATCGAGGTCGACCCGCGCCTGGCGCACAACACCAGGGCGACGATCGCCGAGGCCAAGCAGCTGGCCTGGCTGGTCGACCGCCCCAACACCCTCATCAAGATCCCGGCCACCAAGGCTGGTCTGCCGGCGATCACCGAGGTCATCGGCCTCGGCATCAGCGTCAACGTCACGCTGATCTTCTCGCTGGAGCGCTACCGCGAGGTCATGGACGCCTACATCGCCGGCCTGGAGAAGGCCAGGGAGCGCGGCCTGGACCTGTCCCTGATCCGCTCGGTGGCGTCCTTCTTCGTGTCCCGCGTGGACACCGAGATCGACAAGCGGCTCGACGCGCTCGGCACCCCCGAGGCCAAGGCCGCCCGCGGCAAGGCGGGCGTCGCCAACGCACGTCTGGCCTACCAGGCGTACGAGGAGGTGTTCTCCACCGCTCGCTGGAGCGCGCTGGAGAACGCGGGCGCCAACAAGCAGCGGCCGCTGTGGGCCTCGACCGGCGTGAAGGACCCGGCGTACAAGGACACCCTGTACGTCGACGAGCTGGTCGCGCCGAACACGGTCAACACCATGCCGGAGGCCACCCTGCTGGCCACCGAGGAACACGGCGAGATCCGCGGCGACACCATCGCCGGCACCTACGAGCAGGCCCGCGCCGAACTCGACGCGGTCGAGAAGCTCGGCATTTCGTACGACGACGTGGTCCAGCTCCTGGAGGACGAGGGCGTCGAGAAGTTCGAGGCGTCCTGGGACGACCTGCTCAAGTCGACCGAGGCGGAGCTGCAGCGCCTCGCCCCTTCGGAGGGCTGAAGCCTTGTCGCCTTTCTCCGGTTCCGGAGCGAACCCGCTTCGTGACCCCGCCGACCGACGGCTCCCGCGTATCGCGGGGCCGTCGGGGCTGGTGATCTTCGGCGTCACGGGCGACTTGTCGCGGAAGAAGCTCATGCCCGCCGTGTACGACCTCGCGAACCGGGGTCTGCTGCCGCCGGGCTTCTCGCTGGTCGGTTTCGCCCGGCGCGAGTGGCAGCACGAGGACTTCGCGCAGGAGGTCCACGACGCCGTCAAGGAGCACGCCCGTACGCCGTTCCGCGAGGAGGTCTGGCAGCAGCTCATCCAGGGGATGCGCTTCGTCCAGGGCACCTTCGACGACGACGACGCGTTCGAGCGGCTGCGGGGCACGATCGAGGAGCTGGACAAGGCACAGGGCACGGGCGGCAACTTCGCCTTCTACCTCTCGGTGCCGCCGCGCTCCTTCCCCGTGGTCATCCAGCAGCTGAAGAAGCACGGTCTGGCGGACCAGACCGCCGGCTCCTGGCGCCGCGCGGTCATCGAGAAGCCCTTCGGCCACGACCTGAAGTCGGCCGAGGAGCTCAACAAGGTCGTGCACGAGGTCTTCGCCCCGGACCAGGTCTTCCGCATCGACCACTACCTGGGCAAGGAGACCGTCCAGAACATCCTGGCGCTGCGCTTCGCCAACACGATGTTCGAGCCGATCTGGAACCGGTCCTTCGTGGACCATGTGCAGATCACCATGGCCGAGGACATCGGCATCGGCGGCCGCGCCGGCTACTACGACGGCATCGGCGCCGCCCGTGACGTCATCCAGAACCACCTCCTCCAGCTCATGGCACTGACGGCCATGGAGGAGCCCGCGTCTTTCGACGCGGACGCGCTGGCCGCCGAGAAGACCAAGGTGCTCGGCGCGGTACGGCTGCCGAAGGACCTGGGGCGCGACACCGTGCGCGGTCAGTACGCGGCGGGCTGGCAGGGCGGCGAGAAGGCGGTCGGCTACCTCGAGGAAGACGGCATCGACGCCAAGTCGAAGACCGACACCTACGCGGCCGTCAAGCTGGAGGTCGACAACCGCCGCTGGGCGGGCGTGCCCTTCTACCTGCGCACCGGTAAGCGTCTGGGGCGCCGGGTGACGGAGATCGCCGTGGTCTTCCAGCGGGCGCCCCACTCCCCCTTCGACCACACCGCGACCGAGGAGCTGGGCAAGAACGCGATCGTCATCCGCGTCCAGCCCGACGAGGGCGTCACGGTCCGCTTCGGCTCCAAGGTGCCGGGCACCTCGATGGAGATCCGGGACGTGTCCATGGACTTCGCCTACGGCGAGTCCTTCACGGAGTCGAGCCCGGAGGCGTACGAGCGGCTCATCCTCGACGTCCTGCTCGGTGACTCCAACCTCTTCCCGCGCACCGAGGAGGTCGAGCTGTCCTGGCAGATCCTCGATCCGATCGAGGAGTACTGGGACAAGAACGGCAGGCCGGCGCAGTATCCGGCCGGTACGTGGGGGCCCGTCGAGGCGGACGAAATGCTCGAGCGAGACGGACGGAGCTGGCGCCGGCCATGAAGATAGACCTGACCGACACCACGGCCAGCAAGATCAACAAGGCGCTCGTCCAAGGCCGCCGCGCCATCGGCACACCGGCCGTCGGCATGGTGCTCACGCTCGTCATCGTCACGGACGAGGAGAACGCCTACGACGCCCTGAAGGCAGCGAGCGATGCCGCGCACGAGCACCCTTCGCGCACGCTCGTGGTCATCCGGCGCGTCTCCCGCTCGCCCCGCGACCGTACGAAGTCCCGCCTCGACGCCGAGGTGCGGGTGGGCGCGGACGCGGGCACCGGCGAGACGGTGGTGCTGCGCCTGTACGGCGAGGTGGCCGACCACGCACAGTCCGTGGTCCTGCCCCTGCTGCTGCCGGACGCGCCGGTCGTGGTCTGGTGGCCGGTCAACGCGCCGCTGGACCCGGCGAAGGACCCGCTGGGCGCACTGGCACAGCGCCGGGTCACCGACACCTACGCCTCCGAGCAGCCGGTGCGGGACCTGACCTCGCGCGCCGGCACCTACTCACCCGGCGACACCGACCTCTCCTGGACCCGCATCACGCCCTGGCGCTCGATGCTGGCCGCGGCTCTGGACCAGGTCACCTGCGAGGTCAAGGCCGTCGAGGTGGAGGGCGAGGAGTTCAACCCGAGCTGCGAGCTGCTCGCGATGTGGCTCGCGGACCGGCTGGACGTCCCCGTGAAGCGGTCGCTGTCGGGCGGCCCGGGGCTGACGGCTGTCCGTATGGACACGAACTGCGGACCGATCGTGCTCGACCGCCCGGACGGTTCGCTGGCGACCCTGTCGATCGAGGGCCAGCCGGACCGTGCGGTGGCGCTCAAGCGGCGTGACACGGCCGAGCTGATCGCGGAGGAGCTGCGGCGGCTGGACCCGGACGACACGTACGCGTCCGCGCTGCGGTACGGGGTGGACCGGCTGAACACGGTTTTGGTGCGGGAGGCTGCCGCGGCACCCGGCGGGGAGCCGACCGCACGAACGGCGGACGATGTTCGGGGGCCGGTGGCCAAAGGAGACGCGGCCGCCGTCCCGGCTCCCGTCGAGACTGCCGCGAAAGCACCGGCGCAGGAGGCGGCGGCCCAGGCCCCGGTGAAGAAGGCGGCGGCGAAGTGAGTACCCCGCAGCTGGTCGTGCACCGTGACAAGGAGCTGATGGCGCAGGCCGCCGCGGCCCGGCTGATCACGAAGATCGTGGACGCGCAGGCCTCGACCGGCTCCGCGTCGGTGGTGCTGACCGGTGGCCGCAACGGCAACGGGCTGCTCGCCGCGCTGGCGGCGGCTCCGGCCCGGGACGCCGTCGACTGGGGCCGGCTCGACGTGTGGTGGGGAGACGAGCGCTTCCTGCCCGAGGGCGACCCGGAACGCAACATCACCCAGGCCCGCGAGGCACTGCTGGACTCGGTGCCCCTCGACCCCGGGCGTGTGCACGCGATGCCCGCGTCGGACGGCCCGTACGGCACCGACGTGGACGCGGCGGCGGCCGGTTACGCCGAGGAGCTGGCCCGTGCGGCGGGCCCCGAGAACCACGGCGCGGTGCCGACGTTCGATGTGCTGATGCTGGGCGTCGGCCCGGACACGCACGTGGCGTCCCTGTTTCCCGAACTGCCCGCGGTCCGGGAGACCGAGCGCACGGTGGTCGGCGTCCACGGGGCGCCGAAGCCGCCGCCGACCCGTGTGACCCTCACGCTGCCGGCGATCCGCGCGGCCCGCGAGGTCTGGCTCCTGGCGGCCGGCGAGGACAAGGCGAAGGCCGCGGCGATCGCCCTGTCGGGCGCGGGCGAGGTCCAGGCCCCGGCGGCGGGCGCGTACGGCCGCTCCCGGACCCTGTGGCTGCTGGACTCGGCGGCGGCCTCCCAGCTGCCGCGGTCGCTGTATCCGCCGGCGTCGCCGTGACTCGGGGGCGGTGGGGCTGTACGGCCCACCGCCCCTCCCCCCGTCCCCATCACCCACTCCGGCGAAGTCGCTGCCGAACTGACGTGTCTGCGGTGGTGCCGGAGGCGTCATCCGGTGCTGGGCTCGGGGAGCGCCAGGCGAATCCGCTGATCCGGAGCAGCAGGGGCGCGAGGACGAAGAGCAGGGCGCCAAGGGCTGCCACCGCGGTCATGGCCGCGCGCAGGCCCGCCGCGCCGGCGAACATCCCCACGTAGGCGGGGCCGAGAAGAAAGCCCAGGTACGACACCGCGGTGACCAGGGAGGTCGCACGGCCGCGGTAGGACTCCTCGACATTGCGCAGGACGACACCCACCAGCGTCGGAAACAGCACGGCGCTCCCGGCCCCGGCCAGCACGAGTCCCATGGCCGCCACGCCGAGCCCGGGGGAAGCCGCGATGACCAGGGCACCGACCGCCGCGGCGCATGCCCCGGACAGGATCAGTGTCCGGGCACGGGCAACGCTCAGCCCGCCCACGGCCAGACGCGTGAGGGCGACCGTCGCGGCGAAGAGGGCGGGCGCGACCGTGGTGAGCATCGGCCCGGCGTGCAGTTCCCTTTGAGCGAAGAGCGCGCTCCAGCTCTGGTGGGCGTTCTCGCTCGCGAGGGCGAGTGCTCCCAGTGTCCCGATGAGCAGCAGCGGGACGAGCCGACGCCTGCTGTCCTGCGGCGTGCCCGCCGCCCGGGCTGCGGAGTGGGTGGCGGAGCCGGTGGGCAGCGCTTTGAACATGACGGCGCTCGCCACCAGGCAGAGGGCCGCCACCGCGACGAACGGGACGGCGAGCGGCCGGCCGGCGGAGGACATCACTCCCGTGCCGAGGCCCCCGAGGACGACACAGGCGGAGAAGACGCCGTGGGCACGGGTGATCACCGGCCGGCCGGCCGACGCCTCGGCCCGCCCCGCCACCGCGTTCATGGCCACGTCGGCTGCTCCGCTGGCGGCGCCGGTCACCGCAAGCCCGGCGACAAGGCTCCACAGGTCCACCGCCGTCAGGACCAAGGTCACCCCGACAATCCCCAGGAGGCCCAGGGTGCCGCCACCGGCCTTCAGCCCCCAGCGGTCGAGTGCTCTACCCGTGAGCAGCATGGCGGGCAGAGCACCTGCACCGATGAAGAGCAGGGCCAGACCGAGCTGGCCGTCGCTGACCGCGGCTTGCTCCTGCACGCCCGGCACGGACGCACCCCAGACACCCCAGAAGGAGCCGAAGACCGCGAAGGCGACGAACGTCGCGATGACCATGTGCCCCCCCATGACTCCGGCGCTGTTCTCGCGGCTGCCGGCGGAATCGGCGCCGGCAGCCCTCTGACCCGAGGTGCCTTCACTTGACCGAGCCGGCCATCACCCCCTGTACGAAGTGCCGCTGGAAGGCGAAGAACACGATCAGCGGGACGACGAGGGAGAGGAACGCGCCGGAGGAAATCACGTCGATGTTGCTGCCGAACTGGCGCATCTGGGACTGGAGCGCGACCGTGAGCGGCTGCGAGCCGCTGTCGGAGAAGATGAGCGCCACCAGCATGTCGTTCCAGACCCAGAGGAACTGGAAGATGCTGAGCGAGGCGATGGCCGGCATCCCGAGAGGCAGAACCAGCCGACGGAAGATCCGCCACTCGCCGCAGCCGTCCATGCGCGCGGCCTCCATCATTTCCCGCGGGATCTCGGCGAAGTAGTTGCGCAGAAGGAACACCGCGAAGGGCAGGCCGTAGGCCACGTGGAAGAGGACGACGCCGGGGATCGTGCCGAACAGGCCCAGCACGCCGAACAGTTTCGCGATCGGAATCAGTCCGATCTGCACCGGCACCACCAGGAGGCCGACCACGATCAGGAACAGCCAGTCCCGGCCCGGGAATTCGAGCCAGGCGAAGGCGTACCCGGCGAGGGCGGCGATCAGCACGATCGCCACGGTGGTGGGCACGGTGATCAGGACCGTGTTCCAGAACGACTGGAGCATCCCGTCGTTGTTCAGCAGGGCGCTGTAGTTGTCGAAGGTCAGCTGTGAGGGATCGGTCAGCGCCTTCCACCAGCCGGTGGTGGAACTGAGCTCCCGCGGCCGGAGCGAGGAGAAGAGCAGGCCGAGCGTCGGTGTCAGCCACAGCAGTGCCACGGCGACCAGGACGACCCGGACCAGTCCGCCCCGCGTCAGGGCGACCAGCCGCGTGGCGAGTCGGCTGCGCGGCGCGGTGGTTGGAGCCGGAGGCGGCACGGGGAGGGCGGTCCGTTCGCCGGCCTGTGTGGTCATCATGGCTTGCTCCTGCGGAAGCGTCGGATGTTGAAGGCCATCGCCGGGACGACAAGGAGCAGGAGCAGTACGCCGAGGGCGCTGCCCAGCCCCTGGTCGGTGCCGCCGCCGAAGGACACCAGCCACATCTGCATGGCCAGCACGTTGGCTTCCTCCTGTACAGGCCCGGGGGCGATGACGTAGACGAGGTCGAAGACCTTCATCACGTTGATCACGAGTGTCACGAAGACGACACCCAGCACCGGGGCGAGCAGGGGTACGGTGATGCGCCGGAAGATGACCCACTCGCTCGCGCCGTCCACGCGGGCCGCTTCCATGACGTCTCTGGGCAAGGTCGCCAGCCCGGCACCGATCAGCACCATGGCGAAGCCGGCCCAGATCCAGAGGTAGGCCGCCATGATCGCCGGGGTGACCAGGCTCGGGCCCAGCCAGTCGACGCCGTTGAACGGCTCGGTGAAGTTCTTCTCAGGCAGCCGGACGGTGTACGGCCCCTCGTCCATGCCGGAGAACTTGAACGATCCGTCGTCCGCCGTGGTGGTGGTGCCGACGACCTTGCCGTCGCGGGCCACTTCCACCGTCATGCCGGGCAGGCCCCGTTCGCCGGTGTCGATGGCGCCGGACTTGCCGCCCCCACCGGGGGTGAAGTCGAGGTAGACGGTTCCGGTGAGCGAGCCCGACTGCTCGGTGGGCTCGTGAGCAGGCTTGGCGGCGGCCGGAAGGGACTTGGGGAGAAGGCCGACGAGACCCAGTTCGACCGGCTTCCCCGGGCGCAGGTTCGCTGCCGCGTATGAGCCGTCCTGCTCCTCCTTCAGTGTCTCTCCGTCACGGGGATGGGCCCCGGGGTAGGACGAGGAGGGGGCGAAGGCGTCGTGAAGGGTGACCGCGGCCGCGTTGAGCGCACCCCGCGCCGGGTCCTGCTCGTACACCAGGCGGAAGGTGATGCCTGCTGCCAGGAAGGAGATCGCCATCGGCATGAAGACGACCATCTTGAACGCGGCCGCCCACTTCAGCCGCTCGGTCAGCACCGCCAGGATCAGCCCTATGCCGGTGACCAGAGCCGGGGCGACGAGTACCCAGACGGCGTTGTTGCGCAGCGCGGTGCGGGTGGCCGGATCCTGGAGCATCTCGGTGTAGTTGTCGGTCCCCACGAACCGATCGCCGGAGGCGTCGAAGAGGCTGCGGACCACCGAGTAACCGATGGGATACACCACGAGCGCGCCGAGGATCAGCAGGGCGGGAAACAGGAACAGCACGGCGAATCGGCGCTGCCGCTTCTTCGCCGCGACGCGCCCGGGGGCGGGCGCCGCTGTCCGGCGGCGGGTGCCGCCCGCGGGAGCGGGCGGCACCTGGTGAGTGTTGCTCGACATCCTGTCGGCCTCAGTCCTTGTAGGCGGCGGCCGCTGCGGCTTCGAGCTTCTTCGCGGTGCCCTTCACATCGCCGGGCGAGCCCAGGAAGTCCTGGAGGATCTTCCACTCGCCGTTGTTCGAGGGACCGCCGAAGGCAGCCGGAGCCTGGTCGGACATGTCGAACCTGGCGGTGTCCCCGGCCTTGATCAGGGAGGCCCCGAGGTCACGGCTGATCTCGTCGGGGTAGGCGGAGCTCGGCACCGTCTTGTTCGGCGAGAGGTAGCCGCCACCGCCGGCCCAGATCGAGCCGGCTTCCTTGCCGGCCAGGAACTCGACGAGCTTCATGGCCGCTGCCGGGTTCTTCGCCTTCTTGAAGACGACGGCGGCGTCACCACCTCCGACGAACGGCGCCTTGCCCCCGGCCACGGCCGGGAAGGGGAAGAGCTTGGCGTCCTCACCGACCGTCTTCTTCAGCGTGCCGGTGATCTCGGCTCCGACGAAGTCACCCTCGTAGACCATGCCCGCCTTGGGCTTGTCACCGAAGACATCAGCCACGGACCCCGGGTACGGGGTGCCCAGGGCTCCCTTCGCGCCGCCGGCGATCAGGCCGTCCCCCTTGAACAGCTTGCCGAGACTGGTGAGCGCCTTGACCACCGTGGGGTCGGTCCACTTGATCTCGTGCTTGGCGAGCTTGTCGTAGTTCTCGGCGCCCGCCTGGGAGAGGTAGATGTTCTCGAACCAGTCCGTGAGCGTCCAGCCGTCCTGCCCCGCGACCGAGAAGCCGCTGAGACCCGAGTCGGAGATGGCCTTGCCGGCCTTCAGCATGTCCTCGTACGTGGTGGGCGGCTCCACGCCCGCGTCGGCGAAGGCCTGCGGGTTGTACCAGACGGTCGACTTGTCGTTCACCTTGACGTAGAGGCCGTAGTAGGTGCCGTCGACGGTGCCGTAGTTCTTCCACACCGAGGCGTAGTTGGCGTCGACCGCGTCGCTCACGTTCTTCGACAGCGGCTCCAGCCAGCCCTTCTGCGCGAACTCCTGCACCACGCCGACCTGCGGGGCCATGCCGACGTCCGGCGGGTTGCCGCCCTCGGCCTTGGCGCCCACCACGGTGGGGAACTTGTCTCCGGTCGAGGTGTACTCGACCTTGGCACCGGTCTTGTCCTCGAAGGCCTTCAGAACCTTGCGGAAGTTGGCCTCCTCGGCGCCGGTCCACACGGCCGCGACCGTGACGGTCTGGCCCTTGAGCTCCTGTGCGCCGCTGTTGGAGCCGGCCTTCTTGCCGTCATCGCCGCCACAGCCGGTCGCTGTCACTATCAGGGCTGCCGTCATGATGGCTGCGGCCAGGGTGCGCTTCATTGCGTTCTCCTTGTGTGCGTGGACCCATGAGTCGTTTTGGAGGGAACGGGGGTTCATCCGGTGGCCGGGACGGCCGCCGGTGTCAGGCGGGCGGGGAGGCGACGGAGTTGACGCCGTCCGCCGGGCCTTCTCCGCGGACAAGGGCCCGGGAGTGGGGAGTTGACGGAGATCAGAGGTCTCCGAGCCACCAGGCCGCCGTCGAGCCGGGAAGTACGCCGGCAGGGCAGGGGCCGCTGGACAGCAGTGGTGTGCCGGACACCGGCGCGGGGGTGGGCGCCGTGTTGAAGTTGACGGCGCAGACGAGGCCGTCGCCGCGGACGAAGGCGAGGACACCGGGTGGGGTGTCCAGCCAGCGCATGGTGCCCTCGCCCAGCTGGGGCAGAGCGGCACGCAGTTGGAGGCCGTCTCGGTAGAGGTGCCAGAAGGAGCGGGTGTCGGCGAGGGCGCGGTCGGTGGCGTACTCCGCGAAGTACTCCGGCTGCGGCAGCCACGGCTTGGCGCCCTCGACGCCCGACGTGAAGCCGAACGGGGAGGCCTGCCCCGACCACGGCAGGGGCACGCGGCAGCCGTCACGGATGCGGGCGCGGCTGCCGGTGCGGCGGAAGATCGGGTCGGTGAGCACGTCGTCGGGCAGGTCGACGACCTCGGGCAGGCCCAGTTCCTCGCCCTGGTAGATGTACGCGGCTCCGGGCAGCGCCAGCATCAGCAGCGCGGCCGCGCGTGCGCGGGCGGCGCCGAGTCCGCTGCCCTCGGGGGCCGGTTCGCCGTAGCGGGTGACGGTGCGGACCTGGTCGTGGTTGTTGAGGACCCAGGTGACCGTGGAGCCCGTGCCGGCTATGTCGTCCATGGCCTCGGTGACGACCTTGCGGAACGCGTCGGCGCTCCACGGCGCGCTCAGCAGGTCGAAGAAGAAGGCCTGGTGGAGCTCGTCCGAGCGGACGTACATCGCGTGTTCGCGGGCCGTCGGGACCGAGACCTCGCCGACCAGCAGCCGTTCGTTGCCGTCGCGGGCCGTGTATTCCTCGCACAGCGCCCGCCACTGCCGCCACACGTCGTGCACCTCGGGCTGGTTCCAGGCGAGGGGGTTGACCGAGTCGCGGGTGCGGGCGTCCGCCTCGGGGTCCGGGGAGTCGGGCAGGTCGGGGTGCTTGAAGAGGCCGGCGGCGACGTCGATGCGAAAGCCGTCGACGCCCCGGTCCAGCCAGAAGCGGAGGGTCCGGTCGAACTCCCAGGCCACGTCGGGGTTGCGCCAGTTCCAGTCCGGCTGTTCGGGCGTGAACATGTGCAGGTACCACTGGCCGGGGCGGCCGTCCGCCTCGGTGACGCGGGTCCAGGCCGGGCCGCCGAACATGGCGTGCCAGTTGTTGGGCGGCTCGGCGCCGTCCGGGCCGCGGCCCTCGGCGAAGTGGAAGCGGGCGCGGGCGGCGCTGCCGGGGGCGGAGCCGAGCGCCTCGCGGAACGACGGGTGCTCGCTGGAGCAGTGGTTGGGGACGATGTCCAGGAGCACCTTGATGCCGAGCCTGCGGGCGGCGGCCACCAGCAGGTCGAACTCGGCGAGGTCACCGAAGAGCGGGTCGACGTCGCAGTAGTCGGCGACGTCGTAGCCGTGGTCGTGCTGCGGGGACGGGTAGAACGGGCTCAGCCAGATCCCGTCCACACCGAGCTTCTTCAGGTACGGCAGCCCGGCCCGGACTCCGGCCAGATCGCCGATGCCGTCGCCGGTGCTGTCCAGGAAGCTACGGACGTACACCTGGTAGATCACTGCGTCGCGCCACCAGCGGCGCGCCGTGAGGGTCTTGTCGATCACCCCGTGGGCCTGTCTGTGCGAGCTGAATGTTATGCATGCATGTTAAGTAGGTGTGTCACGAGGGTGTCAATGAACAAGCAGAAGCTACCGCAGGGTTAGCTAATGAATATCCGGACATACCTGGACAGAACAAGCAGAAGAGAGACCGTCGCGTTACCTAACACGTAACTAGGACCGACGGGGAAGGGCGCTAGCGGCCGGGAATGGCCGCGAGCTCCCGGGCCAGCCGTCGCACCGCTGCCTCGGGCGTCTCGCGCCCGGTCATCGCGTCGTGCACGACCGCCTGCACCACCAGGCTGACCTGGTCGTAGCGCGGGCTCTTGGGCCGCGGCGCGGCAGCGAGCACGCTCGCGCGCAGCGTCGGCAGATACGGGAACTCCCGTACCAGCTCCGGATCTTCGTAGAGGGCGGCCCGAACGGGCGGCAGCGCGCCGCGGGTGAGCACCTGCCGCTGGACGGGCTCGCTGGTGAGGTAGGCGATCAGGCGCGCCGCCGAATCGGGGTGCCGCGCGTGTGTGCTGACGGCCAGGTTCGACCCGCCGAGAACGCTGGTGCCGGGCCCGTCCGGTCCCGGCAGCGGTACGGCACCGATCTTCCCGGCGACCGGGGAACCCTTGGCCGACGCCCCGACGTACGCGTACGGCCAGTTGCGCAGGAAGAGCAGCCGGCCGCCCTGGAAGGCCTGCTTGGACTCCTCCTCCTTGTAGGTCAGCGCCTCCCTGGGGATCCAGCCCTCACGCACACCCCGGGCGAGGAACCCGATGCCCTCGCGGGCCGCTCTCGAGTTCACGGTGACCCGCTCGCCCTCGTCGCCGAGGATCGTGCCGCCCGCCGAGTAGACGGCCTCGGCCGCGTTGACGGTGAGGCCCTCGTACGGCAGGAACTGGCCCGCGTAGCCGTCGAGGCCGTACTTCGGGGCGACGGCCTTCGCGTCCCGCTCCAGCTCGGCCCAGGTGCGCGGCGGCGGGATGCCCTCCTTGGCGAGGACGTCCTTGCGGTAGAGGAGCAGGCCGGCGTTGGTGACGTACGGGACGGCGTACAGCTGTCCGTCGTAGGTCGCCGTGTCCACGACCGGCGGCAGGAAGGTCTTCAGAGGGAAGCGGTCGCGGGGCAGTGGGCGGATCCAGCCCGCCGCGGCGAACTCCGAGGTCCAGTTGACGTCGATGTTGAGGACGTCGAAGCGGCTGCGGTCGCGGTCGCGCAGGTCGGTGGCCATCTGCGCATGGGTCTCGTCCGCGGAGTCCGGGAGCTCGACGAGGGTGACCTTCTCACCGGGGTGGGTGCGGTTCCAGCCCTCCAGCAGGGGGCCGAGATAGCCGGTGAGGTCTCCGGCGGTGGCCACGGTGAGCGGCCCGCGGTCGCCCCCCGCACCCTCGTCGGCGTGCGCGCCGGAGGCGACGTAGCCGGTCAGGACCACTACGAGGACGAGAAGGCCCCTACCGGCGGCGTGTGTCCACCGCATAGGTTCCTCCCTGTACACCGGCACCGCGCGCCTTCGCCCGAGTCAGTGCCATGTATACCTGTTAGGTATGGGCGATACTAGGGTTTGGAACACATTACGAGGACAGGAGGACTGCACGAGTGCGCCTGCCTCTCCTGGCTCTCCTCGCCCGCGGCCCGGCCCACGGCTACGAGCTCAAGCAGGACCTTGAGCAACTGCTGGGGTCCGCATACCCTCAGCCGAACGTGGGCCAGATCTACGTCACCCTCAGCCGTCTCGAGAAGACGGGGCTGATCGAGGGCGAAGAGGTCGAACAGTCCAGCCGCCCCAACAAGAAGATCTACCACCTCACCGACGCCGGGCGGGAGGAGCTGCGCGCCTGGTACGAGGAGACGGAGTTCGAGCCGCGGGTGCGGGACGAGTTCTTCATGAAACTGGCCCTCGCCCCGCAGACCGGTCTCGCCGACCGGATCGCCCTCATCAACAAACAGCGGCGCCAGTACCTGAACACCATGCGCAACCTGTCGAAGCTGGCCGCCGCCGAGAACCGCGACAATCGCATCTCCCAACTGCTGATCGAGGGCGCGATGCTGCATCTGCAGGCCGACCTCGACTGGCTGGAGCGGTGTCAGGAAGAGCTGGAGGAGCTGGAGTGAGCGACGGTCCCGCTCCTGTGCTGCGCGCCCAGGGCCTGGTCAAGACGCACTACGGCGAGGGCGCACCGGCGTATGCCGTGCGCGGGGTCGAGCTGTGCCTACGGCAGGGCGAGTTCATGGCGGTCACCGGCCCGTCCGGTGCCGGGAAATCGACGCTGCTGCATCTGCTCGGCGGGCTGCAGCGGCCCGACAGCGGCAGCATCTGGCTGGACGGAGAGTGCACCGACGCCTACAGCGAGGCGCGCTGGGCGGTGGAGCGCAGGAAGCGCATCGGCATCGTCTTCCAGTTCTTCAACCTGGTGTCGAACCTGTCGGTCGCCGACAACGTGGAACTGCCGGCCCTGCTCGCCGGGGTCTCCCCGAGGCGGGCGCGCGCCGAGCGGGAGGAGCTGCTGGCCGAGCTGGGGCTCGCGGGCAAGGAGCGGAGCATGCCGGGCGAGCTCTCCGGCGGTGAGCAGCAGCGGGTCGCGCTGGCCCGGGCCCTGGTCAACCATCCGCCGCTGCTGCTGGCCGACGAGCCCGCGGGCAGCCTGGACAGCAAGGCCACCCGCGAGGTGATGCGGCTGCTGTCCCGCTTCCACCAGCGCGGCCAGACGATCGTGCTGGTCACCCATGACGCGCGACTCGCGAGCGCCGCGGACCGGGTGATCAGCTTCTTCGACGGACGGATAGCCGACGACGCGGAACTGGACGGCACGCCGTCGCGCGGAACCGGCATATCCGGCGTGCTGGAGCTCAAGGACTGACATGCGGGTGTACGACGATCAGCTCGCCCTGCGTGAGCGGAGAGGCTGAGCCGGTGCGAGCCACCCTGCGCTGGGCGCAGTCCGATCTGCGCACGCATCGCGGCGAGGCGCTGTTCCTCGTGCTCGCCACCGCGGGCATCGTCGCCTCACTGCTGCTGGCCACGGCGCTCTTCGGCTACGCGACGAACCCGTGGCAGCGGATCTTCACTCAGGCGCGCGGCGCGCACGTGTGGATCCACGCCGGCCCGTCCGCCGAAGCGGGGAAGCTCACCACGCTGGAGGGCGTCGAGTCCGTCGCGGGCCCCTACCCCTTCGCCTCCGCCACCCTCGCCTCCCGCGGCACCCGCGCCTCCGTCGAACTGCGCGGCACGTCCGAGCGGCCCGCCGTCGGCCGTCCGCTGGTCACCTCAGGCCACTGGCTGGACCCCGCGACCCCCGACGGCGTGGTGCTGGAGAGCCGCCTCGCCCGCGCCCTGCTGGCCGGCCCCGGCGACACCCTCACCCTGCCCGGCACCGCACGGAAACTGACCGTCCTCGGCGTCGCCGACAGCGCCGAACCGCGCTACAGCCCGGGCGGTCAACCCGGGCTCGTGTGGGCGCTTCCGTCCGAAGTGCGCGACCCGGACGGCCAGGTGACCGGACTGCGCCTGACCGATCCCGAGGACACGGACTACGCCGTCCAGCGCGCCGTCACCGTGCTGGGCGCGGGCGCGGTCAGCGAGGTCTCCACCTGGCAGCAGGCGCGCGCCGAGGCCCAGGGCGACAACCGGCTGCTCGGGCAGGTGCTGGGCCTGTTCGGCCTGGGCGCGCTGGTCGCCGCCGGGCTCGCCGTGCACGGGGCGATCGGCACCCGGATCCGTGGCCATCTGCGGGACATCTCGGTGCTGAAGGCGATCGGCTTCACGCCCGGCCAGGTCGTGCGGGTCTTCCTGCTTCAGCACACCGCCTACGCGCTGCTCGGGGCCGTGGCCGCGGCGACGCTCACCCAGGCGCTGGGCAGCCGGATCCCGGGGCGGCTCGGGGACGCGGTCGGCGTGTGGCAGGGGCTGCCCGCACACACCGTGGCGCTGTTCGCGGTGCCGGTGGCGGCGGTGCTGCTCATCGGCGCGACCACCGGGCTGGCGGCCTGGCGCGCGGGACGTGTGCCTCCGGTACCGGTGCCGCGGCCCGCGGCTCCGGCGGGCGGGCGTCTTTCGGGCGCGGCGCGCCGGGCGCTCGGGCTTCGGCTGCCGCCGGCGCTGGTCCTGGGCTGGCACAAGGCGTTCACCAGGCGCCCCCGGTCGCTGGCGACGGTTGCCCGGCTCGCGCTGCCGCTGCTGCTGATCGTCGTCGCGATGAGCGCCTGGACCACCATCGGCCGCTTTGACAGCAGGCCCGAGCAGATAGGCCTGCCGACGGCGCTCACCGTCCACGCGGACGCCGGCCTCACCGACCGGGAGACACACGCGCTGCTGGAGGGCGACCCGCAGGTCGTCACCGCCTACCCGGGCGTGGAGGTGGCGGCCCTGGTCCCGGGCCAGACGGCCACGATCGCGCTGCGCGGCCTCGGCACCCGCCAGGATCCGTACCCGTACACCCTGGCCGAGGGGCGCCCTGCCCGCGGCCGTGACGAGGCGGTGGCAGGGCAGGGCCTGCTCGACCTGCTCGACGTACGCGTCGGCGACTGGGTGCGGATGACCGTGGGCGACCAGCCGCAGATCCTGCACATAGTGGGCCGCAGCATCGAGCCGGAGAACGCCGGCCGGGTCATCTCCACCTCGCTGGACACCCTGCGCGAGAACGACCCCGGGCTCGGCCCGACCCTGTACCAGCTGCGGCTGAGCCCCGGCGCCGACCCGCACGCGGTCGCCGGCCGGCTCGGCGCGGCGGGGCACGGTCACCTGGACGTGCACGCCGCGACGAACCCCGCCGACGGGCTCTCCCCGCTGCGCGGAGTCGTCGTGGGTCTGATCGCCGTCCTGGCCCTCATCGGACTGATCGAACTGCTGACCGCGATCGGCGGCACGGTGCGCGAGAGCGAACGGGACCTGCTGGCGCTCAAGGCCATCGGCCTGTCCCCGCGGCAGATCACCGCGATCAGCGTCTCGGCCACCGCCTGCACCGCCCTGGCCGCGGTCCTGGTCGGTGCGGCACTGGGCGCTCCCCTTGCGCACTGGCTGATCGACGCCCAGGGCAGAGCCAGCGGTATCGGCACCGGCATAGCGGTGGGCCCGTCCCCCGCCCTCCTGCTGCTGTTCGGCGCCGCCGCGGTGCTGGGCGCGGCCGCACTCGCTGCCGTGCCGGCGGCCCGCGCAGCCCGTCGGCGTCTGGCGGACACGCTCAGCGCGGTGGCCTGACCGGCACCGCTCAAGATCGCCGGGGCGCCAGCGGGAGGCGGGCGGCCGCGCGCCGCCGCCTCCCGCAGATCGGTCACTGCCGGCCGCGCAGCTCCCGGTACGTGGCGACCAGCGCCTTCGTGGACGCGTCCAGGCCCGGCACGTCGGCGCCTTCGGTCAGCGCGGGCTCGACACGCTTGGCGAGGACCTTGCCGAGCTCGACGCCCCACTGGTCGAAGGAGTCGATGTTCCAGATGGCGCCCTGCACGAACACCTTGTGCTCGTAGAGGGCGATGAGCTGACCGAGGACCGACGGCGTCAGCTCGCGCGCGAGGATCGTGGTCGTGGGGTGGTTGCCCTGGAACGTCTTGTGCGGCACCAGTTCCTCGGGCACGCCCTCGGCACGCACCTCGTCCGGCGTCTTCCCGAAGGCCAGCGCCTGCGTCTGGGCGAAGAAGTTCGCCATCAGCAGGTCGTGCTGCGCCTTGAGTCCGTCGGCGAGCTCGGCGACCGGCTGCGCGAAGCCGATGAAGTCCGCCGGGATCAGCTTCGTGCCCTGGTGGATGAGCTGGTAGTAGGCGTGCTGCCCGTTGGTGCCAGGAGTACCCCACACCACCGGACCGGTCTGCCAGTCGACCTCGCGTCCGTCCCTGCCGACGTGCTTTCCGTTGGACTCCATGTCCAGCTGCTGCAGATACGCCGTGAACTTGGACAGGTAGTGGCTGTAGGGCAGCACCGCGTGCGACTGGGCGTCGTGGAAGTTGCCGTACCAGATGCCCAACAGGCCCAGCAGCAGCGGCACGTTGGACTCGGCGGGCGCGGTGCGGAAGTGCTCGTCGACCACCCTGAATCCGTCGAGCATCTCCCGGAAACGATCCGGCCCGATGGCGATCATCAGGGACAGGCCGATCGCGGAGTCGTAGGAGTAGCGGCCGCCGACCCAGTCCCAGAACTCGAACATGTTCGCCGTATCGATGCCGAACGCGCCGACCTTCCCGGCGTTGGTGGACAGCGCCACGAAGTGCTTGGCGACGGCCTCCTGACCGGCGCTCAGCTCGGTGAGCAGCCAGTCGCGCGCCGAGGTCGCGTTCGTGATCGTCTCGATGGTGGTGAAGGTCTTGGAGGCGACGATGAACAGCGTCTCGGCCGCGTCCAGGTCACGCGTGGCCTCGTGCAGGTCGGCACCGTCCACGTTCGACACGAAGCGGAGCGTGAGGCCGCGATCGGTGTAGCTGCGCAGCACCTCGTACGCCATCGCCGGGCCGAGGTCGGAGCCGCCGATGCCGATGTTCACCACGTTCTTGATGCGCTTGCCGGTGTGGCCGGTCCAGGCGCCGGAGCGGACGCGCTCGGCGAAGTCGGCCATCTTGTCGAGGACGGCGTGCACGGCCGGCACGACGTTCTCCCCGTCGACCTCGATCACGGCGTCGCGCGGGGCGCGCAGCGCGGTGTGCAGCACCGCCCGGTTCTCGGTCGTGTTGATCTTCTCGCCGCGGAACATGGCGTCCCGGAGGCCGAAGACGTCGGTCGCGGCGGCCAGCTCGCGCAGCAGCCGCAGCGTCTCGTCGGTGACGAGGTGCTTGGAGTAGTCGATGTGCAGGTCCCCGACCTGGAGCGTGTACCCCTGGCCGCGCCCCGGGTCGGCGGCGAACAGCTCCCGCAGCTGCACCTCGCCGAGCCCCTCGCGGTGCTTGGCCAGAGCGGTCCACTCGGGCGTCTGGTTGAGTCTGGTACGGCCGTCTGCGTTCATCTCGGAATTCAGCCTTCTTCCTTGCCTGTGCTGCGCCCCGCTGCCGGTCCCAACCTAGTTGATCAGTGCGGGGCGTGACCCTTCGTCTCGTCGTGGTGCGGCGCAAACAGATACGTCCGCCTTGGGCGCAGGTGTCAGCGCGGTGACCGGCAGGACGAAGAAGGCGGCCGCGAGCAGCGCGCCGACCTGCTTCACGCCGTGCCCGTGAACCCGAAGACCACCAGGGCGGCCACCGGCACGGCCGGACTGCGCGCCGAGCCCATGACGATCAGCGTGCCGATCTGCACCGTTCCGGCGAGCAGCACGGCACGCATCCGCCCGAGCGCGTCCACGGTCCAGCGGTTGACGACTTCACCGGCCAGACCGCCCACGGTGTACGCGGTCGTCGACGCCGCGTATCCGGCGGTGCAGGCGTCGAGCCGGTCGGTCACCAGCAGCATGAGGGTGGCGACGAGCACGCCCATGCCGATGTCGCTCAGGGCCGTGGCGGCACCAGAGTCCCCGCAGGGTTCTGTCCCGCCCCAGTACGCGCCCTTCCGCGATCTCCCTGCGCATCGTGCTGCCCGCCGGTCTCGGCTTCCGCTCGGGCCCGGCGGTCAGCAGCGCGGCCACCGGCGCCGAGGCGACGAGGAAGGTCGCCGCGTCGGCCGCGAAGTGTGCCGCCGCCCCGGCCGTCACCAGCAGCGGCACGGCCGGTGCACCCAGCAGGCCGCTCGCGACCTGCCGGCCGGTCATCAGCCTCACGTTCGCGCTGCCGAGTGCCGCGGGGTCCACCACAGCCGGCAGGAGCGCCGTGGTCGCGTTGCCGAACAACGCGTGGAGCGTGCTCAAGGCGAAGGCCAGTCCGATCAGCAGGGCGATCGAGGCGTGGCCAACGGCGACGGCCCCGGCGAACACCGCGACCAGCAGCCCCCGTAAGGCGTCCACCACCCACATGGCCTCCCGCTGATCCACGCCGTCGGTGACGGCGCCGCCGAGCAGCGCGAAGACGATCCAGGGCAGACAGCCACAGGCGGTGACGGACGCGATGAGCAGCGGCCGGTCCGTCAGCGTCGCGGCGAGCAGGGGCAGCGCTGCCACGCGCAGTGCGGCGCCGAATCCGGACGGCACGGCGGCACTCCACAGCCGCTCGAACCCCCCGCGCCACGCGGGCACGGGCCCGCCCGAAACCTCGACCGTCGCCACAACGCCCCCTCACGATTCGCCGATGGACAAACCGTAGAGGGCAGCACTGACAATCGGTCCGGAGGCGGTCGGCCGCCGGTGAGCAAAACAGGTCCGGCCAGACCCCTCGGTGTCCGGCCGGCTCTCAACTCCTAGATTTCGCCCCGCAGTTTGGCGAGCGCCTCGGCGAGGATCGCCTCGCCGTCCGCGTCGCTGCGCCGCTCCCGCACATACGCGAGGTGCGTCTTGTAGGGCTCGGTGCGCGGCGGGTCCGGCGGGTTGTCCCGGTCCTGACCGGCTGGGAAGCCGCAGCGCGGGCAGTCCCAGGTTTCGGGGACCTGCGCGTCGCTGGCGAAGCTGGGCTGCGTCTCGTGCCCGTTGGAGCACCAGAAGGAGATGCGCAGACGCGGCGCGGACTCGCCGCGCTCGGCCTCACCCATCGGCCCCGCCCCGACCCGGCTTCCTCGGATCGCGTTGCCACTTGCCACGGTGTAACTCCCTGCGTGATGGTGCCGCGAAGCGAGTCGGCGTTTCGCTTCGCCGCGAGCGCCTCAGTCTACGTAAGGCCCAACGCGCGTCCAGTGGTTGGAGTTACAGCCCCACACCCAGACGCCAGCCCCATGATAGGCCGCGCTCAGGTGCGCGCACCGAACATGAGGCCTTACGTGCGGATTGTGCGTGTGTGATGTGCGTGCGTGATGTGCCGTGTCAGCCGCTGATCAGTTGTTCGTCTTCATCAGGATGCCGAGCACGATGATGCACGCGAACCACAGCAGACCGATCACCACGGTGATGCGGTCGAGGTTGCGCTCGGCGACCGAGGAGCCGCCGACGGAGGACTGCATACCGCCACCGAACATGTCGGAGAGACCGCCGCCCTTCCCCTTGTGCATCAGCACCAGCAGCATCAGCAGCCCGCTGAAGACGATCAGGGCGATCGAGAACCCCAAAACCACGGCTGAACCAACTTCCTCGGAACTGGATGGACGACGGGGGCACGGTGGCTCGCCACCATGCCCCCGCAAGGGTACGACGGATCGCCGCTACGGCATACTCACTGGTCTTCTCACTGGTCGCGGAAGCGGACGATCTTGACGAACTCGTCGGCGTCCAGCGAGGCACCGCCGACCAGGGCACCGTCGATGTCGGCCTGCGCCATGATCTCCGCGACGTTTCCGGCCTTGACGGAGCCGCCGTACTGGATGCGGATCTTGTCGGCCAGCTCCTGCGTGTACAGCTCGGCGATCTTGCCTCGGATGGCGGCGCAGACCTCCTGGGCGTCCTCGGCACCGCAGACCTTGCCGGTGCCGATGGCCCAGACGGGCTCGTAGGCGATCACGATGGACTCGGCCTGCTCGGCCGGGAGGTCCTTCAGACCGCCCTCCACCTGGGCGAGGGTGTGCGGCACCGCGTTGCCCGCCTCGCGGACCTCCAGTTCCTCGCCGACGCACATGATCGGGGTCAGGCCGTGCTTGTAGGCGGCCTTGACCTTGGCGTTCACGAGTTCGTCGGTCTCGTTGTGGTACTGACGGCGCTCGGAGTGGCCGATGGCCACGTAGGTGCACTTCAGCTTGGCCAGCATCGAGCCGGAGATCTCGCCGGTGTAGGCACCGGAGTCGTGCGCCGAGACGTCCTGGGCGCCGTACTTGATCTTGAGCTTGTCGCCGTCCACCAGGGTCTGCACGGAGCGCAGGTCGGTGAAGGGCGGCAGGACGGCGACCTCGACGGCCTCGTAGTCCTTGTCGGCCAGGGCGAAGGCGAGCTTCTGGACGTGGGCGATGGCCTCGAGGTGGTTGAGGTTCATCTTCCAGTTGCCCGCCATCAGCGGCGTACGAGTGGTCATGCGGGGTCAGTCCTCCAGTGCGGCGAGGCCGGGGAGCGTCTTGCCCTCGAGGTATTCGAGGGAGGCGCCGCCGCCGGTCGAAATGTGGCCGAATGCCGACTCGTCGAAGCCCAGGATGCGGACGGCAGCGGCGGAGTCGCCACCGCCGACGACCGTGAAGGCCGGGGAGTCGACGAGGGCCTGGGCAACCGCCTTGGTGCCCTCGGCGTAGTCGGGGTGCTCGAAGACGCCCATGGGGCCGTTCCAGCAGACGGTGGCCGCGTCGGCGAGCTTCGAGGCGTACAGCTTGCGGGTTTCCGGGCCGATGTCCAGGCCCATCTGGTCGGCCGGGATCCCGTCCGCGGCGACAGTGGTGGGGTTGTCCGGAGCCTTCGCCTTCAGGTCCGGGAACTCGGGCGCGACCAGCACGTCGACGGGGAGGACCAGCTCGACGCCGGTCTTCTCCGCGCGCTCGATGTACTCGGTGACGGCCGGGATCTGGTCCTCCTGGAGGAGGGAGATGCCGACCTCGTGGCCCTGGGCCTTGAGGAAGGTGTACGCCATGCCGCCGCCGATGAGCAGGCGGTCGGCCTTGCCGAGCAGCTCGTCGATGACGGCGAGCTTGTCGGAGACCTTTGCGCCGCCGAGGGCGACGACGTAGGGACGCTTGACGTCCTCGGTGAGCTTCTTCAGCACGGCGACCTCGGTGGCGATGAGGTAGCCGGCGGCGTGCGGCAGGCGGGCCGGGAGGTCGAAGACCGAGGCGTGCTTGCGGTGCACGGCGCCGAAGCCGTCGCCCACGTACAGGTCGGCGAGCTCGGCGAGCCGGTCGGCGAAGGCGCCGCGCTCGGCGTCGTCCTTGGACGTCTCGCCGGCGTTGAAGCGCAGGTTCTCGATGACGGCGACCTGGCCGTCGACGAGGCCGGCGACGGTGGACCGGGCGGACTCACCGACCGTGTCGGTCGCGAAGACCACGGCGGTACCGAGGAGTTCGCCCAGGCGCGCGGCGGCCGGAGCGAGCGAGAAGGCCGGGTCCGGCGCGCCCTTGGGGCGGCCGAGGTGCGAAGCGACGACCACGCGCGCTCCCGCCTCCGTGAGGGCCTTCACGGTGGGCAGGACGGCGCGGATGCGGCCGTCATCGGTGATCGTGGCGCCGTCGAGCGGCACGTTGAGGTCGGCGCGGACCAAGACCCGCCGGCCTGCGACGCCTTCGGCGAGAAGTTCGTCGATCGTCTTCATTGAGGGAACTCCTGAGGAGGGCTCGTGATGCTCGTGATCTTAAGAGGGCCTGATCTGTACGCGAGTCAGGGCTCGGGCGACGCGTCCCTGCGCTGCCCGAGCCCTGCACTCACATCGAGGTGCCTGCTCCGTTGATCAGAGCTGGTTGCCGACGAAGACCGTGAGGTCGACGAGACGGTTGGAGTAGCCCCACTCGTTGTCGTACCAGCCGAGGATCTTCACCGACTTGCCCTCCTGGACCATGGTCAGGGAGGAGTCGAAGGTGCAGGACGCCGGGTCGCTGACGATGTCGGAGGAGACGATCGGGTCCTCCGTGTAGGACAGGTAGCCCTGCAGCTCGCCCTCGGACGCCTTCTTGAACGCGGCGTTGACCTCGTCCTTGGTGACCTCGCGCTCCAGCTCCACGACCAGGTCGGTGGCCGAGCCCGTCGGGACGGGGACGCGCATGGCGATGCCGTCCAGCTTGCCCTTGAGCTGCGGGAGGACCAGGGCGGTGGCCTTGGCGGCACCGGTCGTGGTCGGGATGATGTTCTCCGCGGCGGCGCGGGCACGGCGCAGGTCGGAGTGCGGGAAGTCCAGGATGCGCTGGTCGTTCGTGTAGGCGTGGACCGTGGTCATCAGGCCCTTGACGATGCCGAAGTTCTCGTCGAGAACCTTGGCCATCGGCGCCACACAGTTGGTGGTGCAGGAGGCGTTCGAGATGACGTGGTGGTTCGCCGCGTCGTACTTGCTCTCGTTGACGCCCATCACGATGGTGATGTCCTCGTCCTTGGCCGGAGCCGAGATGAGGACCTTCTTGGCGCCGCCGGCGAGGTGCTTCTCGGCATCGGCCTTCTTCGTGAAGATGCCGGTCGACTCGATGACGATGTCGACGCCCAGCTCGCCCCACGGGATGTCGGCGGGGTTTCGCTCGGACAGGACCTTGATGGTCTTGCCGTCGACGGTGATCGTGTCGGCGGTGTGGGAGACCTCCTGCTTGAGGCGGCCCAGGATGGTGTCGTACTTCAGCAGGTGGGCGGTGGTCGCGGTGTCACCCAGGTCGTTGACAGCCACGATCTCGATGTCTGCACCCTGCTCCAGCAGCGCGCGGAAGTAGTTACGACCGATGCGGCCAAAGCCGTTGATGCCTACGCGGATCGTCACGAACCGATCTCCTCGTTGGTACGCCGGTTTCGAGACCGGCGAGCTGTAATGGGATGTCCCCGACCGCCTACGACCCTACCTCCCTGAGGGCCCTGAGGGTGACATCCAGATGCCCCATACACGGCAGGGCGGCCCGTACCCGCCAGTAGGGGTACGGACCACCCGGGCCGGAAGGCCCGATCACCCGATTTGACTATGGATTGTCAATACCTTTTGACCAGGCCGGTCACTCTTCCAGAGCTGCCAGAGCCTTCTTGACCAGAGCCGTGCGGTCGGCCGACGCGGTGACGTGCTCAAGGCCGAAACCAAGCAGCACGGTGTCCTCCGTGGTGACCCCTCCGTATGTCTGGAACAGCGTCCCGGTGCGCGCCCAGTCCTTGAGGACGGCCGGGCTGCCGGCGGGCGGTCCGGCCACCTGCCAGACGCCCAGGGACGTCTCGAAGCCCTCGGTCCCGGTGGCCGTGCCGCCCACGACGAGCGAGGCGTCGTCGGCGAGGACGCCGTGGCCGCCGGAGCCCGGGTCGGTGACGTAGCTGATCGAGACCTCGACCGACCTGCCCGCGTACGCGCTCAGGTCGAAGTTCACCTGCTGCCAGCCGCTGGAGGCGCCGGTCAGACTGTTCCACTTGCCGGAGGTGCCGGTCGCGGTGCAGCCGCCCGACGCGACCGTCAGGTAGTGCTTCAGCCAGGGGTGCTCGCCGACGTAGAAGCCGCCCTCGCACTCCGCCGGCACGGCGGTGCCGGTGGCGCCGCCCGCCTCGGGGAGGGTCGTCCAGTCGTCGGCACCGGTGGTGTGGGCCTCGACGATCACATTGTCGTAGCCGGCCTCGGTGTCCCACAGCAGCTGTGTGCGCAGGGTGGGCGCGTCGGACGCGCTCACACCGGTGAGGTCGACGGTGCGGCTGAGCCGCTTGTACGCGTCGTCGGTGTGGACGGCGGCCGCCATGTACGAGCCCGAGTACGGTCCGTACGGGTTGACGGTCCCGGCGAACTGGCCCGCACCCGCGCTGGCGAACTGCGGGTAGCTGGTGACCGGCAGTTCGTCGGAGGTCACGCCGTACGTGCCCGCCCGGTCGAGCGGGTTGCCGGTCGCGGCGCCGAGCGCGCCCGTGAAGCCGCCGAGCCTGCCGGAGCCGGTGAAGCCGGTGGCACCGGGGGTCGACGTACGCGAGTAGGCCCCCAGGTAGTACTGGCTGAAGTCGTTGGACAGGGTGCCGTCGCCGAGGTCGACGCTGCCGCCGGCCAGTTCGCCCGCCTCGAGCAGCTTGCCGCCCTCGTTGAGGAAGGCCCGCAGCTGGAGCTGGGAGGCGATGCCCGGGACGCTCGCGCCCGTGTAGTGGACGACGGTGTCGAAGTGGCCCAGCACGCCGAGGGCGTCTGGCGCGCCCTGCGCGGCGACGTCCCAGACGATCGCCCTGCGGCCGTTGGCCTCCAGCGCGTCGACGTACGTCTGCGCCTGTGTGGCGGCCGCGCCCTCCTCGGCGACCACGAGGGTGTTCGCACGCGGCCGTTCGGCCACGGTGTACGTGAAGTGCTCGCTGGAGACGGCCTTCCCGCGCTTCGTCTCGCCGGTGAACCAGACCTCGACCTTGTCACCCGGCCGGCCGTCCCGGACCTTGGCCCGGTACTCGTCGAAGTAGAGGTTGTCGTCACCGCCGTACGTCTCGCCGCCCTTCCAGGCCCTGAGCACCATGTCCCTGGTGCGGCCGCCGTTGACGCGGTACTTGAGCTCCTTGTCGCGCACCGACTTCCGTACGACGACCGAGACCTTCTGGTCGGCGCCTCGCGAGTACGACGTCGAGAACGTGGCCGGGGTGAAGTCGGCGGCGCCCAGGCGGACCGACGAGGACGGCTCGTCCGGGTGGGCGGCCGTCTCGGCGACGGAGAGCGCGAAGGGGATGTTCTTCGCGAACTCGTCCTGGATCAGCTTCTCGTCGTCCGGGAAGTTGAAGATGGACTGGCAGTCGGCCGCGTTCCAGGCGTCGTTCGGATCGATGTCCGACGCGGTCTGACAGGTCGACATCTCGGGGGTGAACATCGCCATGCCGTTGACGTTGGCCGCGTGGCCGTCCGCCTCGCCGTTGGTCGTGTACAGCTCCGAGGAGACCTGTGGGTGGTAGCCGGGGATCGCGGAGTCGTCGGGCGTGCCGGCGAGCGCCTTGTAGAGGACGTCGTCCGGCGTCGCGGTGGCCACCTGCCAGCCGACCCCGTAGAGGAGGAGTTCGGCGGCGGAGTGGTAGTTGATGCCGTACGCGAAGCCGATCCGTTTCTCGAAGGCGTCGAGCGCCTTGGTCTCGGGCTCGGAGCCGGGGGCCGCGCCGCGGTAGGTCTGGCTGGTGGGATTGGGGGACGAACCCTCGTCGTCATAGCCCCACTTGTAGGCGAAGTTGCGGTTGAGGTCGACGCCGTCGCCGGTGGAGATGGCGCCGTCGCCGTTGACGTCCCGCAGGTTCTTGCGCCACAGGCGGGTGTCGCTGTTCTGGAAGGTGTAGTCGTAGCCGTCGGGGTTGGCCGACAGGACGAACCACAGTTCGGTGGACTCGACGAGCTTCTTGACCCGCTTGTCCGTCTTGTAGTTGTCCAGGTAGTAGTGCATCAGCCGCCGGGTCATCTCCGGCGTGATCCACTCGCGCGCGTGCTGGTTGGACATGTACAGCACGGCCGGCTTGGAGCCGTCCTTGGACTTCTTGGCGCCCTTCGTCAGTTTCAGGGCCAGGATGTCCTGGCCGTTGACGGTCCTTCCGATGGAGACGACTTTGGTGAGACCGGGGTTCGCCTGCCCGGTCGCGACGATCTCCTCTTTCAGGCCACCGCTCGTGCTGTACGGACGGAAGACACCCTCCGCCGCACTCTCGACGCGGGCTGCGGCCCTGGCCGAAATGGTGTGCTCGTCGAGGTCGACGCCCTGCTTCTCGAGCTTCTCGGCCTGCTTGTCGGTGAGGTAGACCTCGACGGTGGCCGTGCCCTTCTCGGGCACCTGTTCGCCGAGTTCGTGGCCGTCCTGTCCGGCGGCCAGCAGCAGGGGTACCTGCTTCTTGGTGACGTCGGCGCGGAAGACCTTGACCTCGTCCGCGTCGGAGTCCTGTGAACTCCCTGGTTGTGCTTGGGCGATGGGTGCGATGCTCGCTCCGCCGATCAGGAGCGCGCCGACAGCGAGGATCGATCTCGCTCTATGTCTCATGAACCCCCCTAGCAGTGGTCCGCCACAGCAGCGAATAGATGCCAGGCTCATGACAGTCCATGATCGAGTCAAGGGTGCGTCAAGGACAGGCAACACGCCGGTTCCGACGCCCATTTGGACGTCGGAACCGGCGTGTTGAACTCTTTCGGATCAGCCGACGAGGTTGTCGGCCATCTCCTCCGTGATGCTGGACTCAGTGCCCGGGATGCCGAGGTCGGAGGCGCGCTTGTCGGCCATCGCGAGCAGCCGGCGGATACGGCCGGCGACGGCGTCCTTGGTCAGCGGCGGGTCGGCGAGCGCGCCCAGCTCCTCCAGAGAGGCCTGCTTGTGCTCCATGCGCAGCCGGCCGGCGGCCGCGAGGTGCTCGGGTACGTCGTCACCGAGGATCTCCAGGGCGCGCTGGACGCGGGCACCGGCGGCGACGGCCGCACGCGCGGAGCGGCGCAGGTTGGCGTCGTCGAAGTTGGCGAGACGGTTCGCCGTGGCACGCACCTCGCGGCGCATCCGGCGCTCCTCCCAGGCGAGCACCGACTCGTGCGCGCCGAGGCGGGTGAGCAGCGCGCCGATCGCGTCGCCGTCGCGGACGACGACCCGGTCCACACCACGGACCTCGCGTGCCTTGGCCCCGATGGACAGCCGGCGGGCGGCGCCGACGAGTGCGAGCGCGGCCTCGGGGCCCGGGCAGGTCACCTCCAGGGAGGAGGAACGGCCGGGCTCCGTGAGCGAGCCGTGTGCCAGGAAGGCCCCGCGCCAGGCCGCCTCCGCGTCACAGGTGGCCCCTGAGACCACCTGCGGGGGCAGCCCCCGGATCGGGCGGCCCCGGCCGTCCACCAGGCCGGTCTGACGGGCCAGCTGGTCACCGCCGGCGACGACACGCACGACATAGCGCGAGCCGCGGCGCAGTCCGCCCGGCGCCATCACGATCAGCTCGGAGCTGTGGCCGAAGATCTCCAGGATGTCCCGCTTGAGGCGGCGGGCCGCCATCGCGGTGTCCAGCTCCGCCTCGATCACGATGCGCCCGCTCACCAGATGGAGGCCGCCGGCGAACCGCAGAATGGCGGAGACCTCCGCCTTCCTGCAGCAGGTCCGGGTGACGGGGAGCCGGGAGACCTCGTCCTTCACCGCTGCCGTCATCGCCATGGGCCGATCCTTCCATGCATCCGAAAAATACGGTCGTACGCGGCGGCGAGGAGCTCCGGGTCATGCCTTGGGCTCCCGTCCCTCCGGGCCACCGGGGCCAGCTCGACCGCGGCGCCGAACCGCTTGGCGGCCTCGGTGAGCACATCGCGGTCGGGCACGGCAGCCTCGTCGGCCAGCACCACGTCCAGGGCGAGTTTAGGGGCGTGTCGTCCCAAAACCTCCAAATGACGCTGCGGGGAGAAGCCTTCGGTTTCTCCCGGCTGCGGGGCGAGGTTCAGGGAGAGTACCCGGCGCGCCTTCGTCTTGCTGAGCGCGTCCAGGAGTTCGGGCACGAGCAGGTGCGGGATGACCGAGGAGAACCAGGACCCCGGGCCGAGGACCACCCAGTCCGCGTCGAGGACGGCCTCGACCGCCTCGGGGACCGCGGGCGGGTCGTGCGGCACGAGGTGCACGGACTGCACCTCGCCGGGCGTGAGAGCGACGGTCGCCTGCCCTCGTACGGTGTCGACGTCGTCGGGCCGGTCCGGGTCGTGCCCCTTGACCAGGGCCTGGAGCTCCAGGGGTACGGCGGACATGGGCAGCACGCGTCCGTGCGCGCCCAGGAGCTTGCCTACCAGGTCGAGGGCCTGGACGTGGTCGCCGAGCTGCTCCCACAGGGCGACGATCAGCAGGTTGCCGACCGCGTGCTCGTGCAGGTCGCCCTTGGACTGGAAGCGGTGCTGGATGACGCGGGCCCACGTCTGGCCCCAGTCGTCGTCGCCGCACAGCGCGGCCAGGGCCTTGCGCAGGTCACCGGGCGGGAGGACGCCCAGTTCGTCGCGCAGTCGTCCGCTGGAGCCTCCGTCGTCGGCGACGGTGACGACGGCGGTGAGGTCGCCGGTGATCCGGCGCAGTGCGGCGAGCGACGCGGACAGGCCCATGCCGCCGCCGAGGGCGACCACCTTGGGCTGGGCGCCGCGGCGGCGCGGGCGGGCACCGCGGGCCTCGACGGGGCGGCCCGCGCGTCCCTCGGACACCGTCCGGCGCAGCCTGCTCAGCCGCGGGGAACGTGCCGTCATTCGCGGCCCATGTCCCGGTGCACGACCACCGTCTCCACACCTTCGGCCGCGAGGCGCGCGGCGAGCTTCTCCGACGTGGCGACCGAGCGGTGCTTGCCGCCCGTACACCCGATGGCGATGGTCACGTACCGCTTGCCCTCGCGCCGGTACCCGGCCGCGATGAGCCTCAGCAGCTCGGCGTACCGGTCGAGGAACTCCTTGGCGCCGGGCTGGTTGAAGACGTACGCGGCCACCTCCTCGTTGAGGCCGGTGAAGGGGCGCAGCTCGGGGACCCAGTGCGGGTTGGGCAGGAAGCGCATGTCCGCGACCAGGTCGGCGTCGACCGGCAGGCCGTACTTGAAGCCGAAGGACATGACGGTGGCCCTCAGCTCGGGCTCCTCATCTCCGGCGAACTGGGCGTCCATCTTGGCGCGCAGCTCGTGCACGTTGAGGCTGGAGGTGTCGATCACCAGGTCGGCGTCACCGCGCAGCTCCCGCAGCAGCTCGCGCTCGGCGGCGATGCCGTCGACGATGCGGCCGTCGCCCTGCAACGGGTGCGGGCGGCGCACCGACTCGAAGCGGCGCACGAGGGCCTCGTCGGAGGACTCCAGGAACACGATCCGCCGGGTGACACCCCGGGTGTCGAGGTCGGCGAGGGACTCGCGGAGGTTGTCGAAGAAGCGCCGGCCGCGGACGTCGACGACGACCGCGATCCGCGCCACGTTGCCCTGCGAGCGTGCGCCGAGCTCCACCATGGTCGGTATGAGCGCGGGCGGGAGGTTGTCGACGACGAACCAGCCGAGGTCCTCCAGACACTTGGCCGCCGTGGAGCGCCCTGCGCCGGACATGCCGGAGATGATCACCAGCTCGGGGATGGCCGTCTCCGGGGCTCCGGCCGCCTCGGCGCTCGTGCCCGTACTCACCTGTGCTCCGTCTCCGTCTTGGCCTTGTCGCCCGTCGTGGCTGTTCGCATTCATGTCTCCTGCCCCCGTCGCTCGTCCGGGGCGCCCGTCGTCACGGGCTCCCCACTGGAACCCATTGTCTCGGGTTCCTCCTCCATGATCTCTCCAGTCGCCGTGTTCACGGCGGGTACGGCCGGCGCCGCCTGGGCGAGGGCCACCGCGATCGTCTCGGCGGTCTTGCGGCCTATGCCCGGAACCTCGCAGATCTGGTCGATCGTGGCGGATCGCAGTTTCTTCAACGAACCGAAGTGTGTGAGCAGTGCCTGCTTGCGGGAATCCCCGAGCCCCGGCACGCCGTCCAGGGGGCTGGCCCGGAAACGCCTGGCGCGCTTGGTGCGCTGGTAGGTGATCGCGAAGCGGTGGGCTTCGTCGCGGACGCGCTGCAGCAGGTAGAGGCCCTCGCTGGTGCGGGGCAGTACCACCGGGTCGCCCTCGTCCGGCAGCCAGACCTCCTCCAGGCGCTTGGCGAGGCCGCACACGGCGATGTCGTCGATGCCGAGCCCGTCGAGCGCCTTCTTGGCGGCCGCGACCTGCGGCTGCCCGCCGTCGACGACGACGAGCTGGGGCGGGTAGGCGAAGCGCTTGGGGCGGCCGTCCTCCTCGGTGAGGGTGTTCTCGCCGTCGGCCCACTCCCCCGTCTTCTCCTTCTCGGCGAGGTAGCGCCTGAAGCGGCGGGTGATCACCTCGTGCATGGAGCGCACGTCGTCCTGGCCTTCGAAGCCCTTGATCTGGAAGCGGCGGTACTCACTCTTGCGCTGCAGACCGTCCTCGAAGACGACCATGGAGGCCACGACGTCGTCGCCCTGGAGGTGCGAGATGTCGTAGCACTCGATCCTGAGCGGGGCGCTGTCCAGGTCGAGGGCCTCGGCGATCTCCTCCAGCGCACGCGAACGCGTGGTCAGGTCGGAGGCGCGCTTGGTCTTGTGCAGCGCGAGCGCCTGCAGGGCGTTGCGCTGCACGGTCTCCATCAGGGCCTTCTTGTCGCCGCGCTGCGGGACGCGCAGCGACACGCCCGCCCCGCGGCGCTCGGCGAGCCACTCCTGGACGGGCTCCACCGGGTCGGGCAGGGCCGGGACGAGTACCTCCTTGGGGACCGAGTCGCCCCGCTCCTCGCCGTAGAGCTGCTGGAGGGCGTGCTCGACGAGGGCGCCGGTGGTGATCTCCTCGACCTTGTCGGTCACCCAGCCGCGCTGGCCGCGCACACGTCCGCCGCGCACGTGGAAGATCTGCACGGCCGCTTCCAGTTCGTCCTCTGCGACCGCGATCAGGTCGGCGTCGGTCGCGTCCGCGAGCACGACCGCGTTCTTCTCCATGGCCTTCTTCAGGGCCTCGACGTCGTCGCGCAGGCGGGCCGCCCGCTCATACTCCATGTCCTCGGCCGCCTCCGCCATCTGCTTCTCCAGGCGGCGGATGTACGTGCCCGTGCGGCCGGCCGTGAAGTCGCAGAACTCCTCGGCGAGTTCGCGGTGCTCCTCCGCTGTCACCCGGCCGACGCAGGGCGCGGAGCACTTGCCGATGTAGCCGAGCAGGCAGGGGCGGCCGGTGCGGGCGGCGTTCTTGAAGACGCCGGCCGAGCAGGTGCGGACCGGGAAGACGCGCAGGAGCAGGTCCACGGTGTCGCGGATGGCCCACGCGTGCCCGTACGGCCCGAAGTAGCGCACACCCTTGCGTTTCTGGCCGCGCATCACCTGCACGCGCGGGAACTCCTCGTTCATCGTCACCGCGAGGTAGGGGTAGCTCTTGTCGTCGCGGTACTTGACGTTGAACCGGGGATCGAATTCCTTGATCCAGGAGTACTCCAGCTGAAGGGCCTCGACCTCCGTGGACACGACGGTCCACTCCACGGACGCGGCCGTGGTGACCATGGTGCGGGTGCGGGGGTGGAGGTTCGCCAGATCCTGGAAGTAGCTCGCCAGGCGCTGCCGCAGGCTCTTCGCCTTTCCGACGTAGATCACCCGGCGGTGCTCGTCGCGGAATCTGTAGACCCCGGGAGTGTCCGGGATCTCTCCCGGCTTGGGGCGGTAGCTGGAGGGGTCGGCCATGTCTCACACCCTACTGGCGGGGGGTGTCAGAGCGCGGGCCTGTGGACGACGCTCCGGCGGGATCAGCGGCACTCCGGGAACGTGAGGACCGCAGGCGCCCGGCGGTGCTCGTCAGTGTCCTCCCGGAGCCGATTCGCCCAGGATGCCGCGGACGTCCTGCGCCCGGTTCAATCAGGCCGCGTGCGCACCGCCCGGTACGTCCGGTGACCGGCCGCGTACTGAAGGTGATCCTCGTCTCGGCCCACGCCCGTGCGGACTTCCGGGCAGTCGTCGCCGTCGGCCCCGTGTGCGGGTTCCTGCACACGTCCGCGCTGCCCGGCGCGCGGTGGAGAGGTGCTGGGCGGCGCGAGGACCGACGCGGCCCCTTGAGGGTGACCGTCCGAACTCGGCCAGGAGCATGCGGTCGTTGGGCATCAGGTGTTGTCGGGACTTGGTCAACACGCTTCAATGCGGTGGAACTCGGGGCCGTGAACGGCGGCGTACGGATGTGAAGACGCCCCGGCGCCGACGGGGGTGGCCCCGGCGACCGCGAACGGTCTGACCAGCCGTTGTGATCATTCACAGAGAGGGCCCCTGCATGCCGCACGCCACACAGCACGCGGACGTCGCCACCGTCGCCACCGCGGAACTGGACACGGCCCTGCGAGGCGGCCCCTTCCACGTCGCGCTGCGCGCCGCCATCGCCGCCCGCGGACTGCCGCTCCAGCGTGTGCAGCACCATCTGTCGCGCTACGGGGTCAAGGTCGGCGTGACCAGCTTGAGTTACTGGCAGCAGGGCGCCCGGCGCCCGCAGCGCCCCGAGTCGCTGCGGGCGGTACGCGCCCTGGAGGAGATACTCCAGCTGCCGGAGGAATCACTGATTCGCCTGCTCGCCGAGAGCGAGGAACCCTCGGCCGCACAGCGGCTCGCGGCACGCTCCTACCGCTCCCTCGTGGCGGCCACGGGCGTCCTGGAACGGCTGCTGGCGGAGCTGGGCTCGCCGCTGGACAGCGGACTGCACGTCCTCGGACACCATGAGCGGGTACGGATCGGCGCACGCCGCGAGCTGCTGGGACGCGAGTCGCACCACATCATGCGCGCCCACCGGGACGGCGTGGACCGCTTCATGGCCGTCCACCACGGCGATCCGGGGTGCGCACCGGGGCGCATGTCGGTGCACGCGCTGGAGAACTGCCGCACGGGACGCGTGCTTCTGCACCACGACACCGGAGTACTCGTCGCCGAGCTGCTCTTCGACACGCGGCTGCGCGCCGGCGACACGTTCCTCTTCCGTTACGCGGTCGAGGACGGTACGGCAGGCGTGTCACGCGAGTACGTCCGCGGATTCGGGTCGGCGGGCGGACAGTACGCCCTGCAGGTGCGGTTCGACCCGCGGGCGCTTCCGGCGCGCTGCCACCGGTTCACCCAGCACTCGGCGGCGGCGCCGCGCAGCGGCCGGCAGGAGCTGGCGCTCAGCGGGCGACACCACTCCGTGCACCTCGTCGAGCCACGGGTGCGGTCGGGGATCGTGGGCATCGGGTGGGACTGGGAGTGAACGTCCGCCCCTAGGACCTGTCCGGCCGATCACGGCGGAGACGCGGGGTGTGGCACGCACATCTGCCGCGTTGTCATCGGTTGCCGACGCTCCGCGTCGACGCCCTCCTCCGCCTTGCATCTGCACGCACCACACCCAGCTCACCGGAACCGACAGGGCCCCGCCGCCTTCCTCCGCCGTGATCGCCCGGACAGGTCCTAGACGGGTCGAGCAGCACGTGTCCAAAGACGCCGTCTAGACGTAAACGATTGCGTAAGCGTTTACGTGCGCCGCTGAATGAGGTACGTTCCCCGCCGGAGGAAGGAAGGGGAACTCGATGCCGACCATGGCCGACGTGGCACGCAGCGCCGGTGTGTCCGTGGCGACCGTGTCGCACGTGCTCAACGACACCCGACCGGTGCTGCCCCACACCCGGCAGGCGGTGCTGGACGCCATCGACGAGCTGGGCTACACGCCCAACACCCTGGCGCGCTCGCTGGTGACCTCACGCACCCGGTCCATCGGGCTCGCGGTGTCCGCGATCAGCAATCCGTACTTCACGGAGATCCTCCAGGGGGTGGAGGCGAGCGCCCTGGAGCAGGGCTACAGCCTGCTCATCGCCGATCCGCACGACGATCCGGAGCACGAGCGCAAGGTCGCCCAGCTCCTGCACGAGCGCCGGGTGGAGGGCATGATCGTCGCGCCGTCGCCGAACCCGCGCGAGCTCCTCGCCTACCTCGGCCGCCACGACGTACCGACCGTGCTCCTCGACCGGGTGGTCGACACCGGCGCGCACGGCGCACCCCGCTTCGACCAGGTCTGCTCCGACAGTGCCGAACCGACGGCCCAGTTGGTCACCCATCTCGCCGGACTCGGCCACCGCCGGATCGCCCTCGTCGCAGGCCTGCCGGGACTCAGCACGACCAGCGAGAGGATCACCGGTTACCGGCACGGCCTCGCCGCGGCCGGGTTCCCTTACGACGAACGCCTCCTGGTGCACGGCTACTCCGAGTCGGCCGGCGCCGAACGAGCCACCGCCGCCCTGCTCTCCCTCGGCGCGCCGCCCACCGCGCTCGTCACCGCCAACAACACGATGACCATCGGGGCCCTGCGCGCCCTGCGCGACCGCGGGCTGTCCGTGCCCGAGGACATCGCCCTGTGCTGCTTCGACGACTTCGCCTGGGCTGACCTGTTCTCGCCCCAGCTCACGGCGATCGCCCAGCCCAGCAGGGACATCGGTGCCCAGGCGGTCCGGGTGCTGCTTGAGCGCCTCGCCTCGCCGGACCGGCCCGTCCGGACCCTGCGGCTCGCCTGCACCTTCGTCCACCGCACGTCGTGCGGATGCACCGCCGGGAAACCCGGGAAACCCAGGAAAGGAACCGCCTCATGATCGTCGTCGCCGGTGAGGCCCTGATCGATCTGGTACCGCAGGGCGCTGGTGCCCTTGCGGGCCTGAAGCCGGCGCTCGGCGGCGGCCCGTACAACACGGCCGTGGCCCTCGGTCGCCTCGGCTCCCCCACGGCCTTCTGCTCCCGCACGTCCTGCGACGCCTTCGGCGAGGCGCTGCTCGACGGGCTGCGGGCGGCGGGCGTGGACGTGTCGGGTGTGCAGCGCGGCCCGGAGCCGACCACTCTCGCGGTCGCCACGATCGACACGCACGGCTCGGCCGCCTACTCCTTCTACGTCGACGGCACCGCCGACCGGCTGTTCAGGGCACCCGACCGGCTCCCCGCCTCGGCGCGAGCCGTGTCCTTCGGTACCTGCTCGCTCGTTCTGGAGCCGGGCGCGAGTGCTTACGAAGAGCTGATGCGGACCGCGGCCGCTCAGGGCGTGTTCACCGCGCTCGACCCGAACATCAGGGCGGGGCTGATCCCTGACGCGGACGCCTACCGGACCCGGTTCCGGAGCTGGCTGCCGTCGGTGTCACTGCTCAAGCTCTCAGAGGAGGACGCTCAGTGGCTGGGCGGCACCCCGCGGGAGTGGCTCGCCGCGGGTCCCTCGGCCATCGTGATCACCCGGGGCGGTGACGGTCTGACGGTGTTCACCCGGGACGGGGCCGAGCACTCCGTGCCGGGCGAGAAGGTCGACGTCGTGGACACGATCGGCGCCGGCGACACGGTGAACGCGGCCTTGCTGCACGGTCTGTCCGCCCAGGACGCCCTGTCTCCGCAGACGCTCTCGGGACTCGGCGCCGACGGCTGGGGACGACTGCTGCGGTTCGCGGCGCGCGCGGCGGCGATCACCTGCTCCCGTGCGGGCGCCGAGCCGCCGTACGCGTCCGAGCTGGGAGAAGTGTAGGGGGCCTGAGGCGGGGGCGGCGTGGTGTCCGGGCGCAGGCCGACGGGCATGGGCCCTGAGATGTTTCCCGTTACCCCGGCGCCGCGGCCGCGCGCGCTGCAACCAGCAGTGCGGCTGTGCCGGTTGCCCGCAGGGCAACCGGCACAGCCGCAGCGACGACGTCCCCGTGTCCGACGTACGCTGCCCCCGCGGGGAGTTCCCGCGGGGGCAGCGCACCTTTCGGATACGTCGGCCCCGTCTGCGCCGAGGCATTTCGACGCGCGGGCTCAGGCCTTGCGGGCCCGGGTTGTCTTCTTCGCGGGCGCGGCCTTCTTCGTGACGCCGGCCGCCTTCTTGGTCGCCGTGCTGTTCGCGGTCCTGGTCGTCCGGGCGGTCGCCGTCTTCTTGGCAGTCGACTTGGCCGCGACCGCCCTGGCCGCGGCCTTGCGCGGAGCGCTCGGGGCGGCGTCGCTGATCCGGTCGGCTCCGAGGATCTCCCGCAGGAACTTGCCGGTGTGGCTGGCCGGAATCGCGGCGACCTGCTCGGGGGTGCCCTCGGCGACCACCAGACCGCCGCCGGCGCCGCCCTCGGGCCCCATGTCGACGACCCAGTCGGCGGTCTTGATCACGTCCAGGTTGTGCTCGATGACGATGACCGTGTTGCCCTTGTCGACCAGGCCGGCGAGGACCGTCAGCAACTTGCTGATGTCCTCGAAGTGCAGACCGGTGGTCGGCTCGTCGAGCACGTACACCGTGCGCCCGGTGGACCGGCGCTGCAGCTCGCTCGCGAGCTTCACGCGCTGGGCCTCACCGCCGGACAGGGTGGTCGCGGACTGGCCGAGGCGGACGTAGCCGAGACCGACGTCGTGCAGCGTCCTGAGGTGGCGGGCGATCGCGGGGACGGCCTCGAAGAAGTCGAAGGCTTCCTCGATCGGCATGTTCAGGACCTCGGCGATGGACTTGCCCTTGTAGTGGACCTCCAGGGTCTCCCGGTTGTAGCGGGCGCCGTGGCAGACCTCGCACGGGACGTACACGTCCGGGAGGAAGTTCATCTCGATCTTGATCGTGCCGTCGCCCGCGCAGTTCTCGCAGCGGCCGCCCTTGACGTTGAAGGAGAAGCGGCCGGGCTGGTAACCGCGGACCTTCGCCTCGGTGGTCTCGGCGAACAGCCTGCGGATGTGGTCGAAGACGCCGGTGTACGTCGCCGGGTTCGACCGGGGCGTGCGGCCGATGGGCGACTGGTCGACGTGCACGACCTTGTCGACGAGGTCGTCGCCGTCCACGCGCGTGTGCCGCCCGGGCACGTTGCGGGCGCCGTTCAGCTCGCGGGCCAGGTGCGTGTACAGGATGTCGTTGACCAGCGTCGACTTGCCGGAGCCGGACACGCCCGTGACCGCGGTGAACACGCTCAGCGGGAAGGACACGTCGATGTCCTGGAGGTTGTTCTCGCGGGCGCCGTGCACGGTGAGCTGCCGGGACGGGTCACGCGGACGCCGGATGTCCGGCAGCGGGATGGACTTCTTGCCGGACAGGTACTGGCCGGTCTGCGACTCGGCGTTGGCGAGCAACTCCTTCAGGGAACCGCTGTGCACGACCTTGCCGCCGTGCTCGCCCGCGCCGGGACCGATGTCGACGACCCAGTCGGCGACCTTGATGGTGTCCTCGTCGTGCTCGACGACGATGAGCGTGTTGCCCATGTCGCGCAGCCGGACCAGGGTCTCGATCAGCCGGTGGTTGTCGCGCTGGTGCAGGCCGATGGACGGCTCGTCCAGGACGTACAGCACGCCGACGAGTCCGGAGCCGATCTGGGTGGCCAGACGGATGCGCTGGGCCTCGCCGCCGGAGAGGGTGCCGGCCGCCCGGTTCAGCGAGAGGTAGTCCAGGCCCACGTCGACCAGGAACCGCAGCCGCTCGTTTACCTCCTTCAGCACCCGCTCGGCGATCTTCTTGTCGCGGGCGCTCAGCTTCAGCTCGCCCAGGAAGTCCGCGCAGTCGCTGATGGACATCGCGGAGACCTCGGCGATCGACTTCTCCATGATCGTGACCGCGAGGACGATCGGCTTGAGGCGAGTGCCCTCACAGGTGGGGCAGGGCACCTCGCGCATGTAGCCCTCGAAGCGCTCGCGGCTGGCGTCGCTCTCGGCCTCGCTGTGCCGGCGCTTGACGAAGGGGACTGCGCCTTCGAAGGGCGTCGTGTACACGCGCTCGCGCCCGTACCGGTTGCGGTAGCGGACCTCGATCTGTGTCTTGTGGCCCTGGAGCAGTGCCTTCTTGGCGCGCTGCGGCAGGCCCGCGAAGGGGATGTCCGTCCGGAATCCCAACGCGTCCGCGAGGGCGCCGATGAGTCGGCCGAAGTAGTCCTTGGTGTGGCCGTGCGACCACGGGTGGATGGCACCCTCGTCGAGCGACTTGTCCTCGTCCGGGACGATCAGTTCGGGGTCGACCTCCATGCGCGTACCGATGCCGGTGCACTCGGGGCAGGCGCCGAAGGGCGAGTTGAAGGAGAACGAGCGGGGCTCCAGCTCCTCGAAGGACAGGTCGTCGTACGGGCAGTACAGGTGCTCCGAGTACATGCGCTCGCGCTCGGGGTCGTCCTCGGGGAGGTCGACGAAGTCGAGTACGACCATGCCGCCGGACAGTCCGAGGGCGGTCTCGACGGAGTCCGTGAGGCGGCGCTTGGCGGAGTCCTTGACCGTGAGGCGGTCGACGACCACCTCGATGGTGTGCTTCTCCTGCTTCTTCAGGGTGGGCGGGTTGGAGAGCTGGATCGTCTCGCCGTCCACGCGCGCGCGGCTGTAACCCTTGGTCTGGAGATCGGCGAAGAGATCGACGAACTCGCCCTTGCGCTCGCGCACCAGCGGCGACAGGACCTGGAAGCGGCTCCCCTCCGGCAGCTCCAGAACCTTGTCGACGATGGCCTGCGGCGACTGGCGCGAGATCGGGCGGCCGCATTCGGGACAGTGCGGCTTGCCGATGCGCGCGAAGAGCAGTCGCAGATAGTCGTAGACCTCGGTGATGGTGCCGACCGTCGAGCGCGGGTTGCGTGAGGTCGACTTCTGGTCGATGGAGACGGCCGGCGAGAGGCCCTCGATGAAGTCGACGTCCGGCTTGTCCATCTGCCCGAGGAACTGGCGGGCGTACGAGGAGAGCGACTCCACGTAGCGCCGCTGGCCCTCGGCGAAGATCGTGTCGAAGGCCAGGGAGGACTTGCCCGACCCGGACAGGCCCGTGAAGACGATGAGCGAGTCGCGTGGCAGGTCGAGCGAGACGTTCTTCAGGTTGTGCTCGCGCGCGCCACGGACGATGAGACGGTCGGCCACGCCGGTCCGCACCTTTCTTGAGAAGAGTGACAGGGGCGGGGCCCCCGTGCTTTCTCAGACTAGGGGGAGCCACTGACAACGCCGGTCGGATTCCCGGAGTGCATAACAAACCCCGGCCATCCAGCATGCCCGACGCCGTCCACGACCATATAGCACGCGCATTCGATTTACGGCACCGCTTCACCACCTTCACCCAAAGGTGTGGAGGGGCTAGGGTCAGTACCATGATTGATCACGCACGTGACCTGGCGTCTGTACGTGACGCGACCGACCGCCTGCTCATCGCAGTCGCCAAGCTGGACAGCGCCGCAGCGGCCGAGCCGTCACGCCTTCCCGGCTGGACCCGCGGCCACGTCCTCGCCCACCTCGCCCGCAACGCCGACGCCCTCGTGAACGTCCTCGAAGGCCGCCCCATGTACGTCTCCGGTGACGCGAGGGACGCGGACATCGAGCGGGACGCCCCGCGCCCTCTCGACGTCCAGCTCGCAGACCTGCGTGAGAGCGCGGCCCGCTTCCAGGAGGCGGGGGCCGCGCCGGCGGACTGGTCACGCACGGTCGAGCTGCGCAACGGAGTCACCGACTCGGCGTCCCGGGTGCCGTTCCGGCGGTGGATCGAGGTGGAGCTGCATCACGTCGACCTCGGCATCGGGTACGAGCTGGAGGACCTCCCGGCGGAGTTCGTGGAGCGGGAGATCGACTTCCTCGCGGAGCGGTTCGGCGGACACCCCGACGTGGCGCAGACGCGCCTCAGGGACGGCACGCACGCGTGGAGCACGGGCCGGGCGGCGAGCACACCCGAGGTCACCGTCACCGGCCCCGCACCCGACCTGCTCGGCTGGCTCGCCGGGCGCCGTGACGGCTCGGCGCTGGCAGTGGGCGGCGGTGCGCTGCCGGCGCTTCCTCCGCTGTAGCGCGGGGGCGGTCCCGGGACCGCCCCCCGCTATAGGCTGGCCGCCATGACGTACAGCGGACAGGTGACGGTCGGCGGACCGGCGGACGTGCACGAGCTCAAGGACCTGATGATCACCAAGATCGCGGTCGGCCCGATGGACAACAACGCCTATCTGCTGCGCTGCCGGGCCACGGACGAGCAGTTGCTGATCGACGCCGCGAACGACGCCGGCACGCTGCTCGGCATGATCGGTGACGACGGCATCGCTGCCGTCGTCACCACGCACCAGCACGGCGACCACTGGCAGGCGCTCGGCGAGGTCGTCGCGGCCACCGGCGCACGCACGTATGCCGGCCGCGACGACGCGGAAGGCATCCCGGTGCCGACCGACGTCCTCGTCGACGACGGGGACGTCATCCGGGTGGGGCGTGTGGAGCTCACCGCGCGCCACCTGGTCGGGCACACGCCCGGTTCGATCGCCCTCGTGTACGACGATCCCCACGGGCATCCCCATGTCTTCACCGGCGACTGCCTCTTCCCGGGCGGCGTGGGCAACACCCGCAAGGATCCTCAGGCGTTCGCCAGCCTGATCCATGACGTCGAGACGAAGATCTTCGGCGTGCTGCCGGACGAGACCTGGGTCTATCCGGGGCACGGCGACGACACCACGCTGGGCGCGGAGCGCCCGCATCTGCCGGAGTGGCACGCGAGGGGGTGGTGAGCACCGGCGTGGGTCAGTGAGCCCCGGCGTGCGCGGAGTGAGCGCGCCGCGCGCACACCGCGCACGCGCCCCGTGTGAACCGTTCACACGCACCGGCTCCGAACACGCGCTCCCGGCGCACGTGGTTGCGCAGTCAACTGGTAGCAGCCCCGCACAGGATGACGGCTCCTGAGCGGTACGGGCCGCCGGTCCTCCGATCCCCGCCCTCGACCGGCGGCCCCGGCGACGTCGTTCTTCCAACGGGCCAAACGCGCGCCACGCGCTCCCCCGAGTGTCCGAACCGGCTGAGCAGCGGTCAGCGGCAGCGGGCACGACCGTCCGCGCCCTCGCCGTACGTTCCCGGCTGCTGCTGTCGACGAGATCACCGCGGCCCTCGACCCGGAGTTCGTGGGCCAGGTCGGCGCGGACCATGCACCAGTGCTCGCGCATGCTCTCACCGTCGTCCTCGCTCACGCAGCGCTTCCTGCGAGGGATCGTGGAGGCCGGACGGCTGTGAACAGCTGCACGCCCGGCCAACGGTCCTTATGTGTCGGCCTGCGTCGCGCCCGCCAGCGCCGCGACCCGCTCCACGCCGAAGACGTACCCCTGCACACCGCATCCAGCGATGACTCCGTCGGCGCGCAGCGAGACGTACGAGTGGTGCCGGAACGTCTCGCGCTGGTGGATGTTGGAGATGTGGACCTCCAACACGGGAAGGCCGTCGCAGGTGTTGAGCGCATCCAGGATCGCGACGGACGTGTGCGAGTAGGCGCCTGGGTTGATCACGATCCCGCAGTGGTTCAGCCGCGCCTCGTGGATCCAGTCCACCAACTCGCCCTCGTGGTTGGACTGGCGGAAGTCCACCGTGCCGCCGTGCGCGGCGGCCGCCTTGGCACACAGGGCCTCGACGTCGGCGAGGGTGTCGGAGCCGTAGATCTCCGGCTGGCGCTGGCCGAGCAGGTTCAGATTGGGGCCGTTGAGGATCATGATCGGGGCGTTGGCCAGGGTGCGGGGCACGGTTCCTCCGGTCCGTTCAGGGGGCGATCCGCTGAGGACCGCTGCTCAGACCCGGTCTATCACGGTGCGCGGGGAGGGTGAGGGGGCGCACTTTCGCGGGGACAGGCACTCCCGCGCCCCCGTAACCCCCGGTCACCGTGGGTGGTTGACGCGGCATGCACGACGTACGCGCCGTAAGGGCTCCTTCCATGCTGCGGCTCGCGGTCGCCTCGCTCGCCGGGACGGCCATCGAGTTCTACGACTTCTTCGTCTACGGGACCGCCGCGGCGCTGGTTCTCGGGCCGCTGTTCTTCCCGACGTTCTCGCCGGTGGCGGGCACGCTGGCCGCGTTCGCGACATTCGGCGTGGGCTTCGTCGCACGGCCGTTGGGGTCGGTGCTGTTCGGGCATGTCGGCGACCGGCACGGACGGCGGCCGGTCCTCGTCGCCTCGCTGCTGCTGACCGGCGCCTCGACGGTCGCGGTCGGCTGCGTACCGACGTACGACACGATCGGCGTGGCCGCCCCCCTGCTGCTCTTGGCGCTGCGTTTCCTGCAGGGGCTCGGGCTCGGCGGGGAGTGGGGCGGGGCCGTGCTGCTCACCGCCGAGCACGCGCCCGCCGAACGGCGCGCCCTGTGGTCGAGCTTCCCGCAGGTCGGACCGGCGGTGGGCTTCGTGCTCGCCAACGGCGTGGTGCTGGTGCTGTCGGCGACGCTGTCCGAGGCGCAGTTCGCCGCGTGGGGATGGCGCGTGCCGTTCTGGGCGGCCGGAGTGCTGGCCGTGGTGGGGCTGTGGCTGCGTTCGTCGCTCGCCGAGAGTCCCCGGTTCCTCGAAATCGACGACCACGCGCGCGTGCCGCTCGCCGAGGTGGCGCGCGACCACTGGCGGCTCGTCCTGCTGACCGCCGGGGCGCTGGCCGTCGGGTACGCGATCTTCTACGCGGTGACGACCTGGTCCCTCGCCTATGCGACGGAGCGCCTCGGGGTGAGCCGTACCGTCATGCTCGCCTGCATCATGGCCGCGGTGGTGGTGAAGGGGTCGCTCACACCGCTGGCCGCCCTGCTCGGCGACCGTTACGGACGGCGGCCGCTGTGTCTGGCCGGCTGTGCGGCAGCCGCTGTGTGGATGTTCCCGATGGTCGCGCTGCTCGCGACGGGTGCGCCACTGCTGATGTTCCTCGGCTTCATGGGCGCGCTGCTCGCCTTCGTCACGATGTTCGCGGTGATCGCCGCGTATCTGCCGGAGTTGTACGAGCCGCGGGTGCGCTGCACGGGCGCCGCGGTCGGCTACAACCTCGGCGGGGTCCTCGGGGGCGCGCTCACTCCGATCGTGGCGACCGCCCTTGCCGAGCGGGGCGGCCGGGTCCCCTGGGGCGTGGGTGCGTATCTGACGGCGATCGCCCTGCTCAGTCTGGGGTGTTTCGCGCTGCTGCCCGAGACCCGTCCGGCGCCGGTGGTGGTGGCGGAGCCGGCCACCGGGTGACGTGGCGCGTACGCGTCCGCGCACGAGAGTGCGGGCCGTCCACGGATTGACGGCGAGCCTCGGCAAATTCGCCGCGCACCGCCCCCGGTGGTGGTCGTTTCTACGTCCGACGTGGTCAGGCCTCGATGCTGTCCTTCGGAGCGCCTTCGGTCCGAGCCTGCGCCGCCTCGGCCGCCGCCTGCTTCCTGGAGGCTCTGAGGCTCGTGATCGTGGTGACGATCAGGACCGCGCAGATCACGCCGAGCGAGACCGGGATGCTGATCTCGGGGACACGGACCCCGGACTCGTGCAGTGCGTGCAGCACCAGCTTGACGCCGATGAAGCCGAGGATGATCGACAGTCCGTAGCTGAGATGCACCAGCTTCTTCAGCAGACCCCCGATGAGGAAGTACAGCTGCCGCAGACCCATCAGCGCGAACGCGTTGGCGGTGAAGACGATGTACGGGTCCTGCGTCAGGCCGAAGATCGCGGGGATGGAGTCGAGCGCGAACAGGACGTCGGTGGTGCCGATCGCGAGCATCACGACCAGCATCGGCGTCATGACCCGCTTGCCGTTCTGCTGGATCCACAGCTTGGTGCCGTGGTAGCGCTCGGCCACGCCGAAGCGACGCTCGGCGGCCTTGAGCAGCTTGTTCTCCTCGTACTCCTCGTCCTCCTCGTCGGCCCGGGCTTCCTGGATGAGCTTCCAGGCGGTCCAGATCAGGAAGGCGCCGAAGAGGAAGAACACCCACGAGAAGCTGGCGAGGATCGCGGCACCTGCGGCGATGAAGAGCGCGCGCAGCACCAGGGCTATGAGCACGCCGACCATCAGCACCCGCTGCTGGTACTGCGAGGGCACGGCGAACTTCGCCATGATCAGGACGAAGACGAAGAGGTTGTCGACGCTCAGCGACTTCTCGGTGATGAAGCCCGCGAAGAACTCGCCGGCGGGCTGGCCGCCTCCGAAGACGAGCAGACCGGCCCCGAAGAGACCGGCCAGGGTGATCCAGACGACGGTCCAGATTCCGGCTTCCTTGATGGACACGTCGTGCGGCTTGCGGCCGATGAAGAAGTCGACCGCGATCAGGGCGGCAAGGCCCACGATGGTCAGGACCCACAGGGTCGCGGAAACATCCACTGCGCCTCCGGCAGTACGTAACGTCAGATGTCAGCGTCGTCGCTGCCGGAGGTCTCTTCCACCCACGATGGGCCGACGCCCCGGGATCTGACTGATCCGTATTGACGGGTACGCCGCAGCAGACGGGGAGTACTCCCCTCCGTGTGGAAAACAGTACCCCATTCACCAAGGAAAGGTAAAGGACTTAGTAAAACAAGAACCAAATTGCCTGGTCAGATGGCTTTACCAGCGCTTGGTGAAGGTGAGGTCGGCGGTCAGCTGTTCCACGATCGGCGGGCCGCGGCGACCTGGGTGAGCACCTGCTGGAGCACCTGGCTGCCGGACGGCACGGGCGAGGGCTCGTACGTCCAGGCGTGCCCCACCCACGGGTCGGCGAGGTGGTCGTCGGGCACCGGTGTGAGCCGCAGCAGCGAACGCCACAGTGGGTCGAGCAACGGGCCGTAGCCGGCGGCCTCCTCGCGGTCCGCGACCATCATCAGGTGGACGCCGACGGCCGGGCCCTCGTCCGCGAGGTAGCGCAACTGGGTCACGGCCCGGTCGTCGAAGCCGTGCGGGAAGTCGTTGACGACGAGCAACTGCTCGGACGTGTCGAAGCCGGGCGGGAGCGAGTCGGCCGCGCCGCCGCGCACCGCCATCTGCACCAGGTCGACGCGCTGGGTGAGCCGGGCCAGGACGTCCGCCACGCCCGCGGCACCGACGGCGGGCGGGGCCGCGAGCACACCGGTCTGCAGCAGTGGGGCGAGCGCCTGCGCACCCGAACCCGCGGGATCTATGACGTGCACGGTGAACTCGCCCGCCGGATAGACGGCGAGCAGCCGGGCCGCGTGCGCCACCGCCGTGTCCATCGCGAGGCGTCGCAGCTCATGAGAGTCGGCGAACGAGCCGTCGAGCGATCCGGCGCGTCCGCTGTCGATCCACAGGCCGCGCTCCAGGGGAAGACGGACCAGCATGGGGATGCGCAACCGGGCCGCCTCGGGCAGATGGAGATCGCCCAGGCGCAGGGCCATGGGGCCCTCCATCGGCACGCGGTAGCCGTGCCAGACGGGGTTGTCCCAGCGCGCGTACGCCGGTGGCAGTGCGGGCTCGACGACTTCGGCCTCGGCGGTGAGCTGGGCGAGGTCCCGGTCGAGGGCAGCCCGGGCCTGCTCGACGAGCTGGGTGTGCTTGGCGCGGGCCGCCTCGCGCGCGGCGTCACCCTGTCCGCCGATCCTGCTGCGCGGGTCGGACAGGACCTGGTCGAGCTCCTTCTCCATGCGCGAGTCGGCGAAGTCCACGGCGCTGCGGTACGCGGCTGTCGTACGGGCCAGGTCCTCGAACATGCCCCACACCTGGTTGTAGAGCCGCTCGTCCATGGACCAGCCGGTGGCGTCGCCGGCAACGGGCTGCGCGGGCTGCCCTGGTGGGGTGGGGGGCGCGGTCGGCGGAGGCGGCGGTGGGGCCGCATTCTGCCGGCGCGGGTGGCTGTAGTTGATCGGGCCGCCGACGGTGGGGGCGGAGGGCTGGGCGCCGGTGGAAGGGTCCGTGGCTCCGCCCTGATACGGCGGCTGCGGTGCGGACGGCCCCGGCACGCCAGGCGCCTGCGACCCGTGCGTGCCCTGCTGTCCGTACGGAGACACCGGCTGCGGCGGTACGGCGTCGGGGGCGCCCTGGGGTGCGGAGCCGCTCTGGTCCGGGCCGAGCGCCGGTGCGGCCGCCTGCCGGGAGCGTTCGGCGTCGGGCGTGCGCGGCGGGGGCGCCGGCACCGAGCGGGCCAGGCCCTGGGCCACCGCCTCGTTGATGCTGCCCGCGAGCTGGTGTGCCTGGGGCAGGCCTTGGTCGGTGAGGAGTTCGGCGAGGCCGCCCGCGTAACCCTGGCCGACGGCGCGCACCTTCCAGGCCGCCTGCCGGCGATAGAGCTCCAGGGCGACGACGGCCGACTCGGCCTCCAGACCGGTGAGGGTGTAGCTCGCGACCTCGGTGCCGTCGAGGCCGGTGACCGCGGCGAAGGGGGCGGTGACGGCGCCGAAGCGGACCGGGCCTCCCCCGCTCCCGACGGGCAGGGCGAGCAGCACGCTGACCCGGTGCACAACCTCCGGCATGGCGTCCAGGTCCACCGCGAGGCGATGGTCCGCGGCCGCCTGCTTGGAGACCTCGAGCCCTGGCAGGGTGGGTGCGCCCGGGTGGGCCACCCACTCGACGCCGTGGACCCTGCCCTGCTCGTCGCCGAGCGTGGCCGCGGCCACGACCGGCGTGCCGGCCGAGACCCGGATCTCCAGACGGGCCTGGGAGAGCGGGTGGTTCTGCCCCCGCACCAGCTCGGCCGTCATCGCGTTGTCCCCCTGTGTCGCCGTGTCCTGTGTCCTGTGCTCCTCGCCCGGCTGCCCTACAGGTGCGGCAGGATCGCCGGCATCAGGTCCTGGAAGGTGCGGCCGTTGGCCGGAGTGCCGAGGGCCGTCATCGTCCAGCCCGGGCCCGTGCGGTGCACCTTCGCCATGATCTGCGCGGTGTAGGCGCCGCCGCCCGCCAGTGTGTAGCGGGCGAGCTCCTGGCCGTTGGTCTCGTCGACCAGGCGGCAGAACGCGTTCTGCACCTCCTGGAAGGTCTGGCCCGTGAAGGAATTGACGGTGAAGACGATCTGGTCGATGTGGACCGGGACGCGCGCCAGGTCGACGAGGATGGCCTCGTCGTCGCCGCCCTGGCCGACACCACCGACGAGGTTGTCGCCGGTGTGGCGCACCGAGCCGTCGTCGCTCACCAGGTGGCGGAAGAAGACGACGTCGACCGGCTGCTTGTCCGCGAACAGGACGGCGGAGGCGTCGAGGTCGATCTCCCGTGTGCGCGAGCCGAACAGGCCGCGCCGGGGAGCGGCCTGCCAGCCGAGACCCATACGCACCGCGGTCAGGCTGCCCCCGTCGTTCTTCTGCAGACTGATGGCCTGACCCTTGGTCATGTTGACGGTCACGCGCTGATTCCCCTCTCGAACTGTCCCCTGTTGCCGCGGAGTCCGCGGATGATGAGAACCCTATGCAGAGCCACTGACAGTGACGCCACCCGGGCCGGACTTTGTGTCGGTCTTGCAACACAGCACGCACGGGGCGGCCCGGCCGGCCGGGCCGCCCCGTGGCCGAAGGTCAGGACAGGCCCGCTTCCTTCATCTGGCGCAGTTCCTTCTTCATCTCGGAGACCTCGTCGCGCAGCCGCGCCGCGATCTCGAACTGGAGATCCGCGGCGGCGGCGCGCATGCGCGCCGTCATCTCCTCGATCTGCTCGGTGAGTTCGGCCGCGGGACGGTCGGTCGGTACCGTCTCCTTGGCCCTGCCGGCGGCCTTGCCGCCCTTGGCGGCCTTGCCGCCGAGCGCGGGCACGGGGGCCTTGGCACCCTTGCCGTCCTTCGTCTTGCGGTAGCCCGATCCGAGCAGCTGCTCCGTGTCGATGTCCTCACGGGCGATCTGCGCGACGATGTCGTTGATCTTCTTGCGGAGCGGCTGGGGATCGATGCCCATTTCCTTGTTGTACGCGACCTGCTTCTCCCGGCGGCGGTTGGTCTCATCGATGGCCTTCTCCATCGCCGGGGTGATCTTGTCGGCGTACATGTGGACCTGGCCGGAGACGTTGCGCGCGGCTCGGCCGATGGTCTGGATCAGGGAGGTGCCGGAGCGCAGGAAGCCTTCCTTGTCGGCGTCGAGGATGGCCACCAGGGAAACCTCGGGCAGGTCGAGTCCCTCACGCAGCAGGTTGATGCCGACCAGGACGTCGAACTCGCCCGAGCGCAGTTCGCGCAGCAGCTCGACGCGGCGCAGCGTGTCGACGTCGCTGTGCAGATAGCGGACCTGGATGCCGAGCTCCAGGAAGTAGTCCGTGAGGTCCTCGGCCATCTTCTTGGTGAGCGTGGTGACCAGGACGCGTTCGTCCTTCTCCGTGCGCCCCCGGATCTCGTGCACCAGGTCGTCGATCTGGCCCTCGGTGGGCTTGACGACGACCTCCGGGTCGACCAGACCGGTGGGGCGGATGATCTGCTCGACGGCGCCGTCGGCGCGCGAGAGCTCGTACTTGCCCGGAGTGGCCGACAGGTAGACGGTCTGGCCGATCCGCTCCTGGAACTCCTCCCACTTCAGGGGACGGTTGTCGAGAGCGGAGGGCAGGCGGAAACCGTGGTCGACGAGGGTGCGCTTGCGGGAGGCGTCGCCCTCGTACATGGCGCCGATCTGCGGCACGGTGACGTGCGACTCGTCGATGACGAGCAGGAAGTCGTCCGGGAAGTAGTCGAGCAGGGTGTTGGGCGGGGAGCCGGGCGAACGGCCGTCGAAGTGCATCGAGTAGTTCTCGACGCCGGAGCAGGAGCCGATCTGGCGGAGCATCTCGATGTCGTACGTGGTGCGCATCCGCAGGCGCTGTGCCTCCAGGAGCTTGCCCTGTTTCTCCAGGTCGGCCAGGCGCTCCCCGAGTTCTTTCTCTATGTCGTTCACGGCCCGTTCCATGCGCTCGGGGCCGGCGACGTAGTGGGAGGCCGGGAAGACGTACAGCTGCTCGTCGTCGCTGATGATCTCGCCGGTGATCGGGTGGAGCGTGGACAGGGCCTCGATCTCGTCGCCGAACATCTCGATGCGGACCGCGAGCTCCTCGTAGACCGGGAAGATCTCGATGGTGTCGCCGCGGACGCGGAAGGTGCCGCGGGTGAAGGCCGTGTCGTTGCGCGTGTACTGGATGTCCACAAAGCGGCGCAGCAGCTGGTCCCGGTCGAATTCCTCCCCGACCTTGAGGGGGACCATGCGGTCCACGTACTCCTGCGGAGTACCGAGGCCGTAGATGCAGGAGACCGAGGCGACCACGACGACGTCGCGGCGGGTGAGAAGCGAGTTGGTCGCGGAGTGGCGCAGGCGCTCGACCTCCTCATTGATCGAGGAGTCCTTCTCGATGTAGGTGTCCGACTGGGGGACGTAGGCCTCGGGCTGGTAGTAGTCGTAGTACGAGACGAAGTACTCGACGGCGTTGTTCGGCAGGAGCTCCCGGAACTCGTTCGCCAGCTGGGCGGCCAGGGTCTTGTTCGGCGCCATCACGAGCGTGGGGCGCTGGAGCTTCTCGATCATCCACGCGGTGGTGGCGGACTTGCCGGTGCCGGTGGCGCCGAGCAGGACGACGTCCCTCTCGCCTGCCTCGATGCGCCGGGCGAGCTCGGCGATGGCCTGGGGCTGGTCGCCGTTGGGCTGGTAGGGGCTGACGACCTCGAAGGGCGCCACCGTGCGTTCGATGCTGGAAACGGGCCGCATGGAATCCACCGTACGACCCTCGACTGACAACGAGGCCGGATCAGCGGTTCTGCGGGGTGCGGGAGCCGCGGTGGCCCTGGTGCCGCCGGAGGCGGGGCGCGGGGTGGTGGCCGGGGTGTGGGGTGGTTCTGCGGACGGGGACGCCCGGCTTGTTCTCGACGGGGGTCCAGTCCGGCTTTCCCATGACCATCAGCGGATCGAACATGACGACGACGCCCGCCAGGAGGAGGAAGGCGAGCGGGCCGATCAGCATGGGCCCGAGCAGGCTGGCCGCCGAGTCACCCGAGCCGGGGCCGGTGGTGCCGTGCAGGTGGACGCTGAGCGCGGCCATCCCGGTGTAGTGCATGCCGCTGACGGCGAACCCCATGACGAGACTCGCGCCCACGCTCCAGAGGAACCCCCTGACCTGGCCGGCGGCCCAGAGCGCCGCGGTGGCCGAGACGACGGCTATGACCACGGAGGCGGCGACCGTGAAGGTGTTGTACTCCAGTTTTCCGTTGAGGCGCATGCCCGCCATGCCCAGGTAATGCATCGAGGCGATGCCCAGGCCGGTGATGGTGCCCCCGGTGAAAAGCGCGGTTCCCTTAGCGCCTTTGTAGCCGACGATGAAGATCCCGACGCCCACCATCAGAATCGCGACGCCCAGGCTCGCGTACGTCGTCGGCTTGTCGTAATGGATCGGCGCCTCCTCGACCGTGAACCCCATCATCGCGATGAAGTGCATGGTCCATATGCCGGAGCCGATCGCCGCCGAGCCGAGGGCGAGCCAGCCGGGGCGCCACGAGCGGGCGACGAGCATCGATCTGGTGGTGCAGCGCAGGCCGAGGGCACCACCGAGGCACGCCATGAGGTAGGCCACCAGCGGTGTGACGAGTCCGTAGCTGAATCCGTCGACCGTGCCCTGCATGCGCGGCCACCTTCCGCCCTGTTGCGTCCTGGAATTCGCTGAAATGCGCCCCCTCCCGGGACCGCCCGGGCGATCAGGGTTGAGGCAGAGAGTATGACTCCCACCGGAATGGTCGAACGATTCTCCGGCAAAGAAACACGCCCTTGCCCCACATGTGCGGCATCAGTGAGCGGACTTGGAGCGACTCCATTCGGTCTGTGGTCATTCTGTACCCATCTACTGTTGACCCTCTGCTGTCAAAGTTGAACTGTCTGTGATCATTCGACGCGAGGAGTACGCATGCACGCGCGCGCAGTTGCCGCCACGACCACCGCGCTCCTGGGGACCGCCGCCCTGTTGTTCCCCACCCCCGGCGCCCTGGCCCGCGTCACCCCCGGTGCCCCGGTCCGCGTCAGCCCCGCCCCCCCGGCCCGCGACACGCCCGCCACCGCGGCCCACGACACTCCCTCGACCACGGCCCGCGAGCGGACCTCGGTCATCGCCCACCGAGGTGCGTCCGCGTACGCACCCGAGAACACCCTGGTCGCCGTCGACGAGGCGGCCAGGCTCGGCATCGAGTGGGTCGAGAACGACGTCCAGCGCACCAAGGACGGGGAACTCGTCGTCATCCACGACGACAGCCTGCGGCGCACCACCGATGTCGAGGAGGTCTTCCCCGGCCGGGCGCCCTGGAAGGTGAAGGACTTCACCGCCGCCGAGATCGCACGCCTCGACGCGGGGAGCTGGTTCGGTCACGCGTACACGGACGCGCGCGTGCCGACACTCGAGCAGTACGTGAACCGCGTCGACCGCAATCACCAGAAGCTGCTCCTGGAGATCAAGAACCCCCAGCTGTACCCGGACATCGAGCGGCAGACCCTCCACGTCCTCGGCAACGAGGGGTGGCTCGACCAGCGGCACCTCACCGGACGGCTGATCGTGCAGAGCTTCAGCGCGGCCAGCATCCGGCTGGTGCACAGCCTGAAGCCCGAGGTCAAGACCGGCTACCTGGGTGCTCCGTCCGTGGCGGACCTGCCAGAGTTCGCGGCGTTCACCGACCAGATCAATCCCTCACACAGTGCCATCTCACGGGGATATGTCTCCGCCGTCCATGTGTTCAAGGGTGCGCACGGCAGGCCCCTGGAGGTCACCGCCTGGACCGTGAACGACGCCGGGACCGCCCGCCAGGTGATCGGGTACGGCGTCGACGGCGTCATCACCAACCGGCCCGACATGGTCCGGGACGCGCTGCGCGGGTGGTGAACCCCGCCCCCCGGGTGCGGCACGGACCGCCGCCGGCCGTTCCCGGGGCGTTGTCAGTGGCGGGTCGTACGGTGGAGCGCATGGACAGCCACGGGCAGTACGAACAGCAGGTCGTGTGGACCGTCGTCGACACCGGCATCGGTCCCCTGCTGCTGGCCGCGACCCGCGAGGGCCTGGTCAACGTCGTCTTCCACGCCACCACTGCGGTGCGCGACAAGACGCTCGACCGGCTCGCGGCCCGGCTCGGCAGCGAGCCCGTCGAGGCACCCGGCTCCCCGCTGCTGGCCGAGGCGATACGCCAGGTCGAGGCGTACTTCGCGGGTCAGCGGCACGACTTCGAGCTGCCACTGGACTGGTCGTTGATCTCGGGCTTCAACCGGCAGGTGCTGCGCGAGCTGGCGTCCGGCGTGCCGTACGGCACGGTCGTCGGCTATGGCGATCTGGCCGGCCGGGCCGGTCAGCCGGGCGCGGCCCAGGCGGTGGGGGTGGCGATGGGATCCAATCCGCTGCCGGTCGTCGTGCCCTGCCACCGGGTGGTCGAGAGTGACGGCGGCATCGGCGGATTCGGTGGCGGCCTGGAGACCAAACGGAAGCTGCTGGCCCTGGAAGGCGTGCTGCCCGAGCCCCTTTTCTGAGGGCTCAGTCGTAGTGCCGGGCCTCGAAGACGTTCCCGTCCGGGTCGCGGAAGTAGAAGCTGCGCCGGGCCTTTCCGCGGGCGCCGTAGGAGTCGTAGGAGAGGTCGGAGACCGGGACGGCGCGTTCCTCCAGGCGGGTGCGCAGCGCGTCGAAGCCGACCGCCTGGAGGGACAGGCAGACGTGGTTGACCGCGTGGCCGGCGCTCTCCGCGGCGCCCGGCACCATGTTCATCCCTTCGGCCAGGCTGAGCGGCGCGAGGTCGAAGATGGTCTCCTCGTTGAGCCGTACAGAGGGGAACGACGCCTTCCCGGCGGCGTACTCCGTGACCTTCAGGGGTTCCAGTCCGACCGCCTTCTCGTAGAAGTCGGCCGAGGCGACCGGGTCGCGCACCCAGAGGACGACGTGGTCGAGGCGTGCGGTGTTGTCCGTCATGTACACCAGGCTGGTGTCGTCCCCCACAGCCCGCAAGGGTTTGACCGGACGCGCCGCCCGCCAGAGATGAGGGAAGAACGACGGACAGGAGGCAGGTGCGTGGTGCTGGTGGTGTCGGAAGAGGTGCGGGCGGCGATCAACGCGCGTCAACCCGTGGTGGCCCTGGAGTCCACGATCATCGCGCACGGGCTGCCGCGCCCGCGCAATCTGCAGGTGGCGCTGGAGCTGGAGGACGTCGTACGGCGGGAGGGGGCCGTGCCCGCAACGATCGCCGTGCTGGACGGGCGACCCCATGTCGGGCTGGACAAGGAGCAGTTGGAGCGGGTCGCGAACGAGGACGGGATCCGCAAGCTGGGCCACCGTGACCTGCCCCTCGCAGTGGCCTCCGGGGCGAGCGGGGCGACCACGGTATCGGCGACGGCGCTGCTGGCGGCGTTGGCGGGCGTACGGGTGTTCGCGACGGGCGGGCTCGGCGGGGTGCACCGGGAGTGGACGGTGACACAGGACGAGTCGGCCGATTTGGGACTGCTGGCGCGTACGCGGATCACGGTGGTGTGCGCGGGGGTGAAGTCGATCCTGGACGTGCCGGCGACCCTGCAGCGGCTGGAGACGCTGGGCGTCGCGGTGGCCGGGTACGGCACGGACCGGTTCCCCGGTTTTTATCTGTCCGACTCGGGGCATGCCGTGGACTGGACGCTGGAGAGCCCGCGGCAGGTGGCGGACGTCATGCGTGCGCAGGACGCTCTCGGCGTACCGGAATCGGCACTGATCGTCGCCAATCCCGTCCCCGAGGCGGAGCAGCTGGATCCCGGGCTGCACGCGCGTGTCCTCGCAGACGCGCTGCACGCGTGCGAGCAGGAGGGCGTGACGGGCCAGGCGGTCACGCCCTTCCTGCTGGACTACCTGGTGCGCCACACCGACGGTGCCTCGCTGAGCGCCAACCTTGCGGCGGTGCGCGGCAACGTGCGGCTCGCGGGACGGATCGCGGCGGCCTGGGCCACGGCGTGACAACGGGGCCGAACGGTGCGCTGCTGGTAGTCGGGGACGTGATCACGGACGTCGTCGCCCGGCGCAGGGGGCCACTCGCGCCGGGCACGGACACGGCCGCCGCGATCCGGACGCTGCCCGGCGGCGCGGGAGCGAATGCGGCCTGCTGGGCGGCCCACTCCGGCTGCGCGGAGGTGCGGCTGCTCGGCCGGGTCGGCGCGGACTCGGCCGCGTGGCACGAACGGGAGCTGGCCGCCTGCGGTGTACGGCCCAGGCTAGTCGTCGATCCGCAGGCGCCGACCGGCACGGTGATCTGCCTCGTCGACACGGATGCCGCGGCCGAGCGGACGTTCCTCACGGACAGCGGCGCCTCGTTGCGCCTCGACCCCGATGACTGGTCCGAGGCGCTGCTCGACGGCGTCGTGCGGCTGCACCTGTCGGGCTACCTCTTGTTCTCCGAGGCAAGCCGCGCGCTGGTGGCGGTGGCTATCGGGTCGGCCCGCGCGCGTGGCGTGCCGGTGAGCCTGGATCCGGCGTCGGCCGGCTTCCTGGAGGAGCTGGGGGTCGACCGTTTTCTGGCACTCGTCGAAGGCGTGGACGTGCTGCTGCCCAGCCGTGACGAGGCGTGCCTGCTGACCGGGCTGCCCGATGCGGCGGACGCGGCGGCCAAGCTGAGCCGCCACATCCCACTGGTGGTGGCCAAGCAAGGGGCGGACGGTGCGCTCGTGGCCCGGTCCGGCGCCGTGAGCGCCCGGGTCCCCGCCGTGCCGGTGACGCCCCGGGACACCACGGGGGCCGGTGACGCCTTCACGGGAGCGTTCCTCGCAGCCCTGCTCGCGGGCGCCGCGCCGGACGCGGCGGCGAGGGAGGGGTGCGGGGCGGGGGCGCTGGCAGTGCAGCGGGTGGGGGGCAGACCGCCGATACCGGGCTGACGCCGGGCGGTGGCCCTGAGCCGGGCTGACCGCCGGACGACCCCTGCACCGGACCGACCGCCGGAGGATGCCTGCACCGGACTGACCGCCGAGGGACATCGCTCCCACCGGCCCGCCTTCCCGTCTAACCTTTGCGCCCCCACGCCGAGATCATCGGGAAGGTCGCCAGATCCATGGCGCCGGACGCGACGTTCGCCAGATGGCGGTCGATCTCCTCGTCCGTGGCCAGGCCCGCGGCCACCAGCCGGGGGCGGATCTGGCGGATGGTGGCGGACTCCAAGTCGCCACAGGCGGGCGAAGCGACGGGGAAGTACGCGTCCGCCTCCACCCGGCGCAGGCCGGCCTCGCGCAGCAGACGCGGAAGCCTGCGGCCGTAGGAGAGGTCGGAACCCCGGTCGGCGAGCAGCTTGCGGAAGCCGTGCCGCAGCCGGTTCGCCAACTGCTGCTCCGGGCCGTACTCCTCGGGGCAGAGCAGGGACTGCAGGGCGGGATCGGCGTCCTCGACCAGAAGCCGCCCGCCAGGACGCAGGGCCTTGACCATCGACCGCAAAGCCCCTTCCCGGTCCGGCACATGAACGAGGACGTGCCGGGCGTGCACCAGATCGAAGCTCTCGCCGGGCGGCTCCTGAGTCCCCACGTCGTGGACGAGTACCTCGACCGGCGGGCGGGAGGCCGAGGCGAGCCGGGAGGTGTCGATGTCGGTCGCGACGACCCGCCCGGTCGGCCCGACCCTCTTGGCCAGCCAGGACACGACGGAGGTGCCGCCGGCGCCGACCTCCCAGCAGCGCCAGCCGGGTCCTGCGCCCAGCGCTTCGAGGTGCCGGAAGGTCGTGGGATCGAACAGGGCGGCGAAGGCGTCGAAATGCCCGCCCGCCTCGGTCTGCCGGTTGTCGAAGAGGTGTCCGTCGATTCGCGTCATGTCTTGATCTTCCCAGTTGCCCGGCTTGTCCGGAGTGGTCGACGCTCGGAGACTGCGAGATCTCCGCCAGAGGGCCTCGGGTCGTGCGGAATACGCTCGACACCCTTCGTCCACAGCCGGGAACCAAGCGGAACGCCTTGTTCCCACAGGCTTCTCCGCCGGTCATGCCGACCTGGCAGACTGGCGCGTCAAGGCGCAGGAATGCGGCGCGAGGAGATCCACGCAAGGAGATCCAGATGTCCATGGCAGGGAATCTGCGGAAGGTCACCAGCCTCGGCAGGGTCGGCGGCCTCCGCACGGTGGCAGGGCTGGCCCGGCGGCGCCCGCGCGTCGACCTGAGCCACCCCGCCCGGTCCCCGCTGGGCTCGTCCGTGGTGAACTGCGTGACGTACCGGGACGGCGTCCGGGTCCCCGGGGGCGCTGATCTGGTCGACGCCGTGGAACAGGTACGCAAACAACGTGACGGCTTCGTCTGGCTGGGCCTGCACGAGCCGACGGACCAGGAGTTCGTGGGCATCGCCGAGCTCTTCGACCTGCATCCGCTGGCAGTCGAGGACGCGGTCGAGGCCCATCAGCGCCCGAAGCTGGAGCGCTACGGCGAGACGCTGTTCGCCGTGTTCAAGACGGTCTGCTACGTGGAGCACGAGGAACTCACGGAGACCAGCGAGGTGGTGAACACCGGCGAGATCATGGTGTTCGCCGGCCAGGACTTCGTGGTCACGGTGCGCCACGGGCGGCACGGATCGCTCGGCCCGCTGCGCGAGGAGCTGGAGTCCGATCCCCAGCAGCTCGCCAAGGGCCCGGCCGCGGTGCTGCACGCGATCGCGGACCACGTGGTCGACGACTATCTGAGCGTCACCGACTCCGTGCACGAGGACATCGACCAGGTCGAGACGGACGTGTTCGCGGAGAACGGCGCACGGGCCGATCCGGGGCGCATCTACCAGCTCAAGCGCGAACTGCTGGAGCTGAAGCGGGCCGTGGTTCCGCTCGGCCGCCCGCTCGAGGACCTCGCCACTCGGCCGATACGAGTGATCGACCCGGAGATACAGGCCTACTTCCGAGACGTCTCCGACCACCTGCTGCGGGCCAAGGAGCAGATCGCCGCCTTCGACGAGCTGCTCAACTCGATCTTGCAGGCGCATCTCGCCCAGGTGACGGTCGCACAGAACGAGGACATGCGGAAGATCACGGCATGGGCCGCGGTGATCGCCGTACCCACGATGGTCTGCGGGGTGTACGGCATGAACTTCGAGCACATGCCGGAGCTGCACTGGCGGTACGGCTACGGGTTCGTCATAGGCGTGATATCCGTCGCGTGTCTGGCGCTGTACCGCGGCTTCCGACGCAACGGCTGGCTCTGACCGGAGCTCCGTCCGGAGCGCGGATCAGGGGCGAGGTCCGGGGCGAAGGTCTGGGGCGAGGGTTCAGGGTCGGGCAGGGGTCCTGGCGTAGACGCTCTCGGCCCACTCGGCGATCTGGTGCTCCGTCAGGTGCCGTGCCAGGTCGGACTCGCTGATCATGCCGACCAGGCGCTTGTTGTCGATGACGGGAAGCCGGCGGATCTGGTGCTCCTGCATCTCGTGGAGCACATCGCTGACATCGGCGCCCGCGTCGATCCAGTGCGGGGTGCCCTGGGCCATCTCGCCCGCCGTGACCTTGGCCGGGTCATGGCCCATGGCCACGCAGCCGATGACGATGTCGCGGTCGGTGAGGATGCCGCAGAGCCGTTCGTTGTCGTCGCCGATGGGCAGGGCTCCGACGTTCAGCTCGCGCATCAACTGTGCGGCGCGGTCCAGGGTCTCGTGGGCGGGGATCCACTGGGCACCACGGTGCATGATGTCTCCGGCTGTGGTCATGGAGTACCTCCCGGTGCCGGACGGCCGGCGCGGCGCGGGTCGCTCCGCTGATACCGGCGCCCTTCATTCTCGCCGCGCCGCCCGGCGTACGCACCCGGACGCCCTCAGACCGGGAAAGCCACGATCTTCTGCGGGACGACGCGGACGATCACACGGACCTCGTCGTCCTTCTCGGCGGGCTCGTACGGGAGCCGTTTGCCCTCGTCCGGAACGATCTCGGCGGTGCCGCGGATCTCGACCGAGGTGTAGGGGTTGGCGAGGTCGAATGGGTTGGCGAGGTCGAAGACCGACAGGCTGATGCGGGGGTCACAGCGAGTTTGCGCGCCTTCTGGCGTCCGTCGGTGGAGGAGAAGAGCAGGGTGTCGCCGTGTCCGGCTGTCCGGCCTGGAGCGTCACGGATCAGCCGCTCCAAGCCGGATGGCGCGGGTCGTCGGCGCGCACGAGGACGTCGGCTATGGCGGCCGGGTCTGTCTCGGCCTCGTAGCGCTCGAAGGCGGGGAGTGTCCAGTGCTCCGCCTCGGGGGTGCGGCGGCGCAGGGCGCCGGGTGAGAGCAGGACGTGGACGGTCAGATCGAAGGGGAACCAGTGGTTCAGCAGGAGAGGGCCGTGGAGCAACAGCATGCTCCCGGGCGGGAGTTGGACGTAGGAGCTGCGTGTGGCGCGATCCGTCCCACAGGTCGGGCAGGACGCGGCCGTAACCGCCGGGTTCGAGCGGACCGAAGACCTCACGCCACAGGGCGCTCGTGTCGAACCAGCCGTTGTAGTAGGCCTCCGGATCCCGGTGGCCGTACTCGAGGCGGAGCGAGGCCGGGCGCAGGAAGCCCTCGGTTCCCACGACGAGCGAAGGGCGGCCTCGTACGCGCAGGGCCTCCGAGACCCGCTCGGCGAGGTCTCCCGGCCGGGCCGCCGGGGCGCCGTCGAACGCGATGCGGGGCCAGGGGCTCCCGTCAGCCGGCTGCAGATCGAGCAGGCGCTCGGCCAGGAGGTCGCCGAGCCGGTACCAGGTGATCGCTTCGAGTCGCACACCGCCCATGATGCGTCAGGGCCCGGTCAGGATGCGTTCCGCTCGTGCGCGCGACCGCAACGGCAACGGCATGATCGAACCGAGTAGGTCCGACCGTGTCAGGGGGAATGAACCGCGTATGGCACGCCTCGCAACTCCCCCGCACCGCACCGGGCTTCTCGTCATCCAGCCCCTCAAGCGACGCCACTGCGCGGAGTGCAGCGGCGGGCCGTTGTCGCTGCTCGTCCTCGAGGACGGTGCACCGCGGTGTCTCGACTGTGCCGACCTCGGGCATCTGGTGTTCCTGCCGCGCGGCGACACGGCCCTGACGCGACGGTCGAGACAGGAGAGTGCGCTGTCGGCGGTGGTCGTGCGGTTCAACCGGCGCAAGGGCCGTTACGAGCGGCAGGGCGTCCTCGTCGAGGAGGCGGGGCTCGCCCGTGCCGAGGAGCGGTGTCTGGCGGACGCGGAGGCGCGGCGGCGGCGCCGGGTGCGCGACGCTCGGCTGCGGGCGGCGCGGGACGTGCGGTTCACGGACGCGTTCGCGGCGGAGATACTACGGCTGTTCCCCGGGTGTCCGGCGGACCGGGCGCAGGACATCGCCGCGCACGCCTCGGTGCGGGGCAGCGGGCGGGTGGGCCGGAGCGCTGCGGGGCGGGCGCTGTCCACGGGGGCGGTGACCTCGGCGGTCGTGGCCTCCGTAAGACATCTGGACACGCCGTACGACCAGCTGCTGATGAGTGGGGTGGCGCGAAACGAGGCGCGGCGGCGTATATCGGCGGTCGTGGAGACGGTGCTCGGGAAGTGGCGGGAGGCGGCGGGTGCGGAGGCGGAGGAGTCGGCGGGTCGTCGGGCGCCGGGCCGGTGAGGACCGGCCCTCGGACGTTCGCGCCTGCCCCCGGGCGGTTCGGCCATGGTCGCCGTGCCCGGGCGGGAATTCGCTTGTGGTGACGGCGGTGACGGTGGTGACGGGTGGTGCCGGGCAGAGTCTCGGCTCGATGCGGGAGTTGATGTCGGCGTGATCGATGGGCCGTACTTCGTACTGACGGTGCTGGGTGTGCTCGGTACCGGCCTGGTGGCCGGCGTCTTCTGCGGGTTCTCGACCTTTGTGGTGAGAGGGCTGGCCTCGTTGCCGCCCGCGCAGGGCGTCGCCGCGATGAACGCGATCAACGTGGCCGCGGTGCGGCCGCCCTTCATGTTCCTGTTCGTCGGCTCCGCGGTGCTGTGCGCGGTGATCGCCGTGGTGACGTTCGTGTTGTGGCCGGACGAGGGGGCGGTCGAGCTGCTGGTGGGTGGCGCGCTGTATCTGTTCGGATCGTTCGCGCTGACTATGGTCGCGAACGTGCCGCGCAACGACGCGTTGCTCGAGCTTGACCCGGGCACCGCGGAAACGGCGGCGTACTGGCCCACGTACGTGCGTGAGTGGACGATGTGGAACCACGTCCGCACCGTCGCCTCGGCCGGAGCGGCGGTGGCATTCGTGCTGGCGCTCACCTGAGAGACAACTGCCGCCCGTCCGAGAGGGCCCCGACCCTAGCCTCCGAAGACCCGGCCGTCGCCTCCGAAGACCGGCCATCGCCTCACGGAGACCCCGGTCGCCTCACGGGGACCCGGGCTCCCGTCCGAGAATGCCTTGGCTCTCACTTGGGAAGATCCACGCAGAAAGCGCTGTCCCCCCCACTCTGCACGGGCGCCCCACGGGACGTATCGTGGCCGAAAGAGTGCCGGCCGATGACGCACGGCCCCGTCGCACGCGTACGCAAGGAAGACGGCCCATGGCCGATCCCAAGGGATTCATGCACACTCCGCGCCAGGAGTGGCCCCGCAGGCCCGTCGAGGAGCGGGTCGGGGACTGGGACGAGGTGTACGTCCCCGGGGCACTGCTGCCCATCATCAACAAACAGGCCGACCGCTGCATGGACTGCGGCGTCCCGTTCTGCCACGAGGCCTGTCCGCTCGGCAATCTGATCCCCGAGTGGAACGACCTGGTCTCCCGGGACGACTGGCGGGCCGCAGCCGACCGGCTGCACGCGACGAACAACTTTCCCGAGTTCACGGGGCGGTTGTGTCCGGCTCCGTGCGAGGCGGGTTGCGTTCTCGCCATCAACCAGCCCGCGGTCACCATCAAGAACGTCGAGGTCGCCATAGCCGACCGGGCCTGGGAGCTCGGTTTCGCGCCGCCGAGGGCGCCGGATCGGCTGTCCGGACGCACCGTCGCGGTGATCGGATCGGGGCCCACCGGCCTGGCCGCGGCACAGCAGCTGACCCGGGCGGGGCACACGGTCGCCGTGTACGAGAAGGACGACCGGCTCGGTGGCCTGATGCGGTACGGCATCCCCGAGTTCAAGATGGAGAAGCACCATCTGGAGCGGCGGCTGGAGCAGATGCGGGCCGAGGGGACCAAGTTCCGTACGTCCACGGCGGTCGGACGGGACGTCGGGGCGGCCGAGTTGCGGGCGCGCTACGACGCCGTGGTGATCGCCACGGGGGCGACAGCCTGGCGTGAACTTCATGTTCAAGGAAGGGAGTTGGCCGGCATCCACCAGGCGATGGAATATCTGCCGTTGGCCAACCGGGTGTGCGAGGGCGACCTGGTGACGTCCCCGATGTCGGCCGCCGGGAAGCACGTCGTCATAGTCGGCGGCGGCGACACCGGGGCCGACTGTCTGGGCACCGCGGTCCGGGAGGGGGCCGCGTCCGTCACCCAGCTGGACATCTACGCCCAGCCGGGCGCCGAGCGCGACGAGGACAGCGACCCCTGGCCGACGTACCCGAAGATCTACCGGCTGTCGGCCGCGCACGAGGAGGCCCGCGACCTGCGCAGCGCACCCGCGGCGGACGCGGACGCGCGGCTGTTCGCGGCGTCGACGCTCCGCTTCACCGGCGACACGGACGGGCGGGTGCGCTCGCTGCACCTGACCGAGGTGGACGAGGAGCGGCGCCCGGTGTCGGGGACCGGCCGGACGCTCCCCGCCGACCTCGTGCTGCTCGCCCTCGGCTTCTCCGGACCCGACCGGGAGGACGGGCTGATCGAGCAACTGGGGCTGGAGCTGGAGCTCCGCGGCACGATAGCGCGGGACGCCGGATTCGCCACCAGCGTGCCCGGAGTGTTCGCCGCGGGGGACGCCGCCCGCGGCCAGTCGCTGATCGTGTGGGCGATCGCGGAGGGGCGGGCGGTGGCGGCGGCCGTCGACCGCCTCCTGACGGGCAGTTCACGGCTGCCGGCGCCGATCGGGCCGTACGACCGCCCGATGAGGGTGTAGCCGCGAAAACAGCGGGCCGGTCCGGGTCCTGTCGTCACATTCCCGCCTGCCCCGCCCTCCGGGCGGACGACGGGAATGTGACGACAGGACCTGGCGCCGATCGTCCGTCCCGGCGATCTTTCCCGTCGACAGCGCAACCCGGTTCCAGGTGTTGATCGTGAGCGGGTGAACTCGTCCCTGGAGCGCAGGGCGAGCGTGGCCTGCTCGTGTCGATCTCGGCAGGGGGCTGCCCGGTTCACGATGGGCTCCACAAGGTCATGCGGCAGTAGGTGATCGGCTCAGTACTCATTCAGCGCTCATTCAGGACGCATTCAGGACGCCACTCAGGTGCTCACAACTCGGCGCAATTTTTAGGGGAATCGGCGGACCATCAAGAAGCGGCGTCTCAGGACAGCAGGAAGTCGGCCACCCCCGCCTTCGCGCCCTCGATGAAGGCCGTCATCTCGTCGGTGGTGTAGATCAGGGCCGGACCGTCCGGGTCCGTGGACTGGCGGACGGCGATCCGGCCGTCGGCGAGCTTCATGGCCTCCAGGCAGTTCCCGCCGTTTCCGCCGCTCCACGGCTTGTGCCAGCCCTCGCTGCCCAGTTCCCGCGCGGGCATGCCGTTGTAGACGGGTTTGCGCGGCTTGATGCGATCCATTCACAACTCCTTGCGGAGATCCCGGAGGATCTCCTTCGTGCGATGCGCTGTAGCGGCCTGCGCCGCCATGCGGTCCATGACCTCCAGGTGGGTCGCCACCTCGGCGCGCGCGTCGAGGTAGACGGCTCCGGTCAGGTACTCGCTGTAGACCATGTCCGGGAGTTCGGGCACGGCGAATCGGAACAGCACGAAGGGCCCGTATGTGCCGGGGTGCGGCCCGTTGTCGAACGGGGCGACCTGGAGCGTCACATTGGGCAGCTTCGTGGCCTCGAGAAGTTTGCCGATCTGGGCACGCATCACCTCCGGGCCGCCGACGGGGCGGCGCAGCACGGTCTCGTCCATCACGACCCAAAGCCTGGGAGCGTCCCGGCGGGTGAGCAGATCCTGGCGTTGCATGCGCAGGGCCACATGGCGCTCGATGTCCTCGGGACTCGTCTGGCCGATGGCACCGGACTCCAGGACGCCACGCGCGTAGTCCTCGGTCTGCAAGAGCCCGGGCACGAAGTGCGGCTCATACTCGCGGATGAGGGACGCGGCGCCCTCCAGGCTGACATGCATGGAGAACCAGCCGGGCAGGACGTCGTGGAACCGCTGCCACCAACCGGGACGGTTGGCTTCTTCGGCCAGCTGGACGAATGCCTCCGCCTCCTCGTCGGAAACTCCATAGGCCTTCAGGAGCAGTTGCAGATAGGGGATTTTGAGCGCGACTTCGGCCATCTCCATACGGCGGACCGTGGCGGGGGCGACGCGGAGGATGCGAGCGGCCTCCTCGCGCTTGAGCCCGGCGCATTCCCGCAGGTCCAGCAGGCGCCGGCCGAGGACGACCTGGCCGACGGTCGGCGCGGACCGCGGTTCGCTCACGCTTCACCTCCACAAAGTCCCCGGCTGGACGGCCACAAGGGAATCAGGCCGCCGAAGAAAGAATGCTGACAGCCCTGCGGCGCCATTCGAAGACCCATTCGAAGATCTGTACGGATCTCCGCCGATCCCAACTGGCGCCGCTCGACGTGCTGTTGCGAGCAGTGTGCCACGGCCCTTCACCGCGTCACACAGCACTCTGCATTTTTCAGAGTGACACTTGCCAAGTGTTCACGACGGGGCGATAGTGGCAAGCGTGATTCCGTCCGCGCCCTTAGGAACAGACGCCGCCGCAGGCCGACCCCAAGGTCTCGGTGCCGCCGCGGGAGTGGGCCCCGAAAGGGCCTCTGCCGAGCGCCGGTTCCGTTTCGAGCTGGCCGCACATCCGGGTTCTCCCGCGCACGCCAGACGCCTGACAAGGGCCCGGCTGACCGGCTGGTCGGTCTGCGAGGACACCTGCGACACGGCGGCCCTGGTGGTCTCCGAGCTGGTCACCAACGCCATAGTGCACACCGCGAGCACCATCGTCGTCTGCGAACTGCACGACGTCGACGACCTGGTGCGCATAGCCGTGCGGGACGAGGGCTGCGCGCCTGGCGAGCCCCATCCGTCCCCGCAGCGGCCCGAGGAGGAGCACGGGAGGGGACTGCTCCTCGTCGACGCGCTGTGCCATGCCTGGGGTGCCCATGAACACGGCCCCGGGCTGTTGGTGTGGGCGGAACTGCCGCGCAAGGCCGACACCCCCCGTGACGACGCCGACGTCCCGCGCAACGACCTGGGCTGGGGGGCCCGGCCGAAGCCCGGCCCGGCCGGCGGCTCGGGCGGCGAGGACGAGGCGGAGGCACACGGGCCGACGGCCGACGGGACGGGGGCCTTGGGCCTCCCCCCGATCGACCGGAGCCATGATTGGTGGAGAGCGTGAGCACTGCGCCCGGCAGTGCCCGGGTGCGGAGCCTGGACACACTGGTCCGCATTCGCCGTAACCAGCCCACGGGAGTAGGCACGTCGGCAACGCCCCGGCGACTGCCCGTCCCCGTCGGTATGACGTCCCCGCTGGGCTGCGACGCGGTGGTGATACCCGCCCGCCTCGGCCCGCCGCTGATGCCCCTGCTGCCGCGCGTGGGATGCGTCTACGCCGACGAGACGCACTGGTGGTGGATCGTGCCGTCCGACTCCGACTACGCACTGGAGTGGCCGGCCCCCGCGCACTACGCCACCGGCGCAGTCCTGCCCGAAGCCCCGGGCGTACCGGGCCTGATCCACAGGCCGGACGGCGCCCTCCCCTACACCCCGCCGATACCGCTCTACCTGGCCCTGTGCCGGCTGACGGGCTTGCTCCCCACGTGGTCGCGGCCGGTCAGCGTGTAGAACACCGGTAATCGGCGCACGTCAGGAACGCCCCACAGCACCGTTCGGACCCGAGCCGTCCCGGCGGTCTCACCGTGCGCCGCGATCGCCCACAGCGCCCGTCAGACACCCGCCACAGCGCAGGTCAGACGCGCCACCGCACCTCACCAGGGCGTACGCCCGCGCGTTCCCGTCTCCCCCGCACGCGCCCTGCCCCGAAGCAGCCCGCCCCGCGATAGTGGCCGTTCGTCCACGATCGGGGGAGGTCGGCGGTGGGCAAGAGACGTGCCGTGGGCAAGGACGGTGGCACACCCGAGGTCTCCGAGTCGGAGCGGCTGCTCTTCGGCGGCCCGCTGCGCTACGACATGGGCTGGAACACACACTCGGACGCGTTCCTGGAGCTGAACTTCCGGGCCATGACGACCCGGCTGCCCGCCCTGCTGGCGTCCAGTTTCCGACTGGCCTGGCAGGCCGACCGGTCGGCCGCCCGCGCCGTGCTGGCCGCCGAGGCGGGCCGGGGCGCGGCCCAGGCGGTGAGTCTGCTCGCGGTCAACAGCGTGCTGGGCCGGCTGATCGGCGGCGGCGCCATCGAGGAACGGCTGCGCGGCGCCCTCCCCGCGCTGACCGTGATGGCCGCCGTGATGCTGGTCGGGGCGCTGCTGCGGGCGACGTCGACGTATGCCACCGGGCGCCTGGAGCCGAAGGTGGAGCGGGTCGCCACCGAGCTGTATCTGGAGCGGGCGGCCGAGGTGGAGCTGGCCGCGATCGAGGACCACGCCTTCCACAAACTGCTGGACACGGCCCAGTACGGCGCCGCCTCCGCCCGCCGCATGATCTCGTTCGCCACACGCGTGATGAACGCGATGATCTCGCTGGTCGCCGCGGCGGGCGTGCTGACCGTGCTGCACCCGGCGCTGCTCCCGCTGCTGGTGACGATGACGCTGCCGAGTGGCTGGAGCGCGCTGACCATCGCCCGTCGGCGCTACGAGTCCTTCCATGCCTGGGTGCAGCACGCGCGCGCGGGACGGCTGCTCGGAGCACTGCTCATCGAGCCGGAGGCCGCCCCGGAGATCCGCGTCCACGGCGTGGGCCCGTTTCTGCTGCGGCACTTCCGCTCGATGTCCGAGACGGCGGAGGCCGAGCAGGCCCGCCTGTCCCGGCTGGCCGCCCGTACGGGCCTGATCGCGGCGGCCTGGACGGGCCTGGCCACGGCGGCGACGTACGCGACGCTGGGCGGGCTGCTGCTGGCGGGCGCGATGGCCCTGTCGGTGGCGGGCACGGCCGTGATCGCCATCCGCGCGGGTTCGCAGAGCCTCGACACGCTGGTCGTGGAGGTCAACGCGCTGCACGAGGAGGCAGTGTTCGTGGGCGATCTGCAGCGGCTCTACGTCGAGGCGGCCGAGCGGGCCATTCCGGCGGGCGGCGCGGCGCTGCCCGAGGAACCGCGCGAGATCCGCTTCGAGCACGTCACCTTCAGCTATCCGGGTGACCCGACCCGACCCGCGTTGGAGGACGTGACGCTCACCGTCCCGCTCGGCAAGATCGTCGCGCTGGTCGGTGAGAACGGTTCCGGCAAGACAACCCTGGTGAAGCTGCTGGCCGGCCTGTACGCCCCCGACAGCGGCCGGATCCTGTGGGACGAGGTGGACGCGGCGACCGCCGACCGGCGCCGCCTCGCCGAACGCGTCGCGATGGTGGCCCAGGACTTCAAGCGGTGGCCGTTCACGGCCCGCGTCAACGTGGCGGTGGGCCGTTCCTCGGCGCCGCTCACCGACGAGCGGGTGACGGAGGCGGTCGCGGAGGCGGGCGCCGAGGAGGTGGTCATGGACCTCCCGCGCGGACTGGACACTCTGCTGGCCCGCAACTTCAGCGGCGGGCACGAACTCTCGGGCGGTCAGTGGCAGCGGCTCGGGATCGCCCGAAGCTGTCTGGAAACAACGCGTTGCTGTGCGGGCCCCGTGATCGTTGATCTTGGGTGGTCATATCCAAGTCGACGTTCCGACAACTTGCCTCTC